>JANLVI010000034.1:0-124402 GCA_031363915.1 Vulcanimicrobiota bacterium
GAGGCAGGATGCCGGGAGCGCAAAGTCCGCGAGTAGTCCTTTTCCAAGGATGGAAAAGGACGGGCGTCCCCGCCACAACCCCCGGACCCTCAAGCCGTCAACCACAATCCAAGAGAAGACTAAGGTCCAGCCGCCCCAATGCCGAAGCTAAAACTAGGCACATCGCACGATGGCCTTCTTTTGCCATCGTGACTGTTCCAAAGATCAATCGAGAGGAGGTGAAAAATGCAGTTAGTCCCCCAAATCTTCCCCGTCGGTCCGTCCCACATCAAAGGGACAGCCATCACCGTCCCCGTTCCGGGTCTCTTCAAAGCTCAGCTCGACTCTCGCTTTGCGACGATCGTCGCCTCGCAGACCGCGCTGTTCGCCGGAAAGGCCCCCGTCCAGACGATGCCGGTCACGCCCGCAGCGAGCGATCCGCTCGATGTGAAGCTTGCCGCGCAGATATCCGTGCGGATGAAGAACGGTGAATCGCTCGGCGACATCGTCGCTTCGCTCTCGAAATCGCTTGCGTCCTCGGTCGCAAACGGCGGAGCAGGCCCCGACGTCCAGAAGCAACTCCAGAAGGTCTTTGCCGCGGCGCTCTCCCCACCGGGAACAGCACCGCCAAGCGCGGATGCACATGGAGCGCTCGCCCTCGCGCATCGGTTCCGGCAACTTGCCGAAATCGCTACCAGGGTAGCAGATCCAGCACAAACGGGGCAGCCGAATCGATTCCTAGGACCAGACTTGGACGCGAAAGCGAAAGTCGACCTAGCCCCGGCAGAAACGAAAAAACCAAGCGAGGCGGTAACGTCTGGCTTCATTCCCGTTTCCGTCGATTCGATCGTGCTCGCCGCAACGCTCGCTCTCGGGTCGCCTTCGGCGTCCGCGGGCGTCGTAACCGATGACACCGCCGTTCCGGTCGCTCCAGCGAATGGATCCGGACCGATCCTCGGGTCAAGTCCAACCACCCACGGCACGCTCGAGAGTTCGCGCGTTGCTGCCGTCGACTCGAACGCAAGCGCGAAAGCGCCGGCGGTCGTTCAGACTGCGGCTGCACTCGCAAACGCAATCGACGCGCAATTCGCAGCGGTCACCGCGCCGGCTGCAGTTCCTTCCTCGCTTACAGCACCGATCGCGGCGCTGTTTGCAACCGACGGTCGTACCGTCGCGAGCAGCGAGCGGAAAACCGGCACGAGCGGCGATACGCAACTCGGCCGTATCCTCACGCGCGCGATCAACGTTGCCTCCACGAACGCGCCCGCGGCGCCGCCCACGAGCAACGGCTCGAACACCTCGACCGGTGGCGATCTCTCGTCGTTCCTCAGTGCGTTCGCTGCGGCAATTGCCAAAGCGGATGGATCGCAGGACGCAAGCCTTCCCTCCGGTACCCCGGCAAGCGACTTTCTCGCGACGCTCGATGCGGCCAACGCCGTGAGCATCGCAACGTCGTTGCCCGCCGCTCCCGCTCCGACCGTCGGCATCGCAAGCACGAACGGCCCCGCGCCGATCGCCTTCGATGCGTCGCTCTTTGCAACGCCGCCCTCGTACGCGCCGCAATCCGCGGATCGTTACGCGGTCGTCGAACAAGTGCTCAAAGGCATTAGCGTTCGTAACCTCGGTGGTGTCAGTAACTCCGAAGTTCGCCTGCGTCTGGTCCCCGAGCATCTGGGCGATGTCAACGTCAAACTCGTCGTTACCAATGGCGGAGTCAACGCGACGGTCGTCGCGGCAAATTCCGACGTCCGCGACACGCTGATCGCAAATCAGCAGCATCTCGCACGCTCGCTCGAGAGCGCCGGCCTCAAGCTTACGGGCTTCTCGGTCGACGTTTCAAACGGCGGCTTTGCGGGATTCCAACACCAGCAGCAGCAGCAACCCTCCGCAACCCGCGGAGCGGTCGACTCGGAGTTCGATGATTCGGACGTCCAAGCCGACTTGGCCATCGCTGCGACCCCGAGTTTTGCGCCTCCGCAAGCGGCAGACGTACGTCTCGGACATCTCAACGCTCTCGTTTAGGAGCTCAATCCATGGCAGCACCCGTGACAGGCTCGAACGGTTTACCGATCGACAACTTGATCAATCAAAACAAGCCGACGTTACCGACGTCGAACTTGCAGAATCAGCTGGGCCAGGATGCGTTCTTGAAACTGCTCACGACGCAACTCAAGAACCAAGATCCGCTCAAGCCCCTGGATGATACGCAGTCGATCGCCCAGCTCGCGCAGTTCCAAGCAACGCAAGCCACGACCGATCTGAAGAACTCGTTTCAAAACTTCCAGTCGAACTTCTCCGTCCTTCAGGCCTCGACGCTGCTCGGCAAGACCGTTACGGTCTCCACCCCGGACGGCACCGGCAATACCTCGATCGTCACCGGCACCGTCGGAACGATTGCGGTTGTGAACGGCCAACCGCAGTTCACCCTCAACGACAAGAATGGTAAACCGTTCTCGGATGTCAAGGGCAACGCGTATCAATTCGGCACCGGGCAAATCGTCGGAATCAAGTAGCCGATGGATCCCAAAATCAACGGACCACAGATCCCGCCGTCGACGGTTTCCGTCGCACGTCCGGTCGGCGTTCCGTTCACCGTTCCGCCGGCCGGCGGCACGTCTTTCCGCGACGTTCTTCGGCAATCGGAACCAGCTCAAGGCGAGCGACTCAAGTTCAGCGCGCACGCCATGCAGCGACTCCAATCGCGCAACATCACGCTCACGCAACAAGACGTGGACAAGATGAACTCGATGGCCGATAAAGCAGCGGCCAAAGGCGCGAAGCAGAGCCTCTTCATGATGGGTGACGTCGGCATGGTCGTCTCGATCAAAAATCGCGTCGTCATTACCGCGGTCGATCAAGATTCGATGAAAGAAAACGTCTTCACGAATATTGATAGCGCCGCAATCATCCGATAGTAGAACCAACACACACACACACATTGAGAGTGGACCTTGTTGCGAGGGGCTCTCACCTGCGGCGCCGACTGATGGACGCGTCGCGGACATGTTCAGCAACGAAAGGATCAACGAATGTCATTTGATTCGTTGTTTATCGGGGTTACCGGTCTTGAGTCATATCAGACGCAGATCGACGTCATCTCGAATAACATTGCCAACGTCGGTACGACCGGCTTCAAGAGTCAGCGCGTAAATTTCCAGGACCTGTTGTATCAGACCCAGTCCTTCCCGTCCGCTCCGACGCAAACGCGCGGCGGCGTCAACGGCCAGGACATCGGTCTCGGCGTCAAAGTCGGCACGATCGACACGCAGTTCCAACAGGGCGGCCTGAACACCACGGGCGTCAACACGGATCTTGCGATCAACGGCGACGGATTCTTCGTTCTCCGGGACAAAACCGGATCGGGAATTCCGACGTACACGCGCAACGGCGCGTTCTCGCTCAACCAAGACGGCTTACTCTACGATCCCAGTTCCGGTCTTGCGGTACAGGGCTTCCCGGCGAGCGCAAACGGCACCGTCACCGGTACCGGCGTTCCGCAGTCGCTGCAAATTCCGCTCGGTCTCAAATCCGCCGCGGTCGGAACGGGTTTCGGCACGAAGTCGGGGCCAACGGGCGACAAACAGTTCGACGTCTCGTTCGGCGGCAACCTCGATCAGACGCAATACATTATCGCCGCATCGAACGCCGGTGTCGGTGCCGTCACCACCACCATCTCGACAACGCTGTACGATTCGCTCGGCAACGCGCATCTCGTGAACGTCGCTTTCACACCTGCCGTGACCGGTACACCCGGTGCCCACCAAAATCTGCCGGCAAACGTCACCAACACCGCAGGCGTCGCGGTGTCGGCCGCAACCGAATGGCAATACCAGATCACTTCGGCCGACGGTACGACGTATACGGCGCCAGCCAACGGCTACGTGTTTTTCGACACCAATGGTCAATTCATCAACACGTCCGGCAACGGCCTTGCGGCGGGCGCCGGGCATCGCTCGAACGCGGTCCCAACGACTGCCGACGGTAATCAAATCCAGGTTACGACGTGGCAAACTGGCAATTTCGCGACACCGGTCAACGTACCCGGCGGCCCGATTGGCATGGACTTCTCGCTCCTGACATCACTTTCGGGCTCGTCGAATCCGCCCAACGTGCTCTCGCAAAATGGTTACCCCCAGGGCACCCTCTCGAACATCAACGTCGGCCAAGACGGCACGATCTCCGGTGCGTTCACGAACGGTCAAACGCAAACGCTCGGACGCGTTGCGCTTGCCACATTCCAAAACGAACAGGGTCTTCACCGCCTCGGTTCGAGCCAGTTCAGCGCGACGGCAAACTCGGGACTCGCACAAGTCGGAACGGCCGCAAACGGCCGCTTCGGCGCGATCATCTCGGGTTCGCTCGAACAGTCGAACGTCTCGATCGCCGATGAGTTCACCAAGATGATTCTCGCACAGCGTTCGTTTGAAGCGAACTCGCGCAGTATCACGACGGCAGACTCCGATCTCCAAACGGTCATCGCGCTCAAGCGTTAAACGGCTTGCTCGCTTAGGGGTTGTTCCCCAACGGAAACGGGTCGATTGCAGATGCAATCGGCCCGTTTTTATTTTCTCTCAATCTCGTTTAACCCAATGAACGCCGGGTAAGCTGCGACCTAGTCTACTCGAATCCTTTGGAGTATCGGTTTGCGGAAGTTTCTCACCGTCGCGATGTCGGCGCTAGTCGCAAGTGCACTAATGCTTTCGTTTGTGGCCTACTCAGTAACAAGCTCGCGGGCGTCGGATCATCAAGATTCGCCGCTCACGGTGAGCCGCCCGGGAGCCGACATCACCGATGTCTTTGTGTTCCCCGCAAGCGATCCGACCAAGGTCGTCGTTGCAATGGATGTCTGGCCGCTGATCGTCGGCGGTCAAGGACCGAACACCTATTTCGATCCCGGCGTCCTCTATCAGTTCAAGATCGCGCACGGCGATGCCGGCGCCGAAGATCAGGTCATCCAGTTCAAACCGACCGGCGTCGGTGCGAACCAGCAACTGGTCATGTACGGTCCGGCATATCCGGGTCGCGCCGGCACGCTCTCGACAATCGTGAAGAAGTCTGCCTCGATTCCATACAACAAGATCACGGATCTTGGGAACGGCATTACCGCGTTTGCCGGCCCGCGCGAAGACCCGTTCTACTTCGACCTCGCGCAGTTTTTCAAGATACAGCCCGATCGTAACTGGCAGAACCAGCCAAATCCGCCCGCGAATACGGCGACATGTTTCAATAATGTCGGCTCCGATACGCTGGCAGGCTTCAACGTGCTTTCGATCGTCATCGAAATGCCGCGTACGATGCTCGCGGATAACGGCGGCAATCTCGGCCGCATCAATCTGTGGGCGACGACGTCGCTGCGCAGCGACAGTCCCGATGCTTCACCACAGAGCCCCCTCACGGCACTCTCCGCGATGCTGACGAATTTCAACACGAAGGTCGGCACGGCGACAGACGACGGCGGTACGTGGACGCAGGTCGAGCGCCTCGCGCGTCCGGCCGTCAAAGAAGCGACCGAATCGTTCCGCAATCACGATGCGAGCAATCGCAGCAATCCGTACGACGATCCGACGCTCACGCGTTCGATCCGCGAGTATACGATCCACACGGCGGGTCGCTCGACCGCAGTCGCCGATGCACTCGTTAAAGTATTGATGCCCGATGAGATCGAGGCCGATCTGAGCGCCGCCGGCGGCGCACGGTATCTCGCGGTCGAGACCAACGGCAAGTCGGGATTCCCGATCGCCGTGATCCGCGCCGTTCCGCCGCAAGGTATCCGCGGCACGAAACTCTCGCTTGGCGATCCGTACCGTCACTTCGGTGGTCGAGATCCCAAGAGTCCGGTGATCGACCTCTCACTCGGTGCGATCTACGGCAGCCTCGTTCCGAAACTCGGTCTTGCTCCCGACGATAATCGCGAGACGGCATGTCTGACGAGCGACCACGTCACCCCCTCGGAGAAACACTACTTGTCAGCGTTCCCCTACATCGGTGATCCGCGATGATCGCCTTGCTTCTTGGCGCCGCCGTCGTGCTCGCGCAGGTTCAACCCACCGCCCCTCCCGCGCCGTCGCCTGCGCCCGCCGCTTCACCGGTAACCGTCCCTACGGTGCTACGACCGGCCGGCCTATCGGTGAAACCGATGCCCGGCTCCCTTCCCGCCTCTGCACCGTCTGCCTACGGGGATGCAGCTAGCGGCAACGGCTTCACGGCTTCATCGCCGCTTGGTCCGCAGCAGAATCTCGGCGTCGCAATCCCGCATTACATCCACTACATCGCAGGCGACATCATCGCACCACCGATCGTATATAACGAATACGCGCCCGGCAGCAAAGGACGAAGCGGCCAGTCGTACGATATTCGTGGCGCGGTCGAGTTCCCGATCTCGTCGCTTACGCTCATGGCGATGGTCGATAGCCGCCGCTATCAATACAATGTACCGCAAGGCTTCGTCAACGGGCCCGCCGGCACGGGACGCTTCGCGCAAAATGCGGCGACGTTCACCGACCGCGATATGGACGTCAAAGTCGGCGTAAAACTAATCGACCCGCGGCTCTATGCCGGTGTGTCGTACATTCGCGTGGCGAACGACTACAACTACCCGACGCGCAAAGGCGTCGGCGCCGGAGTCGAAAAGCTGCCGGATCTCGATCAGCCGACCTCGCTGCACGGCGGTATCTTCTACTATCCCAATGTCGGCGGGACGTATACGCTCACCGGGCTCCCCGGTCAAAACGTTCTCTCGTATCACATGCTGCGCTACTCACTCGGCTACTCGATCCAAGTGCCGAAGTCGCCGTTGTTCATCGATGCGGGGTACCTCGGCGATCGGAGTAAGCCGCGCACCAATGCGCCGGTGATCACCGAACACCACGGTCCGTACGTGGGACTCGGCCTGCACTTCTAAAGCGCAAACCGTCCCAGCCTAGCAGACGCCGTCACTCTCCCCAGGGGACGGCGACTGCATTTCCGCAAATTCTTCGGCTCGTGTCGCTTCCTTTCGGTCTTCCGCTCCCGCCGCCGAATCATCCGCAGCGCCCCGCCGGGATCTCGCTTTGCATGATCGTGCGGGACGAAGAACGCTTTCTTGCCGGGGCCCTCGCAAGCGTCGCGGGTATCGTCGATGAGATCGTCGTCGTCGATTCCGGGTCGACCGACGACACGATCGCTATCGCCGAGCGAGCCGGTGCGCGGGTCGAACGCATCGTGTGGCGCGATGATTTTTCATACGCCCGCAATACGGCGCTGGCGCTCGCGCGCTACCGCTGGATTTTCGTGCTCGATGCCGACGAGCGGCTCGATGTGGCCTCGCGCGATGCGTTGCGATCGATTCGTGAGGTCCCCGCCGCGCAAGCCGGAATTTGGATCGCGTGCCGTAACCTCACGGATGAGTATCGTGGTGCCGGGGTGATGACCAATGCCCTGATTCGAATTTTCCCGAGCGACGAGCGGATTCGGTATCGCAACGCTGTGCACGAATTCCCGGCTCTTGATGGCGCGCCGGAGGGGTTGCACGCGGTTCGGTCGCCGATCGAAATCACGCACCACGGCTATCTCTCGGAGGTCATGCGCGAGCGCTCGAAGAGCGAGCGCAACTTGCGACTGGCCGAAGCAGAGGTCGCGCGCGATCCGGACGATCCATTCCACTCCTACAACCTCGGCATGGCCGCGCTGCTTGCCGGCAAACGTGCGATCGCCCTTGAGGCGCTCGAAACGATGGCGACGCAGACCCAGGGTGCGCCGCGCGGATTTCGTCCGCATGGAATGATCGTGCTGGCCGATTCGTACATCGAAGACGGGCGGCTCGCGCGAGCGCGCGAGATCGTCGATGACTGCATTGCCGCGGTTCCGACCTTCGCCAACGCCCACTTTTCTAGCGGGAAAATCTTTTCCGCGCAAGGCCGATTCTTTGAAGCGCGCGAGGCGTTCGGCCGCGCGATCGCCGCTGGAGATCATAATAGCGAACACTTCGTGGTCGATGATGAAGTGGCGATGTGGAAAGCGCACTCGGAGATCGGCGCGACCCTGCTGCGCGAGGAACGCTACGCGGACGCCCTCGCGTGGTTCGATCTAGGCCTGACAAATCGGAGCGATGCCGAGCCGCTGCTCACCAACCGCGCAAAGGCGCTCGAGGGTCTCGGCCGCGACGAAGAAGCCGATGCGGCCTATCGTCTTGCGTTCCTTGCCGCAAAGTCGGAGCGCACCGCGATCGAATTCGTCAATCTGCTGCTGCGCCGCGGCCGCGACGATGCGGCCTTAGCCGCGATCCGCGATGCGCTGCCGCTCGTCACGCCCGGTTACCAGGTCGTCTTCCTCGCGAGTGCCGCCGCAATCGTTGCCCGGCGCGGCGATGAACCCGGGGCAAAGCGTTTCATCCTGGCCGCACTCGACGTGCTCCCTAACCGCGCGGAGGCGGTCGCTACGGTCGCGGCCCTCGCTCGGCAGTTCGAAGATGTGACCTACACCGGCATCGTTCACGCCATCCTCGAGCGCGAGCCCTCCGTGCTAGGTGCAGCGCCGGAAGATGGCTTACACTAGGGACGTGATCAGTTTGCGCCGTCTCAACAATCAACCGATTATGGTTAATGCGGATTTAATCGAGTCGTTAGAATCGACGCCCGATACGGTGGTGACCCTCGTCTCGGGCAATAAACTCATCGTCCGAGATACGATGGAAGAAATACGGGACCGGATCGTGGAGTACAAACGCCGTATTTTCGGCCAAACTCCCTAGGCAAGCCGCAGGTTGCTTTCTTGCCTTAAGGCGAAAGCGATTTCCGACCGATAGACCTGTGTAGACCTGCTTTTATCGAAAGGCCCGTATTTTGGATTTTGCGACGATAATCGGCCTCGTTTTGGCCTTTGGAGCCGTGGTTGCTTCGGCATTCATCGGCGACCTGGATTTCAAAACGCTCTGGCAGCCCTCGGCGATCATTCTGGTCGTCGGCGGTACCTTCGGTGCGACGCTGATCTCGTTTCCGCTCAAGACGTTCTTATCGGGGTTCTTGAATGGATTCCGGACGGCGTTCCGGGAACCCGTGTTTCACGAACGCGAGACCATCGCGACGCTCGTCTCCTTTGCCGAGAAAGCGCGCCGCGAAGGTTTGCTCGCGCTCGAGAACGAGGCGGCTGCGCTCGAAGATGATTTCATGCGCAAAGGGATCCAGCTCGTCATCGACGGCCGCGATACCGACATCATCCGCAAGATATTGGAAACCGAAGTCGGTTTCGTCCAAGAACGCGGCGTGAAATCGGAGATGGTCTTTGGCACGCTCGGCGGTTACTCGCCGACGCTCGGCATCATCGGTACGGTACTCGGCCTCATCGGCATGCTGCGCGCGCTCGGCGGACCGGCGACGGGCGCCGGCGGCAGCTCGATTACGGGTACGCTCGGCAATTCGACGGCGGAAGCGTTCGTCGCGACGTTCTTCGGCATTTTGCTTGCCAACTTGCTGTGGCTGCCGATCTCATCGAAGATCAAAGAACGCAACGCGCAACTCATGATGCTGCGCGAGATTATGATCGAAGGCATTCTCTCGATTCAGGCTGGCGATAATCCGCGTCTGCTCGAAGAGAAATTGCACGCCTTCCTCGATCCGAACGACCGTGCCTCAGATGTCGAAGAGGGCGGCGCCGTCGGCGAGCCGAGCTACCAGAACTAACCGCACGTGCCAATCATAACGAAGGCCTCGGCCGCACGCGGCGACACGCCGCAAAAGAAGAAGAAGGCCGCAGAAAAGATGGAGAGCGCCGGCATGATGCGCTGGCTGCTCACCTACGCCGACATGATCACCCTGTTGCTCGCGCTCTTCATCATTCTCTTCGCGATCTCGACCATCAGCCGCGTCAAGTTTCAGACATTCGCAAAAGATATTTCAGCCGGCTTCAACAACGATTACGCCATCAACAATCCGCCCAACGGCGGCACGACGGGTTCGCAAACCGGGTCCAACGGTGAGGCGAACCTCAGAACGATTCAGCTTCAGGTGAAGAGCTACGTTCGCCAGCAGAAGCTCGAAAAGAAAGTCGAAACGCGCATCGATAAGCGAGGCCTCGTTATTACCCTGCTAACCGACAAGGCGCTCTACGACAGCGGTTCGGCCGTGCTCAAACCCGAGACCGAGCAGTTGCTCGACGATGTCGTCAAGCAGCTCCGCACGCACAGTAACGAAATTCGCGTCGAAGGCAATACCGATACCGACCCGATCGCAACGTCGTCGTATCCCACGAACTGGGAACTCTCGACGGCGCGTGCGACCGGCGTCACACGGTACCTCGTCGAACACGACCAGTTCGACCCGCGTCGAATTTCGGCAGCGGGATACGGCCAGTACCAGCCGCGATTCCAAAACGATACCGAGGCCCATAAACAGCTCAATCGGCGAGTCGATATCGTCATTCTCAACGGCCAGTTCGCACACGCCGAAGGCGGGGGAGCCCAGTAGCCTATGTCGATGCTCTCGCAAGAAGAAATTGACGCGCTCGTCAATCAACTTGCCGCTCCCGATACCGAAGGTCCGGGCCTCGAAGGCCGCAAGATCAAGTCGTTCGACTTCCGCTTCACCAAGCGTCTCGAGAAATTTTCGAACAACCAGCTCCAGACTCTGCGAACACTCCACGACAACTTCACGCGCCTGCTCAATAACTCGCTCTCGGTGTACCTGCGTACCCGCGTTGAGGCGACGATCGTCTCGATCGAGCAGATCAGCTACGGCGACTTCATCGCCTCGATCGGCATCCCGTCGATCCTCTCGATCTTCTCGATGGACCCGCTGCCGGGTTCAGGCATCGTCCAAGTCGACCTCAACATCGTTTTCTCGATCATCGACCGGCTGCTGGGCGGTCCGGGCTGGTATCCGCAGAAGCTTCGCGACCTCACCGACATCGAGCGTACGCTCATGCAGCGGTTTATGGCGCGCATGCTCAACAGCTACCGCGAGTCGTGGAACTACCTGCTGACGCTCTCGTTGAAGATCGAAGCGCTCGATTCCAATCCGCAGTTTATCCCGCGCATCATACCGCTCGACCAAATCGTCGCGTACGTGAGCTGCGAACTCAAAATCGGCGACATGTCCGGCGTGATGAATTTCTGCCTGCCTTATCTTGTGCTGCAGTCCATCGGGCCGCAACTCTCCGACTTTCAGTGGTCCCCCTCGGTCGTTGCGGGCCGTGGGATGACCGAAGAAGACATCGCCCAGCTCGCACGCAACGTGGAGCGCGCCGAAGTTGATCTGACCGTCGAATTGGGCCGCACGATCGTCTCGCTGCGCGACCTCATCGCGCTTCAGCCGGGCGACGTCGTGCTTTTCGATAAAGACGTCACGCAGCCGCTGATCGCCAAAGCAAACGACGTCGAGAAGTTCAAAGTGTTTCCCGGATTGCACCGTGACAAGCTCGCGGTCTCGGTCGCCGAGATCATCGAAAGTGAGGACCAGTAAGTGTCTCCCGTTTCCTCGATGCGCGGCGTCGCCGATGCGATGTTCGCCTCGGCAGCCGCGGTTCTCGCAACGCTGGTCGATCGCGCGGTCAGCGCGGGCCCGACCGATGAAGCCAAGAGTGAGTCCTCGATCCGCGTCGAGGCCGATACGGTCGCCACGTCGACGTCGATCCCGAGTGCCGGGGTGTCGTTCGTCGTGCGCTATTCCAAAGCCGATCTCGGGACGGTCGTTGGCATTATGCTCGGCACGCCGACCTCAGGCGAACTCGACGCGATGCAACTCTCGATCGTCTCCGAGACGGTGGCGCAGATTTCGAGCGCCATGGGCGAGCGCGTCGCGCAGAACATGGGGGCTTCGGCGGACGGAATTCACTCCGACGTTGTCACTGATGCGGGAGCGTTTCCGGCCCCGCCGTTCGATTCGTATCGTTCGACGCTCGCGCTCGGCGACGACATGAAATCACTGCTCACAATCGACTTTGATGGGATGGCAAAAAACAAGATGGAAGGCCCGGCTCCCGTTGCCCCGACACGCGCACCGCGCGCGACGGCACCCCCGCCCGCTACGCAGGCAGTTGCGTTCACCCAGATGTCGCCGACCCCGATTCGTCCGGCTCCGCACGGACATGCGAACCTCGATCTCGTGCACGATATCCCGTTGCAGATCTCCGCGGTTCTCGGCATGACCTCGCTCTCGCTGCGCGACGTGGTCGCGCTCCAGAGCGGATCGGTCTTCGAACTGGATAAGGCATCGACCGATCCGATCGATCTCTACGTGAACAACATCCTCATCGCCCGCGGTGAAGTCGTCGTCGTCGATGACAAATACGCGGTGAAGATCAACGAGCTCAATCCGCACGTGGAGAAAGTCTAGCGCCGGGCTAGTAGCATGGATACGTGGTTCGTCCTGCGCATCGTGTGGGCGTTTGCCCTCATCGCGCTCGTCCTTTACGGCCTGACGTATCTCGTGAAAATTCTCGGGCGCGGGCGACTCATCGTCGCAAGCGAGCGGCGTTTAATCTCGGTCGTCGAATCGACGATGGTCGCCCAGAATACTGCGCTTCACGTCGTGAAGATCGCCGATAAATTCTACTTGATCGGGGGCGGGATGGGTCACGTCGCGCTCATCAGCGAGCTCCCCGCCGACTCCGTTGCACCATGGATCGAGCAGCAAAAGAAATCACTTGGCGACCAGCGCGATGCAGTCGCATCGTTCCTCGCCCGCTTTCGGAAGCAATCGTGATCCGTCGTACTCTGCCGTATCTCTTCGCGCTGATCGGTGCGCTTGCAATCGTGCTCGCCTTCGCGCATCCCGCTTTTGCGCAGACCGCACCGTCGGCGCCGACGATCGCGATACCAAAGATCAACTTCGGCGTGACGGGTTCGAACAAGCCTGCAGACGTCGCGCTCTCGCTGCAAATCCTTGTCCTGCTTACGGTCCTCACGCTTGCGCCGACCTTGCTCGTCCTGCTCACCTCGTTCACGCGCATCGTGATCGTGCTTTCCTTCGTCCGCACGGCGCTTGGGACGCAGCAAGTGCCGCCGACGCAAGTCCTCGTCGGACTCTCGCTGCTCTTGACGTTCTTCATCATGCAGCCGGTGATCACCGATGTGAACAAAAACGCGCTCCAGCCGTATCTTGCGAATAAAATTTCGCAGGGCAAAGCTTTGGATACGGCGGCGAAGCCATTGCGAAAGTTTATGTTCAAGCAAACGCGCGAGAAAGATATCGCGCTTTTCTACTCGCTCTCGAAAGAGACGAAACAGCCGCGCAATCAGGACGATGTGCCGACCTATTTGCTGATCCCGGCGTTCGTGATCTCCGAACTCAAAACGGCCTTCGAGATCGGCTTTGCGATCTACATTCCCTTCATCGTGATCGACATGGTGGTCGCCTCGGTCTTGCTCTCGATGGGTATGATGATGATCCCACCGGTACTGATCTCGCTGCCGTTCAAAATTTTGATCTTCTTGCTCGTCGACGGCTGGAATCTGACGATCAACGCGCTCTTCCAGAGTTTCAAGTGACCTTCGCAACCGCACTCTCGCTCGGGCGCGATGCGATCGTGGTTACGCTACTCGTCTGCGCGCCCGCACTCTTGCTCGGGCTCTTCACGGGTCTTGCCGTTTCGATCTTTCAGGCCGTCACGCAGATCCAGGAGCCGACCCTCACGTTTATCCCGAAAATCGTCGTCGTAGCGCTCGCACTCTTGTTCTTCGGCCCGTTCATGCTTGCGCTTCTGACCGATTTTACGAGTCGTGTCTTTTCCAATTTGCCGGCCTACATCAAATAGGGCCGGATGACGGATCTCTACGGACTCGGCACCGCTCGTCTCGAAACCTATTTCCTGATTGCAATCCGCGTCGGGTTCATGCTCTCGCTCGTGCCGGTTCTCTCGGCCCGTCAGATCCCGCCGCTGATCCGCATCGGGATCATGCTCATCCTGACGTTCCTAATCGCCAAGCTCGTCCCGGTCATCCACACCCTGAGCCTGGGTCAGCTCGTCATCGCGATCCTGGAACAGGCGCTGGTCGGGCTGATGTACGGTTTCGTTTCGTTCTTAGTCTTCAACGGGATTCAGTTTGCCGGTGAGATACTCGACATTCAAATCGGCTATGGCGTCGTCAACGTCATCAATCCCCAGACGCAGCAGCAAGTCACCATCATTGGCGAATTCGAACTTGCCTTCGCGACGCTGGTGTACTTGGTCACGAACTCCCACCATTACCTTATCGCGGGTATGGTCGGGTCGTTCAATCTCTTGCCGTTGCCGGATATCGCGCTCAATGCGGTCGCGCTCAGTGACGTTGTCCGGTTCTTCACGCAGTCGCTCTTCATAATCTTCCAAATCGCAGCGCCCGTCGCCGCCGCCCTGTTCCTGGTGAACGTGGCACTCGCGCTTATGGCCCGCGTGGCGCCGCAGATGAACATCTTCGCCGTCGGCTTCCCGCTGCAGATCATGGTCGGTCTGCTGATGATCATCGTGTCGTTCCCGCTCCTCGGAACGGTGCTCCCCCAAATCTTCAGCGACGTTCCGCCGCATCTGGATACGGTCATGCGCGCGTTGCAGCCGGCAAAATAACCGATGGCAAAGCCGGAGCAAACAGAGAAGGCGACACCCAAACGCGTACGCGAGGCACGCGAACGCGGGCAGGTTTCGCGTTCGGTCGACATCGGCGGCGCATCGATTTTCCTTGCCATCATCACGACGATCCACGTCGGGTTCCTCGCGATGATGGATACGATGGGCAAAGACTTCGTGATCGCGCTCAGCAACTTGGGCACGCACGAAGAAGTCAATATTTTCTCCACCTGGCATCTTTTCATCCGCTCTGCGCTGCCCTATGCAAGTCTGATGGGCCTGATCTTTCTCTCGGCGCTCGCGATCGGCGTTGGCGCCAATTTGTTGCAATTCGGTTTTCTTTTCTCGCCAAAACTGCTGCAGCCCAAGTTTAGTAAACTCAATCCGCTCGCAGGCGTCAAGCGGGTTTTTTTCTCACCGCAATCGCTGGTGAACTTGGTCAAGCAGCTCGCTAAACTCAGCATCGTCGTGATCATCGTCTACCTCGGCGTCAAGGACAGCCTCTCGTTTTTCCTCGGTCTTGCGCACGTCGGGCCGCGCGACATGATGCAGTTCGTCGAGGGCATCTGCTACGGCATCGGCGTAAAGTTCGGGATCCTGATTTTGATGCTCGGCATCGCGGACTATTTCTGGGAGAAGAAGCAGCTCGCCGATTCTCTCAAGATGACCAAAACCGAAGTCAAAGACGAGACCAAACAGTCCGAAGGCAACCCCGAGGCAAAAGCGGCGCTGCGCAACCGGCAACGCGCGATGGCGCGGCGCCGCATGATGGCAGCCGTCCCGAAAGCAACGGTGGTGGTGACGAACCCCACCCACTACGCGATCGCTCTAGAGTGGGACGAACTCACCATGGCCGCCCCCGTACTCACGGCCAAAGGAGCCGATCTGCTCGCCAAACGCATTCGCGAGATCGCCAAAGAAAACAACGTTCCGATTCTCGAGAACGCCCCGCTCGCGCGTGCGCTTTACGACAAAGTTGCGCTGGATTCTCCCGTGCCCGCCGATCTCTACGCAGCCGTCGCGCAAGTCATTGCGTTCGTCTACCGTCTCAAAAATAAAACGGTTGCTTGAGCGGGGACAGGCGCCTCGCCGTGACGCCCGCCGGACTTGCGACGATCGACGGACTGACGGGCGTCGGCAACCGGCGACTCTACGACGAGCGTCTTCTCGGCGCATACCGGAACGCGATGCGGGAAGACGGGCCCCTGGGCGGCTCGGTCGACGTCGTCTCTCGCTGCGGTGGCGAGGAATTCGTGATTCTGCTGTCCGAGTCCGACGAAGCCGGTGCCGTGGCGGAGCGGATCCGGTGCGGGAGGTTTGCTCAGGGCTCGCTCGGCGTGAACTCGCTCGCAACTGACGATTCGACGTCCCGTTTTGCCGCCCGCGCCGAGGCCGTGCTCTATCGGGCAAAAGCGCTCGGCCGCAACCGGACCGTCACCTTCGAGCGGCCCTCGCGGCCACGGTTCGATGTCGCAGGTTCGCGGCGTCACAATCGGCAAGCCAAGTAGCGTGAGCGCGCCTTCGTGCCGATACCTACAGTAATGCTAGGAACGGGGAGTTTTCATTGGCCGTAGCGGCCTCAGCACCGAAGTCACCAAGCCTGCTTACACGCATAGGCTCGGCGAGCCACGTGTGGGTTGCGGCTGCATCGGTCATTCTCATTATTTTGATGATCGTCCCGGTCGCCCCGTGGGTGATCGACTTGCTGCTCTCGGTGAACATCACCTTGGCGCTGGTCATCATGTTGACGACGCTCTATACAGAGAACGCGCTCGCGTTCAGCGTCTTCCCGACGCTGCTGCTGATCGTCACGCTCTTCCGGCTCTCACTTAACATCACGGGCACGCGCTCGATCTTGCTGCATGCGTATGCGGGTAAGATCATCGAGGCGTTCGGCAACGTCGTCGTCGGCGGCAACTATGCCGTCGGCCTCGTCATCTTCGCGATCCTTATCATCATTCAATTCGTCGTGATCACGAACGGTGCGGGCCGCGTCGCGGAAGTCGCCGCCCGATTTACGCTCGATGCGATGCCCGGTAAACAGCTCGCGATTGACGCCGATCTCAACGCCGGCCTCATCACCGAATCCGACGCGCGCCAGCGCCGCAAAGATATTCAGCGCGCTGCCGACTTTTACGGCGCGATGGACGGTGCTTCGAAGTTCGTGCGCGGCGATGCGATCGCTGCGGTCATTATCGTTTTCGTCAACATCATCGGCGGCTTCGTTGTCGGTGTGTTTCAGCTGCATCTCGATCCGGGAACATCCGCGTCCCGGTTTACACTCTTGACGATCGGTGAAGGGATCGTCACGCAGATTCCGGCGCTGCTCATCTCGACGGCGACCGGTATCATCGTGACCCGCGCCGCGTCGGAATCGAGCTTCGGTGCTGAAGTCAGCAAGCAACTCGTTCAGGAACCGCGCGCGCTTGCCATCACCGCCGTCCTGCTGCTGATTTTCGGGCTCTTCGGCCTCCCGCCGTTCTTCATGTTCCTCATGGCCGCGATCCTCGCGGTGCTGTTCTTCCGCACCCGCGGTACCAAAGCGCGCAACGCCCTCGTCGCCGCCGGCGGTAACAGCGCGATGGTTGGCGGCCCCGGCTCCTCGACCTCATCGCCGAGTGTCAAACCGGCCGAATCTGTCGTGCCGCTCCTCAGCTACGATCCGATGGAACTCGAGATCGGCTTCGGTCTCATTCCGCTCGTCGACGTCAGCCAGGGTGGCGATCTGCTCGAACGCATCACGATGATCCGCCGCCACGCTGCGCGCGAACTCGGGATCGTGGTTCCGCCGATTCGCGTGCGCGACAACTTGCAGCTCAAGCCCTCGACGTATATCATCAAAATCTACGGCCTCGAAGTCGCCCGCGCCGAAGTGATGGTCAGCCGTTTGCTGGCGATGAATCCCGGTACTGCGACAAACGGCATCGAGGGGATTCCGACGGTCGAACCGGCGTTCAACTTGCCGGCGCTGTGGATTCCGGAAAGCACGCGCGGCGATGCCGAAATGGCGGGTTACACCGTCATCGACCCGACGAGCGTCATCGCGACCCATCTGACCGAAGTGATCAAGGGCCACGCGCCAGACCTGCTCGGCCGCCAAGAAACCTCGGCGCTGCTCGATAACGTCAAGCAGCACTACCCGGTCGTGGTCGAAGAGCTCGTGCCCAACTTGCTCACGGTCGGCGAGATCCAGCGCGTGTTGCAGAATCTTTTACGCGAGCGCATCCCGATCCGCAATCTCTTGTTGATCCTCGAGAATCTCGCCGACGGCGCGCGTCAATCCAAAGACATCGACTTCCTGACCGAAAAAGTGCGCGCCGCAATGGCCCGCCACATTTGCGCGGAGTATGCCGAAAACGGCCTGCTCTCGGTGATCACCGTCGATCCGCGGCTCGAGCAGTTGCTCGGCGAAGCGGTCCGCCGCGGCGAGGATGCCTACGCGCTCCTCGATCCCAACACCGTCGCGAAGATCTACGGCTCCCTTACCAAGCAAATGCAGCTCGCCCAGCAGGCCGGTCTGCCGCCGATCGTCCTTGCCTCCCCCTCGGTTCGGCTCGCGCTCAAACGTCTTACGGAACGCGCCGCCCCGAGCCTGGTCGTCCTTTCGTACTCCGAAATCGCTCCGGGTCTGCGTGTTGAGAGCATCGGACAGATCACGACGACCGACGAAGTCGCCGAGACGGCGAGCGTGTAGCGTGGACCTTAAGCTCGGTTGCTCTTCGGCCGATAGCGTATAGTAGATGCTATTTCGCGCGTTGGGATTTAAGCCCAAGGTCGATACCAGTTTGCGACACCGCATGCCGATGTTGCACTCGTTCGTCGACCTGACCCTTGCTAAAGTGCCGCGTCCGGCCTCCGTCTGCGTTGAAACCATCGGAGCATCGTCGTTCCAGACCTCGACTTCGCCCGGCCTCAGCGCCGGAACGGGCGCGGTCTTCAGTTACTCCACGGATAAGGGCAAGTATCGGTTTGCTGCGAAGTGCACCGCGATCAAAGGACCGCACGCGACTTTCGCAATGCCGTCCCGGATCGAAGAAATCCAGAAATTCGGTGGGCAAAAACGCGCTAGCGTTCGGCTCGATACCACCGTCGCCGGACAGTGGCGTTTCGCTCCCGCCGGAAAAGGCATCGGAACCTTAAATAAGGGGTCGATCACCGATATCAGTCGCACGGGCGCATCGCTTATCATCGACCGTGAATTAAGCCAAGGAACGCAGGTTGAGTTGCAAGTGTCGCTCAACACGACAGCGCCGATGTCGTTTCTTGGCGAAGTGAAACGCGTCCAGAAAATCCCGGCATCGGGCAAGGTTTCGCACGGACTGATGTTTCACGGCATCCGCCCGGACGAAGACAAAACAATCATGGAATATATTAACAAACGGCAAGCGGAACGGCGCAGCCGAGGTCTCGCCTAGAGTGGAGCGGCAATGAGTAAGAAGGTGCTGATCGTCGATGACGCAGTCGTCATGCGCATGATGATCAAAGGCATCCTATCCAAGAACGGATTCGATGTCGTCGGCGAAGCGCAGAACGGCGTGGAAGCCGTTGACAAGTACAAACTGCTGATGCCCGATCTTGTGACCATGGACATGGTCATGCCCGAGATGGACGGAATTACAGCCGTCAAGCAAATCATAGCTGTCGATCCGAACGCAAAAATCATCATGTGCACGTCGATGGGCCAACAAGCACTCGTCGTCGAGGCGATTCAGGCCGGCGCAAAGTCGTTCATAACCAAGCCCTTCCAGCCGCCGAAAATTCTCGAAACCATCAATAAGGTGCTCCAATGACACCCTCGCTGCAGCTCACCGAACTGCAGAAAGACGCGCTCAAGGAGGTCGGCAACATTGGTGCTGGCCACGCTGCGACCGCGCTCTCGCAGTTGCTCAACACGACGATCAAGCTCTCCGAGCCTTCGATCGACGTGATCAAATTTCGCGATCTCTCGACGCGCGTCGGGTATGAGAACCGCATCGTCGCCGCCCTGCATATGTACGTGCGCGGCGAAGCGCCGGGACAGATGGTGGTGCTGTTCGATCGCGAGAATGCGCTCGAATTCGTGAACGTCTTCATCAAACGCATCATCGGCGATATCCAAATTTTCGACTCGATCGTCGATTCGACGCTCAAGGAGCTCGGCAACATCATCGCCGGCTCGTATCTCACTGCATTAATCTCGCTGACCGGCATCAACCTCTTGCCTTCGGTGCCGACGCTCTCGTACGGGACGATCCAGGCGGCGTTTCGCACGCTGATGTCGATCTTGCCCGACCAAGACGTCTTCTTGATCGAATCGGCTTTTCTCGATAAAGGCATGACGGTCTCCGGACAGTTCATCCTGATCCCGGAGACAGGATCGCTCGAGCCGTTGCTCTCCGTTTTCGGGGTGTAGCCAGCGCGCCCCGGATGGGGCATCTCGCAATGAAAGGCTGGTTTTGAGCATCTCGGTGCGGGACATCGGCCTTTTCTCTTCAGAACGGCGGTCTGTCCGCCGAAACAAGAGTGGTAATGTCGACTGACGATTTTTTCGACCGTACCGAGTTCATTCAGTATTTCCGGGATGAGACCGAGGAGTTGCTGCAGACCCTCGACTCGGATTTGCTCCGGCTCGAGGCGTTTGTCGACCACGACGAGCTCGATGCGGATATCATCGCGTCGCTCTTTCGCGCCCTGCACACCGTCAAGGGTAGCGCCGGTATGCTCGACTTCAAAGACGTCGCTGCGGTCGCGCACAAACTCGAAAACGTCTTCGATCTCTTACGCAAAGACCGGATGCCGCTCTCAGAACAGTGCATCAACCTGCTCTTTGAAGGCCGCGATCTCCTAACGGGCCTCGTCCACGCTGCGGTCGGCGACGGCTCGGCGCCCGGCGGGATCGATGATTACATCACCCGCCTCGATGGGTTCGCACTCATCTACGAATCGACCGCAGCCGTCATCGACGGTGGCGAACGTGCCGCAGCCCAAGCCGATGCGCCGGTCGAGGCGATTGCCGACGCCGAAGTTCAAGCCTTCGAAGCCGAAATCGCCCGACTGCTCGCGCATAACGGCGGCGCCGCCGAAGGCTCGACCGGCGATGTCAACGCCGACGAAGCGCAAGCCGCTATGGATGCGCTACTCGGTGCCGCGGCAGCCGCCGCGTTCATCCCCGAACCCGAACACGAATCGGACGGTGCCACCACGTCGGTACCGTCCGCGAAGCCGAGTTTCGCTGCAACTGCCGCCGCCGCTTCGGCTCCCGCAGCTCCGACCGTTCCGTCGATTGCCACCACGAACGGTGCCAAGAACGCTGATGCAGATGCCGCCAAGCGCCCTGCTGCTGGAAAGAATCAAACCATTCGCGTCGACATCGAACGGCTCGATTCGTTGCTGAACCTCGTCGGCGAACTCGTCATCAACCGCACGCGTATCTCCGACATCGCGAATACGCTCGCGCGCTCGGTCGGTGGCACCAAAGGTTCGACGACTGACGGCGTCACGGGTCTTGCCAAAGATCTTGCCGAATCATCGGCGTTGCTCGCGCGCACGACCAACGAGATCCAAGAGAGCATCATGAAGGTCCGCATGGTGCCGATCGGTCAAGTCTTCGATCGCTTTCCGCGCATGGTTCGCGATCTTGCGAAGGCCCGCGGGAAAGAGATCAAGCTCGAGATATCCGGTGCCGAGACCGATCTCGATAAGACGATCGTCGACGAAGTCGGCGAACCGCTTATGCACCTCATACGAAACTGTATCGATCACGGAATCGAGCGTGCCGACGCGCGCGAGAAGCGCGGTAAATCGCGCTCCGGCACGATCAAACTCAACGCCTTCCACGAAGGCAATCAAGTCATCATCGAAGTGAATGACGACGGCGGCGGCGTCGACCTCGTGCGCGTGCGCGAACGAGGCATCAAACAAGGCCTCATCGCCGAATCCGATAAGCTCACCGACCGCGAGATCATCGACCTCATCTTCACGCCGGGCTTCTCCACCGCGGAAGCCGTGACCGACGTCAGCGGACGCGGCGTCGGAATGGACGTCGTGAAGAAGAACATCCTGCGTCTAAAAGGCGTCTTCGAGGTGGACTCGGTCTACGGCTCGGGCACCAAGTTCACGATGAAATTACCGCTCACGCTTGCTATCATCCAAGCTTTGCTCGTGCGCGTCGCAGACGAACTCTATTCGATTCCGCTCGATTCGGTTATCGAGTCGCAGCGCATCGACACAAGCGAAGTCCGCACCGTCCACGGCGGCGAGGTCATCACCCTGCGCGGCCGAGTCGTGCCGCTCATTCGCGTCGGTGAATTCTTCCAACTCGCTAACGCGCGCGATCCGGACAAAGTCATGATCGTCATCGTCGGGCTTCAAGGGCGCCAGGTGGGCCTGGTCGTCGATTCGTTCCAGGGCGAACAAGAAATCGTCATCAAGCCGCTCTCCGATGTCATCGGTCGCATTGCCGGTATCTCGGGCGCGACGATCCTGGGCAACGGCTCCATCTCCCTCATCATCGATGTTCACTCGCTCGTCGCGGGTGCATACCAGAGCGGACGCGCAGCGCGCGCCGAATTTTCAGGAGTATAACCAACATGGCAATGGTCGACGATAAAAAACAACTTTCTGGGCAGACGATGCAGGTCGTGAGCTTCGCACTCGGTAGCGAAGAGTACGGCGTCGACATCGCCCAGGTCCAAGAAATCAACCGCATGGTCTCGATCACCCACGTTCCGCGGGCGCCCCACTTCATGGAGGGCGTGATCAACTTGCGCGGTCAGTTGATTCCGATCGTCGATCTGCGCACGCGCTTTGGGATGCCGCGCGCCGAGCATTCGAAAGCGACGCGGATCGTCGTCATCGACATCGGTACGAAGCGCGTCGGTATGGTCGTCGACTCGGTCTCCGAAGTGCTGCGAATTCCGATCGAAAATATCGAAGATGCGCCGGATATGATCTCGGGCGTCGACACAGAATACATCCGCGGCGTCGGCAAGATTGCCGATCGTTTGATCATCATGCTCGATCTCGGGCGCGTTATTTCGCTGTCCGAAAAAAGTGCGCTCGATGCGACGATGGATTCTCCCGAAATGGTTGGAACCTAAGGCCGCATGGTCCAGTCGGACACCGCTCCGGTCGAACTCGCACAAATGGAGATCGCGCCCGTCGCTTGGTTCGACGGCGCTTTTTGTCCGGTCGAGTCGATTCTCATCCACCCCTTCGCGCACGCCCTCCACTATGGGACGGGCGTCTTCGAGGGTATTCGCGCCTATGAGAGCGCCGGGGGCCGGGCTGGAATCTCCCGTCTTCGCGAGCACATGGAGCGGCTGCTGCGCTCCGCTGCCGTCTACGATCTTGCGACGCCGTTCGACGTCGATGCGTGGTGCGATGCTACGGTCGAAGTGATGCGCAAGAATCGCATTCGTTCTGCGTATATCCGTCCGCTGGTTTTCTTCGGCGAGAAGACAATTTCGCTCGCACCCAAATTTCACTGTCCGACGCACTCGATGGTCGCGATCCGCGCGCTTGCCGGATACTTCGGTGGCGCTCGCGGCGACGGCATCGGGGTGACGATCTCTAAGTGGAGGAAGTTCAGTTCCGCGGCGCTGCCCGCAACCGTCAAAGCGTCGGGTCACTATGCAAACTCGGTGCTTGCAATGCAAGATGCGGTCACGCGCGGTTTCGAAGAAGCGATGTTGCTCAATGACCGCGGCGAAGTCGCGGAGGGAACCGGCGAGAACGTCTTCGTGGTCAAGAACGGTGCGATTACGACCAACGATTATACCGCCGATGCGCTCGATGGGATCACGCGTGCGACGGTCATCGAGCTCGCACGCGATCGCGGCTACGAGGTGGTCGTGCGACCGCTTTCTGTCGACGATCTGATGGCTGCCGATGAAGTGTTCTTCACCGGCACGGCCGCCGAGGTGACGCCGATCTCGCACATCGACCGGCACGTGTACGGAAGCGACCGGCCCGTTACGCTCGAACTTCGTGAAGCCTACTTGCGCGCGGTCCGGGGCGAAGATCCAAAGCACGCGGCATGGGTTACGTTCGTCTAGCGGCGAAGGGTAAGATGTGACCAGTTCCATGCCCGCCTCCGAAAGCGGCACGCCGCCCAAAGTCGACAAACCGTCCGTCGCGATGCAACGCACGCTCGTTTGGCTCGGGATCGCGACCGCCTCGGCTACGGTGACCTACCTTGTGATTCGCGCGTCGATGCGACGTGCGCCGGTCGACCCGACGAGCGAGCGCATTCAGTCGCTCATCGACGAGGCCAACCGCCTACTGCGGACGCTCGACGATAAAAAGCACGGTTAGCGGCGGCCTCGCCGCCGGAACCGTCGCGCGCGTCACCTTCACCGACCTCCTCGCCAACGGCCAAGCCGTCGGACGTATCGACGGCGTCGTCGTGTTCGTGTGGGGACCGCTGCCGGGCGAGACCGCGACCGTTCGCGTGACCTTGGTCAAAGCGAAGTACGCCGTTGCGGACGTCGTCTCGCGCGAAGATGATTCGGCGCTGCGTGCCGATCCGTTCTGCCCGGTCTTTGGCGAATGCGGCGGCTGTCAGGTGCAACATCTGGCCTATCCCGCGCAGCTGGCGTGGAAAGAGCAGATCGTCCGCAGTGCGCTCCAGCGTATCGGCGGAATCGAGGGCGTGCAGGTCGCGCATCCGATCGGCATGACCGATCCGCGTGCTTACCGCAATAAGATGGCGCTCGTCGTCGACAACAGCGGCGCGACGCCCGTGCTTGGATTCTATCAGGCGCGCTCGCACGACATCGTGCCGATCGCCGAATGTCCCGTCGTTTTACCGCAGCTCAACGAAGGCATTAAAGCCTTGCGTGAAGTTGCCGTCGCACCAGCGACCGCTGCCGCGCTCAAACCCGTCAAGCACGCGATCATGCGCGCGGGCGCGGCCTCAAAACAAGCCGTTCTTTCGCTGACGACCGAACGCGCGGCGTTTCAAATCGCTGCCGTTGCCCCGGCGATTGCCGGCCGGATGGCGGGTTTAGTCGGCGTATCCAATAGCTTCGAGCCGCGCAATTCCAATGCCGTGATGGGCCGCAAGATCAATCACGTTTGGGGCCGCAAAGAGATGGAAGAATCCATCGAAGACGTGCGCTTCCGCGTGAGCTCGTCCTCATTTTTCCAAGTCAATAGCGAGATGGTCGGCAAAATCTTCCGCTTCATGGCACCCGGGCTCAAAGAGCCGCGCAAGATCGTCGATCTCTATTGCGGAGCCGGGACGTTTGCGATTTACTTCGCCGCGCATGGCGCCGACGTCGTCGGCATCGAAGAAAACGAAGCCGCTGTGCGCGAGGCCCGTGCGAACGCCGAACTCAATCGTGTCGCCGGCCGCACGCGGTTCATTGCCGGACGCGTTGAAGGCGCCGTCGCGAACGCCGATGGTTTGCAAGCACTGCGTGATGCCGAGATCGTCTTTCTCGATCCGCCGCGCAAAGGCAGCGATTCGCTGACTCTCGACGCGCTTGCCGAAGCGAACGTGCCTAATATTTGGTATCTCTCTTGCAATCCGGCGACCTTGGCGCGTGATTTGCAACGGCTTATCGGGCATGGCTACGTCGTTGGGCTGGTGCAGCCGTTCGACATGTTCCCGCAGACCGGGCATGTCGAGACGCTCGTTACGCTTTCGAAGACGGGGTTGCCGGCGCTTGTGTTGCCTTCGCGTGAGAAGGCTGAGTGGGATGATTTGATTCCGGCGTGGCCTTCGCAGGGGATCTCGCCTGGCTATGGGATGGATTTCGACTCCGAATAGTTTTTGGGTGGTGGATTGGTCGCCGTAAGCACTTTTTCTAAGCCGTTTTGGGTGGCGGCACGATATTAGTCGGGGCGGGTTGAGGGGGGCGTGCCTCGAAGCTTTCGGAGTTATGGCTTCGAAATCGATTGATGTTCGGTATGTTGCGAAGTTGGCGCGGTTGGCGTTGACGGAAGATGAGGTTGTGCAGTATGGTGCACAGCTTGGCGACTTGCTCGGTCATGTCGGCGCGCTTTCGCGCCTCGATACGGCGAGCGTCGCTGCGACGGCACAGGTTGTTGAGTCTCGGAATGTGGCTCGCGAGGATGTTGTTGGGGATTGTCTGGATCGGGCGGTCGTTCTCGCTGGGGCTCCGCAGGCGCAAGGCACGTTTTTTCGCGTTCCTCAGATTATTGCGAGTGGGGAGTAGGGCGTGATCGATTCCACTGCTGTTTCGATTGTCGCTGCTGTTTCGTCGCGCAAGACGTCGGCGCGTGAGACGATCGATTCGCTTTATCCGTATGTTGAGTCAAGTGATAAGACCGTTGGGTCGTATCTTTCGCTGACGCATGAGTTGGCTCGGGCGCATGCCGATCGCGTCGACGCTCGCGTTAAAGCGGGGGAGTCGCTTCCGCTTGCCGGTGTTCCGATTGCCGTTAAAGACAACTTGTGTCTTACCGGAACGATTACGACGTGTGGGTCGAAGATTCTCGAGCATTGGACTTCGCCGTATACGGGGACAGCCGTTCAGCGGCTGCTCGATGCTGGTGCGATTCCAGTTGGTAAGACCAACATGGATGAGTTTGCGATGGGGAGTTCGTGCGAGAACTCTGCGCTTGGGGTGACGCGCAATCCGTACGATCTTGGGCGGGTTCCCGGCGGGAGTTCCGGTGGGAGTGCCGCTGCCGTTGCTGCTCGCCAGGCGGTGCTTTCGCTTGGCAGCGATACCGGTGGTTCGATTCGTGAACCCGCTGCGTTTTGCAATGTTGTTGGATTTAAGCCGACCTATGGGCGTGTTTCGCGCTATGGGTTGATTGCGTTTGCTTCGAGTTTGGATCAGATCGGGCCATTTGCTCGGACGGTTGAAGATGCTGCGCTTTGCTATGACGTCATGGGTGGCTTCGATCCGATGGATGCCACTAGCGTCGATCGGCCCCTTGAGACGACGGCTACGCATTTGCGGACGGATCTTCGCGATGTTCGGGTCGGTATCGTCAAAGAGTTTGCTACCGGCAAGCTTGGTGTCGAGATCGATTCTCTGTATAAGAAAGCGTATGCGGATCTCGAGGCACTCGGGGCGACGCTTGTTGAAGTGGCGCTTCCGACTGCTGAATTCGGGATCGCGACGTATTATTTGATTGCGCCCGCCGAATGTTCGGCGAACCTTGCGCGCTTTGATGGCGTTCGTTACGGTTTACGTGTCGATGGGACCACCGTTCAGGATATGTATGAGAAGACGCGTGCGGCGGGGTTTGGGCCGGAGGTGAAGCGGCGTATTCTCATCGGGACCTATGCGCTCTCGTCGGGTTACTACGATGCCTACTACGTCAAGGCGCAGAAGGCTCGTACGCTCATCGCTTCTGACTTTGCTAAAGCGTTTGAATCGTGCGATGTTATCGCGTCGCCTGCGGCGTCGACTCCGGCCTTTGCGTTTAATGCGAAGTCCGATCCGTATGCGATGTACCTGATGGATTATTACACCATTCCCGGGTCGCTTGCGGGCCTTCCCTCGCTGTCGGTTCCTTGCGGGTGGGTGACGCCCGAGGGCGGGTCGCGGCCCATGCCGATGGGTTTACAGCTTTCATCGCCGCTTTTTGCGGAGCGTTCGCTGCTTGGCATCGCGCACGCGTATGAGCGCGCGACGCTTCATGCCGACGTTCGTGCGCCGGAGATTGCTTCTTAATGACCGCTATTGCTGAAGTCACTCCCGATGTGCTTGCCAAGTACGAACTCGTTATTGGGATCGAGTGTCATGTCGAACTTAAGACGGCGAGCAAGATGTTTTGCGCGTGTCCCAACGAGTTTGGCGGCGAGCCCAACACCAAGGTTTGTCCGGTTTGTCTTGCGATGCCCGGTGCACTCCCCGTTCCGAACAAGGTTGCGATCCAGCATTTGATTCGTGCCGGGCTTGCCTTCAACGCTGAGATTCCGACGTTTTCGAAGTTCGATCGGAAGAACTACTTTTATCCTGACATGCCCAAGAACTATCAGATCACGCAGTTCGATATGCCGCTCACGCAGGGTGGTATGGTCGAGTTTTGGCTGGATGATGGGACGCGCGGTTCGTGCCGGCTGACGCGCATTCATCTTGAAGAAGATACCGGGAAGTCATCGCATGCGGGTTCCGGCGACGGGCGTATTGCCGGGTCTTCGTATTCGCTGATCGATTTCAACCGCGCGGGCGTCCCGCTCATGGAATGTGTCGGCGAGCCCGATCTTCGTTCGGCCGATGAAGCCGTAGCTTTTTTGGAATCGCTGAAGCGCACGTTCGTTCAACTCGGCGTCTCCGACGTGAAGATGGAAGAAGGCTCGCTTCGCTGCGATGCTAACGTGTCGGTCCGCCTCAAAGGCGCGACGGAGTACGGTACGAAGGCCGAGATCAAAAACATGAACTCGTTTCGGTCGGTTCACCGAGCGATCGAGTCCGAGTTCGCGCGGCAGGTAGGCGTGATCGAGGGCGGCGGACGGGTCGTTCAAGAGACGCGCGGCTGGGACGAAACGACCGGCACCTCCGTCTCGATGCGCAGCAAAGAGCAGGCTCACGATTACCGCTATTTTCCCGAGCCCGATCTCACGCCGATCGAACTCGACCCCGCGCATATCGCGGCGCTCAAAGCGGCGCTTCCGCCCTCGCCTGCGGTCCGGCATCGGCGCTACGTTGAGTCGTACGGCTTTACGGTCGCGCAGGCGACGCAACTCGTCGACAACGTCCGGCTTGCGGAATACTTCGACCGTGCCGTTGCGCTAACGAATGCTCCGCAGGCGGTGATGAATTTCGTGCTGGGCGATCTCTCGCGGCTCGCCAACGAGACCGAGACGCACGTTGCCGATGCAAAAATTACGCCCGACGCGCTCGCCGAGTTGATCGCGATGCTCGATGCGAAAACGATCAATTCGAAAATTGCCAAAGATGTGATCTTGAAACTTTGGAATGAAGGCGGCTCGGCCAAGGCGATCGTCGAGAGAGACGGCCTCGCGCAGGTCTCCGATCCGAGTGCGCTTGCCGGATTCGTCGACGAGGTGTTGGCGGCCAATGCCAAGAGCGCTCAGGATTTCAAAGCCGGCAAGGAAAACGCGCTCAAGTTCCTCGTCGGTGCCGTTATGAAAGTCAGTCGCGGCAAAGCTAATCCCGCGCTCGTGGAGCAAGCCCTCCGCGATCGCATGTAACGTGCTCGTCGACGAACGCAGTCTCGATGTCCTGGACTTCGCGCGCGTTCGCGAGGCACTCGCCGGGCAGACCCATAGCCCGGGGGCGTTTGCGCGCGCGCTCGCGCTCGTTCCAACCGAGGATTTCGATGACGTCCGGTGCCTAGTCGCTGAGACGGGCGAGATGCGCGCGCTCCGCGCGGGTGGGGGGATCTCGATCGCGCAGGTCGATGACGTCGCTCAGTCCGTAGCGACGACCGCGCGCGGCGTGCCGGTCGCTGCTGCCGAATTGCGTTCGATCGGGAACGCGCTCGCTGCGGCAAATGCTGCCGTTCGACGCATCCGCGAAGCCGAAGGCGTGCCGCTGCTCGCCCGTCGCTGCGAGCCGTTTCTTGCCTTACCGCAACTCTCGGCTGCGATCGCAAACGCGATCGGCGAACGCGGCGAGGTGCTCGACCGGTCCTCACCCGCCCTTGGACGTATTCGGCGCGGCCTCGCAAGCGCTCAAAACGAGGCGCGCGACCGCGCGTCGGCGATCGTGCGCTCCGCGAAATACGCAAACGCGATCCAAGATCAAGTCGTCACCGTGCGTGACGGGCGCTACGTCGTGCCGATCAAGGCCGAGTTTAGCGGCGAGTTTCCGGGTATCGTTCACGATGCATCGGCGAGCGGACAGACGCTCTTTGTCGAACCGCTCGAGGCACTCGAAACCAACAACCGGGTTCGTTCGCTTCGCATGCAAGAAGAACACGAGGTCGCGCGCATTCTCGCCGATCTCTCGACCGCGGTCGGGAACGAAGCGACGACGATTGAGATCGATCTTGCGATTTACGAGACGCTCGACCTTGCGCTGGCACGCGCCGAGCTTGCGATCCGCATGAATGCGATCGCGCCGACGCTCGTCGAGGATGCGACGATCGCCGTTTTGAACGGACGCCACCCCCTGCTCGGCGAGAGGGCCGTTCCACAGTCGCTTACGCTCGATGCGAGAACGCAGATCGTCCTGATCAGCGGGCCGAACATGGGCGGCAAGACGGTCGCCCTCAAGATGCTCGGGCTCTTCGTCACGATGGCGTATTGCGGGCTGCATCTGTCTGCCGAGGACGTCACGCTCGGGCACTTTACGCGCATTTATACCGATATCGGTGACGAGCAATCGATCGCGCTCAACGCATCGACGTTCTCAGCGCATTTACGGCGACTGGCGGAGATCGTCGCTGGGGCCGACGCGCGCAGTTTGATCCTCGTCGATGAAATCGGCAGCGGTACGGAACCGACCGCAGGCGCCGCGCTTGCCGTTGCTGTGTTGGAACGTTTCCTTACCGCCGGTGCGCGTACGATTGCAACGACGCACGCGACCGAACTTAAACTCTTTGGCGCCGAGCACGAACGCGTGCAGAACGCCAGCGTCCGGTTCAATCCGGACACGTATGCGCCGACCTATCAACTAGATCTTGGTTCGCCCGGACAGTCGCTGGCGTTCGCGCTCGCGCGGACCATGCACCTCGATCCCGCCGTCGTCGCGCGCGCCGAAATGCTGCTCTCGCAAGCTGAACGCGACTACGACCGAGCGCTAGCGGAGCTTGCCGACGAACGCACGCGCACGGTGGAAGCGCGTGCGGCGCTCGACCGCGAGCGCGTCCATTTGCGCACGCTCGAAGACAACGCGCGTCGCCGGGCCGAAGTCCTGGAACGCGAACGTCGCGAACTCGCGCGGGCTGCGGAGACGAAGCTGGCAGAGGCGTTGCGCACATTTTCGGCCGAACTCGAGCGCCGCTCGGGCGGTCGCGGACGCGGCCGGGTGACGAGCGGCCAGAGCGAGTTACTTTCGCGTACGATCGGCGACATGCACCGCGACCTCGGCCTCGATCGCATTCCCGCCGTCGACAAACGCGACTCGAACGCCGTCGCGCCGATTGAAATCGGCGACCGCGTCTTCGTTGCATCGCTCGATCAAGAAGGCACGGTCTCCGCGATCGACGGCGATTCGGCCGTCGTGTCGATCGGCTCGATGCGCATCACCGTCGAACGCGAGGATCTACGACGCCGTGGCGGGCCGCCGCGCGAACGCAAGTCGAGTGCGAGTATCGGCGCCCAGGCGATGTCCGCGGCGGCAAACGCGCGCACCGAGATCGACGTGCGCGGAAAGCGGTTCGTCGATGCCGAGCCGCTTGTCGATTCGTGGATCGATGAAGCGATGCTGCTGGGCTTCTCGCCTCTGCGCCTCATCCACGGCAAAGGCACCGGCCTACTCGGCCGCGGGCTGCAAAGTTTTTTGAAAGACCATCCCCACGTCATGGGCGTTCGCTACGGCAACCAGGACGAGGGAGGGAGCGGAGTGACCATCTTTGAATTGCGCTAGCCGCCCATGGTAACAGCAACGCCGCAGGAGCGCACGATTGCGCTCGTCGATGCGTGCGAACACGTCGAATCGCCGGCCGAACTCAGTGCCCGGATCGCGCTCGGAAAACCGCTGCGCGTCAAATTCGGTATCGATCCGACGGGATCCGAACTGCACCTCGGTCATGCCGTAACGCTGCACAAAATGCAGCAGTTTATCGACGACGGTCACGACGTGATCTTGCTCATCGGCGATTTTACCGCGCTCATCGGCGATCCAACCGGACGCAACGATTCACGCCCGCACCTCACGCGCGAGGCGATCGTCGCAAATATGGAAACGTACAAAGACCAGGCCGGCAAAGTCATCGATCTCGAGCGTGCGACGATCCGCTACAATTCCGAATGGCTCGGCCCGATCCAACTCGCCGAACTGATCCGGCTCATGGCGCAGACGACGGTCGGTCAGATGCTCGAGCGCAAAGATTTCAAGCAACGCTACACCAGCGGCACGCCGATCTCTCTGCACGAATTTCTCTATCCCGTAGCGCAGGCATACGACTCGGTTGTTCTGCAGGCCGACGTCGAACTCGGCGGGGACGATCAGCTCTTCAATTTCTTGCTCGCACGCGATTATCAACAGAAGGCGGGACAGTCGCCGCAGATATGCATGACGGCACCCATCCTGGAGGGTACCGACGGCAAGATCCGCATGGGCAAGTCACGCGGCAATTATATCGCTCTCACCGAGCCGGCCAACGTGCAGTTCGGCAAACTGATGAGTATTCCGGATGAGGTCATCCCGCGCTACGCGCGTCTTGCCGATTTCCGCTCGCAAGCCGACTGCGATGCGCTCGCCGCGGGCATCGCAAGCGGCACGCTCGTCGCGATGGATGAGAAGAAGAACGTCGCCGAGTCGATCGTGCGACGCTACCACGGGGCCGATGCCGCCCGGAGCGCGCGTGGGTATTTCCAACGCACGATCCAGCGAAAAGAGATTCCCGACGAAATGCCGGGGTATCAGCTTACCGAGGCCGATATGAAGATCGCGCAGTTGCTGGTCGATGTCGGATTTGCAGAATCCAAGCGCGCCGCACAGCGGTTGCTCTCCGAGCGCGCGGTCAAGATCAACGGGACGGTCGTCGAGGACGCCGGTGCCCGCTATTCGGAGGCGGCACCCGCCGTGCTCCAGGTCGGATCTAAACGGTTCGTCCGCATCACCCCAAGCGAAAGGTAATCATGGCCGTAACCTATACCTCCGACGAACCGATTTCGGGTCCCACGTTCACATGCAAGCGTTGCTCGCGCGTCTATCCGCATCCGAAGGCCGGCGACCGCCCGCTGCGCTGCGAGTGCGGCTGGGTCTACACCTACGACAACGGCGCCATCCACGACGAGTTCAAGCCGCGCATCGGCGGAGCCGACAAGCGCGCCCTCGGCTAATTCGGTGAGTCGGTCATCGGACTGACGCTCGAGGTTCTGTGATGGCGATACGCAACTCATCAAGAGACGCGCCCGCGAGGAACGCTGCACGATTCGTATCGAGTCAATGTGCGAAAACGCCCCGGTACCGGCGAGGTTCATCCCGATCGTTTCGTTTGGCACGCACGTAATCGTCGAGCCATCGGCATAGATGACGGACCAGTTCTTGGCGTGCATATCGCCGCTCCCGATGCCGATGTTAAAGGCGATTCGCGCTAAAAGATTCATCGTCGCGTCGCTTTCCATCAGCTGCGCGACCTGCCTCGCGCAGCACGCCAAAAGTAAGCTCTTCTCAATGGTTATATCGACTAACACGCTCAATGCAGACGCTAATCGTATAAATCAGCAAGTCATATCCTCAGATTTGTCGCGCAAACGGCGAAAGTAAGTCCATTACGCGCTAGGCCGAGAATTGCGAGGCTCGTACCGCGCGCTAGTCGAAACGCGTGACGAGTCGGCCGACTTCGTCGGCCGAGAGCACGTAGATGTGCTTGCAGAACTCGCACGTGGCTTCGGTCTGCGGCTGTTCGGATGCGATCTTGGCCAGTTCGTCGCGTCCGAGTCCGAGGAGCGCGGACTCAACTTTTTCGCGCGTGCAGCGGCACTTGAACGCCACTTCGAATTCGTGAAAGACGTTGAGGCCAAGTGAACCTGTTATTGCGGCGAGTAGGTCCTCGCACGATGCGCCCTCAGCGATCTGCGTCGTCACGGTCGCCATCGATCTCGCGTTTGCTTCGAGCGTTGCGATCGTGTGCTCGTCGGCGCCCGGCATCAACTGTGCGATGATGCCGCCCGCCGCGATGATCCCGGCTGGATTGGCGAGCACCCCGAGGGCGACGACGCTCGGGACTTGCTGCGAGTTGAGGAGATACGAGGCGATGTCATCGCCGATCTCGCCGGTCTCGAGCGGCACGATGCCTTGATACGGTTGGCCGACTTCGTAGGACTTGGTCACCTGGAGCTGGCCCGTGCCGATGGCCCCGGCGACGTCGAATTTTCCGAACGCGTTCAGCGGGATGTCGACCTGCGGGTTGCGCGTGTAGGCGCGCGCCCCGACGGCGCCGCCGGGTTCGAGGTGCGCGTCGGCGGCAATTTGGCCGAGCGGGCCGTCACCCGCGATCTGTAAGGTCAAGCGCTCGCGGCCTTTGAGGCTGGCGCCGAGCAGCGCTGCGCCCGTGATGAGGCGCCCGACCGCCGCACTTGCCGTCGGGGCAAGGTGGTGGCGGATTTGCGTCTCGCGGACGAGGCTCGTGGTGATGCCGGCGACGAGCGAGATGGTGCCGTGCGCGGCGCTGGCGGTAAGAAGACGGTCGGCCATAGGATGCCTTTTTCTCAACACCGTGAACCTTCCCCGGGATGCAGATCGACGTCGCCGTTATTCACGGCCCGAATCTCAATTTGCTCGGCATGCGCGAACCGGGCGTTTACGGTAGCCAAACGCTCGCCGAGATCGACGAGAGGATCATGGCGAGCGCCCGCGAGCTCAGCCTAGGCGTGACGATCGCCCAATACAGCGGCGAAGGTGAGATCGTCGATGCGATTCACGCAGCGGCCGAACACGCGCGCGCCATCGTGATCAACCCGGCTGCGTACACGCACTACTCCATTGCGGTGCGCGATGCGATCGCCGCGGTGAGCATTCCGACGATCGAGGTGCATCTCTCGAACACCGCGGCGCGCGAGGATTTTCGTGCGGTCGGAATGACGAGTGCCGTCGCGCATGGCACCATCTCCGGATTCGGCGGAAATTCGTACGTCCTCGCACTGCACGCCGTCGCGCAATTGCTCGGCCGTTAATGTAAACGTAGACCGCCGTAATCGTTCGCTTTCTCCACCGTTTGGATGCGGGAGCACAACCTCGCTCTACGCATATGGTACCTCCCGCGTCGCGTTTTGACGCCGTTCTGAGGTGCAGTCCATTGACGAAAGCGGATCTGATCGAGTCTCTTGCCGGTGGATGCGCGGTCTCGAAACGCCAGGCGAGCGAGATGATCGATTTGCTACTCGAAGAGATTAAAAACGCCTTGCAAGCGGGTGATAAAGTCCAGCTGATTCCCTTCGGTAGTTTCGCGGTGCGCGAACGCAAGAAACGCGAGGGGCGGAACCCCAAAACCGGCGAGAAGCTCATCATCGCGGCTCGCCGCGTCCCGGCTTTCACAGCGGGCAAATCGCTGCGCGATGCCGTCGACTCGCCGAAGAAGCCGGCTCCTGGCCGCAACCGCGCGGTGAAGAAATCTGCGCGAGTCGCGGCCCGATAAAGGGGAAGCACTGCGTTCTGGGCTAATTTTGCACTACACGGGTAGTAGCGCAGCTTGGTAGCGCACTTGACTGGGGGTCAAGGGGTCGCAGGTTCAAATCCTGTCTACCCGACCAGTTACAAACGGGACTCGCAGAAGCGGGTCCCGTTTGCTTTTGTTGAAACCGGCCGTCGTGGCACACGAATGCGCGTAACGATTTTTGCCGACGGCGGTTCGCGGGGGAATCCGGGCCCGGCGGCATCGGGTTCGGTCGTGTACGACGAAGCGGGTTCCGTGTTGCGCGAAGTCGGCACGTTTCTCGGCATCGCGACAAACAACGTCGCCGAATGGACGGCTTTGCTCGACGGACTCGAAGCGGCGCTGGATCTCGGCGCGACGCACGTCACGATCCGCATGGACAGCGAGCTTGTCGTGAAGCAGATCGCAGGTGTTTATCGCGTGAAGCATCCCGGTCTGCAGCCGCTCCATGCGAAGGCAAAAGTGCTCCTGCGGCGTTTTGCATCATACGAGATCGGACATGTGCCGCGTAAGCAGAACGCCGCCGCCGACGCCGTGGTCAACCAGGTGCTCGACGCTCACGCGAGCTAGTGAATTGTGTGAGCCCGCTTCTCTTCGAGTGTCGGCGTTGAGCCCGCACTGCGCCCGATCGGTAGGGTGAACCAAAAGAGCGCGTTCTCGACGGGTTGCGTCGAAAATCCGATTGCACCGCTCATCGTCTCAACGAGCCCTTTGGCGATGAAAAGCCCGAGACCCATCGATTCGGACGTGCGTTTGGAAAGCGTTGCGAAGGGCGTGAATTGTCTTGCCTGCTCGCTTGGCGGGATGCCGTGCCCCTCGTTGAAAACCGATGTGCGCGCGCACGCGCGCTCGCGGCATCGCGGATGATCTTGATGATATCGATATCCTCGGGCTCGATTGCGAGCACGCCGCCGTTCGAGCGCGACCATCACGTCTTGGACGACGCGGTCGATCTGAGGGGTCGACGATGGCGAGCAACTCGGTGCGGCGTTCGGGCGTGAGCCGCTCGCCGTGATCTCCCAGCGGCGCAACCGCCCCGCGAATCGTTGAGAGCGGCGAACGCAGCTCGTGCGCGATGAGCGAAACAAACGGTGTGTCGAGCGTATATCCGATCGCGGCGGGGGGCACTTCCTTAGCTGGGTGTGGCGGAAAGGGGTTGCGCACGATGCTTCGTATTCCCACACGGGACCCGCTCATGCGTCGATCATTCATTGCACCCGCCATCTTCCTTGCCGCGATCGCCGCGTTTGTCGTCGGTTGGCAGATCTATGCCAAAGACGAAGCCGGGCGCTTCGCCGCGGTGCACAAGGTCCGCATGCAGCGCTCCATCCTCGGATTGCGCTATGAGGTCACCTCGACGCGCGGTCCGTATTCGCGCGAACTCTACACGATGGACGACGTGGACGGCCGGTCACGCGTGAGCTACGCGGTCACGAATCGCAAGGGCACGACCGCGTCGTTCGAGCTCCCGGTTAAAGGCTACGACGTCTCGTTTCTCTTTCAAAAATTGGTTTTGGACGGCGTGTGGGAGGTGCACAACGAACCCCCGCGCGGCGATCTTTCCAAAGTCTTCCGCGTCACCGTCTCGCAGACGGCCGATACGAAGAGCGGATCGCGAACTGTGGGTTTTACCGATCCGCACTATTGGGCGGTCAGCGGCGGACGCGAGTATTCGATCAAACTTTCCAAAGACAAGCCCGTCGATCTTTTGCAGATGACCTCGACGTCCACCGCCGAGCCGCGTTTCGAGAAGATCGTCGCTGACTTTGTCGCGTTCGCGCCGTCGGGACTGCGTTCGTCGATTGCGGCGGCACGCGCCAAACTCGCGCGTTCGTGAGCGTCCTGCGCGCCCTCGTCGCGCTCGCGCTCATGGGCTTTGGATCGTACTATCTCTATAAACTCGTAGAACTGCCGCAGAGTCAGGTCCTCGGTCCGACCGTCACGCAAGGGAGCGAAGCGCGACGTGCCGTCGCGCTCACGTACGACGATGGTCCTAGCGCGCGCGATACCGACGGCATCCTTGCGATTTTGCGCGCGCACCACGCGCACGCCACGTTTTTCGTCAACGGCATTGCGGCAGAAACGGCACCGCAGACGCTCGTGCGCATGCACGCCGACGGCAACGAAATCGAAAATCACGGTTGGGATCACGGACATCTCGAAGCGCTGCTAACAACCGCTCAAATCGACGTCCAGCTGGCGCGCACGGACGCAGCGATCGCGCGCGCGACCGGTTCGCACACGCGCTACCTGCGTCCGCCGTTCGGCTTGCGTAACCGCGCGGTGATCGATGAGGCAGAAAAGCGCGGGTACACAACGATCATGTGGACGGGGCACCTGGCCGGCGACTGGGATCCGATCGCCCCCGCGACGATCGCCGAGCGCGTGTTGGCAAACGCCCGTAACGGTGCGATCCTCGTGATGCACGACGGCGACCGCGGACGCGGCGGCGACCGCCGCAACGTGGTCGCTGCCACCGAGAGCGTCGTGCGCGAACTCCAGGCACGCGGCTTCCGTCTCGAGACGCTCGCCGACTTACTTCACGCGTAACGCCGACCGGCAAAGTCGATGAACCCATCCACGTGCCGGTGCGCCGGGTCGTGATGGGTCCAGTGGACGAGCGGCGCGCCGGTCTTCCGGTCGTGAACGAGTTCGCCGCGGACGATGATGCGGTCACCGCTCGTAACCGGTACCCGCGGGGCGAGCTTCACGTTATCTACGATTTCCAGTGCCGTGCCGTCGTCGGCGCGAGCGTCGAAGGCCTCGTGCATCGCGTGCGTGTTCGTGCCGTAGAAGAAGTGCGGTGCTGAGGTGACCGTCGCTGAGAAATCGACTTCGACGGGCAGCGTCCCCGCAAGGGCCCCGGACAGTGTCATCGTGCATCCTCCACACCTCCCTCACGCGGGGTCCCGACGAGGCAAGGGCGGAGCATTCGTACAAAGCGACCAAACGTGACCGTTCTGCTCGCCGCGGCCTTTCTCTCGATCGGCCTCATCAATCTCGATTTCTCTCGGACGTGGTGGCGCGGTCAGCGTTTGCGTTTGGTCGTCGGCGTGCCGATCGTCCTGCTCTTCGCCTACGTGGAGATGCCGCCGCTCGTCTTTCCGCAAGCATTTTCGTTACTGTTGCTCACGCTCGTGCCGAACGCCGCGTACGGTCTCCTGCTCTCCGCGCGCAACATCGTCGTCTCGCGTCGCATCGTCTCGATCCGCCGAACGCCGTTGTGGCCGTACCTTGGGGCGCTCGCCGTGCTGCTTGCCTGGTCGGCGATCCTCGTCGTTGCACCCGTCGTCGATGCGGGCGGTTTACGCGATATTCCGGGCGCGATTGTTTCCAGTGCCTTGCCGCCGAGCGCCGATGTCGCACACGTCCGCGTCGTCCCCGAAGAGTCGGCGCTCTTTGCCGGTAACAAAGTCCTCGGCCAACTCGGCACCTACTACCGCGTTGGGACGTATAACATTCAGGTGGAGAACGGCAAACTCGTGTGGGTCGCGCCGCTCGACTTTCAGGGTCCCATTCAGTGGCTCGTACGCCGATCGAGTCCGGGCGTCATCGTCGTGAGCGGTGAGAACCCCGATGCCCCGGCAGAATTGCGCCAGCGCTCGCCGATGCACTACATCCCAAGCGCCCTGCTCAACGACAATCTCTACCGCCACGTGTATTTTCGCTACGGCACGGAAGCGATTCTCGAAACGACGCTGCAGCTCGACGACCGCGGCGAACCGAAGTACCTTGCAACTCTCGGTCGGCCGACGATCGGGTGGTCGGGCCAGCGCGTGACGGGCGTCGTGATCGTCGATCCGGCGAGCGGCGCGATGACGCGCATCGCGCGTGCCGACTTTGGATCGCTTCCGCACTGGGTGCGCCGCGTCTACCCACCGGAACTCGCGCTTGCCTACAATACGTGGTTCGGGCTTTTCGTTCATGGCTGGTGGAACGCGCAACTGGCCAAACGCGACGTCCATCTGCCAGCTCGCGAAGATGTGTTCGGATTACTGTTAGCGGGGCAACAGTTCGTATGGTTCGTCGATCACACCTCACCGAATGCCACGGACAATTCGATGACCGGATTCACCTACATGGACACCGTAAGCGGAGCGCTCACCTACTACACCTCCTCGGGCGGCCAGTTCAACTCGGCTGCCGCGGAGAGCGCCGTTGCAGCAAATCCGGTCGTTCGCCAGGGCCGCCTCGCTCCGACGCAACCCGTGCTCTACAACGCGTTCGGTCAAAATACGTGGGTCGTCCCCATCGTCTCGGACAACGGAAAATTCCAAACGCTCGCGCTCGTTCAAGCGACGAACGGCCACGTCGTCGTGGGCAATAGCGCGGCATCATCGGCCGCGACGGACGCGTTTGCAAGCTACCGTGCGTTTTTAGGCGACCGCGCCGGGGGGACTGGGGTCGCCTCCATCGAGAATCGAGTTGGAACGGTCGACCGATTTGCGAATACCGGCGGCCGCATTTATTTCACGTTGCGCGAGGGGAAAGGTATCTTCACGATCGTCGATCCGAGCGATCCGAGCGTGTTGCTCTTGCGCAGCGGAGACCGCGTGCGCTTTACCGCGACACCCGATGCGGAAGGCCGCTATCTCGTGCAGACGTTGCGCGATGAGTCGATCGCGCGATGAGAGCGGCGCATAGCGAGCGGCTCGAACTCGCTCCGGTCAGCGCTCGCAATGCAAAAGATCTCTGGCGAATTCTTGCCACGCCCAACTTACGTCAGTTCCAAGATATTCCGCGCGTCCGGTTAGAAGAGTTCGAACGCCAAGTCCGGTCGCGACCGCGTCACCTCACGGGCTCGGTGACGGGGCGGTTCGAGTGGCTGATCCTGCGCGAGAACGAGCCGATCGGGTGGATCTCGCTGCGCATCAACGATCGCGCCCCGCACGTCGGTGAGATGGGCTACAGCCTCGTCGAAGAAGCCCGCGGCCAAGGGTACGCATCCGAGGCCCTGCGCGCAGTCGTCGATCAAGCGTTCGTCGATTCCGAGCTCGACGAATTGCACGCGTGCACCGTGCCGGAGAATACCGCCTCGCGCAGCGTTTTGCTGAACACGGGATTTCGCGAACTTCGCTTGCTGCAAAGCGGCGCGATGATTCGCGGACGGCACGTCGACGTGCTCTTACACGCATTACATCGCGGCGAGTGGAGCCGCTCGCGCTCCACCGCGCAAGAGCACGCGAACTGAGCCGACCGGCGCGCGAGCGCGGGGGTCCGCCGGCAGCCGAACTCGGTGCCGGAATCGTCTCCGGCGCATCCGACAACGATCCGACGACCGTTGCGACGCTCGCGGTCATCGGTGCGACGACGGTGTATCGACTCGCGTGGCTCGTCTTACTCATCATTCCGATGCTCGTCGTCGTGCAAGCGATCAGTGCGGCGATCGGCTGCATCGGTAAACGCGGTCTTGAAGATATCATCCGTCGCCGCTACGGCCGGGGTTGGGCGATCGCAACGCTCGTTGCGGTTTTAGCCGTTACGATCCTCACGCTAGCGGCGGACCTCGAAGGCGGTGCGGCGGCGCTCGGACTTTTGAGCGGTCTTCCATACGCGTGGTTTGTCGTGCCGTTCGCGATCGTTGCGGGCGCGCTGCTCATCGTTGGAAGCTACGCGCAAATCGAAAAAGTCCTCAAATTCATTCCGCTTATTTTTCTTGCCTACATCGCATCGGCGGTTCTCGCAAGGCCCGATTGGCATGCGGTCCTCGCCGATTCGCTCGTGCCGAAAATCGACGCATCGCCCGGGTATATTGCCGGAGCGATCGCGCTTCTGGGGACCACGCTTACAAGTTATGCGTACGTATGGGAGACGATCGAAGTCGCCCACGACCGGCCCTCGCTGCGGCGGCTCGGGCTCGTCCAGGTCGATGCGGCCGCCGGGATGATTTTTGCGGGTGTGACCTTTTTCTTCATCGTGGTTGCGACGGGCGCAACGCTCGGCGTGCATCATAAAGACGTACAGACCGCGCAAGATGCAGCGGCCGCGCTCGCGCCGGTCGCGGGAAAGTATGCATCGCTGCTTTTCGGTGCGGGGCTTTTCGGTTCGGCGCTGCTCGCCGTTCCGGTGCTCGCCGGGACGAGTGCGTATGTGATCTCCGAAACGTTCGGTTGGCGCGGATCGCTCGATTCAAAATTCCCGCACGGGATGCGGTTTTACGCGACGCTCATCGCGGCGCTTGCTGCCGGAACGATCGTGGCGTCGCTTGGTTTTAGTCCGATCAAGCTCTTGTTCTACAGCGGTATCGCAGGCGGCCTCGGAACCCCGCTCACGCTTGCGTTCCTAATGCTCATCGCGCGCGATCGCGGCATCATGGGCGAGAAGCGCATCGGCGTCGGACTTGCCGTCGCCGGCTGGGCGGTGTTCGGGGTTGTTGTCGGTGCCTCGCTCCTGTATCTTTACAGTCTGGTTCGACAACACTAGCGGGCTAGTCGAAGAGACGCACGCTGAATCCGGCATCTTCGTAGCCGAAATACTGCTGCGTTCGATCGGCAAGATACGCGATTAGCGGATCGCGCACGACGGCGACAGGCAATCGCGCAGCAAGATCGGGTTGCGCGACGAACGCGCACGCAACGGCGTGCGCTTCGTCTGCCGGAATCGCCGGCTCGCCGCGTGCGGTAACGTGAAAGGCAACGTTCGTAAACTGCATGCCGGTCAACGGATCGAACGACTCCGCAACGTAGGCGAGGCGGCCCACGGCGATCAACAGCCCCGTCTCTTCGAGAAATTCGCGCGTAAGGGCAGCGGCGTGCGTTTCGTGGCCCGCTTGACGTCCGCCCGGAAGATTCCATAGCGGTTCGACGCGACCCGGATAGCGACTGGCGACGAGCAGAATCGCGCCGTCCCGTTCCAGGATGCCGGTCGTTAAATGAATGCGCGTCCACGTCACGATGCGCGTGAGTGCACCGCGCGGGGTCGGTCTTCCCCTGTTGCCGAACCTCAACGACGTATGGAAGTGTTTACGCCGCGCGACCGCGCACGCCTGAACGAAGCGGTCGCGCTGCGGATCGCGGTTTTCGTGCACGAGCAGGCTGTCCCCGAAGAAGAAGAAGTCGACGCTCACGACGCACCCGATGCCGACTCGCTGCACGTGCTGGTCCGCGACGAGCGCGGTGCGGTTGCCGCGACGGGACGTTTTTACGATGCGGGTGCGGGCGTCGCGCAGATCGGCCGCATGGCCGTCCGGCGCGATGCGCGCGCGGCGGGACACGGGCGCATGATACTCGAGCGGCTCATGGCCGAAGCGCGCTCGCGCGGATTCGAACGTGCGGTGCTCTGGGCGCAACATCACGCAGTCGGCTTTTATTCCAAGTCGGGATTCACGCCGTACGGCGAGACGCTACTCGACGGCGGCATCGTGCATCAGCCGATGGAACGCGCGTTAGGCGCTCTTGAGTTCGGAGCGGTGGACGCGTAGGTCGGCGCGGATCTCCGTCCACCCGTCGCGCTGCGTCGCTTCAATCGCCTCGGCGAGTGACTGCACGATGTAGAGCCCGCGACCGGTCTCCGACTGGGGGTCGGGTAGGGTCGCCGGCAGTCGCGGTCCCGCACCGCGGTCGGACACGGCGAGCGATGCACCGCACGAATCCAAATCGAAAGTAACGCGCACGTCACCAGCGGTATAGCGATACGTGTTCGCGAGCAACTCACCGATGACGATTTCGGCGGCGAAAACTTCTGCCTCGGGAGCTCCGATATCGCGAAGGAAGATGGCGAACGCCGAGCGGGTCGCGCGGAGCGCTTCGCCATCGTCGCTGCGAACCACGAATTCTATCCTCACCTTGTGTTCCTACCCGTTCGGGCGAGGGTCGAAGCGACTCGCGTCGATCATAACTGCAGTGGGTTAATATCCGGCCAAGCGAGCGATCATCGCTGCGAATCCGGTGATCTTTGCCTCCGAAGTGGGGGTGCGTGAGATGACGCTCTCGCGCAGCGATGATTCGACGAGGGCGAGAATTGTGTAGGCCAGGATCTCCGGGGCTTCGATACGTACGAAGTTTTCGGCCGCACTGCGGCGCAGATACGAGGCTGCCGCTTCGCACGCCAAGGTATGGCGCCGTCTGCGTTCTTCGATAAGCACGGGATCGCTGTTCGATGCGATAAACCAGGCGCGCAACAGTCCGGAGCGCGTACTCGCGGATGCCAATACTTCCTCGGCCCAGGCGACGACTTTGGCGGCTTCGGCATCGCGCGTTTCGAGCGGTTCGCTGAAACGTTCGCACATGCGGCCGATCGGTTCGCTGTGACGCATCATGGCATCGCGCACGGCGGCGTTAATGTCTTTGAAGTAGCGATAGAACGTGCCGTATGCGAGGCCCGCTTCGCTTGCCACCATCCCGGTGGAGAGCAATGCGAGGTCGTGATTTTCCAGCAGTCGTTCGAGCGCGTCGAGTAAGCGGTCGCGCGAAGATGGTCGCGCTTTGCGCTCCGGTGAGAGGGTGCCCTCGCCCTCGACACGTCCAATATATGTCCATTTCCCGCGGACGCGCTTGGTCTCGGGGTCGCGGAAACTTTCGACGCGATACCGGTAGGCACGCCCGCTAACCCGTTTGATGACCTCGTACGCCATGGATGGCCCTCGCCTGTTGACAATAGAGAAAGAAGAACGTTCGTTAAAACGCTCGTGCCGAATTGCGTCGGCCTATGAGTAATCGGCTGCTTCGTCCAGCATCTTAGCGGGGGACGTAAAGCTCCGGTACATTCGCTTGCTTCCCTGCGTCGCCGGATGTTATTGACGAGCGATCCGAACGGGTACGGCCACGATGATGACCGTCGCCGCCTCCGAATACGCTTTCGAAATCGACGTCCAGATGGGCTCGAACGGCAACCGCATCGTAGCCGTCATCGGAGACTTCGATCTCCACACAAGGCGTCGGTTCAAAGACATGACGGCGGCCCTTATGCCCTCCGGTTGCACGACGATGGTCGTGAGCTTAAATCGCGCGAACTACATCGACTGGACGGCCCTCGGTGCCCTCATCGGCCTCTAGAAACGATTGAGCGAAGCGGGCGGATCGCTTGCGGTCATCTGCTCGAATAGCTAGATTCGCACGATCTTCGAGGCGACCGGACTGCTGGCGGGTTTTCGGATTCGGGAAGCGCCGCTCGCGTCGTAGCGCCCGAGCTCTCGCCGGGCTTCCTTGGGGGTCGCAACGATCGTCATCGATTGAGAGAGGCCTGAGATTTGGAGCACGCGCTCGACGTGGGAGGCACCGGCGACGATCGACTTCGGCTTCGCGCTTGCGAAAAGGATCCGAAAGCCAGGCGAATTCGGCCTCGGCGGCGTCGCCGAGCGTCGCAAGAACGGTCTTTAACGATGCGCGTGTTGACACGTCCAATCCGCCAGAAAGCGTGAGCGCGCGCGGTTCGGCCGTGGGACGACGGTTCGTGCTTTGTTTAGGCGAACCCGCGCCCGACTATTCGTAAAATGGAGCAAGGGAGCGAGAGGCCACGCGGCAGTGTGACCGAGAATATACTGGTCAGATGGACCAAGAGTTGACCGGCGCCGAGGCCCTTGACGCGCTGTCGCGTCGTGGAGAATGCCGGCTGCAGATTTTGCAAGACGGGACGGAGCGCGGTTCGTATTCCGGCACCATTTATGCGACCGAGAGCAGCTTTGCATTTCACGCGAGCACGAAGATGGGTTTCACCCCCGCTCACGGGATCGGCGAGAATCCCTGGACGATCGTCAGCCTCGAGCCGATGATCCTCGAGATGCTGGCAGACGGCGGCCATGTCGTCTTGCGCCTATCCGAGGCCAAAGAACAAGCTCCGGCTTAACCTGCCCCGCGCGTCGGGGCCCAGACGCTCGAGGTGAAGTAGTCCGGGAAGAGCACCGAGAGCGCGGCGTCGATCCGAGCGGCTGCACCGGGCGTTAATTCGTAGCGCAGCGAGGTCTTGCGCCGCTGGGCACGCACCAGGCCCGCCTCGCGGAGAATCCGCAGATGGTGCGATACCGTCGGCTGATTGAGTGGAAGGCGTGCCGTCAACTCACCGACAGCCAGGCCGTCGATTGCAATCAGGCGCAAGATTGCGAGGCGCTGGGCATCAGCGAGCGCCTTGAAAAGTCTGGCTTCGGCAGCGAGAGGGGGGCCGGCGGACGCCGCGGTCATTCCGCGTAGGAAGCTCACCTCGCCAGTCTGCCAACTCTATCGACAAACGTCAATAGAAGGCTTTAAAAACCTTGACGGACCTCGGCCCCGGTGGTATCCTCGTCGTCTATGTCCCTCGGTATGTAGCAGAGGACAGCAAGGAGCGGGCAGTCTCCCCGGAGACCGTCGCGCGCCTTTTTGGCTTTCCGCACCCAGCCCTTCCCCGAATAGGCGAGATAAACAGAACGCATGGCGACGACAAAATTGACGGCCGACAAAGCTCCCGCAAAACCGCGTGCATCGCGCGCGAAGAAAGCGGTCGAGGCACCGGCAGCGGCCGGTACCGGTTCCACTGTTAAGCAGCAGAATATCGCAACGGCAACCTTTCAGGTTCCAGCCGAAGCCTTCACCGTCGAGACCTTCGCAGATCCCGGACCCAAACGCAGCCGTCATTCGTTTGCGAAGATCACTTCTGCCCTGCAAATTCCCGATCTTATCGAGCTGCAGAAGGCCTCATTTAAGTGGTTCATCGAGGACGGCTTGAAAGAAGCGTTCGAATCGATCTCGCCGATCAAAGACTTCACCGGCAACCTCGTGCTGGAATTCGGCGAGCACAGCCTCGGCGAACCGAAGTACACGGTTGAGGAATGTCGCGAGCGCGACATGACGTACAGCGCTCCGCTGCGCGTGCGCGTCCGCCTCATCACCGCGGAATCCGGCGAAATCAAAGGTATTCCCGATCAGGAAATCTTCATGGGCGACTTCCCGCTTATGACGGATAAGGGCACGTTCATGATCAACGGCGCGGAGCGCGTGATCGTGAGTCAGCTCGTGCGTTCGCCGGGCGTCTACCTGCTCGCGGACAAAGACACCAACGCCCGCGATACCTTCAACGCAACGATCATCCCGAACCGCGGCGCGTGGATCGAATTCGAAACCGACAACGGCACGAAGAACGACGAAACCGAAGGCACGATCGGCGTGCGCATCGACAAGAATCGCAAAATCTATGCGACCACGTTCGTGCGCGCCCTCACGCGTCCCGATCTCGGCTTCAACTGGGAGAACGACGAGGCGATCCTCGCGCTCTTCGATCACTCGCCGCTGATCGCCAACTGCCTCGAAAAAGACAAAGACATCAAGACGCGTGAAGACGCGCTCAAGGAAATCTACAAAAAGCTACGTCCCGGCGAACCCGAAAATGCGGAAAACGCTGAGAAGCTGCTCGAATCGCTGTTCTTCGATGAGAAGCGCTACGATCTCGCGGGCGTCGGCCGCTATAAGCTCTCAGGCAAACTCGAGAAAGAGTACCCGGCGATCGGCATGCCCGTGCCGCAAATCGGCAAGAAGGCCCTCACGCGCGAAGACATGATCGCGGTCATTCGCCGCCTGATCAAAGTCGCCACGCACCAGGTCCACAAAGACGACATCGACCACCTCGGCAACCGCCGCATCCGATCGGTCGGCGAGTTGCTGCAGAATCAGTTCCGCGTCGGTCTGCTTCGTTTGGAGCGCGTCGTGCGCGAACGCATGACCGTGCAAGACATCGAGACGGTGACGCCGCAAGCGCTCATCAATATCCGCCCCGTGGTCGCGGCGATCAAAGAGTTCTTCGGCTCCTCGCAACTCTCGCAGTTCATGGACCAAACAAACTCCCTTGCCGAGCTCACGCACAAACGCCGCCTCTCGGCCCTCGGGCCCGGCGGTCTCTCGCGCGAACGCGCCGGCTTCGAAGTCCGCGACGTCCACCACAGCCACTACGGCCGCATCTGCCCGATCGAAACGCCGGAAGGCCCGAACATCGGCTTGATCGGTTCGCTTGCGACGTACGCTCGCGTTAACCGTTTCGGCTTCATCGAGACGCCATATCGCGTCGTCAAGGGCGGGATCGTCTCCAACGACATCAAGTACTTCACGGCCGACCGTGAAGACGAGTACATCGTCGCGCAAGCCAATACGCCGCTCGACGAAAAAGGCCGCATCACGAGCAATTCGGTCGTCGCTCGTTACGCCGAAGAATACGTCGAGGAGCCGCCGGACAAAGTTCAGCTCATGGACGTTTCGCCCAAGCAAATCGTGTCGGTCGCAACCGCGCTCATTCCGTTCCTCGAGCACGACGACGCCAATCGCGCGCTCATGGGCGCGAATATGCAACGCCAGGCGGTGCCGCTGCTCCGTCCGCAGGCGCCGATCGTCGGCACGGGCATGGAATACCGTGCGGCCAAAGACTCCGGTGGCTGCGTGCTCGCACGCGCGAACGGCCAAGTGACCGCTTCGGACGCAAGGCAAATCATGCTACGTCACGACGACGACGGTCTCGAACACCCCTATGATTTGCTGAAATTCACGCGTTCCAACGCCGGAACGTGCATCAATCAGAAACCGATCGTTACGATTGGCGAACGGGTGATGCGCGGTCAGATTCTCGCGGACGGACCGTCCTCGGAAGTCGGCGAACTGGCCCTCGGACAAAACGTGCTCGTCGCGTTCATGCCGTGGGAAGGTTACAACTACGAAGACGCCATCCTGATCTCCGAGCGCATGGTCAAAGACGACCGCTTCACCTCGATTCATATCGAAGAGTACGAATGCGAAGCGCGCGACACGAAGCTCGGGCCGGAAGAAATTACCCGCGACATTCCGAACGTCGGCGAAGATTCGCTCAAGGATCTCGACGAGAACGGCATCATCCGCGTCGGTGCGGAAGTGCGTCCGGAAGACATCCTCGTCGGTAAAGTCACGCCGAAGGGCGAGACCGAACTAACGGCGGAAGAGCGTTTGCTGCGCGCGATCTTCGGTGAGAAATCACGTGAAGTACGCGACACCTCGCTCAAAGTACCGCACGGCGAGAAAGGTAAGATCATCGACGTCAAGCGCTTCTCGCGCGAAAACGGCGACGAACTCTCGCCCGGCGTCAACCATCTCGTCCGCGTCTACGTCGCGCAGAAACGCAAGATTCTGCAAGGCGACAAGATGGCCGGTCGGCACGGCAACAATGGCGTCATCGCCAAGGTTCTCCCCGAAGAAGACATGCCGTACATGGAAGACGGCACGCCGGTCGATATCGTTCTGAATCCGCTGGGCGTTCCGTCGCGAATGAACCTCGGTCAGATCATGGAGACGCATCTTGGCTGGGCCGCGCGCATGCTCGGCCTGAATATCGCAACGCCGGTGTTCGACGGCGCGCACGCCGAAGACATCGCCGAATGGCTGCAGGACGCGGGTCTCCCCGCGGACGGCAAAACCTGGCTGCGCGACGGACGCACGGGCGAACGTTTCGGTCGTCCGATCACGGTCGGCTTCATCTACATGCTGAAACTCGCCCACTTGGTCGACGACAAGATCCACGCGCGTTCGACGGGTCCCTACTCGATGATCACGCAGCAGCCCCTCGGCGGTAAAGCGCAGTTCGGCGGTCAGCGTTTCGGCGAGATGGAAGTCTGGGCACTCGAAGCGTACGGCGCTGCCTATACGCTGCAAGAACTGCTCACCGTCAAATCGGACGACGTCGTCGGCCGCGTCAAGACGTACGAGGCGATCGTCAAAGGCGAGAACGTTCTCGAACCGGGCGTCCCCGAATCGTTCAAGGTCCTCATCAAAGAACTCCAATCGCTGGCGCTGGACGTCAAAGTCCTCACCGAACAGCGTGAAGAGATCGAGATCAAGATCTCGGATGACGACATGACGGAACGCGCGCAAGAGATCGGTCTGCTCATGGGCGATGAAGATCCGCGTCTCTCGCAGACGGCGCTCGCCGAACGCGAAGCCGAGCGCGAACGCCTCTCGGCAGCGGCTTCGGCTGCGGTCGGTACGGCGGTCATCGACGGTGAAGCCGGCGAAGGCGTCGCGGAAATCGTCGAAGACGATGAAGAACCAGAAGAAGAAGTCGACGACTCAGCTCCGCTCGTTCAGTCGAACAGCCGCGGAGCGATCGGCGACGAACCGGTTCCGACAAGTGCCCTTGGCGGACTACGTGCGACGATGACGGACGACGGTGAAATCATCGTCGACGAAGTCGCCGATGAAGAAGCGCCGGTCGTCGAAGAGGACGAAGAAGATCAGGGCTACGTTCTCGAAGACGAAGAAGAGTTCACCGAGGAAGAGGAAGAGGATCCAAGTCCTCTCGCTCACTCGACGGACGAAGACTACTAAGAGAAAAAATCCTCGGCAGCGATGCCGGGGATTTTTTTAGCGTGTGCGCAGCGCCGCGATGCGTTCGCACACGCGCTCGCCGCTGCGTTGCCACGACCAGGTCGCCGCACGTGCGGCAGCCGCGCGACCGCGCTCGAGGCGTTCGCTGCGCTCGCGCACGACGCGGAGCATCGTCTGCGCGAGCGCAGCGGCATCGGGTTCGAGCAGCCAGCCCTCATCGATGAGATCGTGGCCGTGGGCGTGGTTTCCGATTGCACGACGCGTTGCCGGGATCGGATACCCGACGCTCTCGTCGACGAAGTCGTCGGTCGCACCGCCGCGCGTCGTTATCGGCGCGAGTCCGCATGCCATTGCCTCGAGCACGGGAAGCGCGAAGCCTTCACCCCGATAGGGATGCACGTACGCGTCTGCGCTGCGGTAGAGCGACGCGAGCGTCTCGCTCTCGAGCAATTGATCGACGTAGAGAATCTCCGGCATCCCAGGCGTCTGCGTGATGCGCTCGATGAGCGCGCGATAGTTCATGCCCGTGTAGGTATCGCTGACGCCGAAATCTTTGATGATGAGCGTCACGTCATCTGCAGCCGTAAACGTGCGCGTGTATGCGGAGAGCAGCACGTCGATCCCCTTGCGCTCGATTGTGCCGCCCACATAGCAGAAACGAAATGCTTTCTGCGTCGGAAGCCTCAGGCGCGGTCCGTCGACGCGAAACACCGAGGGATCGATGCCCAACGGAATGACGCGGACTCGCGCGGGATCGAAGGCGGCCGAGGTGTAGAGGCCAGCGACGTACGATGAGGGACACCACACCTCGTCGATGACGTCGCGTGCGGCGACCCAGTCACGCGGAAGCGCGCCATACTCCCACATCTGCATGTGCACGTACGTGCGGGCGGGTGGCCGATCGAAGTAAGGCGGCCACGGATGCCGGATCCAGATATCGGCACCGTCGGGCGCGGCGATCGCATGTGCGGCGACCTGGGCCATGCGGTTGCGTTCGGCCTTCGCGAGGTGATCGGCGACCTCGGTACGCAAGATGTGCACGCTGTGTTCGCCTGCGGTAAGCGTTGCGCTCACGAGTTCGCGATTTACGGCGGCAAGCGAATTCGCAGTGAAAAATTCGCCCTCCCAAACGACGCTTCCATCCGCTTTGGGGACACCGCCCGCAGCGGGGTCACGCCGGGCGACAAGGTACCATGTCCCCGCATCGCCTGGCTCGACGCCGTGCGCAGCGATGCGCAGGCCGGTCTCGCGGACATGCGCGTAAGCATCGCGGAGCGTATGGCGAACCGGCGTGGTCCGCATGACGAGCAGGCCACCGCGCGCGAGCGCCGCCGCGACGTCCGCAATGAGGGCGCGGAACTGTGCCGGATCGAGATGTTCGGTTTCGTCGATCAGCACGATGGCCTCGCTTGCCGCCGGAAGCGGGGCACCGCGCGGAACCCAGACGGCATCTCGGCCGTCCGCCTTGCAAGCGACGGCAAAGCTGCCGTCGCTTCCGTATTGCACGACCCGAGCGGCGTCGCGCACGATTTCCAAATAGGCCGCGGTATTCACGCTTTGCGTCTCCGCCGACTGCTTTGAAAATCCCCGTCGAGCCGAAACATTGCAGGGAGTTGAGGGGTAAACGCGTCAGACGATTTTCTCTACGATTTTTCAGGAGGTCAGGTCCGGGTGAAGTTTCTCGTTCGTGCAACGGCGACGTTCGTTGCAACCGCTCTTATCGCACTCGCGACGCCGGCCGTTTGGGCTCAAGATCGCACCCAAGACGTAACGCGTGCGACGCTCAAAAACGGCCTGCAGGTCGTCGTGATTCGCGACACGCTCGCGCCGGTCGTCTCAACCTGGCTCAACTACAAAGCCGGTTCGAACGAAGAACCGATCGAAGGCCTCGCCCACGCCCAGGAGCACATGCTCTTTCGCGGCAGCAAGACGGTCACGGCGTCGCAGTTCGCCGACACGACCGCGATTACGGGCGGCGCGTTCAACGCCGACACCCAGGATGCCGTCACGCAATACTTCTTCGAGATGCCCTCACAGTATCTCGATATCGCCCTGAACCTCGAAGCATCGCGCGCGCAAGGCGTCCTCGATACGCAGAAGCTGTGGGATCAGGAACGCGGTGCGATCACCCAGGAAGTCACGCGCGATAATTCATCGGCGACGTATCGTTTGATCGACAAGGTCGTCCACAACATGTTCGCCGGAACGCCCTACGCCGACATGGGTCTGGGGACCGTCGCGAGCTTCAAGAAGATCCAGGCGCCGGATCTCAAGGCCTATTACGACTCCTGGTATCACCCGAATAACGCGGTCTTCGTCATTGCCGGCGATGTCGATCCGCAGGCGACAATTGCGAAGGTTCGCGCCCTCTTCGAAAGCATTCCCGCGAAAAAGTTGCCCGCCCGTAAGGCCGTCAATCTTAAGCCTCTAACAGGAGTGACACTCAAAGACGAGAGTGACGACCCGTACATCATCGACATCGTGGCGTATCGCGGCCCGGGCTTCGCGAGTCCCGATTGGGCCGCATCGAGCATTTTGAACGACGTGCTCAATAGCGGCCGCGGGCCGTTATTCGAGTTGCAGGCGCAAGGCAAAGCGCTCGGGGCGTTTGCCGGATCGATCACGCGCGGCCAGTCTTCGCTCGCCTATGTCGGCTCGGCTGTCGCCACGAGTGGCGATGGAACGGCCGCCGCGAACGATCTAAAAGGCGTTATCGCCGAGTACCAAAAGAACGGCGTTCCGGCCGATCTCGTCGAGGCGGCAAAGCTGCGCGAAGTCTCGGCGAAAGAGTTTGCAAAAAACTCGATTCAAGGGGTTGCAACCGCTTGGAGTCAGGCGCTCGCCGTCGAGAATCGTACGCCCGATGAAGACATCGCGCTACTCGGTGCGGTGACAACCGACGATGTGAATCGTGTCTTACGCAAATATTTCGATAATGCGACCGCATCAGTTGCAATTGCCGTGCCAAAACCCGGCGCGCAAGGCGGCGGCAGCGGGCGCGCAGGCGAAGACAACACGGTCATTCCGACCGAGCATACGGGATTGCCGACATTCGCTCGAAGCGTACTTAAGAATTTGCAAGTTCCCCCACAAAGCGCGACACCTACGCAGTACACACTGGCGAACGGCATCAAGCTCATCGTTCAGCCGGAAGCGATCTCACATACTGTGCTCGTGCGCGGTCAAATCCGCACGAATTCCGGCATCCAAGAACCGGTCGGCAAGGAAGGCATTGCGGGACTGACGGCCGGACTCTTTGCCTACGGCACAACAACCTACGACCGAATCGCATTTCAAACGGAACTCGACAAAATCGCGGCCGACGTGAACGCCGGACCACGATTCAATGCAGATGTTCTCAGCAAAGATTTCGATCGTGGCGTCGCGCTGCTTGCCGACAACGAACTCCATCCGGCGTTCCCGTTACCCAACTTCGAAATCGTAAAGAAACAGGCTGCAGCCGCGCAGCAGGGCACGATGACGAGCCCTGATTTTCTCGCCGGACGGGCGCAACTCAAGGGTCTCTTGCCGGCGAGCGATCCCGCGCAGCGCTTTGCGACACCCGTATCGATCGGCTCGGTTACGCTCGAGGATCTCAAGGCTTTCTACGCATCGACCTATCGGCCCGATCTTACGACGATCGTCGTTATCGGCGACGTGACGCCGGATGCCGCGAAGGCGACGATTGAGAAATACTTCGGTGGTTGGAAATCCCCCGAGATCGCTGCACCCCCGCTCGATAATCCGGCTGTTCCCGCCAACAAGGCCAGCGAAGCAACGATCCCGGCGACCGGCCGCATTCAGTCAAGTATCGATCTGAGTGAAGTGCTTGGACTCACCCGCCTCGATGCCGACTATCCTTCGCTGCGTCTCGCGAACACGGTCCTCAGTGGCGGCTTCTATGCCTCGCTCCTCTACCACGATCTGCGCGAACTGCACGGGTACGTCTATAACGTCGGTTCGTCGCTTACGGCGGGTAAGAACCGCACCGTCTTCAACGTTTCGTACGGCGCCGATCCGAAGAACATCGATCGCGCAGCAAAACTCGTGCGCGACGATCTGTTGATGCTGCAAAACAAGCCCCTTCCGATCGACCGGCTCACGCGGGCGAAAGCGCTCGTCCTCGGCGAAGTTCCGCTGGCGCAAGAGTCATTCGGCGGATTTGCAAATCAGCTAATCGGCTACGCAAGTGCCGGACTTTCGCTCGATCAGGACCGCATCGAGGCAAAGAAAATCCTCGATGTTACGCCCGCGCAAATGCAGGCGGCAATGAAGAAGTGGATCCGTCCTGCCGACTTCGTGCGCGTAGTAACGGGACCGGCGGCAAAGTAGCCCGGCTTACAATCCCGGGTGCAGCTCGAAGTCGGCGGCGTTTGCGATGTGTAGCCGATCGAGCAGCGCGTCAAAGGCGAGCGGCAGCGTTTCATAGTGTTCGCTGCTCCGCTCGCTCACGTAAATCCAGCGCGCGTGCAGGATGAGCGTGTCGATTGCATCGTCGTCGTACGGGGAACCCAACACGAAAATCGCAAGAGTATCGAGACCGAGGTCGGATGCGGCCGCCTCGATCGGCGCGAGCGCCGGATACCCCGTGTCTTCGTAGACAACGACCGTATCGAAGTACCGCGCAACCTCGCGAGCGACCGGAGTCCCCGGATTGCCGATGAGCCCGTCTATGCCCTGGGCGCGTGCCTCGTTGCAAACACGCTGGTAATAGGCATCTTCGTTTGAGCCAACGTCATCGAAGAAGATCGAATCGATGCCGTACCAGGTTTTCCAGTTATCGATCTCCGCGTAGATAGCAGCGGGATCGCGCTTTCCGTACGCGGTGTTGATGTAGCCGTAAAGGCGAACGTTGGGAAAAGAAAGGACCGGAATGGCGGAAACGTACTCGTCGTTTCGCGCCGTTCCGGGACCGCTGTCTGGATTCAGGATCACCGCGAACGGCAGATCCGGAGATTCGACGATCGCCTGCGCCAGCGCATCCCAGACGGGGCCGGGATCGGTGTAGAGCGGGACGATCGCGCCGGGCATTACATGGCGCCGGCTGCGGTGATGTCGTCGTTGACATGCAGCCGCACGAGCGTTCCCTTATGCACGTTGATGTCGCTCTTGAGGCCGCTTGCAAGCGCGAAGCCTGCCGCTGCGCCCCCGAGCGTGCCCCCTTTATGGCCCGTCTTTTTCGAGACGATGTGGCCGGCGACCATGCCGCCGATGATGAGTCCGGCATCGCGCACGTGGTGTGTTTTGGGTTCAAATTCTTTGATCGACTTTACCGTAACGTGGATCGGCGCTTTCGTGCCGTCGCCCATTACGATATCGTCAAAAATCAAATTCATCGTCGCTTTATGTGTGGGGCTCGCAGCGGTCACGCCTTCCACGTGGCCTTCGATCATCGCGCCTTTGAGTTCGGGATTCTTGTGAAAGAACGTGTCTTTTTCTTTGAGCGTGAACGTGTCACCGTCGTGGCTGGTCTTGGATGAGAGCGGAGTCTGGAGTTCGCCGTCGAGTTCTGCTCCTTTGTGTGAGAGCACCGCGGACTGGGCAAAGGCCGTCGACCACGTGATCGCGACCAGGGTAAGGGCCGTCATCAAGATACGTTTCATGCAGGCGCCTTCTTGCGAGCGGACGCAGATACTTGCCGCACCCCACTAGCATCAGGAGAGAAGCGATGTCATTCTTCGATAATTTGGGCGGAATGCTCGGAAAACTAACCGGAGCCGACCCAAGCGACGTCGCCGACGCCGCGACCGACCACGTGGAGGGGATGGATGCCGGTCAACTCGCCGATCATCTGAAGAACTCGATCCCGAATATGGATTCCTCGTCTCTTGGCGGTCTTGCACAATCCGTCATGGGTGCGCTTTCTGCCCACGGGCACGATGAATCGACGCTCAACGACTCGGGCGTCGATACGGCAGCAGCGCAATCTGGCGACGCGGGGTCCGTGATGGATCTGATCTCGCATGCCCAGCAGAATCCGGCCGCGCTCAAAGATGCCGCAATGAATTTCATCCGCGATAATCCGCAGGCCGTGCAGCAGTTCACCCCCGACTTCTTAAAAGGGATCGTCGGTAAACTTACCGGTTCCTAAGCGGCTTCGACTTTGCCCGTCCCGATCGCGGCGACGAACTGCGCGTGATCGGCTTGGGCCTGGTCCGCGTAGTTCAGGGCAAAGATCACGATCGCGCGATCGAACGTATCGCTCTTGCCGATGTACCCGGCGATGGCGTCGTCCTCTCCCGAACGCGCGTGCCCGCTTGCGAGCGCATACGCGCAGTAGCGCGCGTATTCGCGCAACTGGTAGATATCCGCGCCGTCGAGCTTGGCGGATGCTTTCATATCTTTGAATTGCCGCACGTAGAAATCGTGCCGGCCCGATGACGCCCAGCCTAGGAGCGCATCGCTTGCGGACTGCATCAGGCGCTGGCCGCGCACGACGCGTTCGCCGTGGTTGTCGAACGCGCTTTTGCCGACGTGGGGCTCGAGGACCGACGGACCGGCTTCCTTGATCTGCAGGATCATCGAATCGTTGTCATCCGCGCTCATCAGCGCGATCGCGCAGCGCGTGCCGACCGATCCGACGCCGACGACTTTGATCGCGTGATCGATTAATTCGTACCGGTCGAAGAGCACGCGCACGTCCGGATTGAGCGTCTGCGCGTAAGCCGCGAGAATCTCTTCAACGTCGAATCCGCTGCGTTCGGTCGCGCTCGAGTGCACGAGCAGCGGTGGATCGTCGATGAAGCGCCGTTTTCCATCGACGATCTCGGTGAGCTTCTCGACGGCGGCGCGCACGGAGGTCGTGGCGGCATCGTCGGCGATCCGACCGCGTCTGTGCCGCACGGCCGTCGAGCGCGCTGCATCGAGAATCTTGGTCGCATCGAGCTTTTGATAGAAGACATCGAGTGCGGGCATGAATGCAAGCTCGCGCATGCGTTCGCGATAGGCTGTGAGGGCGGCGACTGCCGCCGTCGCGCTCTCGCGTTTCTTGCAGCCCAATTGACGTGCCGCCAGCACCATGCTGGTGGCGAGACGCTTGACGTCCCACTCCCACGGACCCGGCAGCGTTTCATCGAAGTCGTTCACATCGAAGATCAAGTTGCGTTCGGGCGTCGCAAAGCCGCCGAAATTCAGGCAGTGTGCATCGCCGCAGGCCTGGACGCGCAGCCCGCTTACCGGCGTCTTGGCAAGGTCGGCTGCCATGATGACGGCGCTTCCACGGAAGAACGTAAAGGGTGACTCGACCATGCGTGAGTTGCGCAGCGGCACCAGATGCGGGAGACGACCTTGGGCTGCGGTCTCGAGCATCGCGAGCGGGTCACGGTCGCGCTGCGGTGTCCACTCAGCGTGGCTCGTACGCGGAATCTGCTCGCGGAGCGAGCGGCCTTTTCCGAGGCGGGCTTTGGCGCGGGTTCCGGGTGTTTCCATCAGCCGTTCCTACCCATTCTGGCGTGCGGTTTTACGGGATCGGGAAAAATGAGGCAGAATATGCCCGCGTGAAGCCGATCGGTATCGTCGCGCTCGTGCTCGTTGCGGGTGCGTTTTTTTGAGTGCGCCGAGCGGCGATGTCTATGAGGTCACCTCGCCGACCTCAGTCCCATATCATACGCTGCTGCGCAAACTCTACAGCGTTCTTGCCTTTGCCGCGATGGGCTATCTGACGGTGCAACTCGCGCGTAGCCGCCCGCGTCGCGCTAAACGCGCAGCGGTCCGAGTTCCCGCGCGAGTCCATCGGTCCAATCATCGAGGTTGCGTTCGTCGGCCGGGATCCAAATCACGAGGAGTGCCATAATGCCGTAGATCGGCAGATGCCCGATGAGTTCGGTCGTGTTGAAGACGGAGAGCGTGAGGTTGAACGGGAGCCACGCGAGGATGATCACTTCGCGCGGAAAAATACCGAACGTCAAGAACAGCCCGACGCCAAGCTCCACTGAGGCCGCGCACAGCATGAAGAGTTCGTTTGACATCGGCAGCCCGAGCGCCGCGGTAAAATTGAGCGGATATTTTTCGAGGAAGTGTGTCGCGAGCGGTAAGTTTGCGAATTTCTCGGTAAAAGCGACGACGGCGAGGCTGAGGCCCAGACCAACGCGCAGCGGCAAGACTGCGTGACGCATGAGCCGGTCGGAGGGTTCGAGCAGCGGAAACATCAGCCGGTCGATCGAGAGCGGACCTCGGCCCGCCATGAAAAAGAACGCCGCCGCTCCGAGGAAGAGAATATTCTCGAGCATCGTCTGGACGCCGACGACGAAGAGTCCGGCGAACCAGAGCGTGCCGAGCCCGACCGCAGCAAGACGCGTTAATCCGCCATAGAAGAATGCTAGTGCGATTCCGGTCTCGCAGACGCCGAAGACGTACGCCCATGCGCCCGGCACTTTGTCATCGGGTGAGAAAAGGACGGTGTGTGCGCCGTCGACGGCGAGCGGTACCGCGAAATGGACGCCGATGATCAGAGGCAAGATCGCGTAGATGATGCGCCGTCGGCGGTCGTCGGCGCCGAAGAGTTCGGGACCCGGAATGAAGTCGCGATAACGGCGCTTGCGCCAGAGTACACCGGCACCGAGCGTCGCGATTATGACGAGGGAGAAGAACGTTAGCGGCAGCGGTGCGAAAAATAAATCCCACCGCAACGGAAACGCAGAGCTATCGTAAAACCACTTCTCGTGGGCGTCAGCGGGACAAGCGGAAAGAACCGCCGCTCCAAGCGACGCCGCGACCACGCGGGCCTTCATCGAACGTCGCGCGCGATCAGCCGCAGAAACTTGCGCGGTTCGAACGTACTATCGGCGTCGATGCGCGCGAATGCTTCAGCACGAATCTGCGATGCGAGGTCGCGCCGAGCGGCGAGAGCGCGGTCCAGTTCGCGGAAGGCGCGTTCGAATGCGTCGCCGTCGAGCGTGCCGATCTGCCGTTTGAGCCGATCGATGTCGGCGTTGATCTTGCTTTGCAGTTCTTGGCTGACATCGCGTTCGACCGTCGCGATGCGGGCGAGCAACGTGTTGAGTTCCTCGACGCTCGGCAGGCCGTAGGCGCCGCGTCCGGCCAGATCAAGGCGTCCGGGCGCCGCTTTGCCGGGCGCGTTCCCCGCCGGGTAGATGCGCAAGATCGAGGCGATCTTCTGCGGACCTTTGGGCGATTGCAGCCCTTCGGCCAGGCCCGCGCCGATCAGGCGCGAGCGCAGTGCCGTATCGTTGACAACCTTGATGTGATCGGGGTTGACCCCCGCCGGGCGCCGCCGCGTCCCAAAGAAGTCACTATCTTTTGCGACGGGAAGGTCCAGCGCACGCTGAACTAAGGTCGACCGATCACTTGCCATGCTACAGCGTTCGGCGGTTAAACCCCCGCGCCCCCGCCAAAGCGCAAGACGTACTTGAGAACGAAGCGTTGGAGCGTGGAGTTGGCGGCGGGCGTGCCGTAGTTGAGAAAGAGTTCGCTGTCGTTCTTGAAACGGCGATGGAAGCTACCGGCAAGGTTGATACCGGGACTAGCGAAGCCACCGCGACCGGAGATATCGCGCAGCGAGAGCGAGAGATTGGTATCTTTCCCAATCGTCTCACCGAAGCTGACCCGGCGCAGTGACTGACCGTCTGCAGTGCCGGAGGTAAGCTTCTCGAGCGTCCCGTCGTATTCGAGGCCGACGGTGTAGCGAGTGCCGATCGCGCGTGAGGTCGAGAGACTCACCTGTTGGAGAAATAAGTTGGAAAAAACTCCGTAACTGTAGCTCGCATCGACCGGGGTCGGAGTTCCATCGCGGTAGCCGAAGCCGATCCCGGTATTGTTGAAATACTGGTTCACCCCGCCGGTGTACGTTGGATAGCCGACCAGCGAACCGTTGTAGGTGCGTAGGACACCGACGGTCGGACCCACGTTAATGCGAATAAGGTTCTTCGTGGTTACGTCGAGATAGACGCCCGAATCGGCTTGGTGGACAGCGCCGCTGCGGTCGAGATACCGGTCGCCGAAAGCGAAGAGATCGACGCGTTTGAACGGGCCGTTCGGGGCGAGCGACCCTTGCATGTTGACGAAGGCGATGGGTCCGCGGATGTCTTGAATAGCCGTGAATCCGTCGACCGGATTCCAGCCCGGGCCGAGGTCTTTATAGCCGACGAAGACTTCGTAGTTTGGTTTGTGCACGTCGAGGAAATCTTCGGTTTTGCGCGCGAGCGCCGGCTGCGGGATAAAGCTGCCACGTTCGGCGCCATAGCTACCGGAATAGACGAAGCCCGTTTTATCGTCACGCCCGCCGATGCTCAAATCGATCGTGGCGTCGTTGCCTGCGCGCTGATCGAAGGTATCGTTTCCGGAGACGTGATGCGTGAAGACGCCCGTCGCTTGATAGCCGAAAGAACGATTGGGAAGCGAATGTTGGTAGCTGAGGACGTCGTCGTCAAAACCCGCGCCGCGCGTTTCGAGCACGCCGAAGGATTGATTGCCGAAGGTGCCCTCAGACTTGAGCCCGCGCGTGAACGAGCCGATGTTGGGCGAGTAGAAGTCCAGATTTCCCGGGCTGTTGACCGAGGCGCCGGAGATCGGCGCGAAAAAATTCGCGCCTTGCGAGAAAAACGGTCGAAACTCGGCGAGCGACCGGCGAAATTCTTGCGGTGCGATCGTCTGCTGATCGATCTCGACGTTGGAAAAATCCGGCGCAAGCGCGCCGACAAGCGAGATCGTTCCGGTGATCGGATAGGTTAGGTCGATTCCCGTATGCCGTACGTCGACGGGTAAGAATCCGCCGTTCGCCTGCGCGAATTGGCGGCGGTCGGAACCTCCACTTGCAAGGCCGTAGAGTTCGAGAGCGGGTTTGCGTTTGGCTGCCGAACGTGCGAGGGTGATGTCCGTTAAACGCGGCCAAAAGCGCACGTCACCGGAATTTGGAAACCCGCCGTTGCCGCCGCCGTCGTTCATCTGCGCATCGTAGGCCCACGACAGGTTTTCGTTTGCGGTCGCGATGTGGCGGATAAAATCGAAGCGCCACTGCCGCAAACTCGACCCTCGAACCACGCTTAGCGGGATGACGAGCATCGCGTTCCAGCCCGTTGCCGTGCGGGCTGCGGTCGCCTGCCAAGGCGGCGCGTAGCGGGTGGATTCCGTCGCCTGCTGATAGCGCGTGCCGAGCGGCGTCGTTTCGAAGAAGTAAACCTGCTGTCCGTTGCCGGTCGGATCGATGCCGATCCCGGCGTAGTCGTCGACGCCGAAACCGACGTTGTTCGCGGTCTGCGTTGCGGTAATCTGAAAACCGCGCTGTTCGGCGACGATCCCAACGTAAAGGTTCGTGTCATCGTAGAGCAGCGAGAATCGCGTTTGCACGCGGCTCGGGGCATGCGTTGTCAAAGACGTGAGATCGGTCGCGACGAGCGCCGTTTTCCAGACCGGATCGGCGAGAGTCGCATCGAGCGGCGGCGGCGCGGCGGCGCGCACGGCCGGGTACGCCCCCGCAGCATTCGTCGCGGCCCCGGCGGGGAGCGCGCACCCAGCCGCGAGGGCGCCAAGAGCGCAGCACGATGCAAGCAATCGCTGAAGATGGGCCATACTTGTCGTACGCCCCGGGCTTCGGCGATGTTTCAGTCGAAGAGATTCGAGGATCCATGGAACTCTTACGTTTTTCGAACCTCACCCGTGCCTACGGTGCGCGCACCGTCTTCGAGCGGGTCGCCGGCGTCGTGCGTGACGGCGATAAGATCGCGCTCGTCGGCCCCAATGGCGCGGGCAAGTCATCCCTCGTGCGGACGATCGCGGGGGTCGACGAACCGGACGGCGGCACGATTGCCCGCGCGCGTGATACGCGGCTAGGGTACATGGCGCAAGACGCGCCCGCCGACGAATCGATCACCTTGCACGCCGCGCTCGATGCGGCATTCTCCCGCGTGCGCGCCGAAGAGTCGCATGTCCGCGACTTGGAACTTCAACTCACGGCGGTCTCGGAACTCGGCGACGACGACGCGATGACGGCGCTCTTACAGAAGTACGGCGACGCGCGAGAAGCCTTCGACCGCCACGGCGGCGAGGGACTCGAGAAACAGATGCGCGCGACGATCGCGGCGTTCGACTTCGAAGAAGCCGACCTCGATCGTCCAACCAGCGGCTTCTCCGGCGGACAACGCACGCGCGCGATGCTCGCCCGAACGCTGCTCGAGCGTCCCGACTGGCTGATTCTAGACGAACCGACTAACCATCTCGATATCGAGACCGTCCGCTGGCTCGAAGACTTCATCATTGACGATCCGCGCGCGACCCTCGTCGTCTCGCACGATCGCTATTTTCTCGAACGCGTCGCGACGGTCGTGTGGGATCTCTCCGGCGGCGAACTCGTCGCGTACAACGTGAAGCAGGGCAAGGCGTATACCGACTTTCTCGAACAGCGTCAAGTTCGACGTGACGAACAACGGCGCGTCTACGAAGTGGCTCTTGCCGAGCACGCGCGCGAACAAGCGGTCATCGACGAACTCAAGACGCACGGCTCGCATAACTACTCGCACGTCCGCAGCCGCGAGAAGAAGATGAGCAAGTTGCCCGATGCGCCGCCTCCGGATACGGATAAACCCTCGATCGGGATGTCGCTCGTCGCAACGCGCCGCGCGACGAACGGTTTCGCGCTCGAAGTCAAAGGCCTGAGCAAGGCGTATAACGATCCGCTCTTCACCGACTTGACCTTCGATATCAAGCGCGGCGAGCGCGTCGCCATCGTCGGCCCGAACGGAGCGGGCAAGTCGACGTTGCTTAAAATTCTCTCCGGCGAGATCCCCGCCGACAAAGGCAACATTCGTTTCGGCCCGGGCCTGAAGACCGCGTACTTCGCGCAAGATTCTGCCGACGAATTGCCGACCGGCGTGCGCGCGGTCGACGCCGTGCTCGATGCAGCGAAGATCACCGAAGAAGAAGCACGCGGTTTGCTCGGACGCATGCGTCTGGGCGGCGAGGCGGCGGATAAACCGGTCGAAGCATTCTCGGGCGGCGAGAGACGCCGCATCATGCTCGCGCGTCTCATGGCGCAAAAAGCCGACTGCCTCTTACTCGACGAGCCGACGAATGACTTGGATATTCCCAGCCGCGAAGCGCTCGAATCGATTCTCGCCGATTACGATGGCGCACTGCTCGTGGTCTCGCACGATCGCTACTTGCTCAAGCGCCTCGCGGAAACGACGCTCTGGATTCGCGATGGTCTTGCGACGCCGATCCAAGGCGGCTACGACGCCTTCGAATCCGCTGCGCTCGGCCATGCAACGAACGGCAAAGGCCCGCAGCCGAAAACGCAAGCTGCGCCCAAACCCGTCGAGCCGCCGCCTGCGCGCGCGTCGGTCAAAGAGGTCGCCCGCCGCAAACGCGAACTCGAGTCTGCGGAAAAACGCGTCGCCGAATTCGACCGCAAACGCGGCGAATTAAGCGCGCTCTTCGCGGCGCCCAACCTCTATGACGATCCCGTCGCCGTTGCGAAACTGCGCAACCAACTCTCGGCGATCGAGACGGCGGCAAGCGAAGCACTACACGCCTGGGAAGCGGCGATGGAAGCGGTCGAAACGGACGAGGCGGTCGGGGTCCGCTAAGCGGCGAAGTCCCGCAGCGATGATAAATCGTCGCCGTTCTGCCGCGTTTCTTGCGGCCGTTTTTCCTTTCGTTTCGCTCGCTGCACCCGTGCGCGCAGACGATGCACCCGCCGCGCTGCGAAGCTTCGCGGAACCGGGCATCTCGCCCGACGGGTCGGAAATCGCCTTCGTCTCCGGCGGCGAGATTTGGACCGTGCCGATCGGCGGCGGAACCGCGCGATTACTGGTCGCAGACGGCGGCAGCGCGTCGCGCCCGCTCTATTCACCCGACGGCAAACATCTGGCATACACATCGGTGCGTGCGGGCGTCGGCAGCGAGATCACGGTGCTCGGACTCGACGGCGGTGAAGCCAAACGGTTGACGTTCGATGGCGGCGGCGACGGCAACACGCTCGATGGCTGGTCGCACGATTCGCGTGAGGTCTACTTCACCTCGAGTGCGCACAACATTTCGTATTTCGGTGACGTGGAACGCGTCGCGATCGCCGGCGGAACGCCGATGAGCGTAGTGAGCGAACAGTACGTGTATTCATCGCAGGCGGCCCCCTCGCCCGACGGTTCGGCGATCGCCTACAAGACCGGCGGCTTCACGCAGTGGTGGCGCCGCGGTCGCGCGCATATCGACGAGAGCACGATCGCGATCAAACGCGGTTCGAAGTTCGAACGCTTCAGCGATGGCGGAGCGAAAGACGAGTGGCCGATGTGGGAGCCCGACGGCTCCGCCATTGCGTATGTCTCGGATCGCACCGGCACGCCGAATCTTTGGATCAAAGCGATCGGCGGTGCGAAGCGGCAGATCACCCACTTCACCGACGGACGCGTGGTTTTCCCGGCGCTCAGCGGCGACGGCAAGACGATCGTCTTCGAGCGTGACTTCGGCATTTGGAAGACGGATCTCGCCGGACATGCAAATCCCGTCTCGATCGTGCTGCGCGGCGCGCCGCCGCGTCCCGGCACGGAGCACCTCACGCTCACTCGCGTTGCCGGCGCCGTTCTCTCACCCGATGGCAAGAAGCTCGCGTTCACCGCGCACGGTCAAGTCTTTGCCGGTTCGAGCAAAGACGCAAGCGATGCGACGCGGGTCACGACGACGAGCGGAACGGAATCGATGGTGCAGTGGGCACCCGATAGCCGGCGGCTGATCTACGTTTCGGATCGAAGCGGTTCGCGCAATCTTTACCTCTATGATTTTGGTCCGCAAACGGAGACACGCCTCACGGACGAGGCGGCAAGCGACGATTTTCCACGCTTTTCACCCGACGGCAAAACGATCGTGTTTTTCCGCAACGGCCGCGAACTTCGGTTGCTCGATCTTGCTGCGAAGTCGACCCGCCTGCTGCTCCAGGGAGAACTCTCGCGCGCACCTTTTGGCGATTCCGATGATGTCGCGTTCTCGAGCGACGGCGCCTGGCTCGCGGTAACGGAGTCTGGCCCCAAGGGCTTCACCACGGTGCACGTCGTGCGCGCGGGCGGAGGTTCCGAACATCAGATTAGTTTTCTTGCGAATGGGAGCGCCGGAAGCGTCGCGTGGTCGCCCGACGGCACGCGGCTGTATTACGCGACTTCGCAGCGCACGGAGGATGGATCGCTTGCGCAAATCGATTTGATCCCGCGCGCGCCGAAGTTCCGCGAAGATCAATTTCGCGAACTCTTCACCGAGATTCCGAGCCGCACGGCTCCGGCCGCGCCCCGCGCGAGCGCGGCACCGAGTCCGGTGCCTTCACCGACGGCTGCAGCGAAAAAAGAGACACGCATCGTCTTCGAGGGAATCCGCGATCGGCTCTCGCTGCTGCCGACGGGCCTCGACGTGCGTGCCGCGCGCGTGAGTCCCGACGGCAAGACACTGCTCCTCAATGCCGCAGCCGCCGGGCAAGCAAACCTCTACACGTACTCGATCGACGATCTCGCAAAAGAGCAGCCCGTCGCGCGTCAGCTGACCGCAACACCGGGACAAAAAACGGGCGCGCAGTGGGCACCCGACGGTAACACCATCTACTATCAGGAAGGCGGACGGATTTTCAGCGTCGCCGTGAACGGAGGGGGCGGACCGCACGGGGTGCCCGCACTTGCGGAACTCGACGTGACGTTTGCAACGGAAAAACGCGAAGTGTTCGCCCAGGCGTGGCGCTCGCTCGATGAGTGGTTTTACGACGCCCAGTTCCACGGCACCGACTGGCGTGCGGTCCGCAACACGTATGCACCGCGCGTCGAAGGCGCCCAGAGCAGCAGCGAACTGCGCCGTATCCTCTCCCTGATGGTCGGTGAACTCAACGCCTCGCATCTGGGCGTGAGCGCGCCGCCCGCGCCGCGACCCGACGTCGCCGATCTTGGCGCGGAGTTCGATCCGGCCAGCTATGCAATCTCGCACCGGCTCGTGTTGCGCGGCGTCGTACCGCTCGGGCCGCTCGCACTCGCGGGCGGCATCAACGTGGGCGATGAGTTGCTTGCGGTCGACGGTACGGCGATCGACGAACACACCAATCTTGAGGAACTGATCGCCAATCACGTCGGCAAACGCACCGTTCTTACGATCGCCTCGCATGGCGACCGCGCGACCAAACACGACATCGCCGTCCAACCTGCAAACCACGGTGCCGTCAAGCAGTTGCGATATCGCGCGTGGGTCGATGGTCGCCGCGCGTACGTTGCAAAAGCCAGCGGCGGGCGACTGGGATACGTGCACTTGGAAGATATGTCGTCGGGCTCGCTCGAGCAACTCTACGTCGACCTCGACACCGACAACCAAACGAAAACGGGCGTCGTGATCGACGTGCGCAACAATACCGGGGGATTCGTCGATCCATATGTGATCGACGTGTTCAATCGTCGTGACTACATCAATTTCGCATCGCGATTGAACAAGACGGGACCGGAGCGGCCATCGCTCGGACAGCGTACGCTCGATTTGCCGACCGTGCTCGTGACCAACGAACACTCGCTCTCCGATGCCGAGAACTTGAGCGAAGGCTACCGCCGCTCGCACCTCGGCAAGATCGTGGGAACGTCGACGGCGGGTTGGATTATCTTCACCTCCGCGACGCAACTGATCGACGGCTCGACACTGCGGTTGCCGGCCTATCGGGTGACGACGCTCGACGGGTTGACGATGGAGCGCCATCCGCGCCCGGTCGATGTGAGAGTGGACCGCGTGCTCGGTGAAACCGGCGGCGACCGACAACTCGATGCCGCGGTCCGCGAATTGATGCACAAACCTTAGGTTAAAGTTTCCTCAGGTCCCCAGGGGACGCGCGCGTGCGGGGCGCAAGCTTCGCTCGTGCCCACTCCAGGCCTGCGTCGTATCACGCTAGCACTGCTCGTGACCATCTGTGCTGCAATCGCCGCCGTCTTCGCGCACCTCGCGATCGATCTGCTCGGCGATGTGTTCTTGACGAACGACGCCTACGATGGGGTCGCGCACGACTCACGCGCGGTCGTCGTCGTGATGGCGTTAGCGCTGGTCGCTTGCGGGCTCGGTCGATTCCTCATCGCGAACGTGCGTCGTTCGACGCTCTCGCGCCTTGCCGTTCGCGCGCAACTTCGCGCGCTCGTCCCCGCCTCGCGGGTGCAGTTCGTGCTCTCGGTCGCAGTCGCGACGAGTGTGTTGCTCGTCGGAATGGAAGCAGCCGATACCGTGGCGGCCGGAGGCTGGCCCGAGAATCTGCGCGATCTCATCGGCGGCTCGTTCTCGCTCGGCCTGAGTTCCGTCGCCGTATGTGCGGTTGGCGTCGCAGCGATCGTGCGCGAATGCTGCGCGTGGCTCGCGCGTGCCGACTCGCTGCTCGTCGCGCTGGTGCGATTTATAGGCGCTCTGCCGATCCGCCCGCAGACAGTGTATTACGGCATCCCTCGCAGCGGTGTGTTTTCCCGCCGCACCTTCGTTTTCGCTCGCTCTGACGGGCAGCGCGGTCCCCCGTTTCACGCACGGTAGTTTCCGAGCTTTTTCGTTTATTTTCGTCCGTGAGGATCCCGTGTTGTCGTCTGGAACGCGCGCGCTTTGCGCCGCCGCTCTCTTTTTATCGTTTACCGGACCGGCGCGTGCCGACGGGCAGGTAACCCCGCCTGCAACGAGCGTGCGCGGGACGGTCCGCGATGCGCTTGGCGTCGTTGTCGATGGAGCCGTCGTCACGCTTACCGGCAACCTCGAACGTACGACGCGCACGGATTCGACCGGCTCGTTTGCGTTCGTCGGATTAGCGCCGGGCTCGTATTCGATTCACGTGGAATCGCCGGACAATCCGTCGCCCGTGCAGTCGATTACAATCGGGTCGCGCGAATCGTTCGTCTCGCTGACGCTCGGGCGCTCGTCGACGTCACTTGTGACGATCGGCCGAGTCGGGACCTCGAGCGTACACGTCGCTTCGAACGCACCTGTTGCGACACAGACGCTGAGCGCTAGTGCCGCCGCCGCGCGTGGTGAAACGAGCGTTGGGGAGATGCTCGAGCACGATGCCCGTTCGGCGACGATCGTCCGTACCGGCAACACAGCGGCGCCCGTTGCCGTCGCGCTGCGCGGTTCTGACCCGACGGAGACGCTAGTCGATGTCGACGGCCACGCCCTCAACAGCGGCGGGAGCGGTTCGTTCGATGTGTCGCTGCTCGATCCAGCCGAACTCGCAAGCGTACAACTCGTCTACGGGATCGCTCCCTCGTCGCTCGTCGGCCCGAACACGATCGGCGGGGCCATCAACGTGCGAACCTTGGAGCCGACCGCAAAAGCGCATGGCCTCCTCCGGCTGACGACCGAATCGTTCGGATCGATCGGCCAAACGCTGCAGGCGACTGGAACGAAGCAACGTCTGGGCTATGCGTTTTCGCTGCACCGCACGACGAGCCAAGGCGAGGTGCACGATCAGACGCTCATCTCCGAGACCGGAATAACCTCGCGCATCGGCAGCACGATCGTCGGCAACGACGCCTTGGCGAAGTTGCGCTACACCTTCGGCAATGCCGACGGGTTCTTCGCTTTCACGTTCCGCGATCAAAGCACGTACCGCGATCTCTCCGCCGCCTTGACTGCGGTCGGTGGTCCGGATTTGAGGTATAACAGTTTCGCCGGGTCGGCGATGCAAGGTCACAATGCGGGCTACGGCTTCGACGTGCAGACGCCGCTGAGCCGCGATGGCGAAGCTGCGCATTCTATTCTGCTGTTCCGCCATTTCACATCACTCTCCACGCAGTCCGTGGTCGGACGCGCCGCCGGATCGTCTTCGTATCTGTCCGATAACGTCGATCGGCTCGGCGAGGACTCGCTCCAAATCGATCGCGTGTTCTCAAAAGCCGTCGTTTCGCTCAAGCTCAACGTTCGCACCGAGCAACTCGAGACACAGCAAATCGCCGCGGGTGGCTTGCAGGTCGATCAAACATCCCTGCTTCACGGGCTCGCCGCCGACCGACAACTGTCAGTGTCGTCCAACCCCGACCGTCTGTTTCAGACGCAACGTTCGGGCGTCGTGCGCGCCGCCTACGATCCCAGCTCGCGGCTGCACGCGACGGTTGCCGCGTATTATAGCGATTTTTCAAGTTTTGGAACGAGTTTCGATCCGCGATTCGGCATGGTCTGGACACCGTCGCTGCGGAACGCTCTGCGCTTCTCGGTTGGATCGACGTTTCAATCACCACAATTACCCGAACTCTACGTTCCCGCCCGTCTTCCCGCACCCGACGCCAGTGGCGCGGTGAATATCGGCAATCGCAATCTCAAAGCCGATCACGCGACGGAATTCGAGCTTGGATTCGAGCACGTCATCGAGGCCGTGCATCCGACGCGCTTGGGGATCGATCTGTATCGGACGAATTTGCGTACGCCCTCGCAGCGGCGCTACGCCGCCGCGAGTTGCGCCGGTTCGGCGTCAGCCGCCACGAGTCCCGACTGCCTGAGCTACCCGATCAATGCGGGCGGAGCGGTCTATCAAGGCCTTGAGGCACACGCGGATCGGATGATCGGTCTCGCGCTCATTACTGCCGCGTATAGCGTGAATAGCAATTACACCACGAGTATTTCGCCGCTCTTCCAAAACGGCACGGTTGTCCTCAATCAACAGCTGCGCGGCTCGCCGCTCCACGAGGGGCAGATTGCAATCGAAGATTCGTCGTCCGTGCGGATCGGCTATCGCGCGGCTTTGCGTTACGAAGATTCTTACAACGGTCTCAACCGGCCGGCGTATACCACTCTGCAGGCCGGTCTGACGTGGCATCTCCCCTCGGCAATCGATCTCGGTCTCTACGGCACCAACCTTCTCAATGTCTACTCCGACCGCTTTACACGGCTGGGACTGGGCACCCGGTATAACACGCTGGACGAACCGGCATCTACGGACGCGTATGCGCTCGAGGGTCGGCGTTTGAGCCTGATCGTGACGCGGCGCTTTTAGGGGCGCGCCGCCTCGAGAACTCGCCGCACGAATGGGGCGCCGCGGTCGTGTGGAGAAGCCTTTTCCCGTTTTAGGGTGCGAGTGCGGCGAGGAACAGGCTATGGATCTGCCTGTAGCGCGAGCAGATGACATCGTCTCGGCAGCGGTGCTACACGATGTTGGCAAGATCGCCACGCCCGAGCGCGTGCTTTTGAACGATTCGCAGCGCCCCGGAAGGCGATCGAGACCTTCAAGGCGGGCGCCGGGTCACAGTGGGATCCGGAGATCGTCGTTATGGTCGAGAACGGCGGCCGCCCCTCGCGCGAATTTCAACAAGCCTACACTGCGTAACCGCGACGACTTTCCCCCGCAGTGTTGCGCCCTCTGACCAGGGGCGCAGCCTTTTTGTTTTTCTCGGCACGAAGCAAAGTGCGCCGGTCTGTCGTACTTAACCGATCTACTTTATCTCCAACTGAGGTCGCATGCGTTTTCCAGCGGGTCGATTTTTTGCCGGCGCAGCGCTCGCCATGATGCTTGTGGCACCGGCTGCCGCTGAGAAGCCGTTTTCGTTTGATGGGACGCCCGGCAAACTGCCGAAGACCGTCGTGCCCACGGCCTACGAGATCCACCTCGTCACCGACGTTGCGAAACACGCGTTTTCCGGCAGCGAGACCGTGCGCGTTAACGTGCGCAAGTCGACGAAGCGCGTCCTCGTCAACACGCTCGACATGACGGTCTCCTCGGCAAGTGCCGACGGTGTGGCTGCCGCGAAGATCGCAACGGACAACAAAGAACAAGTCACGACGCTGACCTTCGCCAAACCCTTGAGCGTCGGCAGTCACGCGCTGAAATTTGCGTACACGGGCACGATGCCGCCTTCGCCCGAAGGCCTATTCTACCAGCCATATCGCGACGCGTCGGGCGAGCATGTGATGATCTCGACGCAGTTCGAATCGACCGACGCGCGCCGCATGTTCCCGAGTTGGGACGAGCCCGCGTTCCGTGCGACCTACCAACTCGAAGCTGCTGTCCCCAAAGCCTGGATGGCCGTCTCGAACACACCGATCGTGAGCGAAAAACTCGCCCCAAACGACTTGAAGACGGTGCGCTTCGCGCGCACACCCAAAATGTCGTCATATCTTGTCGTGCTCTCCGCCGGTGACTTCGGCGCGATCGAAGGCACCGCGGACGGCGTGAAGATTCGCGTCGTAACGCCCAAAGGCCGTGAAGAGACCGGTCGCTATGCGTTGGAATCGGCCGAGAAAATACTCGCGTACTACGACGACTATTTCGGCATCAAATTTCCCTTACCGAAACTCGATTTGATCGCGATTCCGGGCGGCTTTGGCGGCGCGATGGAAAATTGGGGCGGCATCACGTTCAACGAACGTGCGCTCCTGTTCGATCCGAAGACGTCGACGAGCGGTGCCAAGCAGGGCGTGTTCGCCGTCATCGCGCACGAGATGGCGCACCAATGGTTCGGCGATCTCGTCACGACGGCGTGGTGGGACAACATTTGGCTCAACGAAGGCTTCGCGTCGTGGATGGGCACGAAGGCGACCGACCACTTCAACCCCGACTGGAACGTCTGGCAAGAAGCAAACGGCGAAAAAGAAGCGGCGATGGGTGACGACGCACGCCTGACGACCCATCCGATCCAACAACCGATCACCAACGAAGCCGAAGCTGCGGCGTCGTTCGACGACATCACGTATCTCAAAGGCCAGTCCTTCCTGCGCATGCTCGAGACGTATCTCGGCGAGGCACCGTTCCGCGCGGGGATCCGCGAGTACATGCAGACGCACAAGTACAGCAACACGACGACGGCGGACCTCTGGAACTCGCTTGCCGCTGCGTCGCATAAGCCCGTCGTGCAGATTGCCGCCGGATGGACCGAGCAACCCGGCTTCCCTGTTGTAAGCGTCACCGCGACCTGCGCGTCGGGGCGCCGTTCGCTTGCACTCGTGCAGTCACGCTTCTTGCTCAGCGGTAACGATCCCAACCTCAAAAGCGACCTTTGGGCCATTCCCGTCGGCGTGAAGACCGCATCGAATGCTGCCTCAATCTACACGCTCATGGATAAGTCCAGCACCGTCGCGAGCGGCGGCGCATGCGAGGAGCCCTTCGTCGTGAACTCCGGCAACGTCGGCTATTACCGCGTGCAATACAGTCCGGACCTTACTGCTTTCATGCAGGAGCACTTCGCCTCACTCGAAGTCAACGATCGCATCGAAATGCTCGGCGATTCGTGGGCGCTCGTACAATCGGGACGGCAGCCCTCAGCCGCTTATCTGAGCCTCGTCAAGTCGCTCGGTCCCGATCTCAACCTCGTCGAGTGGCAGCAAATCTCCGGATCGCTCGGCACGCTTGTGGATTTCGAGCGCGGCAAACCGGCTTCGAAGGCCTTCGATGCGTACGTGCGCAGCGTCTACCGTCCGCTCTACGACAAACTTGGTTGGGAAGCAAAGTCGGGCGATTCCGTGCCGACGCAGCAATTGCGTCGTATGGTCGTCGGAATGCTCGGCGGCGCGGACGATGCCGGGATTCTGGCGGAATCGAAGCAGCGGTTTGGTGCGTTCCAGCAAAATCCGAGCAGCGTCTCGCCGGACGATCAAGGCATGCTTCTGGGAATTGTCGGCGCAAACGCCGATGCAGCGACGTGGGATCAGCTCCACGCACTAGCGCAGAAAGCAACATCGACCGAGGAAAAGCAACGGTATCTTGGCGCGCTTGCGGCCGTGAAAAACGACGCGCTCGCACAGAAGGCGCTGGACCTCTCACTGACCGACGAGATCCCACCCCAGATCTCGCAGTTCCGTATCCGTATGCTCGGTGAGGTCGCCGACGGCCATCAGCAACTTGCGTGGGCGTTCTTCAAAGCGCACAATGCCGAGTTGTTCAAGACACGCTCGACGTTCGAGAAGATTTTGAGCTTTACGGGTTTTGAAAACGTGTTCTGGAATGCCGCGCCGGTCGAAGAAATCGAAAGCTACACGAAGAAGAACGTTCCACCCGAAGCGTACAAAGAAGTCGCGAAGGCAACGGAGCGCGTGAAGTTCCGGCGTGCGCTGCAAGATAAACTGCTGCCGCAGGTCGATGCGTACGTGGTGAACGCTTCGGGACCATTCACGACCAAGTAAGACCGGTCATCGCGCTGCACGGCGCGGTGGCGAACGGTGCGACGTGGCTCCCGCTGGCTCGCCGGCTGGGGCTGCGTTTTTCTGTTGCGATGCCGGATTTGGCCGGCCACGGCCTGCGACGTGGCGAGCCTTTTACGTATGACGCTGCGCTCGCTGATATCGACACGTGGATTTCCGCGTGCTCGTCACCGCCGATTTTGGTCGGCGATTCGCTCGGCGGCTATCTTGCAATCGCCGCTGCCGCACGTGCCGGGACGCGCATTGCGGGCGTCATCGCGGGTGGCTGCACGTATCCACTCGATGGCGGAGCTGGTGCGCTGTCATATTTCAGCGACCTTGCGGGAGATGCGTTTGCCTCGCTCGTCGGTGCGGCGCGGATCGAAGATTGGCTGGAGCGATCGTTTGCGCGACTCACCGCACGTCTTGACGCGGGAGCGGATGCGGAAGCGATCGTGTCGCGCGGCTTCGCCGTCGCGATGCGTGGCGTAACGCTACGCGCACTCATCGCACGCGACTTCATCACGTTTGCGCGGAAGATCGTCGTTCCGACGATCTATGTCAACGGCGCGTTCGATTACCCAATCCGTTTCGGCGAACGTGCGTTCGCGCGAGCGACGCCTGGAGCGCGCGTCATGATCGCTCCCGGCGTCGGACACGGCGCCGGCCTCACGCGTCCGCAAACCTTCGCCCAGGCGGTGTTAGCCCTTTAGCGGTGAGCTTTCGCGATCTCGGCGAGCAAGTCGGGTTTACCCGGCGTGCGTTCGAGATGCGCGTAGCGCTCGCCGCTGTGGTAGTCGACGTCGATCGTGCTCACGGAGCCGAAATTGTCGACGACGAACGCGAGCGGTGCCTTACTCGTGACGGCCGCCTTGAGGGCGGCATGGTAGCCGTCGGCTGAGAAGCGGCGACCCGCAACGGCGAGGATCTTCATGAACGGCGAGAGTCCGGCGCGGGCGGCGGCACTGCCGTCGATGACGTCGACAATGTCGCCAGTTTCGGTCTTGATTTGAAGCCCGATCGATTCGCTGGAATCGATCGACTTATCGAATCGCTCGCCTTCGCGGTCGAGCCGTCCGGGGATGTCGTTGTACGTGACGTGCCAGCCGGCGCGCTCGATCCCGCCAAGCGGCGGTTTCGGCGCGATCGTATCGATGCGCTCGGTGAAGAACGTCGCCCAGTCGTACGGGACCACGGCGGTCAGCGTTGCGATCACGTCCGCGCGCGTGTAGGGTTTGACCATTGGCGCGCTCGCGGGCGCTCCGTAGAAGGCCTTGCAGAAATCATCGAGCGATTTTGCACCATTCGATTGCTGGCGGATAATCGTATCGGCTTCGAGCCAGATTAACTCACCCTCACTATAAAAGGCAACGTCGCGGCGCTCGTGCGAGAACGCCTTGGCGGCAAGGTAGAGAAACGGCGCGGAGACTGCCGTATCGAGTAGCGGCCGGGTCTGGCGGCCGGTCTGCGTTTCGAGTTGTTCGACGATACGCGCGAGCGCTTCGGGATATTCCGCCGTGGCGCGTAAGCCCGCGCGGTGAGTGAAGACATCGCCGAGATACTGCGTCAGGCCCTCGTAGACCCACAGCAGATCGGTCTGCTCGGGATCTTGAAAATTCGGAACGGCAAGATCGGCGGGTCGACGGTATTTGCCGTTCCAACTGTGTGTGAATTCGTGCGGTAGAAGATCGGCACTATAATGCAGCGCTTCGCCGTCCGTCAGGTAATTTTCCGCTGCCCGATTGTCGCTTGACTCGTGATGTTCGATCCCTTGGAAATCAATTGCATCGCTGAGCGTCAGCAAGAAGTGATAGTTGCGCCAGTGTCGCGCGCCGAAGAGGGCGTCCGTTTCGGCGACAAGATTTTTGTATTTATCGATCGTCTCGGGCGTGGCGGCGAGCGCTGCATCGGACTCACCGGCAAGATCGAGTTCGTTCGTTCCGCCGTTCGTCGCGAGCGTAATTTTGCGCATGTGCGCGCCGGTGAGGAGCGGCGAGTCGGCTAGTGTTTCGAGTGAAACTTCCGAGAAGTCGACACGATTGCCGGTCTTCGCTCGCGTCATCAGCGCCGTCGCATAGTCCCACGACGGCGGCAGCACGATGCTCGGAATCAGACGCACGCCAGCGTTGGTGCCGCCTTGCGGCGAGAGCACCACCGCGTACCAATTGAGCATGGCCATCGTGCCGGACGTCGTACGTTCTTTGCCCCCGGGCGCGCTCGAACCGGAGAGTAGATAATCGAGGGATACATCAAGACGTAGCGTGCCGGGCGGTACGACCAAGTGGAATGCATATTGATCGATCGTATCGCGGCGCCACGTTAGCGGCGTGCCGCCGGCGGAGATGCGGAGCGCGGCAAGTTCGTTGATAGGGCCGTTCGGCCCATGTTCGCCTGGGATCCAGCGCGGATAGACGAGTGTCAACGGCCCGGGAGACACGGGGATCGACAGTTTGGCGCGGACGATCCCGTGCGCGACGGCGGTGGCGTCGACGACGAGGGTCTCGGCCGCCGATTGGGCGGAGACCGGGGCCGAAGTGCACGTCAGCGCGAGAAACAGGGCGAGAGCAAGAACAAATCGCATCGCTCTTCCTTCGCAGGGGTAAGAACCGACTCCGTGGAGGGACACCCTTTCGGCGATCGAACGTACGTACGATGCTCGCCCAGCAAGTCGCCCTCTTCGATGCGCGTCCGGCAGAGATCGCGCTCGTCCGCGAACGAGGCGACGTCGTCTTTTATCCGGGCTTCCTCGACCGTGCGCTTGGGTTCGCACTCGGTGCAGAGCTACGCGGCGAGACGACCTGGAGCGCCGATTCGCGAATGATGTACGGCAAGCGCGTCCTGGTTCCGCGTGAGACCGCGTCGCGCGGCGCGGGAACCGCGCAATCCTGGACACCACTGCTGCTTCGCGTCAAAGATCTCGTAGAGGCGCGCGCGGGCCAGAAGTTCGACTACGTATTCATCAATCGCTACCGCAACGGTAACGACAGCGTAGCATGGCACAATGACGACGAGGGCGATGTCGATTCGCGCCTGCACATCGCCTCGCTCACCTTAGGTGCGACCCGCACATTCGACCTGCGTCCGCGCGTCGCGAGCGGCCTCCGCCCGCGAAAGATCTCGGTCGACCTGGAACACGGCGACCTCATCATCATGCGCGGCGAGACGCAGCGCAACTGGCAGCATCGCATCGCAAAAAATCCGCTCGTGCACGAGGAACGGATCAACCTAACCTTCCGCCAGCGCTAGACGACCGTTAACGTCACGATCGCGACGTCGTCGCGCGCGCCGTCCGGGAGTACGGAATCGGCGATTAGGTGAGCGTCTTGCGGTGTGCCGAGTGGCGCGTTTTTGCCAAGCGTTTCGAATACGCGGGCCGTTCCCTCTATGATGTCGTGCGTCGATTCCACCAGACCGTCGGTGTAGAAAACGATCGTGTCGCCGACGTTGAGCCACGTCGTGCAAATCTCGCCGACCGCAAGGTCGCGCACGCCCAGCGGCGGCAACGTCACGGCATCGAAGGTGCCGACGTTTTTCCCAGAACGCAGCACCGGCAACGGATGGCCGGCCGAGGCGAAACGCAGGCGCCGCGTGCGCGGATCGTAGATCGCGGCGAGCGCCGTCGCAAGGCCGTTTGAATCGTGCAAGCGCAGCGTCGCATCGGCGGCATCGAGCATCGTGATCGGATCGGGTTCGAGCACGGCGCATGACTGCATCGCCTGACGCAGTTTTGCCATCGTGACCGCCGCGTCGAGTCCGGAACCGAGCACGTCGCCGATCGTGATCCCCACGCGTCCGTCGCCGAGGGCGAAGACGTCGTACCAGTCGCCGCCGATCATCGCTTCGCGTTTGGCGGGACGATAGATCGCGCTAAAGCGGCAGTTCGCAATTTGCGGGAGAGTCGCCGGCATGGACGCGGTCTGCAGGACCGTTGCGATGTTGCTTATGCGTTCGTATTGCTGCGCGTTACTGATCGCGATCGCCGCACGTTCGGCCAATTGCTGCGCGAGCGCGAGGTCGCGCTCGTCGTACGGCGTGTCCGATGTCACGCGACAAAACGTCATCGCGCCCAGACACTCGCCGTGAGCGATGAGCGGCACGACGAGCGCGCTCTTTAGGCCAAGCGCATGCACCAATGCATCGAGTTGCGCATCGTCGCCCGCGGTCGCGCACAAATCATCTTCAGTAATTGATCTCTGCAGTAAGGGTTTGCCGCTCGTCGCGACACGCGCCATGGCGCTGGTCTTTGGCAAGAGACGCAGGAACCGAACCGCATCGACGTCGACGCGCGGATTGGATCGTAAAGCGCTTGCACGGATGGCGATCTGCCCGTCGGGCCGCAGAAGACCCACCGACGATGTCTCGCCGACCTCTTCGATCGCGAGTTCTGCCAGCCGTTTGAGCGTCGCGACCGTTTCGATCGAACGCGAGAGTTCGGCGGAGAAACGGCCGTAAATGCGCGTCGCGCGCTCCGTGCGTTCGAGTGCCTCGTGCACGCGGGCGTTATCGATTGCGGTCGCGGCGCGTTCCGCAACATTGCAAGCCAGGGTCAAGTCATCGTTATCAAATGGACCTTCGGCTGCGCGACGTGCAAAACAGATTCCGCCGATGACGCGCTTGCCGGTGATGAGCGGCACGACCAGGACGTAACGCATGCCTATGTCGTGGAAATACTTTGCCGAGATGCCGCGGTCGGCATGATCGATATCGAGCGTCGTGTCGATTAAGAGCGGTGCCTGCGATTCGACGACGCGGGTGATCGGGCTCTTCGCGCGCGGGAGCGGGATGAAGCCGGCGCTGTCGTTGGTGATGACCTCTCCGTCTTGTGCCACGGTGTTGACCACAACGATTCCATCGGGTCGAATCAATCCGACCGTGCAGCGCGACGCGAATTCCTCCGATGCAGTGGCCGTGAGACCGCGTAGCGTCAAGTCGAGTGCGAGTGATTCGCCGAGCAGTCCGGAGAGCCGCGCGAGAAACCGCAGCGAACGTTGGCTGCGTTTTTGCGCTTCGATATCCGTTGCCGTGGATAGCCAGCCGACGATCGCCGAACTCGTGTCGCGGATCGGCATTGTGTGTGCGAGCATCCAGCGGTACGAGCCGTCGTGCGTGCGGATACGGTGTTCGCGTTCGCCCGCTTCGCCGCGTGCGAGCATCGCGTGCAATTGACGTTGACTCGCCTCGCGGTCATCCGGATGGATGATGTCGACCCAGCCCGTTGCGAGCGCCATCCGGCGGTCGATGCCGGTGATCTCGGTGAAGCGCCGGTTGAGAAAATCGAGTTTGCCATCGGCCGACGTCGTCCAGACCAGATGCGGGAGCGCATCGGCGAGTTCCCGGAACCGCCGTTCGCTCTCGATGAGCGCCGTCTCGAGCCGGTGCCGGTCATTGATATCAATGGCCACGCCGTGCCAGCGTTTGATCGCGGCGTTCTCATCCAAAACGGCGCGCGCGCGGACGACGAGCCAGCGGTACGCCGCGCCGCGCGTCCGGAATCGAAGTTCGATATCGCATGGTTCGCCAGTTTCGATCGACCGGCGCCAAGCTGTCATCGCTCGACCTCGGTCGTCGGGATGAAGGCTATCGAACCAGCCGGTCCCGCGGGCGCCCTCACCCGGCAAACCCGTGATCGTAGTCCATTCCGAATTCATGTAGTCGATCTCGCCAGCCGGGTTAGCTGCCCAAACGATCGTCGGCAAGACATCGAGGATGCGGTCGTGGTCGAGGGAGGCGAGGAACTGGTCGTGGATGTCCAGTAGCGTGCCGACCCAATGCGTCAGTTTCCCGGCCTCATCAACGAACGGTTCCGCAGACGAGCGGAACCAGCGAAAGGTGCCGTCGCGCGAGCGGAGCCGGTATTCGCAGTGATACGCCGCGCGGGCGGCGATGCCGAAGTCGCGCTGCTCTTCGAGCCGCTGGCGGTCGCTCGGGTGCACGGCGGCAAGCCAGCCCGCACCACGCGCGTCATCGGGCGAGCACCCGGTGTATTTCGAAAACCACTTGTTGACGTACTCACATTCGCCATCGAGGCGTAAAATATGCACGCCCAACGGAAGCGACTCGGCGAGGGCCCGGTAATCGATGACGACATCCACGTGGAAAATTAGGAAATCCTCTCACGTCAAAACGGGTGACGGAAGTTCGGTCTCTGGAGAACATCGGCCTGACAGTTGGATACTTGAGCAGGTTACCGGCGGAATGTAAATTTTTTTCTAGCGAACCTCCCGGGCGAACCGCCAGCGCTCGACGCGGTAAAAAGGCGTCTCAGGAGAGGGTGAAAAACCCGTCATCGCGCGGGGAAAGGCGTCGATTTCGCGCGTCTGCCAAGCGGCGATGAAGGGCACGTCACGAGCGACAGCCGCCTGCACGAGGCCGTAGTCGCGCGCGCGCGCCGGACTCGATCGAAAGTGTCGAGTGCATTGGCTAGGGCCGCGTCGACGGCGGGGCGACAGTAGCGCGAAACGTTGAAGCCCGCCGGAGGCCGTTGCGCGCACCCCAGGAGCCAACTGGTTTCGGGATCTTCACCCGTGAGAACCGCGTGCAGCGCGAGCTGATAGCGGCCGCCCTCGAGTGGGCCGTGCTCGCTTGCGGGCGCGTAGAAGAGTTGCGGCGCGTACGGAACGATCGCAAGACTGATACCCGCACGTCGCGCATCGTCTTGCAGCAGAACCGCGACCTCGCGGTCGGCCGGGCGACTCGCATCGATCGCAAGAGAGAGATGCGGTGGCAGCGCGACGCGGTCGACGGATCGCTGAGGCTGCGCCCGATAGGCCCACGTGAAGAGGCCGCGCGCCGCAGCGGTCGTTGTGAGCGAGCCGCGCGAGATGTGCTGTGCGGCGCGCGAGAAATCGAACACGGCCGCGAGTGCGCGACGCACGGTCGCATCCTGCAACGCCGGATCGGTCGTTTGAAAGCTAAGCGCTTCAAAGCCGTAAATCGGCGTCTCGACGATTCGCAACACGGGGTTCGCGCGGAGCAGATCGGTCGCGTGAGGGTCGGTTGCGAAGGCCGCATCGATTTCGCCGGTGCGCAACTGCGCGACGATCGTTTGAGCGCTTGCGATAAAGTGAACGTCGAGCCGCTGGATGTGCGGCTCACCCCCGTAATACCCCGCGTTCGCGCGCAGTTCGAGGACCTCACCGCGTCTCCAACTCGCTAGTCGGTAGGGGCCGGTTCCGATCGGCATCCGGTCGAGCGCCGAGGCTGCGAGAACCGGTGTCTTCGCAAGGACGTGCGCCGCCAGAATCGGATAGTTTTCCGTCTCGAAAAAATACGTCAGAAATGGCGCGAACGGTGCGCTGAGTCGCACGCGAACCGTCAGCGGGCTGGGAGCATCGATACGACGGATGCGATCGAATCCGAGCCGCGTCGGAACCGGATTGCGCGGATCCATCACGGCGCGATACGTGGCGATCACATCCGCTGCGGAAAAGGGCGCGCCGTCGTGCCACCGCACACCCGAGCGCAACCGATACACGATCGTCATTCCATCGGCGGAGATACCGCCGTTCGCAATCGACGGAACGCGCAGCGCAAGATCGGGGACGAGCGTGCCGCGATCGTCGACACGCAACAAATACGAATACAGCAGGCTGCCGATTTCTTCGGCCGGCGCACCGGTGAGCAAGAGCGGATCGAGCGACCCCGGCTCGGCGCTCTGCGCGATGTGCAGAACCGTGTCTTGCCGGGTCGTTATCGCAGTCGACGTACAACTCGCAAGTGCAAGCGCTGCGAGAAGCGCGCCCATCCGGCGCATGGCTATTCTGCAATGCATCCGTGCAACGTTGCGATGCTTCTCACTCGCACGAGGGCCGCGCTTGGCGTCAACCACGAGGGCGGCCTGTTCGGCGGCGGCAACCGGTTCACGTAGAGTGAATATGACAATGACACTTGACATAAAGCGTACTTTCCTTTACATTGTGCGCATGACGAACCGTCGTTATCAACTCGAACTTTGGGCCTGGCTCTCCGTGTACGCACTCTTCCTCATCCTCGCGATCACCCTACTCGATGGCGACCGAATCACCGGCGTTCCGGCCCGTTCCATTCTGGCGTTGCTGCCAATGGTCGGCGGCTTCGGCATCGTGAACCTGTGCATTCGGCGGTATCGGACCTTCGACGAATTCCAGCAGAAGGTCATGGCCGAAAGTTTGATGTTTGCATTCGGCTCAACGGCCGTCCTCACGTTCGGCTACGGCTTTTTGCAGCGCTTCGTGGGCGCACCGGAACTCTCGTGGTTCTGGGTATGGCCTGTGCTCGGCGGAACATGGGGCGCTGGCACTGCGCTCGCCTGGTACCGCTATCGATGACAAATCGTCTGCGTGTCTTGCGCGCCGAGCGCAAGTGGTCGCAAGCGGAACTCGCGGAGCGACTCGGCGTGAGCCGCCAAACTGTGAACGCACTCGAGATCGAAAAGTACGATCCAAGTTTGCCGCTCGCCTATAAAATCGCGCGTCTCTTCCAACAACCGATCGAAGCCATCTTCATTTACGAAGAGGAGTAGTCTATGAACCGTCTCGTGATTTCGGCGATCGTCGCGGCGATCGTCAGTTTCAGTGCGCCTGCCGGCGCCGCATCGACCTTCCACCTCGATTCCGCAACGGTCACGAAGACCGGCAATGGCGCCAAAGCCGTAATCCTCATCCCGGGGCTTGGGTGCGGTCCCTTCGTCTTCGACGGCGTTGCCGATGAACTCGCGCAGCGCTACACCGTATATCGCATCGCGTTCGACGGCTTCGACGGAAACGGCGGCGCGAGCGCTCCGTATCTCGCGCACGATACGCAGAGCATCGCCGACCTCATCGCCCGAGAGCATCTCGTGAGGCCGGTATTGATCGGTCATAGCCTCGGCGGACATATCGCCCTCGCGCTCGCGGAGACGATGCCGGCGAACGTCGGCGCCGTCGTCGCGATCGATGCGCTGCCGCTCTTTCCGGCGCGTCAACCGGGTCAAACCGATGCGAATCGCCAAGATTTCGCTCGCGGCTTCGTCGCGCAGATGATGTCCGCGCGCGAGGAACAATATCGCGACTTCGCGCGGCAGAGCGTCGCCGCACTCGTCACGGGCGACACGAACACCGACCTCGTTTTTTCGCATACGATTCGCAGCGATCGGGCTGCATTCGCCGGCGCCGCGGCAGACATGATGACCGACGATCTCGGTCCCGCGCTCAAAGCGATCGCGGCACCGGTGCTGGTGCTCGCCCCATCGCCCGACGTCGCAACGGCGGATCCGATCGCCACGAGCTATCGCGCTCTTTTCGCGGGCGTCTCGCGCCTCACAGTGCGGACGATTGTACCCGCGCGACACTTCCTAATGCTCGATCAGCCGGCGTTGTTTCGGACGGCGCTTGATACGTTCGTCGACGCGAATGTGCGATAGCTTAGCAAAATCGAGACCGAAATCACGGCCTCGCGTCGCATAGCGCCCTGGCCGTGGTGCTCGCCCAAGGTTAGTATCTGCACCCGATGCCCGGGGGGCCAAGCGCGTGGGCCGGCTCGGAGAGAACGCCGCCGCCGCCGACCGGCGCCTCGGCACCGACCGAATGCGCCGCATCGAGGCCGCCGCACCGAAGGACTAGCCGCCGAATCGACCGCGGGGCCGGGGCAGGAAGAAGCTGGGAAATGCTTGACGGGCCTTGCGCCCTCTGATAAAATAGGCTCCTATGCCCCTCGGTCGATAAAGCAAAGTTTTGGAGAACGGCAGCGCCCTTGCTCCAGCTTTGCTATCTTCGTTTCTGAGGGCCGTAGTCCGAGTTAGGGGCAAAATTCAGCGTGAATCTTCTCGACGTTAATAACTTTGATGCCATGCGCATCGGCCTGGCGAGCCCGGAGCAGATCCGCGCCTGGTCCTTCGGCGAAGTCAAAAAGCCGGAAACCATTAATTATCGCACGCTCAAGCCCGAACGCGACGGTTTGTTCTGCGAGAAGATCTTCGGCCCTACTAAAGACTGGGAATGCCATTGCGGCAAGTACAAGCGCATCCGCTTCAAAGGCATGATCTGCGACCGCTGCGGCGTCGAGATCACGCGCGCCAAAGTGCGCCGCGAGCGCATGGGCCACATCGAACTGGCGACCCCCGTCAGCCACATCTGGTATTTCAAAGGCGTACCCAGCCGCATCGGCATCCTCCTCGACATGTCGCCGCGGCAGCTCGAGAAGGTCATCTACTTTGCCGCCTATATCGTCATCGATCAGGGCAGCACGTCGCTCACCAAACGCGAAGTGCTCACGGAACTCAAGTACCGTGAAGCTCGCGAGAAGTGGGGCAACGCATTCAAGGCCGGCATGGGTGCCGAAGCCATCCGCGAACTTCTACGCGACCTGAACCTGCGTAAGCTCCAAGAAGAGCTCCGTAAGGAATTCAAAGAGACGACCGGTCAGAAGAGGATCAAGGCGATCAAGCGCCTCGAAGTCGTCGAAGCCTTCCTCTCCTCGGGCAACAAGCCGGAGTGGATGATTCTCTCGGCCGTGCCGGTGATTGCCCCCGAACTGCGCCCGATGGTGCAGCTCGACGGCGGCCGCTTTGCCACATCCGATCTTAACGATCTCTATCGCCGTGTCATCAACCGCAACAACCGTCTGAAGCGGTTGCTCGAATTGAGCGCCCCTGAGATCATCATCAAGAACGAGAAGCGGATGCTGCAGGAAGCAGTCGACGCGCTCATCGACAACGGCCGTCGCGGGCGTCCGGTGACGGGCCCGAACAACCGCCCGCTCAAGTCGCTCTCAGATATTCTCAAAGGCAAACAGGGTCGCTTCCGGCAGAATCTTCTGGGCAAGCGCGTCGACTACTCGGGCCGTTCGGTCATCGTGGTCGGCCCAAACCTCAAGCTGCACCAGTGCGGCCTCCCCAAAGAGATGGCGCTCGAGCTCTTCAAACCTTTCGTGATGAAGAAGCTGGTCGACCGCGGGCAAGCCCACAATATCAAGTCGGCCAAACGCATGGTCGAACGTGTCCGTCCGGAAGTCTGGGACGTACTCGATGAAGTGATTCGCGAGCATCCGGTGCTGCTCAACCGCGCACCCACGCTCCATCGTCTGGGCATTCAGGCCTTCGAGCCGGTGCTCGTTGAAGGCAAAGCGATCCATCTGCATCCGCTCGTCTGCACGCCATACAACGCGGACTTCGACGGCGACCAAATGGCCGTCCATCTTCCGCTCTCCGCCGGCGCCCAAGCCGAAGCGCGCATCCTGATGCTCTCTTCGAACAACATCTTGCAGCCCTCGTTCGGTAACCCGGTGTCGATCCCGACTCAGGACATGGTCCTCGGGCTGTACTACCTCACGTTCCAGCGCGATGAATACCGGGGCCCCGCAAAGGGCATTCTCGCCGATGACTACGCGTACGATACGCTCGAAATCAAAAAAGACGAGCACGGGAACGAACTGCTCCCGACCTTCGGCAGCTTCCCCGAAGCCATGATGGCCTTCGACCAAAAGGCAATCGGTCTCCAGCAGTGGATTACCGTGCGCCACTTGGGCCAGCGCCTGCGCACGACGGTCGGCCGCGTGACGCTCAATAGCGCAATCCCCGCGGAGTGGAACCACCCCTACGTCAATCAGACGATCGATAAGAACGCGCTCAAGAAACTCATCACGGAATGCTACCGCAAGTACGGCAACGCGCCGACGGCCGAGTTCCTCGATGCAATCAAAGTGTTGGGTTTCAAGTTTGCAACGCAGTCCGGTACGACGGTCTCGATCAGCGACATCATCGTGCCGCAAGAAAAGTACGACCTGCTCGAAAACGCGCAGAACGAAGTCGACGAGCTGCACACGCTCTTCGATCAAGGCTTCATCTCGGATGACGAACGCTACAACAAGACGATCGAAGTCTGGTCGAAGTCATCCGAAGCCGTAACCCAAGCGATGCAAGCGGCGCAAAACCCGCTCAACCCCGTGTTCATGATGGCAACATCCGGCGCGCGTGGTTCGATCGCTCAGGTCAAACAGCTCGGCGGTATGCGTGGACTCATGTCCGATCCCTCGGGCCGCATTCTCGAAATCCCCGTCAAGGCGTCGCTGAAAGAAGGCCTGACGGTCCTCGAGTACTTCATCTCGACGCACGGTGCGCGTAAGGGTCTGGCCGATACGGCGCTCCGCACGGCTGACTCGGGTTACCTCACGCGGCGTCTGGTGGACGTGGCGCAAGATGTCATCATCCGTGAAGACGATTGCGGAACGCCCAACGGCATCACCGTCATGGATATCCAAGTCGGCAAAGAAACGATCGAACCGCTCACGGACCGTATCATCGGACGTCGCGCATCGCACGACATTAAAGATCCGGAAAAACCGCGTACCAAGATCGTCGCTCGCGACGAAGAGATCGACGAAGAAAAAGCCAAGGCGATCATCGCTGCGGGCATCAAAGAAGTCCGCATTCGTTCGGTGCTCACGTGCCAAGCGAAGCACGGCGTCTGCTCGATGTGCTATGGCCGCAACCTTGCCACCGGCAAGAGCGTGGACATCGGTGAGGCGGTCGGCATCATCGCCGCACAGTCGATCGGAGAACCCGGTACGCAGCTCACGCTGCGAACCTTCCACACGGGCGGCGTCGCCCAGGAAGACATCATCACGGGTCTCCCGCGCGTCGAAGAAATCTTCGAAGCGCGTAACCCCAAAGGTGTCGCGAAGATCGTCGAGGTCACCGGGACGGTTCGCATGACGGATGAAAAGACCAAGCGTATCATCATCGTCACGACCGATAAGGGCGACGAAGTCGAACACGAAGTCCCGCTCAACACGCATCTTAGCGTTGTCGAAGGGCAGCAAGTCACCGCGGGCGATCAGCTCATGGACGGCTCGCTCAATCCGCACGACGTCCTGCGCATTAAAGGCGAGACGGCTCTCCAGAACTACCTCGTTCAGGAAGTCCAGAAAGTCTATCGTTCGCAGGGCGTGGACATCAACGACAAGCACATCGAGACGATCGTTCGCTCGATGATGCGCAAAGTCAAGATCACGGACGGCGGCGACACGCGCATGCTGCCGGGTCAACTCGTCGAGTCATCGGTGTTCGCAGAAGAGAACGAACGGATGTCGGCCGAGGGCAAGAAGAAGTCCGAGGGCGGATCCGTGCTCCTCGGTGTTACGAAAGCCTCGCTCGCAACGGAATCGTTTCTCTCCGCAGCCAGCTTCCAAGAGACGACGCGCGTCCTCACCGACGCCGCTATTAAAGGCAAGCACGATCCGCTGCTCGGTCTCAAAGAAAACGTCATCATCGGCAAGCTCATCCCGGCGGGTACGGGGATGTCGCGTTACCGCAACCTCACGATCCAACCGGAAGGCCAGGATCTTGATGACGAAGGCCGCCCGCGCAACGCGTTCCTACTCGATGGAACGTACGGCAACGGCAACGGCGAAAACGAGCCGGTGTACGCCGACGTGATCGCTCCGGGCGGACAAGAGATGAGTTCGAAGATCATGGGTCCGTACGAACGCCAGCGTCTGCAAGAGAACACGGTGCACTACGAAGGCGACTACGAATCCGACGTCGCCGTCGCAGCGCCGCCGCCGAAAACGCAGTACAAGCCCAAGGGCATCAACCCCGAAGACTTGTAACAACCCGCAATCGGGCAAAAAAGAAGACCTCGCTCTAGATGCGAGGCCTTCTTTTTTTTCTTCCCAGGACTGCTCATTACGGGCCACATCTTGAAAAACCCGACCGGTTGGGTCAGATTGTGGCTGTGCCGCGTATCGTTGTCGATGGCTTCACCATTCGGGTGTACACGGACGATCATGCGCCGCTCACGTTCATGTCTTCCGTGATGGCGCGGAAATTGGAGTCTACCTTCGCGGCAACCGTGGTCACGACCGGACTTCTGGTCGGATGACGACATCGTAAGAACGACGAGCGCTGCGCATCGTCGACGACTATCGGTCAGTGCTGCTTGAAATGTGGGAGAGGTATCACGGATGAACGATCTTCGAGCGAAGGGCGCGACGGTTTCGCGTGAAGCGAGAACGCTTGTGTTGACGGTCGCTCTCTTCGGTGGAATTCGCGTTGCGTTTCCGCTCGCTCGCATCAAGAGCTTTACCTCAGCGAGAGTCCGCGCTGCAGGCGATGGCGTGCTCGAGGTTACGGTCGAGGATCGGGGCGCCACGATTGTGTGGCCCAAACTCGATATCGATTTTTCGGTCGCCGAAATGTTGCCGTATCTCGGGATCGTGACCCTTCGAGCCTCCGCGCGTCGCGCCGGGAAAGCGACCTCGCAAGCCAAAACTCTTGCGGCTCGTGTGAACGGCGCGAAAGGGGGTCGCCCGCGAAAAATTGCCCGAGAGTTGTAAGTCTCGGAGCCTGTCACCGGACCTCACGCGTCGCAAGCAAGGGCCAGGCTTCTTCTAGAAGTCATCCGAAAACGCGCAGTACCGTGTCAGTCTTTCGAAGACGTAGCGGCCGAAATGAATGATGCCGGGGGTCCTGCTATCACGAAGCCCAATGATGTTCAGCCCCGCGCGAACGTGAATCCGCTATCCCGGGCAGTCGGCGTCGTCGCGGCAGTCATCCTATTGCTTTTTTATGTACCGACGGCATGGGGCGGATTTTCTGCGCACGGGACGTTGGGATGCGCGTTTGGTGCACACGATGAGATCGTCGGTGTGGAACGCGGTGGGCCCGCGGCGCGCGCCGGTTTACAGGTTGGCGACGTCCTTCGACCGAGCGCACACGATTGGGCACGTGGGTTCGCGGCTGTCGCAGGAGACCTCGCGCCCGGCGTAGCGCTCGATCTGGGCGTGAACCGCGGCGGTCGCGAGCGGACGGTGCACATCGTCTCCGTCGCCGCCGATGCAACGTCGCTTTCCGACGCGCTTTTCCAACTGGGCGCGTTTCTTGCGACCGCGACGGCGCTGATCGTCGCAGGCGGCATGTGCGCTCTGAGGCCGGGCGCGATGTCGTGGTGGTTTCTCTTATACGCTGCCGGGACGATCAGCGCGAATCAAGTGATCTTCGCATACGGTTTCTTGCCCGCTGGCATTCGCGACGCGTTGGTCGGCGTCGTTCTGGCGCTCATCGCGAGCACGGCGGCATTTCCGATTCTCCCATTCGTTCTGCGTTTTCCGTACGATACGGTAACGGGACGGCGCCGGTATTTCTATCGCGCAAGCGTCGCTGCGACGATCGCTACGGCCGTGGGATTTTCGGCGTACTACCTCATGCTGCTGGTGAACGGCGGTATCGCCGGGTCGCCGCTGTATGCCGAATCGACCTATTTCGCAACGGTCGCCGGCAATATTCCTATACCGCTTGCGATCGTCGTGCTCGTGTGGACATATCTGCAGGCCGACCCGGAAGGCCGCGAGCGGCTGAAGTGGGGCATCCTCGGTATGTCCTTCGCCGTCATCGCATTCGCAGCGTCGAGCGTCGCCTTCCTCAACAACACCGTCGTCTCGAACGCACTGCAACTGCTGACCGTCATCTTGCCGCTCAGCCTTGCCTATGCCCTCAAGCGCCATCGCTTGATCGACCTCAGCTTCATCGCAAATCGTACCATCGGTTACGGCGCGACGACCCTCGTCGTTCTGCTCATCGTGCAGGTGGCGGATGAAATGGCGCGATGGGCGCTGCATGAGATCGCACTTGCGCCTGCTGTTTCGCTCGGCATCAGCCTGGTCACCGGCATCTTCATCGCCCGGTTTCATAAGCTGCTCGGAACGCTCGTCGAGCGCGTGCTCTTTCGCAAGCGACTTGCCGCAGACAAGCGACTCCGTCTCGTCGCGGGAGCGATGCTGTACGCGACATCCGAGCGCGCGGTGGACGACATGCTCGTCGCCGACGCGGCGGAAACGCTCGGTCTTGCAAGCGCCGCGGTCTTTCATCTCGAGCCGGCGCGCGGTGTCTACACGCGTGCAGTCGCGGTCGGTTGGGGCGATGGCCACGCCCGCTCGATCCCGCGAGACGATCTGCTCGCGCTCATGCTTGGCAGCAAACGACAACTCTTGCGACTGGAAGACGTCCGGTGGAACCGGACGGATGTGCCGACCGGAGCCCAGACAACCGTGCTCGCGCTTCCCTTAGATTTTCGGCGCGAAATTCGCGGCTTTGTCGTGTTCGGTGCGCATACGAACGGGACGTCGATCGACCCGGACGAGGTGAAACTCTTGGAGCTTCTCGCGACCAACGCGGGGACGGCCTACGGGCTGGTCGAGGGCAACGAAGCCTCCTTGCGACTCGCTGAACTGGAGTCGCAAGGAGGCTCTTGCAACTACACGGGCGTCGAGAGCGGCTTGCCCTTTTCAACCACATAGGTGACGATTATTTTCGACTTCTCAGCAACGGCTTTGCCACCACCGTGGACGGCGCCGGCCGCAATCTGGTAGCCGTCGCCCGGCTTGAGCACGCGCGCTGGCTGACCGTCGATCGACAACTCGAAGCCGCCGTCGAGGAGATAGGCCGATTCCACACCCGGATGCGTATGACGACCGATGACGACACCTGCGTCGAGAACGGCTTCGACGAGCACCGTTTCGTAGCCGACGGCCGGACCGTCCATGCGCATGAGGATTTTGCGGGTGACGCCACCGATGGAAGCGGGCGATTGGGCCGAGGCCGTACCGGCAAGGCCGGGAAGGCTGCACAGTACGCAGGATGCGGCGGCTACGAAATTCTTACGAGACAGCACGTGTTTTTACACTCCTTGAATAGAACGATTGCAACACAAATACGGCTTACTATCTTAGGAGGCCTGGCGAGCGATACGGTGTTGCATTTCCTTCGATGCGTTGTGTGCCGAGATCGACGTAGAGGCCGGCGGTCGAGCCTTTTTCGAAGAAGAGGGCGACACGATGACAATCTCGCCGTTTCGGATTTCCATGTCGTGAGCCGGATGTTGCCCCTGCAAAAATCCTTGCAACGCGGACCCGAGTCGCTCGTCAAGCATCCGTGGATGGCCGAGAAGCAAGCGCTAAATGCGACGTTTCCGACAATTTTGTCCCAAAAAGAGAACCATTCCGGTTGTTGGTGTGTTACGATGCGCGTAGGAGCAGCTGTCGGCGTCGGGGCCTCTCCTCAAAAACGGACGGTCCGCGCGGTTCATGCAAGTCAAGGCTTCAGACCCAGGTCCCATCTAGTTGAATATATTGACGCCATCGAATAAACCTGGAGTTTTGAACCTTGTATACTGATGAAACACTCTCGTGCGTTGACTGCAACGCCCAGTTCACGTTTAGTGCTGGAGAGCAAGAATTTTTCGCATCGAAGGGCTTCACCAACAAGCCCAATCGTTGCCCCGATTGTCGTGCGGCGCGTAAAGCGCAGCGCGGTTCGGGCGGCGGCGGCGGCGGCGGCGGTGGCGGTTATGCCTCCGGTGGCGGCGGCGGCGCTGGTGGCGGCTATGGCGGTGGTGCCGGCGGCGGACGTGCGCGCGAGATGTTCTCGGCGACCTGCAGCCAGTGCGGCCAAGTCGCCCAAGTCCCGTTCCAACCCCGCGGCGACAAGCCCGTTTACTGCCGCGATTGCTTCCAGTCGCGCAGCTCATAACGGTACATCCCGCTAGTCGCTGACGCGACTGACGAGACAAGAAAAGCGGCGCTCCTTACGAGGGACGCCGCTTTTCTTTCGTGGCGCGGTTTCGACAGCTATGCGACAGCGGGATCGCGTTGGGCGTGTGCGGGATCGGGCGGTGCCGCATCGGCGGTCCGCGCGGCCAGCATCGCGATTGCACCGAGGATACCCGCGCTCAACGCAAGACCCGTGAATGTCTGCGAGCGCAGCGCGTCGATGTCGAGCGCAGCATCGAGCGACAGCGCGCCGTAGCCGCCGCCGGCGAAAGCGAGTCCAGCAGCAGCGTAGAGGGTGCTCAGTTCGATACCATTCTTTTGTGCGAAGAAGCCGTTTTTCCAATGGACCGAGCTTCCCGCAACGATCATCGTCGAGCCGAGAAGCGCCGGACCGATCGGGCCGCCGAGGCCGAGTGCGATGAGTGCCCCTGCGGCGATTTCGGTTGACGATGCGGCCGTCGCGAACGTCGGACCGGGGCGAAATCCGAGGCTGTCCATCAGGCCTGCGGCGCCGGCTGGCCCCGGACCCTCAAAAGAACCGAACGCCTTTTGCGCTCCGTGTGCGGCGATGCCGCCGCCGATGGCAAGACGAGCGGCAAGAAGTGCAAGATCGCGGATCATGTGTGCAATACTCCAAAGAAATCAGCGTGAGTAGTCGATAGACCTCATGCCCGAATTCGGCGTAGTCGAAGCGAATCGCGGCCATGTAAAAACCGCGAAAAGCGCAAACGCAGGGTCCGTGGTGTGTTTCCTTGCCGTCGTTCTTGCTGCCGTATCGTCGCCCGTGCCAAGCGTAGCGCCAGTACCCACGGCGATTCCGATCAGCGCTCCGGTCGCGCGACAACTCGATGAGAGCCTCAAGCCGCTGGTCGGTACGGATGCCGGCAAAGCGTCAGCGCTTGCTGTCGCGATCGTACAAAACGGCGCGATCGCCTACGTGCGGTCGTACGGGACGGCAAAGGATCACACACGTTTTCCAATCGCTTCGCTTACGAAGATGATGACGGCCGTATCCGTGTTGCAACTCGTCGAACATGGTCGCATCAAACTCGAGGACCACGTTAGTACGTATCTTCCGAGCGCGCCCTACGCCGATCAGATCACGGTGCGCCAACTTTTGAACCATACGTCGGGCCTGTATAATTACGGCGACGATTCGTTTAAAGCGGGCGCCAACAAGACGCCGACGACACCGGAGAGAATTCTTGCCATCGTCGCTGCCAAACCACTCCTGGCGCCGCCCGGCACACGTTTCTCTTACAGCAATTCGGGATACGTCGTGCTCGGGCAAATCATCGAGCACGTTTTCGGGCGCTCCCTCGCTGCGTACGAACAACAAGCAATCTTGTCGGTTGCGGGCATGACCGAGACCACATTCGGTGACCCGGTTGGCGTCGTACCGGTCGCCACCGGCTTTATGAGCGGCACTCAGGGTGCGGACGCCTATGCATACGATCGATCGTGGTTTTATGCCGACGGCGATATCGTCTCGACTGCTAGGGACATCGCGCGCTTCGATCTTGCGCTCATGACCGGAAAGCTGGTATCGGCGAAGTCGTTTGCCCTCGCACAGACCGACCCGGTTGACGCGCCCGCGTTTGGCGGCAAATGGGGCCTGGGATTTATGATCATCGACAGTCTTGGAGAACGTGTCGTCGGTCACCACGGCGGCGTTCCCGGTTTTGTCGCGGACGACGAAATCATTCAAGGCGATGGGTTCGCGATGGTCGTTCTCGCGAACGCATTCGATTTTGCGACCTCGCGTGCGAGTCTGAACGTAATCAGGACGCTCTACCCCGGGCTTTCCCCACCCGAAGTCGTTGTTCCGGAGGATCCCGCCGTCACAGGACGATTTCGAACGATTCTCGAGAGTTTACTTGCCGGGCACATCGATCGAAAGCAGTTTGCCGACGCCGCAAATGCAGCGCTGACGGATACGGCGCTGGCAACGGCTGCTTCGCAACTCGGCGCTCTCGGGGCCATTGCCAGCATCGCCTACGTTAACGAGCAACGCACCGCCGGATTGACGATCTATCACTATCGCGTGGTATTCGCCAAAGCGACACTGGTGTTTTCGTTTGGCGTCATGCCGGATGGCAAGACGGCTGTCTTCCGGGGTTCGTAAAAGACGGTATCTATAAGTACGCGGCGAGAAACCGGCGAACCGCGCCGAGCGCGATCTGCCCACCGAGGCCCATTGGAAGCGAATCGAAGGCGTGATTACTCCACGGAATCTCGATCGAGGCGACGGTATCGCCCGCCGCGCGTAAGTTGGCCGCCATCGTGCGTTGGAAGTCGATCTTCACGAGTTCGTCGCGGTCGCCGCCGATAAGCAAGGTCGGCGGCAAATGCGGACCGACGTAGCTGCTCGGCGATGCGGCGCGATACGAGCCGGGCAAGAGATTCGGTCCCGCGCCCATGTACGCGGACAGAATGCGACGCACACCCGCCGGATCGGGCTTTGGTTGTTCGTTCCAGCCGCGCGTTAAATCGGTCGGCGAATAATACCCGACGACGGCGCGAAAGGCGATCGGCCCCGGATGGTAGCCCGTGACGAGCGCGAGTTCCCCGCCCGCCGAGCGACCGAGAATCGCAACGCGATTGAGATCGACATTCAATCGTGCGGCGTTCGCGCGGATGAAGCGCATTGCGCCGAATACGTCGCCGAGCTGGGTTGGAAAGCGGAACTGCGGCGCGTGACGGTAGTCGACCGCGATGACGGTGTAGCCGCTCGCCGCAAGCGATCGATCGAGGGCTTCGGTTTGCAAAAGTTCGCCGAAGATCCATGCGCCGCCGTAAATCACAATGACTGTGGGGCGAATGCCGGTTTGCGGCGCGTGATAGACATCCATCGGAAGCGTCGTCTTCGTTTTCGGATCGACGACGGCATCGTTCACGCGCGTGCGTACGATCGTCGAGTTGTTCGGCGGGAAGAACGATTGAATCGGATTGTAGCTCACGCGCTGGGAGGTCGCAATCGTGCCGTGTTCGGTTGCGCGTGCGAGTTCGGCGTTGGCGGATGCGATCGCCTGACCGAGCAGCACGAAGGGGATGATGCTCAGCCCGAGACTGAGCGCGAGCAACGTCGTCGTCATTTCGCGTGCGAGGCCGCGCGAAACACGCAAGACGATTGCAAGACCGATGAGGTTATAGAGGATCAGAAACGGTGCCGCTTCCGGCGCCGTGACGGCGGCTGCGAACGTCGGGAGCGTCGGAGCGGGGATGACGATCCACACCGCTACCGCAAAGCCGACGATCGCGATCAGAAAGGCGATCACGTTTGCCAGGGGCTTAGGCATGTGAGAGCTCGCGCACGAGTGTTTGCATCGCTGCCGCGCCGACGTCGCCGCCGGGAATCTGGGCGCGCGTGAGCGCGGGTCCGAAGCGCATCACGATCGACCATTTCTTCCCGCTGCGTGCATATGAAAATCCGACGGGGACGAGAGCGACGGGGCCGGAGCCGGCGCGCTCGGCGAGTTGCGCCATGCGCAGAAAGCCGCTTGCGAACGGCAAGAATTCATCGTCGGTTTGTTTGGGTGTAAACGCCGGATCGATCGTCGGATACCCTTCGGGAAAGACGACGAGCGCGCGGCCGTCGACGAGGAGTCGCGTCGTTTCGCGAAACGCGGCGCGAAGATAGCGCAATTGCTCGCCGGTCTCGACGTTGCCCGCACGCAGCACGATCGGGTATTCGGCGGACCGGCACGCCCACTCGACGGTCGGGCGCGAGGGGCCGGCCCAGTCGAGACCGACCACGATATGGAGCGGCCGACCGACGCTCGTGACGAGCATGGAGCCGTCGAGCAGATGATGGTAATGCCTTCCGACGAGAATGAGCGGGCCGCTCGTGGGGACGTGCTCGAGCCCCTCGACGCGCGTCTGTTCGACCTGCGTGCGCATCCCCCAGAGCGAGATTGCGCGCGGGCCGAGCATTCCCCAGGGCGGATAGGTAGCCGCGATCAGGCCTCGGCGATGCGCAACGGTTGGCGCTCTTCGCGCGCGGGCACGAGCGCGAGGGCCGCGGGGATGAGGCTGAAGAGAATCGCCGCAAGGGCCGTCGGCCACATGCCTGCACTCACGCTCAGGATCATCGACCACACCACGTTGATCGCGTACACGGCAAAGGGGAGCGCCGGCGCAACGGGTGCGCGGGCACGACCCCAGAGTAGCCGGCCAACGGCGATGAACACGATCCCGGTCCCAAACCAGCCAACGAGGTTACGGAGCGGCATTCCAAAGTACGGACCCGTCTCTTTCCAAATCCAGAAGTGGATGTATTGCAGCTGGGGCGCTGCCATCGAGGGGTCGAGGACCAGGTCCCACGCCATGAGCAACCACGCGCCTAGCACGATGGCACCGAACGTGCGGTTCTTCCAACCACGCACGGCAGCGATCGTGTCCGCGAGCAGAAACGACGCGAAGCCCATGTAGAACCACGAAAGCGGGATGCTGTAGGGCACGCGCCCGAGCAATTTATACCCGAGAAAATCTGTGTATTCGTAGCCGCCGAAGGGCCAGCCGGTCTTGGTTCCAGTTAGCTCAGCGGTTGCCGAGATCAGCACGGAGGCGAGGAAGAAGAGCGTCGTGCGACGCCAGCCCAACTGCGCGATCCCAAACGCCAGCATCGCGAGCGTTCCGAGCACGAGGCCCGTGCCGCCCGTCTTGTTCATCGCAAAGGAGAAGAACGCAATATCGCCCGGATTGTGCGACCACAGCTGCGGATGCGGAATCGCGACCAGCATTCCGAAGAGGCCGAGGGTCAGCGCCAGTGCGTGCAATCCAACGAAGGACCAGGCAATTTTCACGAAGTTCGTCCTTCAGATACGAGGGTGCGGCCACGCCACGTCTGCGTGCGGCGAAGGGCGCTTGCGATGAGGGTGAGGGTCACGGGAAGATCGACGAGCGGTGAGAGCCAGTACGTCCAGGGCGGGTGTTCGTAGGCCCTGACGGTCCCGGCGAGCGTTCCGAACCGCATCGCGATCAGCACCATGTTCACCGCGGCGAGCGTTTGAGCTTCCCAGCCGCCGAGATGTGCGAATGCAAGCGTAATCCAAAGCGGCAGCGGGAGCGCCTGAACGAACACGATCTCGAACAGCCCACGGAGGCTTTGACGCCGCGTAAATTGATCGCGGAGCGTCAGCGATCGTGGCCAGTTGACCCAGGTTTCTCGCCAGTTGGCGTGCATGCGCACGACCACCAAATCCCCCGCTTCATAGAAGCCTACCGCGTGGCCCGCGCGCGCGAGGGCGCGGGCGGTCGTGACGTCCTCGCAGCGCGATGCCTTGGCGATGGCAAAGGCATCGGTTGCGAGCAGCACGTCGCGTCGGGCGAGGAAGCACTGGCCATTTGCTTGCACGCGGTCCGGATCCGTGAAGGCGTAGCCGGGGAGACCGTAGCGGTAGACGAGCGTCGTGAGCATCGCCGGGTGCAGTAGCCCCTCGCCGAGATCCCCGAGTTCCTGACGCGTCGCGATGCTTAGCGCCGGTACCCCGGTGAACCGGGCGTGCCCGATCAGCGCCTCGGCAAGGCCGGGGCGCGGCGCGATGTCGGCATCGACCGTGAGAATCCACGTGCTGGCGGGGTCGCTTCCTCGCAAGCCGCACTCGAGGCCCCACGCTTTGCCGTTCCACCCCGGTGGGATCGGATCGGCTGCGATCAGCTTCACGCGAGGATCGCGGGCCGAATATGAGGCGATGAGCGCGCGTGTCCCGTCCCGCGAACCGCCGTCGACGACGAGGATTTCGCGCACCGTGGGTCCGTGGGCGATCAGGCCGTCGAGACATCGCGCAAGTCGATCTTCTTCATCCAGCACCGGGACGATGATCGCGAGCGCGCCCGGTTCGATGAGGCTCCGCGCCGGATCGAGCGCGATGCCGCGGGCGGTGCGCGCCATCCGTGCGAGCACCGCGGCCGCAAAGGCGGCTTGTACCAGCGCGATGATGAGGATCGCAAGAGAGATCACGTCGTGCCCAAGTACACAATCGCCGCCGCGAACCATTTTCTAGAAAGAAGGTGCGAGCCGATTTCGCCGCCCTTCCTCTTTTTCACGCACGCTTTTCGCGCGGTTCTGCTGCGGAAGGACGCCGCAAGGCATGCAACAGTTCGCGAAATTCCGTAAAAGTGTGTTGTTAACTAAATTTTTACGGTCGCTTGGTCGATGGATTATAGTGGCTGCACCTGACCTGCAGTTTATTATGAGGGCCAACGATTAGATGCGTTTTCAACTCAATTTCCAGTCGCTCAATGCGCGACTGGGTCTCGGCCTTGGCTCGCTGATCGTTTTGATTCTCGCGATCGCCGGGACGTCGCTGTATCAGTCGACGATCACCCAAAACGCTTTGAACGATATTTCGAAAAACGCATTTCCGGTGTACCAGTCGGCCTCGCGCGCTTCTCAGGCCGTCGTCGAGATCCGCGCAGCGCAGATCGCATACGCCTCGAGCAACGACCCGCTCGAACTCGCCACGACGAAAGAAGCGTTTGCGCGCTTCGACACCGCCTCAGACTCACTCCTGAAGACCACGACCGACAAATCGCTGCGCACGCAGTGGGAAACGGTCTTGACCTCGGTCGAGCAATTTCGCGACAGCGCAAAGAAGATGGAAGAAGCGGCCAAGAAAAACGATAAAGGCGCAATCTCGAAGATCGTCTCGAACGAAAATTCATTCTACGCACAACTCGCCGCGGCGCTCACGGCCGTCGGTAAAGCCGAAGAAGATAAGATTACGACCGCGCAAGCAGCCGTGCTCTCGACGGCGAAGATCGCCGCGTTGACGACCGGCGCGATTACCATCGGCTCGGCCATCGCCGCACTCATCATCGTCTTCATTACGATTAGCTTCGTGAACAAGCCTATTCTGGCGGTTGCCAAACGCCTGCACGAACTCGCCGAAGGCGACGCCGACTTGAGCGCGCGCATCGATGTGGCTACGCACGACAGCATCGGCGAGCTTGCCGCCGGATTCAACGCGTTCGTCTCCAACCTGCAGCGCATAGTCGATGACACGCGCCGCTCGTCGAAAACGCTCGGCACGGCCGCCGAACGTCTCGTCATCTCGTATCGCGGACTCGACTCGGGCTTGGGCGAACAGAACCGTGCGATCGATAGCGCGATCGTTTCTGTCGGTCAAATCTCCAACAGCGTCAACCGCGTCGCGGACGGGCAGCGCGATCTCGATTCCGCCGTCGCCCATGCCGGGTCCATGACGACGGAACTCGTCGGTGCGCTCGCAACCGTCTCACAGAGTGTTGCGCGTCTCTCCGTCGACGTCGAAGGCACTGTCGTCGCGTTTCAAGAGATCGATCAATCCGTCAGCGAAGTCGCCCGCGCCGCCGGCGAAGCCGCGAAGAGCGGCCGCGTCGCAAACGAAAACAGTCTGCAAGGCGTGCAGGCCGTCACGCGTCTTGCCGAGGCCTCACGCGGCGTCGCCGAAGTGCTCGGTTCGGTCAGCAAATCCGTCGCGCTCCTCGGTGAGGTCGGCCAGCAAATCGGCGGCATCGTCGAGACGATCGACTCGATCGCCGATCAAACGAATCTGCTCGCGCTCAACGCCGCAATCGAAGCGGCCCGCGCCGGTGAGAACGGCCGCGGCTTCGCCGTCGTCGCCGATGAAATCCGGAAGCTTGCCGAAATGTCGGCCCGCTCGACCCGCGAGATCAGTGGCCTGGTCACCGAAGTGCGCAAGCGCACCGATGTGACCGTGTCGGAGGCAACGGGCGCTGCCGATAAATCCATCGAGACCCTGCGAGCCGCCGACGAGGCGATTGAAGCGATTCACCGTTCGACCGAAGCCATCGCCCAGTCGAGCGACCTGATCGACCATATTTCGCGCGCCGCGCGCGAACAAGCCGACTCGACCCGCGCCGTCGCCGACGCCGCCAGCCGCATGAGTGCCGCCGCCGGTCAAGCCTCGGAGACGCTCGTGCGTCAACAAGCCGGAACGGAGAAGATGCGCGTTTCCATCGACACGATGCGCCACGTGCAAGAGCGCGTTAGCGAAGCCGTTCACGAACAGCTCGCCGCCGTGCAGGAAGCGACCAGCGCCATGGATCTCATACACACGGTTGCCCGTGCGAACGCCGAGAGTGCAAGCAACGTCAACGGCGCGACGCGCGACGTTGAATCCAGCGCCTCGAACCTGCTCGCGCTCGTTGACGGATTCCGCACGAGCGATACCCCCGAACACACCCACCTGCCGGCCGTTCTGGCCGGTGTCTAACGCCTGAAAGGACTCGATCCCATGGCCGCCAGCTGCCCTCCGACCCCCGCCGCAATCATCGAACGCGCAGCCGTTGACATCCCGGATCTTGCCAAGCAGATGCATCAAGAAGGCACCGCGATGATCAAAGTCGAGCTTGACGAAAAGGGCAAAGTCGTCAAGACGTCCGTCGTGAAGTCGGCCGGATCGAATCTCGACGCTGCCGCAATGAAGGCCGCTCGCGCGACGAGCTACAAAACGGCGACCGACGAGTGCAAAGCCGTCGCATCGACATTCATGATGCTCGTGGACATGCACGAGTAGCTTCTAGCGCGCATACAGATCGTCGCGCGTTGCCGGAAGGTCATCGATTTGACCCTCCGTTAGCGGCCGCGCTAAGAGCGACTGGAAGAGGCCCATCCGGCCGATCGAGAACCCCTGACTCGATCCCGCCAGGTACAAGCGCCAAATCCGGTACGTCGCCTCGCTCGTCGCGGCGATCGCGTTCGCTCTGTTGTGCTCCAAGTTCGCGATCCAATCACGCGCGGTTCGCGCGTAGTGCTCGCGTAAATTCTCAACGTCGCGAACTTCAAATCCCGCGCGCTCCGCGATGGCAAGCCCATCGCCGATCGCGACGACTTCTCCGTCAGGGAAGACGTAGCGGTCCATGAATCCGGTGACTTTGCCGCCGGTGCGGCCGTCGCTCTGCTCTGCGATTCCGTGATTGAGAAAGAGGCCGCCCGGCCGCAAGGCTTCGTAGGCCGCGCGGAAGTAATGTTTGAGGTTCTTGCGGCCGACGTGTTCGAACATGCCGACGCTTACGATCTTGTCGTACGTCCGGCCGCGCAGGTCGCGATAGTCGAGCAGCTCGACGCGCGCACGGTCGGCGAGACCGCGATCGTGAATCACGCGGCTGGCTTCTTCGTACTGGCTGCGGCTTAAGGTCACGCCGACCGCCTTAACACCGCGCTCGGCGGCGCGGATGACAAGCCCCCCCCAACCGCAGCCGATGTCGAGCAGCGATTCGCCCGGACGAACGCGGATTTTGTCGAGAATATAATCGAGTTTCGCGAGTTGTGCCTCGGCGAGCGTCATCGTCGATTCGCGATAATACGCGCACGAATACACCATCGCCGGGTCGAGAAAGGATTGGTAGAACGCGAGCGGCTGATCGTAGTGAAAGCCGATCGCCGCAGCGTCGCGTTCGCGCGAATGAGGTTTGCCCGCAAGCTTCACTTCGCCGGGCACGACCATCGAGGGGGGTCTGGGCAAGCGCAGGAGGTTTGCGAAAATCGCCGGGATCGCGCTTTTGGGGAGTGCGCCGAGCGCCCGTCCGATCGTGTCGACCGCGGTCACGATGTCGCCGTCGATATCGAGTAGACCGGCGGCGAACGCGCGACCGGGATTGAGATCGATCGGCGGCAAGAATGCCGAGCGTAAAGCACTTGGCGAATTGACGAGGAGCGTGAAGGCCGCGTCGCCTGGACCGATGCGCGTACCGTCCCACAGCTGTACGGCAAACGAGCGCGCGAAACGGTCCGCGAAAATTCCGCGCAACACCCCGATCGAGGTGGCTGCTGGGCCACCCATAACGGCACTCATACACGTAAGATAACACCGATTCGCCGCAAGGGATTCAGCCGACAACTAGGCGGATGGGGGGGAACGTCGCAGACGGATCGCGATGATGGAGACCGTGGCCGCCCTCACGCCTTCGCCGGCCGTCCTTCGCGACGCGCTCAAGCGCGCGTTCGGATTCGACGCGTTTCGCCCCTTACAAGAAGAAATCGTCACCGACGTCCTCGCGGATCGCGACGTCTTCGCGCTCTTGCCGACCGGCGGCGGGAAGTCGCTCTGCTATCAGCTCCCGGCGATCCTCACCGAAGGCCTCACGCTGGTCGTCTCGCCGCTCATCGCGCTGATGAAAGATCAGGTCGATGCTATGCGCACGACCGGCATCGCAGCGACTTTTCTCAACTCGTCGCTCGATTACGACGAGATTCGCGAGCGCACGCGCGATCTCGATCGCGGAACGTATAAGTTGCTCTACGTCGCTCCCGAGCGGCTCGTCAATCCGAACTTTATCGCGGATTTACGGCGTTGGAATCTAGCGCGTATCGCGGTGGACGAAGCCCACTGCATCAGCGAATGGGGCCACGATTTCCGTCCCGAGTACCGTCGCATCGCCGAACTGCGCGGAGCCTTTCCGGATTTGCCCGTCGTCGCGCTCACGGCGACCGCGACCTCACGCGTGCGTGACGATATCGTCTCTCACTTGGCGCTACGCGAACCGCGCCGCTATGTCGCGAGCTTCAACCGTCCGAACCTTACCTACCGGATTGCCGACAAACAGCGCGCGAGCGATGCGATCGTCTCGCTACTTAAAGCGCGCCCGGACGATGCGGGGATCGTATACGTGCAGAGCCGCGCGGGCGCCGATGCCCTCGCCGAACGCCTCAGCGCCGCCGGAATTCCAGCGCTCCCATATCACGCGGGCTTGGACGTACGCGTGCGGGCGCGCAATCAAGAGAAGTTCTTGCGCGATAACGTACGCGTGATGTGCGCGACGATCGCTTTCGGCATGGGGATCGATAAGTCGAACGTTCGATTCGTCATCCACTACGATCTTCCGAAGAATATCGAAGGCTACTATCAGGAGACAGGGCGCGCCGGACGCGATGGCCTGCCCGCCGACTGCCTGCTCTTTTTCAGTCACGGCGACGTCAATAAATACGAGCGGTTCATCCTCGAGAAAGAAGATGCCGACGAACAGGCCGTCGCGCGGGCGCAACTCGAGCAGATGACGCGCTATGCGTACGCGACGGGTTGTCGGCGCCGTGAACTACTCGCGTACTTCGGGGAGACGTGGACCGATGAGAACTGCGGCGCGTGCGATAACTGCCTCGAACCGCGGCCGATCGTCGATGCAACGATCAACGCGCAAAAACTGCTCTCGTGCGTGTATCGCATCCGCGAGGCGTCGGGTTTTGCGCTCGGTATTACGCACGCGATCGACGTAATTCTCGGTGAGGACAACGATAAAATCTATCGCTACGGTCACGCGAGCCTCTCGACGTACGGCATCGGGAAAGATACCGATCGCCAGACGTGGCGCCATATCGCCGACGAACTCATCCGTCAGCAGTACATCGAACAAGACGCCGCACGTTACAACGTCGTGAGCCTCACGCCGAAGGGCCGCACGGCGCTCGTCGAACGCGGACCGATTCAAATGCGAGCGCCGAATGCGCGTCCGGCCAAGTCGCGCGCGAAGAAGGGCAGCCGGACCGCGATCGATGCGGAGGTCCACACCGATCTGTTCCGCCGCTTGCGTGCGGTCCGCAAGGAGCTGGCCGATTCACGCGACGTTCCGGCGTTCGTCATCTTTTCCGACGCGGTCCTGCGCGCGATGGCGCGCGACATCCCGCGTACGCTCGCGCAGATGCGCTCGATCAGCGGAGTCGGTGACAAAAAGCTCTCCGATTTTGGCGAGCTCTTTCTCGAGACGATTGCCGCGCACAGCCCCGTGTAACGCTTAGGAAATAATGCCGAAACGGCCCGCGTTGTAATCCTCGAACGCTTGTCCAGTCCTTCGCGCGTATTCATCACGAAGAGTTGCCCGCAGCGCCACTCGGTGCGTTCGGCGCGAACGGATCCGTCGATGACATAGGACATCGCATTCATCGTGGCGGGAACCCCATGCATCCACACGGCGCCCGGCGCGAGCGTTGCGTGCAGATAATGAATCGGGGTGTGCGTTTCCACCGCGCCCCGCACGCCGTTTGTGGCGCCGGCAATTACGCGAACGCGTGTTTTTCCATCCGCCGATGCGAATGTCGGGATATCGGCTGCTGCGACGTCATGATAGCGCGGTGCCGTCATCTTGTCGCTTGCGGGCAGATTGACCCAAATTTGAAACCCGTGCATACGCCCACCCTCTCGCACGATCTTTTCACCCGGTATCTCGGAGTGGATCACACCGGAGCCCGCCGTCATCCACGGCACGTCACCGTCGCCGATCACACCGACGTTGCCTTGCGAATCGGTGTGGATCTCTCGCCCGAGAGAATGTAGGAAATCGTCTCGCGGTGCGGATGGTCCGCAGCCCCCTTGGCTTCCCCGGGACCGATCTCCATCGGGCCCATCTCATCGAATAAAAGAAACGGGTCGATCTCGCCGAGCGCGCGGGTGGGGAACGGGCGGTTGATTTGGAAGCCGGCGCCTTCGGTTGCGTCCTCGGCTTGGACGAGGCGTGCGACGCTGCGATGATTCATGGCGAATCGCGACGACCGCCCGGCTTACGTGCGAAATTGCAGCGTCGATGGAGGCGCCATGAAAGCCCAAGATTCGTCTCAGGGCGCTGTGGTATTCGTAGTCTGATGGATCAGATCTGGAAGCGCGCCTTCTCTGCCGCTGTTGCCTTGCTGCTTGTGGCGGGAATCATCTTGCCCGCTCGGGCCCAATCAAGCGAGGTCGGGACGATTCAAATCACCGTGAGGGACACGGCCGGTCACTCGCCGCTCTCCGATGCGCGCGTGCTGCTGGTCGGTCCGACCGTTGCGAGCGCCCTGACGGCCAAGAGTGGAATCGTCAAGTACACCGACGTGCCCGCCGGCATTTATCGCATCCGCGTCGTCAAACGTGATTTCACTTCCGCGAGGAGTGAAGAGTTTCAGGTCTCAAACAATCGCGAAATCGACGTCGCAATTGAACTCGGATCGACGCTTTTGCCCGGTCTCAAAACGATCGGGACGGTCGTCGCGCGACCGAGCATCGGGATCACCTCGCGTGATGTTGATGAGAACAGCGCGATCCGAAAGATCTCCGATTCGCTGACGGATGCGCTCGGCAAAATTGCGGGTGTCAGCGTCAATAGCGATAGCAACGACCCCGACGCAGCGCAGACGATCTCGCTGCGCGGAAAAGATGAATCGCAAACCGCGGTGACCCTCGACGGTATTCCGCTCGGAGCGCCGGGCGCCGCGACCAACTTGCGTTCTCTTAATACCGACCTCTTTTCCGGCGCGAGTACGAGTTTCTCGCCGAGTGCCGGCGGTCTCGGTGGGGGCGTGAACTTCCGGACTTTGCAACCGACGCAAACGTGGCAGGAGCGCTACAACGCCTCGTACGGAACGTTCGATAAATACACCTATCAAGTCGGCGTGACCGGTAGCGTCGGGAAGCTCGGGGTCGCCGCGCTGCATACCGATCGCGGCGGCAACAACCAGCTGACCTTTCAAACGTTCCAGGATTCGAGCGGCCTTACGTATGCGCACGGGGGCGAGTCCGTCGCGCTCGGTGATTTCGTCAAACTACGCTACTCGCTTGGCGACCGCACGACGCTGCAATTTTCGGCGATCGACAACAACACGAACACGGTTTCACTCTGCACGCAGTACGTGACGCTCTTACCGTGTGGCATCGGCCCGGGAAATTCCAATCGCGGAAAATTCGGTTTCACATACGGATCGCTCCAGACGCTCGTCGGTGAAGTCTCGCTGAGCGCGACCGCGTATGCTTCATCGCAACATCAGTTTTCCGACAACATTAACCGATTCGTTAACGGTGCCGCCTCGCCGTCGGCGTCGGATTTCGATACGCTCGGTCGCGGACTTGCCTACAGCGCAACGATCTCGCCGGGCCGTCACACGATCGTCGTCGGCGGTTCCACCTACGCGAGTACCACGACGTTCGTGCCGATCGTCACCAACCGGTTCGTGATCCCCTCGAATACATCGACGGCATCGCAGCAATATCAGATCGCCGATTCGATCAAGTGGAACGACAAGGTTACGCTCGGCGAGAACGTCTCGTACGCAACGACGGTCGGCGTCGGTCGATCGTTTTTGGGCGGCGTCAGCGCGGGCTGGCGCCCGTCCGCGGTCAACGGGTATAACGCATCCATCGCGGTCGGTTCCTCGCAGCCGGGTTCTGGTCTCGTGCGCACGTTGAGCGATCCCGCCTCCGCGCGCTTCAACTGCTTCGCGGATTCCGCGACGGTGAACGGGCCGGGTGATTTGCCAGCCAAACAATCCTCGATCAACTATGATCTTTCGTGGACGCACCAGGTGCGCCGCGGTGCGTTTTCACTTAGCTCCTATCGCCAAACGCAAGCCGGACAGTTGATCAACGCGCAGGTTCTCGCGACGAGCGAGCCCGCCGGATATATTCCTAGCGGCTACACGCAACTTGTCAACGGCTACTGGAACTCCGCGTTCGTCTGCGGTGCGAACGCTGTCCTGCCGACGCTCTATGTCAACGAACCGATCGGCAACACGACGCGACAGTACCAGGGCTTCGATTTCAGCGGTCGCTTCGCGCTTGGGACCAACGTGTCGGTCTTTCCGACGTACTCGGTGAACAGCGCCGTCCTTACCGCGGCCGATGCGCGGCTGAACGGGCTCTACTCCACAACGGTGATCGGCACGCAAATGCCCGGACGTCCCGTGCACCACGCCGGATTGACGATCGACGTGCAAGCGACGCACCTCAATGCGGAATTTCTTGCAAACGCGCAATATACGGGCTCGAATAATGGCCAGCATATCGCGCCGTACGTTTTGATCAACGCCGGCCTTTCACATCCGCTGAGCGCGGGCCGTCTGACCTTCTTTGCATCGAATCTGTTCAACACCGAAGTCGGAGCTTTCTCGACGCTTGCCTACGCGCAGCCGGAAACGCTCAACGGCGGCGGTCAGTTGTTGCTCGCCGGAAATCCAAATACACCACGTCAATATACGGTCACGTTCTCGTTCAACACCGGAAGCAGAGCGTTACCGCGTGCGTTTGGCTCGGCGGCCACCGCCGCCGTTAGCGATGCGCCCCCCGGCGCGGCGGGTACTGCAAGCGGCAATCAAGTGCGCGGGCGTTTCCGCTTCGTGCCGCCCCCCGCGGGCGTGGATCCGCTGACCCTTGCGATAATGCGCGAGGAATGCACGACGGAATTTAAAGCGGTCGCAACGTCGTTGCTCGCCGCAATCCGAGCGGATGCTGCCGCGTACGGCGCGGGTCAGCCGATTCCGCCGACTGCGGACTTTACGGTCACGGGTCACGGCGATCCGAAAGTCGTCGGCTGGTATCTCGAACTGCGCCCGCAATTTCTCGGCGGCGGTGGTCGTTTCGGCAATCAATCTCCCGGCGGCACTGCGCCCCCGCCCGGCGGCGTCCCGCGCGGTGAAGGGGAGGGTGGCGGCTCGCTCATCGTTCGCCAGGCACCCGCGGCCGGGCAACAGCCGAGCCCCGGCGCCACGCGCTCGCCCGAGGTGCAAAAGCGCATCAATACGATTCGGTCGTTTGCGTCGTGCAGTTACATCACGGCGCTCAAACACGAAGACGCGGTCGCCAAAGGCTTCACGTACGCCCAGCCGGGCTTCGGCTACGCTCCGGGTCTCGGGCTGTTCTTCGCCCAGCCCCCGGCGCTAGGCACCGGCGGAGGAAGCGTGAAGTAATGGACATGAGTTCTCCGCGTATCGCAGTCATCGATGACGAACGCCACCTGAGGGAACTACTCGAAATCGCTTTGGGTGAGGACGGCTTCGACGTGCGGTCGGCGCCCGATGGGCGGAGCGGCCTGACGCTCGTCAAAGAGTGGCGCCCCGATGCGATCGTCCTCGATGTGATGCTGCCGCAAATCAGCGGCATCGAACTCTTGCCGATGATGCGTCGCATTACCGAAGCGCCGATCGTGATGCTCAGTGCAAAAGGCGACGTCGATGCGAAGATCCGCGGCCTCGAAAGCGGCGCGGACGATTATCTCGCGAAGCCGTTCGAAGTCGCCGAGCTCGTCGTGCGCTTGCATGCGGCGCTGCGCCGACCGCGCCTCGAACATCGCGACGTGCTCACGTACGCCGACATCTCGGTCGATCTCGATCGGCGCGAAGTCAAGCGCGGAAGCGTGCGTATCGATCTTTCGGCGCGCGAGTTTCAATTACTCGTGACACTCGTACGGAATCCGGAACGCGTGTTCACACGCGACCAGCTCTTGGATCTCGTGTGGGGATCGGATCGCGAAGTCGGGCCGGGCGCGGTGGAAACGTACGTCTCGTACTTACGGGCGAAGATCGACAACGGCTTCGAACCGCGTTTGATCCGCACGGTCCGGGGCGCGGGTTACGCCCTGCGCGCCGACTGATATGTTCGCGTCGCTCGCGAAACGTCTGACGGCATGGTACGTCTTCGTCGCGATGCTCTTGCTCGTGCTCGTGGTGGGTGCATCGAGCGTCTTTGCCTTCACCCTCTTCGCGCGTGCGACCAACGAATCGGCAGACTCTGGTGCACGCGTCGCGCGTGACTACGAAGCGCGCGCGCGTAACCGTCACCAATCCTTCGATTCGGCGAGCCACATCCTGCTCTCACGGCTTGCTCGACCGGGACTGCGCGTGCGCATCATCCCCCCGGGGCCGCGCGATGAAAAGCGGATCCTCGATTCGCATCCGATTCCTCGGACCGATGGCCGCGCGCGCGCGCTTTACGCGTTCGATAGTTTGATCGGCGTCAAAAGCGCGCGGGTGCCGTTCATGGGCGGAATCGTCTTTATTTTCGAGACGCCGGATCGCATCGCGCAAGTCCTCACCGCGTATCTTGTTGCGGTCGTTCCGCTTGCGTTCATCGCCGCGCTTCTGGCCTGGATCCTCGGGCGCGTGATCACAAGTCAAGCCCTGCGGCCGCTCATCGATGTGACGGAATCCCTCGAACGGTTTGCCCGCGGCGATTTTACGCCGCGTCCGATCGACACGGTTGGCAAGAACGAATTCGCTGCCCTGGCCCGTGCGTATAACGGAGCGGCCCTGCAAGTCGCTGCGGCCTTTGCCGAACGAGAGGCGGCCGAAGCGCAGATGCGTCAGTTCGTTGCCGATGCGGGGCACGAACTGCGTACCCCGCTCACGGTTGTGCTGGGATTCATCGACATCCTTAAAAAGCGCATTCCCCTCGAGGATGCCCGAACGCCGCGGATATTCGAACTCATCGCGCTCGAGAGCAATCGGATGCGCACGCTCATCGACAACCTCATGCTGCTCACGCAGCTGGATGCCGTCGACGAACGCCCGCCCGATCGCATCAATCTCGGCGAACTCGTGCGCCAAGTGGCTGAAGGCCGGCATCAGCTAGCGCTCGAGACGCCGATCGTACTCGTCTTCGAAATCGATGCGACCGTCTCGGTCGATCGATTTGAGATGCACGAAGCCGTGGGCAACCTCATCGAGAACGCGATCAAGTACGCGCCCGGTGCGCCGATCCGCATCGTCCTCAAGCGTGCTGGCACCGATGTCGAGGTGGTCGTGAGCGATGGGGGTCCTGGGATCGCGGCCTCCGATCAACCGTTTATTTACGATCGCTTTTACCGTGGGCTCTCGCGCGGTGACGTCGAGGGTTCGGGGCTTGGTCTTGCGATCGCCAAGCGCGCGGTCGAACGCAGCGGCGGGCGCCTCGAACTGCGATCGAGCGATGCCACCGGCACGGTGTTTGCAATCGTTCTCCCGGCCGTCCACATCGACGACCGCGCGGGCGAGGCGGTTTCCGCCTAAGCGGAGTAACCCGGCGTATGATGCGCCGTTTGCTGTGTTCGCTCGCTGCCGTTTCGGTTGTCGCGCCGCTTCTCGCCCTGTCCCCGCTCGCACCGCCGGGCCCGATCGTTGGCTACATTCGCGAGCACGCCGCAACCGAACGCGCGGCGGAAACGACCTTCGATGCGAATTTAAACGCCGGGGAGCTGAAAGCGTGGTTGCGCCGTCTGTCCGCGCGTCCGCATCACTTGGGTTCGCCGTACGATAAGGACAACGCGGCGTGGCTCGTCGCGCAGTTCAAGAGCTGGGGCTGGGATGCCAAGCTCGAGACGTTCCAGGTGCTCTTTTCGACGCCGAAAGAACGCAAACTCGAATTGCTAGGCCCCGCGCCGTTCGTTGCATCGCTGCAAGAAAAACCGCTCAAAGAAGACCGCACCTCGAATCAAACGAGCGAACAGCTTCCAACGTACAATGCCTACTCGATCGGCGGCGACGTAACCGCGTCGCTCGTGTATGTGAATTACGGCATTCCCGCGGATTACGAGGTGCTCGCGCAGCACGGCATCGATGTCAAAGGTAAGGTCGTCATCGCACGCTACGGCGGTTCGTGGCGCGGTATCAAACCGAAGGTCGCCGCCGAACATGGCGCGGTCGGCTGCATCATCTATTCCGATCCTCGCGATGACGGCTATTGGGGCGGTGATGCCTATCCCAGCGGAACCTATCGCAACGCGACGAGCGCGCAGCGCGGTTCGGTCGCCGATATCCCGACGTATTCGGGCGATCCGTCGACCGGCGGTGAAGCGCCGGTCCCCGGTGCGAAGCGCCTCGCGGTCAAAGACATTCCGACGCTCACCAAAATTCCCGTGTTGCCGATTTCGTACACCGATGCGCTGCCCTTCCTGCGCGCGCTCGGCGGTCCCGTTGCGCCCGCCGCGTGGCGTGGCGCGCTACCGATCACCTATCATCTCGGCGTCGGACCCGCGCGCGTGCATCTGAAACTCGCGATGGACTTCCACTATGTTACGGCGTACGACGTCATTGCGAAGATGGCGGGTGCGGAGCGTCCTGGAGAGTGGATCGTGCGCGGCAACCATCACGACGGCTGGGTCAACGGAGCCGCCGATCCGCTCTCGGGCGCGGTAACCGTGATGGAAGAAGCAAAGGCGCTCGCGGCCCTCGCGAAGACCGGCTGGAAACCCAAACGCACGCTTGTCTATTGCCTCTGGGACGGAGAAGAACCGGGCCTGCTCGGATCGAGTTCGTGGGCCGAGGCTCACGAGAGCGAACTGCGCGAACACGCGGCGATCTACGTCAATAGTGACGGCAACAGCCGCGGCTTTCTCTTCGCGCAGGGCTCGCACTCGCTGGAGCGGATGATGGGTGATATCGCAAGCGAAGTCGTCGATCCCGAACGCGGCGTCGACATCGCGCGCCGTCAGCTCGCCGCGCAGAAGCTGCGCCTCGATGGCTACGCCGCCGCGCAGTCAGGTGACGAGGGCGGCGCGGACGTCGCGGCACCCGAGGAGCCGGGAACGGCGTTCCATATCGACGCGCCGGGTTCGGGTTCGGACTATACGCCGTTCGTTCAGCATGTCGGCGTCGCATCGATGAATCTCGGGTTCGGCGGAGAGTCGGGCAACGGCTCGTATCATTCGATCTTCGATTCGTTCGATGAGTTCACACGGTTCAAAGACCCAACGTTCGCCTACGGCGTGACGCTCGCCAAGACGGCTGGACGTATCGTGCTGCGCTTTGCGGATGCGGACGTGCTACCGTATGTGTTCGGACCCTCGGCAGAGACGATTGCGAAGTACGCGCGTGAAGTCGGTACACTCGTCGATGACGAACGCAAAGCAACGGTCAAACGCAACGTCCTCATCGATTCGGGCGCCTTCATGGACGCTGCCGACCCGACGCAGAAATTCGTGCCGCCAAGCAAGCGCGATGAGGTGCCGGCGATCGACTTTAGCGCGCTGAATGAGGCGGCCTTGGCGCTGCAAATCAGCGCCAAGGCATACGACGACGCGCTGAATCTCGCACTTGCGGGGACGACTGTTCCCAATTCCGCGGAGAAAACCGATCTCGTGCTGCTCGGGGCCGAACACGCGCTGACGACGCCGACCGGATTGCCGCGCCGTCCGTGGTATCGCCATCAGCTCTACGCCCCGGGATTCTACACCGGATACGGCGTGAAGACCATGCCGTATATCCGCGAGGCGATCGAGCAGCGCAATTGGGACGAAACGCGCACCGGGATCGCAACGGTCGCACAATCCTTGCTTCGTTACCGCACGCAGATCGACGCGGCGCGGATGACGCTGGCAGGCAAGTAACCGCTCCATCGACCGTCATCATGGTTTCGGTTCGATTGGGGTACGATGCGGCCATGAACGACACGACCAGCAGCAAACAATCCGTCCGGTACGACTCGGGGTCGACGACGCCGATCAGCGAAAACAACCTCAAGTCGCTGCGCGCGTACGTTAGCGACTTGCTCGCGCTTGAAAAGCATATCGGTCAGCCTCTCAACAAGCAGATGGGCGACGATGACGTTAAGAAATTTCCCGAAGCCCTGAGCATCGTCTCGCGAATCAAACTCATCAACGACGCGCATATCGCAGCACTCGAATCGCACCTCGAATCACTCGGCGGCCACGCGGCAGCAGCGATAAAGGAAGGCGCCGGCGTCGTCGCGGGCGCGTTAGCGGCCGCGTTCCAATTGACGCGCAAAACCAAAGTCACCAAAAACTTACGCGATGACTCGACGGCACTGAGCCTCGCAACGGTTGGTTACGAATTGCTGCACGCGACTGCGCTTGCGATGCGCGACCGCAAAACAGCCGATCTTGCCAAGCGCTTGCTCAAAGACTACGCGGAATGCATCATGGCGATCAGCAAATCCATCCCCACGGTGGTCGTCAACGAGTTGGCGCTCGATGGTCAAGACGTCGATACGACCGTCGATTGGGAAGCCAAAGAGAACGTCGCTAGGGCCTGGCAGACGGCGAGCTAAGGAACCTCGCTCGTCTTTCCAAGCGATCGCCCGAGGGCGATCATCTCGCGCATGCGCGGATGGTCGCCCTCGATCGTTTTCTCCCAGTCCTCAAATTGCGGCACGAGTTCGCCTGAGCGAAAGAGCAGATAGTAGACGCTCAGATCGCCTAAATACGCGATACGTTTCTTGAGGTCGGCTGCAAGCGCCACGTACGAATCGAATTGGCCGACGTAGGCATGAAAGCTGCCGAATTCGCTTTCGATCGCGAGCAGTGCGCGAGCGTTGGCGATCGTGCCGGCGATTTTCTTGCGCGAGTGGACGATGCCCTCACGTAGCATCAGTTCATCGGTCATAGCGTCGCCGAACGCCGCGACCTCGCGCGCGTTGAAGTCGGCAAACGCGGCGCGGAACGCCTCCCAACGCGCATCGATCGCAGCCCAACTCATGCCCGCTTGAAAGATCGCGCGCGTCACGATCGCGAACAGATCGTCGACGCTGGGATTCTCGATGCGGCGCGGGATACGGTCCTCCGGCGCTGCCGTCGGTGCCCGCGGCTCGGGTTTGGATACTTTCGGTGATTTCGCTGCGGCTGCTTTTGGCACGTCGGTCCTCCTCGCTGTCCTGAGAACTACCGCACGGAGGGGAGGGAGCCTTTGCGTTGCACCCCTCGGAGTGCAACCGAACGACCGCGCGCAAACCTGGGTGCTCGTCGCCGCAATCGTCGGTTCGAGCATGAGCTTCATCGACGGCTCGGCGGTCAACGTCGCGTTGCCGATTCTGCAGCGAGATTTGCACGCCGATTCGACGCAGTTGCAGTGGGTCGTCGAAGGCTACGCGCTCTTTCTCTCTGCGCTGATCCTGATCGGCGGCTCGCTCGGCGACCGCTTCGGGCGTCGGTTGATTTTCAGTATCGGTATCGCGCTATTCGCGCTCGCCTCGCTCGTGTGCGCCCTCGCGCAGAATGTCGACGTGCTGGTTGCCGCGCGGTGTCTGCAAGGCTGCGGCGGGGCGCTTGCGACACCGGGCAGTCTTGCGCTGATCAGCGCGAACTTCAGCGGGGAATCGCGCGGCCGTGCGATCGGTACGTGGAGCGGGTTTGCATCCATCACCGCCGCCGGCGGGCCGGTCCTCGGCGGCTGGCTCGCGCAGACGTTTTCGTGGCGCTGGGTGTTCTTGGTCAATCTCCCGCTTGCAATCGTGGTGCTTGCCGTCTGCATCCCGCGGGTGCCGGAGAGTCGCGATGAGAACGCGCCGCGCTCTCTCGATGCGCTCGGTGCGTTCTTGGCTACCTTCGGTCTTGGGACCCTCGTCTTCGGACTCATCCGCATTCAAGCGCGGAATGACGATCCGCTCGGACTTGCGACGTTAATTCTCGGCGGGCTGCTGCTCGCCGCATTCGTCGTTGCCGAACGCCGCATACGATACCCGATGCTGCCGCCCAGTTTGTTTGCATCGCGCACGTTTACCGGTGCGAACGTCTACACGTTCGTTCTCTACGCGGCGCTGGGCGGCAGTTTGTATTTCTTGCCGTTTACGCTCATCGACGTTCAGCACTATACGCCGATCGCCGCGGGTGCCGCGTTTTTGCCGTTCGTCTTTATTCAGTTTTTTTTCTCGCGCTGGTCCGGCGGACTCGTCGGACGGATTGGCGCGCGCACGCCACTCGTGATCGGGGCGCTCGTCGCGGCGGTCGGTTTTGCGCTCTTTGCCGTTCCGGGTATCGGCGGATCGTATTGGGTGACGTATTTCCCCGCGGTCATCGTACTCGGCGTCGGTGGTGCGCTCTTCGTCGCGCCGCTCACGACGGTCGTTCTCGATGCGGTTCCGGCCGGAAATTCTGGAATCGCCTCCGGCGTGAACAACGCCGTCGCTCGAACGGCCGGACTCATCGCGGTGGCCGTGCTCGGAATCGTTCTGACCGCGACCTTTGAGCCGTCATTTGACCGGCGGCTCGCACGCGCGAACGTGAGTGCGCAGACGCAGACGTACGCGCGCGAGCATCATACGGCGTTTGCCGCCGGCAGCGTTCCGCCGCAAATTGCGCCCGCCGACCGCGCCGCAACCGACGCTGCGCTGCGCGAGGGATATCTGGCCGGATTTCGCGCGGTGATGATCGTCGCCGCGATCGGCTGCGCGCTCAGCGCCCTCATCGCCGCACGTACCGTCTCGGGGAAGCCGATCCGCACGTAGCGGGGAATGCCAGCCATCTGTCACGCCCACGTCGTATCGTACCGGTATGGAGCGTATCGGAGGCCGGCTGGCCTACTCGGCGACAGATCTCGTCGACTTCCTCACCTGCGAACATCTGACGTCGCTCGAGCGCGCCGTCGCCGAACGCGTCTGCGCTCGACCCCCGTTGACCGCCGAAGACGAGATGATTTTCGAGCGCGGGCGGCTGCACGAAGCCGAGCAGTTGGCGCGTTTGCGGGCCGCCGGGCAGAGGCTCGTCGAGATCGCGCGACCCATCGGCGCCGAGGGCTACACGCGCGCGGCGCGCGAGACGCTCGCGGCGATCGACGATGGCGTCGACGCCATCGTCGGTGCGACGTTCGTCGACGGCGACTTCGTTGGAATCGCCGACGTGCTCGAACGCTGCGCGCGACCCTCGTCTGGGCGAGGCTGGTCCTATGAAGTGGCCGATATCAAGCTGGCCCGCCGCGCCAAACCCGGTGCGATCGTGCAGCTCTGCGCGTACACGGAGGCCCTCGCGCGCATGCAAGGGATCGCGCCAATTGAAATGCACGTCATCCTGGGCGACGGCCGCCGCGAGTCGTATCGCTACGTCGAATACGAAGCCTATTTCCGTGCCTTACGTGCGCGCTTCGTCGAGGCGCTCGCGCAAGCCATCCCGACCTCGCCTGAAAAACTCGCTGCGTGTGCGACGTGCCGCTGGTCAGAGATGTGCGCGAAACGCCGCGATGAAGAAGACCATCTGAGTTTGGTCGCCGGTATCCGGCGCGAACAGATCGCAAAATTGCGCGCGGCCGGCATCGCAACGCTCGCCGCGCTCGGGGCGGCGGGCGTTACGGATCGACCGGCCGCCATGGCGGAATCGACCTGGCGAACACTCCACGGCCAGGCGCGGCTCCAGGCAGCCGCTCGTGCGGGTGGCGGGTTGCAATACGAACGACTGCCGCTGGTCACCGGGCGCGGCTTCGATCTCTTGCCTCCGCCGTCCGAGGGCGATCTCTATTTCGACATGGAGGGCGATCCGTGGTTCGAGGGCGGGTCGCTCGAATATCTTTGGGGCGTTTCGTCTCGCGACGATAACGGAGCACTGGCGTTTCGTGCATTTTGGGGACACGACCGCGACGCGGAGCGCACGGCGTTCGAGGGGTTCATCGATTTTGTGCGCGCGCGCCGGGAGCGATTTCCGGCCGCGCACGTCTATCATTACGCCCCGTACGAAACGACGGCGATCGCACGCATCGGCAATGCGACGGCGTACGAAGCCATCGTCGATGCGTTGCTGCGTGCGGGCGTGTTCGTCGATCTCTACCGAGTCGTCACGCAAGCGCTGCGACTCTCGACACCCAGCTACTCGATCAAAGCCGTCGAGAAATTTTACCTCGACCGTGCACGTTCGCAGGATGTCACGACGGCGATGGGCTCGGTCGTCGCCTACGAGAACTACCGCAAGAGTAAAGCGCAGCATATCCTCGATGAGATCGAAGCGTATAACAAAGATGATTGCGATTCGACGCTGCAGCTCCACGACTGGCTCCGCGCCCGGAAGCATGAGGCCGAAGCGGCAAGCGGTGTCTACGCGCATCCCACCGATGAGACACGCGAGGAAACGGCAGAACAAGTCGAGGAGCGCGCGTCGATCGACGCGCTGCGCACGCAACTCGGCTGCGACGGCGAAGCGGCGCCCGACGCCGCTCCGCGCGATCGTGCGAAGCGGCTGATCGGCGCCCTGCTCGACTATCACCGGCGAGAAGCGAAGCCCGAATGGCGGACGTTCTTCGAGCGCTGCAAGGCGATGCCGGCCGATCTTGTTGAGGATTCGGAGGCGATCGGCGACCTCGTCCTCGTTCCCGGCGAGCCTGTACGCGAGAAGAAGTCGCTCGCGTACACGTTCGAATTCCCCCTCCAGCGGCACAAGTTTCGCGCCGGCGATTCCGTGATCGACCCGCTGACCGGAGCGAACGGCGGTACGATCCTCTCGATCGAAGAGATCGACGCGACGCGCGGCCGCGTTGTCCTCAAACGCGGCCCAACGCTCGTCTCAACGGCGTTGCCGCTCGCGATCATCCCCGGCGGTCCGATCTTCGACAAAGAGAAGCGGCTCGCGCTCAAACGCATCGCGCGCGCGCTGCTCATCGAGGACGGCTTCTATCGGGCGATTCGCGACCTCTTGAGCGGGGCGGCTCCACGCTTTCACACCGCGCGTCCGATCGTCGATTCCGGCGCCGACACCGACGTTGCGGAACTCGTCGATGATCTCGATGCAAGTACGCTCGTCATTCAAGGCCCGCCCGGAACGGGGAAGACGTATGCGGGGGCGCGGGCGATCGTCTCGCTCCTTGCGCGCGGTCGGCGGATCGGCGTCACGGCGCAAACGCACAAAGCGATTCACAACATGCTGGCGGAAATCGAGTCGGTCGCGGCCGAACGAGGTCTCCGGTTTCGCGGTTTGAAGAAAATAAGTGCGAACGATCCCAATAGTGCGTACCAATCGTCCACCGGCGCGATCGAAAATAGCCTCAAGAACGAGGACTTCCCGCCGGGCCCCGAGATCCAACTCGTCGCGGGGACCGCGTGGCTCTTCTCGCGCGATGAGATGGTCCAAACGCTCGATGTGATCGCGATCGACGAGGCCGGTCAAGTCGCGCTTGCCGATGCCGTCGTGATGCTCGGCGCAGCGAAAAACGCACTTTTGCTCGGCGATCCCGCGCAACTCGCGCATGTGTCGACCGGAACGCATCCGGCGGGCGCGGACCGTTCCGTTCTCGCGCACGCACTCGGCGCTGCTCGTACGGTCGACGTGACGCGGGGCGTGTTCTTGGCAACCTCCTACCGCATGCATCCGATCATCGGAGATTTTGTCTCCGACATGATGTACGACGGACGGCTTGCAAGCGATCCGAGCTGTGCGCGACAACGGATCGTCGGCGCGAGCGATCTTGCAGGATCGGGATTACGCGCACTTGGGGTGGTGCACGCGAACTGTTCGTCGGATTCGCCCGCTGAGGCCGATCGAATCGCGTATGAGGTCGCAGGCCTCACCGACGCGCGTGTGGTCGACCGGACGGGCATTGAGCGGGGCATCGATCTTGCGCGCGACGTTTTGGTCGTTGCGCCGTACAACGCGCAAGTTGCGCGCCTTCGCTCGACGCTCGCTGGGCGTGGCCTCGACATGGTGCGCGTTGGGACGGTCGATACGTTTCAGGGCCAGGAAGCCGCAATCGTGCTCTACTCGATGACGACCTCGAGCGGCGATGATGTCCCGCGCGATCTCGAGTTTCTTTTCGACCGGAATCGGCTCAACGTCGCAATCTCGCGCGCACGCGCGGTAGCAGCGGTCGTCTACTCACCGGCGCTCGTTCAGATCCGCTGCACGACCGTCGATCAGATGCGGCTGGTCAACGCGCTCGCGCGGCTGGTCGAAGCCGGCACTCGATCCCCGCTCGCACTGGCCCTGTGAGAAGAGCATTCCCGCGACGTGCTGCGAATGAGGTTGAGTGACTCGTGTATCCCGATGCGAACTGCACGGTAAACACATCGGGGAGAATTTAATTGACATCAGGCGATCGACTAGCGGAAAAAATTGCGATCGTGACGGGCGCCGCTAGCGGGATCGGTCGTGCGACGCTGGCACGTTTTATTGCGGAGGGTGCGCGTGTCGTTGCCGTCGACCGCGATGAAGCGGCGTTGGTGCTGGCAATCGGGGAGTTTGGCGTTGCCGCTAGTGCGTATGCCGCCGGTATTACGGATCCAAGCTCGATGAGAGCTATTTGGCGCATTTTGCCGGTATTACGAAAGACGCGTTGTATCAAAATATGTCGCTCGATGATTGGAACGCGGTTATCCACGTCAACTTGACCGGGACGTTTGTGGCCGCGCAGGCGATCGCACCGGCAATCCGTGACGGCGGAGCGATCGTGCTGACGTCGTCGCGTTCGTATTTCGGCAACATCGATCAAGCAAACTACGCCGCCTCTAAGGGCGGTGTCGTCAGTTTGACACGCGCGCTTGCGCTTGGGAAGCGCGGAATCCGCGTGAATGCGATTGCACCGGGATTTATCGAAACGCCGATGACGAGCGTCGTGCCCGATAAACTGCGCGATCGTGCGATCGAGCAGACGCCGCTCAAACGCACCGGCAAGCCGGAGGAAATCGCGAGCGTCGCATCGTTCTTGGCGTCGCCGGATTCGAGTTATCTCACGGGACAGGTGATCTGCGCGGATGGAGGACGGACCGTGGGGCTCGCTCCGGTCTAATGCCGCGGTATTTCGAAGACTTCAACGTCGATGATGAGTTCACGGGACCGGCGCGTACGATCACCGAGGGTGACATCGTCAATTTTGCCGCGCTCACCGGGGATTGGAATCCGATTCACACTGACGTCGAATTCGCGAAGGCGTCACCCTACGGGGAGCGCCTCGCGCATGGCATGCTTGGTCTTTCGTTCACGATCGGTTTGCTCGATCGGACGGGGATTTTTTCCGGCTCGGCGATCGCGAACCTGGGCATCCAGGAGTGGACGTTCACCGCGCCGATCTACATCGGCGATACGATTCGTTTCCGGATGAAGATTACCGAAAAACGCCTGACCTCCGATGGGAAGCGCGGCGTTATCGGACGCTCGTTCGAGGTGATCAATCAACGCGATGAAGTCGTACAACGCGGTTCGAGCCCGCTCATGATTCGCGTTCGACCCGATCCGCAACTGACCGCGACCGCACCACGCGAACTCCCGGCGTAGTGCGCTTCGTCGAGAACGCGGGCGTGACGCTCGCGGTTGAAACGCACGGCCGCGGGCCCGCTGCGCTCCTCTTCGTCCACGGCTGGATTAGTTCGCGCCGGATGTGGTACGACGTCATGGAGCGGATCGATCCCGACCGCTTTACCGCGCATGCGATGGATTTTCGTGGCGTCGGCTTGAGCGATCGTCCGCTCGAGGGTCATGATCTCGAGGGCTATGCAGCCGACTTGCGCGCCGTGCTCGGGAGCATCGATGCGCCGGTGACGATCGTCGCGCATTCGATGGGTGGCAAGGTGGCGCAATTCGTCGCGCTCGATCCGCCGCCGAATCTCCAGCGTCTCGTTCTGCTCGCTCCGGGGAGCGCGCGCGCCTTTGCGATGAATCCCAAGCATCGCGCGCTCGCACAGGACGCATACGGTTCGCGCGCGCGCATCGAACGCTTTCAGCGTGCAGCGATGGTGCGTGCGGTGTCGCCTGCGACGATGCTGCGAATTACTGAGGATGCGCTCCTCGCTCAGCACGAAGCGTGGTTCGGTTGGTACGATCACGGTCGTACGGCGGACTTTAGCAAGCATCTCGGGGCGATTGCGTTGCCGACCGCCGTGATGGGGGTCGACGGCGACCCGCTCGCGCCGCCCGCGCGCTTGCGCCGCGACGTCGTCGAGCCGATTCGCGGTGCGCTCTTCATCGGGTTGCGCGGCGTCGGGCACAATCTGCCGGTCGAGGCGCCCGATGAGGTCGCCGAATTGATCGCCCGCTTCTAAGCGGGCGATCGGTCTTCGCGAAAGGTATGACCGACCGCGCGAAGTGCGGCTTGCGCGTTGTCGAGCTGATCGGCGCGCACGAGAATATGGTCGGTATCGTAGGTCGAGATTCCGAAGATCGAAATGCCGGCGTCGGCCAGCGGTCGGGCGAGATCGGCGATGATACCGGTCAAAGTGAAATCGAGCGTCCCGGTCACGGCGAGGCCGCGAAAATCGCGCTGGACTTCGGCGTGCGTCGCCGGCACCGCATCGTCGCGGCAGACGATCGAGAGTTCGCGACGCGTTCGCACAACGGCGAGCAAGTCGTTTCCGCCGACCCATGACGGTACCGGCTGATCGGCACCTAAGCGTGCGATTGCAAAGGTTTCATCGAGGAGTCGTAATTCCACGAGTTCGGTTTTGAAAAAGACTGCGGCAAAGCCCTTCCGCTTACGAGTTCGAATCGATGTCGATCGTCGAGGGGATCGTGATGTGAATGTGTTCGCTGTGGCGTGCGTCGCGTAGCGCGCGCGCTTCCTCAAGTAACGCGTCCCGCTCGGCGCGTGCTGCTTCGCGAAGTGCATCGGCGTTGTCGCGTGCTTGATCGCGAAACGCCTGCGCTTGTTCGCGTGCGGCGTCGGCGGCATCGCGCGCCGTGTCGACACGGTCTTGCGCCGCGGCGCGGATGTCGTCGGCTCGTTCGCGAGCGGCATCGCGTGCGGTCTCGCGCGTTACATCGGTGTCGGCGGACATCGTGATCGTTTGGGCATGTGCGCTGTTGTGACCCAAATGCGAGAATGCCAACACGCCGACAAGACCGGCGATGATCCAGGCAAATCGAGTGGTGAGAATCGGTCGGCGCAAGGTGGTTTCCTCCGGGCGGTGATGCCCGATATACCGCGCGGCGCGGCAAATGATTCAGCGCCGGGGGATTTCGGACCCGAGAAGAAGAGCGAGTGAAATAACCCATTTGAGGAGTACACGTGGATCTGCACGCACCCGCCGCAAAAATCGATGGTTTCCCCGTCGCCGTGACGGTCGATCTCGGAGTCGGCAACGATCTCTCGGACATGGGCACCGGCATCGACGGCACCAAGAACTGGACGCAGCGCGAGATTGAAGTCGCCGCAAACCGGGCGCTAAGACTCGTCGATCCGAGCCGCCGCCACTAGCGCGGCGCTTGTGTTTCTAGGGGCTGCCTGGTCGGACGCGAATTTGACCAGCTATGGTAGCTCTTCTCGCCCTCATCCTTGCCCTCGGTCCGCCCGTGCCCGATGCCTCACCGCAGCCGCAGGCCACCCAGTCGTCGAGCGACATTCCTGAGATCGGCCGCGTCCGCGCGATCTCGCCCGCCTGTGGTGCGATGCGCGACCTTGTGATCCCATCCTTCAAAGCGGCCAAAGAAGCTGACGGTCGGTTCGAAAATGTCTCGAAGAATTTGCCCGCGTACGTGAGCGCGATCGCCGACGACAGCAAGTATAATCCCGAGCCGCCGTCGATCCGTGAATTTCGCCTTGCGAAATTGGCGATGGATAATACGAAAATGCTTCAGAACGCCAAGGTGATCGCTGACGCGCTCGGAGACCGGCGTTTGGCCAATACGAGCGACCCCGCGGTCATCGCGGAGCGCCAGCAACTCCAGACCCTCTACGACTTCCAGATCACGCGGGCAAGCGAGCTCAACCAGTTTGTCATGCGCGAAGAAAACACGGTGGCGCTGGCTGGGGTCGGCGGGGATGGCGGAGCCTTCCGCGGTCGCATGCAACCCCAAGCAACGCCCGAACCCCGGGAGACGAGCACCCCGCTCGGCATGCCGAAGCTCAATGGGAGGATCGGTTTTGCCGACGCCGCCTCGATCCGCGATTGGACGGGACAGATCACCGCGGCCGTGAAGGGCAATGAAGAGGCTGCCGCCCGGACGTTTTTCTCCATCGCGAAGAGCTGCCAAGCCAAATCGTAGCGAGGGCGTCCCTGCCGTTGACGGCGGACCCCAAAGATTGCTATACTGCGAAGGTTCCGGCCCACCGATGGTGTGGCCCATTTTGTGTGTGGAAGAGAGACTGCGTGCCGACGATTAGTCAGCTGGTCCGTAAGGGCCGCGAGAAGATTGACAAAAAGGTGAAGACCCCGGCGTTCCGCGTCGTACAGACGGGACCAAAGCCGGGACATCCGGATTTGCCGTTGCGGACGTTTGACGTCGCGGGCAATCCGCAGCGTCGCGGCGTTTGCACGCAAGTGAAGACGATCACCCCCAAGAAGCCGAATTCGGCCCTGCGGAAAGTCGCGCGTGTCCGCCTCACCAATGGTGAGGAAGTGACCGCCTACATCCCGGGCATCGGCCACAATCTTCAGGAGCACAGCGTCGTGCTGATCCGCGGCGGCCGCGTCAAAGATCTCCCGGGCGTGCGCTATCACATCATCCGCGGAACGCTCGATACGTCGGGTACCGCCAACCGCAAGCAAGGCCGCTCGAAATATGGCGCCAAGCGGAACGCCAAGAAGTAAGGTAGACGTCCATGCCGCGTAAGGGACCCGTCGCGAAGCGACCCATCCTCCCGGATCCGAAATTCAATTCGAAAGTGCTTTCACGCTTCATCAATAAGGTGATGCTCATGGGCAAGAAATCCACTGCGGAACGCATCACCTATGATGCTCTGGCGATCATCGAAACAAAGATGAGCCGCGACCCGATGGACGTGTTCACCCAGGCACTCGGCAACGCAATGCCCCTCGTCGAAGTACGCCCCCGCCGGGTCGGCGGTGCCACCTATCAGGTGCCGATGGAAGTCCGCCCCGACCGTCGCCAGGCGATGGCGATGCGCTGGCTGATCAATTTCGCGCGCAAACGTCCCGGCCGTTCGATGGAAGAGAAACTCGCCGGCGAACTGATGGACGCTGCGAACAACCTCGGCGCTTCGGTAAAGAAGCGCGAAGACACTCACAAGATGGCTGAAGCCAACAAAGCCTTCGCCCACTACCGCTGGTAAGAAATTATGGCTGCCACCACCACGACGCAACTCCGCGAATTCCCGCTCGAACAGACGCGCAACATCGGCATCGCTGCACACATCGATGCCGGCAAGACGACCGCTACCGAGCGTATTTTGTTCTACACCGGACGCACGCATAAAATCGGCGAAGTCCACGATGGCGCGGCCACCATGGACTGGATGGTTCAAGAGCAAGAACGCGGCATCACGATCACGTCTGCCGCGACCGCCTGCACGTGGCGTGAAACGCGAATCAATATTATCGATACGCCTGGCCACGTTGACTTCACGGTCGAAGTCGAACGCTCGCTTCGCGTGCTCGACGGACTCGTAGCGCTCTTCGATTCGGTCGCCGCCGTGCAGCCGCAATCGGAGACCGTGTGGCGTCAGGCCAACAAGTACAAAGTCCCGCGCATCATCTTCGTCAATAAGATGGATCGCATGGGTGCCGATTTCTTCAATTGCGTCGCCAAAGTACGCGAGCGCCTTGGCGCGCGCGCCGTCCCGATCCAAGTGCCGATCGGCGCGGAAGCCGACTTCCTCGGCGTCGTCGATCTCTTCACGATGAAGAAGATCATCTATACCGATGATGCGGGCTCCGTCATGGATTCCGACACCGATGTCGACGGCGATCTTAAAATCGTCGCGCAGAAGTGGCGTCAAGAACTGATCGAGGCGATCGCCGAACAAGACGACGAACTGCTCGAGCTGTTTTTTGACGGCAAAGAGATCCCCGTCGCGCGTTTGAAGAAGGCGCTGCGCAAGGCGACGATCGCCGGCGACGTGCTCCCGATGATGTGTGGCTCGGCATTCAAGAACAAAGGCGTTCAGCCGCTGCTCGATGCGGTCGTCGACTTCTTGCCCTCGCCGATCGATGCCAAAGTCATCACCGGCATGGATCCCAAGAACGACGATGCCCCGATCACGCGCAAAGCCGACGACAAAGAACCCTTTGCCGCGCTTGCCTTCAAGATCGCAACCGATCCGTACGGCAACTTGACGTACTTCCGCGTGTACTCAGGCGTCCTTGAAAAAGGCACCTACGTGTACAACGCGCGCACCGGCAAGAAAGAACGCATCGGCCGTATCCTGCGTATGCACGCCAACCATCGCGAAGATATCGACGCGATCGGTGCGGGCGACATCGCCGCGGCAGTCGGCCTGACCGATACGCGCACGGGCGACACGCTCTGCGATGAGAAACAGCCGATTATTCTCGAGAACATCGTGTTCCCGGAGCCCGTCATCTTCCAGGCCATCGAGCCCAAGACGAAGGGCGATCAGGATAAGCTCGGTACGGCGCTCTCGCGACTCGCGCAAGAAGATCCGACGTTCCGCATGCGCACCGACGAAGAAACTCAACAGACGATCATCGGCGGCATGGGAGAGCTTCATCTCGAGATCATCGTCGATCGTCTCAAGCGCGAATTCAAAGTAGAAGCCAACGTCGGTAAGCCGATGGTCGCGTACAAAGAAGCGATCACGAAGACCGTCGAAAAGCAGGGCAAATTCGTGCGTCAGTCCGGCGGCAAGGGTCAGTACGGCGACGTCACGATCCGCCTCGAACCCGGCGCACCGGGCAGCGGCTTCATCTTCGAATCGAAGATCGTCGGCGGCTCGATTCCCAAAGAGTTCGTCAAGCCGGCCTCGGAAGGCATCAAAGAAGCATCTCAGAGCGGTGTGCTCGCGGGCTATCCGGTGCTCGACTTCAAGGCGACCTTGATCGACGGCAGCTTCCACGACGTGGACTCCTCGGAAATGGCCTTCAAAATTGCCGGCTCGATGGCTTTCAAAGAGGCCAACCGTGCCGCGGGTCCCATCATCAAGGAACCGATCATGGGGGTCGAAGTGACCACGCCTAAGGAATACATGGGCGATGTGATCGGCGACTTGAACAGTCGCCGCGGCGTGATTCAAGGAACGGAAGAAGCACCCGGTGGTGCGCAGGTCATCAAGGCCAACGTTCCGCTCTCCGAGATGTTCGGCTACGCGACGGATATGCGTTCTAAAACGCAAGGCCGCGCCAACTACACGATGGAGTTCTCGCATTACGAGAAAGCGCCGAAGTCCGTCGAGGAAGAAATCGTGGCCAAAGCGTCGGGAAAAAAGAGCCCGTAGCGTAGTCCCCGACTCCAGTGACCCCTCGCCCCACGCTTTTGCGTGGGGGGCGCACTAGCGCCTTATAAACGCAAAAGCAAACCAAAGGAACAGCGACAGTAACAAATGGCAAAGGCGAAATTCGACCGTAGCAAACCCCACGTCAACATCGGAACGACGGGTCACGTCGACCACGGCAAGACGACGCTCACCGCAGCGATCATCAACTGCCTCGCGACCGAGAATCCGAACATTCAAAAGCGCAACGTCGACGATATCGATAATGCCCCGGAAGAAAAAGAACGCGGCATTACGATCGCGATCTCGCACCAGGAGTACGAGACTGCGAGCCGTCACTACGCGCACGTCGACTGCCCCGGGCACGCCGACTACATCAAGAACATGATCACGGGCGCTGCACAGATGGACGGCGCGATCCTCGTCGTGTCGGCGACCGACGGACCGATGCCGCAGACGCGCGAGCATATCTTGCTCATGAAGCAGATCGGCGTTCCGTATATCGTCGTGTTCCTCAACAAAGTGGACATGGTCGATGACGAAGAGCTACTGGAACTCGTCGAGATGGAAGTTCGCGAACTGCTCTCGAGCTACGAGTACCCGGGCGAAGAGATCCCGATCGTTCGTGGTTCGGGCCTCAAGGCGCTCCAGAGTTCCGGCAAGCGCGGTGACAAGGATGCAGATCCCGTGTTTGCGCTCATGGACACCGTCGACAAGTACATCCCGACGCCGGAACGCGCCGTGGATCGTCCGTTCCTGATGCCGGTTGAAGACGTTTTCACGATCACCGGTCGTGGTACGGTCGGCACGGGCCGCATCGAACGCGGCATGATTAAGGTCGGCGAAGAAGTCGAAATCGTCGGGCTTCAGGAAAAAGCGCGCAAATCGACCGTCACCGGTATCGAAATGTTCCGTAAATTGCTCGATCAGGGCATCGCAGGCGACAACGTCGGTGTGTTGCTGCGCGGCATCGAGCGGAACGACATCGAACGCGGTCAGGTGCTTGCGAAGCCCGGTTCGATCAAACCGCACAAGAAGTTCAAAGCAGAAGTCTACGTTCTCTCAAAAGAAGAGGGTGGGCGCCACACTCCGTTCTTCGGTAATTATCGGCCCCAGTTCTACTTCCGTACGACGGACGTGACCGGTACGATCCAGCTTCCGACGGGCGTCGAGATGGTGATGCCCGGCGACAACGTGTCGATGGATGTCGAACTGATCACGCCGATCGCCTGTGAAGAAGGCCTCCGCTTCGCTATCCGCGAGGGCGGTCGTACCGTCGGCGCGGGCGTCGTTACCAGCGTCTCCGAGTAGTTAGAGCAGAAAGAACACCATGGCGAAGCAGAAGATCCGGATCCGACTCAAGGCCTACGATCATCGCGTACTCGATCAGAGTGCCGAGCGGATCGTGGATACGGCGAAGCGCACCGGCGCATTCGTGAGCGGTCCCGTGCCCTTGCCGACGGAAATC
>JANLVI010000031.1:0-180879 GCA_031363915.1 Vulcanimicrobiota bacterium
CCTAATAGCGAAACCTTAGGCAAGGCGATGTCGGTCTACCGACCATGGGCAAACGAGCCAGTACCCCGGCCTTCGTCGTCGATGAGTGCAACCTAGACCTGGCTGCGTTTATACAGGGATACCCCATACGTACCTACCGTGATATCGGCTTGGAACGCGGCGCCTCCGATCAGAAATTGGTCGAGCACGCGAATTATTATGGGGCTATCATTGTATCGCGCAATAAGCGCGATTTCAGGAAAGAAATGCGCCTGGCCGCCGCGCGCTCTAATTTAGCGGAGTGCTACGAAGGCGCCGGCCTTGTAACGGTTCCGGACGGGCTCGAAAGAATTGACTTCAAATCAATCACGCGGAACTTACGCTTCAACTCACACAGGGTCACATGGGAAGATGTGTATCAGGTTAACCTGGAAGTGCGCATTCATCGGACCATTGGAACCGCACCGGAGGTAACGCTCCTTCCGAGATGTATTAAATGCTTGCGAGATCACGAAGACTGTGACGTATGTGCAAGTTTAGGGATAACTTCCAAGGACTATGATAACTTAGACTTGTCGTACATCCCGTAAATAGAACACGGGTAAAATTTAGTCCCGGTTATTCCCACCAGAATGGTCTCGAACACACCGGATATCCCAGCAATTCACATTAAAAAGAGCTACGCTGGACATCGGCGCCGATATCGGCGTGTTCTTCGACCAGTCGGCGTTCCGTCGGTTCACCAGCGTCGCCCATAAAGAGCATGCGCTTTCCGTCGACATCGATTCGAGCGACGATTGAGTTCTCGTTCACATCGTTTTTGCCACCTGTCGCAAGCCTACACGGAGAAAGAATGATGACACGTATCGCATCGAACGAAAGCCGATCGCCGCAGCGCGCGATCTCGACCGGAACGCGGTGACGACGCGCCTCTGACATTCCATCATTAAACGCGCGCCCTCCGTAGACTTGTCCGCTATCGAGAATCAGGGCGACCGAGAGTCTGCGCAAAATCGGCGCAAGTCCACCTGCATGGTCGCCGTGGGGATGCGTGAGCACGATCGCATCGAGATGCGTGATCCCAAGGCGCAAGAGGGTTGGGACGACGATGCGTTCTCCCACGGCCTCCGCGGGAGAATCTCCGTCGTCGGTTCGTCCGCGCTCCAGGCGTCCCCCGGTGTCGACCAGCACGGCGCGCCCCGATGCGCTACGCACGAGGATGGCATCGCCTTGACCGACATCGATCATCGTAAGGGTCGCCGTCGATGGGTGAACCCGCGGCGCCAACACCACCGTCGCGATGCCCATCGCGATGCACGCGAGCGCTGCTGGCGCGCGATGGCGACGAATTAGCCACGCCCCGGCAACCGAAAAAAACGCATCGACAACCACGCACCACTCGGGCGGCGGTGTGAGGACGATCCGTGCCCCGGGAAACGCCGCGATGGTGCGGACGGTGACCACGATGGCGTCGAGCAGACGCGTTTCTGCCGCACCCAGTGCCGACGCGAGCGGCGCGATTGCACACGCCGCAAGAACGAGCCAGCCGCCGATCATCGCAACGCCGATGAGCGGGACGACGATGGCGTTTGCGAAGATCGCGTATGGCGCGAGGGTGAAGAACGTTGCAAGGGTGAGCGGCAAGACGCCAATCTGGGTTGCGATCGTCAGCGCCAGCACTTCGGCGAGCGGCTTTGGAACGACGCGGAACGCCTCGAATCGTTCGACCAGCGGCGATGCAAAAAGCACGATTGATGTAACACATGAAAAAGACAGCCAAAATGACACGGTGCCGACGTCGGGCGTGAGCAGGAGCGATACCGCTATAGCGGCGGCGGCGATCGCGTTTGCCGTCGCGGCGCGCGATCCAAACGCCCGTCCGAGCAAGACGATCGAGATCATCGTCGCGGCGCGAACCGATGGGACGTGATCGCCGGCGATCGCTGCATAGCACCAAACAACTGCAATCGCACTCGCGCATGCAAGCATTCTCGGAACCCGCAGCGACTGCAAGAGAAAGATCACGATGCCCGCGACAACGCCCAAATGTAAGCCCGCCGTCACCAGCACGTGCACCGTCCCGGTGACTTGAAAATCATCGCGCACGTCGTGCGGGATCGCGCCGCGTTCGCCGTAGAGCGCACCGGCGAGGATCGAGGCGTCAGGTTGCGCGATCGAGGCTTGCAGCCGGGTCGAGGCCCACGCCCGTACGAGGGCAAGCAGCGTTGCAGCGTTCTGCGGAGCTCGACCAGCACGCGCGACAAGTCGCGCGTGCTGCAATTCTCCCGCGATGCCGTGTGCTGCTTCGATCGCGCCGAAATCAGGCTCGCCGGGGTTGCGGGGGCCGTCGATCGGCGAGAGCCGACCGCGCACGAGTAAACGTTCGCCGATCGTGACGCGCTCGCGAAGCGATGCACGCACCGTGAGATTGCCGTCGATCGCAAAGGGAAACGTCGAACCGGCGCTCCCGACGTGAACGTCTCCGGCGACCGTGCCGCGTAGCGTGAGATCCCGGGTCTCTGCTTGCAACCGTGCCGGGTGACCGTGAACGGCGCCGACGATGACGCCGCACGCGAGTAGGACAGCGCAAATACGCAGGCGTCCGATCGGGATGATTAGGCCGAGCGACGCTCCGGCAATCGAAATCCATGCGTGCCCGCCGCGTTCCAAGAGGATGCTCGCAACCATGCACGCCGCCGGCAGTACCAAAGGAAAACGCGTCATACAGCATCGATCACGCGTCCATCACACCTCGCTAGTGAAGCAACCGAGCGATGCCAGGGTGCGGTCCCGACGTGCGAGAACGTGGTCGACCCACGAAAGGGTCAACGTTGAGAATCGTCGTCACCGGCGGAGCCGGATTCATCGGATCGCACATTGCCGATCAATTCATCGGTGCGGGGCATGACGTGCTCGTCGTCGATAGCTTGTGGTCGCATGGCGGCGGCCGCCGCGAGAACGTGCCGGGGAAGGCGAGCTTCGTACATATGGATATTCGCGACGAAGGCGTGCAGCGCGTGTTCTCGGAGTTCAAACCTGAAGTCGTGTGCCATCACGCCGCGCAGCATAGCGTTGCAATCGGTAGCCGTGATCCGCAGTACGATGCAAACGTGAACGTCGTCGGACTGCTCAACGTGCTCGAAGCCGCGGTCAAAGCCGGCACGCGCAAAGTGACCTTCGCGAGTTCCGGTGCGACGTTCGGTACACCCGACAAGCTGCCGATCGACGAACGAACACCGCAGCGTCCCGAATCACCGTACGGCATCACTAAAATGGTTGCCGAACACTACCTGCGGTTTTTCAAAGCCGAACACGGACTCGACTTCACGGCACTGCGCTACGGCAACGTGTATGGTCCGCGCCAAGATCCCAACGGCGAAGCGGGCGTGATCGCGATCTTCATCGGTAAATTTCTCGCCAAGCAAGGCATCCGCATCGACTGGGACGGCGAGCAGACGCGCGACTACATTTATGTTGGCGACGTCGCAGCCGTGAATCTGGCGGCGCTCGATCACGGGTCGGGTGAATGCTACGTCATCGGCACGGGAAAGAAGACTAGCGTCAATGACGTGTACAAGGCGCTCGTTAAAGTCACGGGTTTTGAGGCGCCGATCACGCATGCGGAGAAGCGCTCGGGCGACGTGCGCGACGCGCAGTTCGATCCCAAGCGCGCGATCGCCGAACTCAAGTGGAAACCGAAGGTCGCGCTCGTCGACGGTATGCGTAAGACCGTCGATTACTTCCGCGAACGTGAAAAACCGCCGGCATAGCCGGCGTCTTCGTTTACACGACGAGGTTGAGGAGTTTGTCCTTGATGTAGATGCGTTTGCGGATCGGTTGGTCGCCGACGATCGTCTTGACGTTTGCCTCGCCCATCGCAAGCGCGAACGCCGCATCCTCATCGATGCCCGGCGGCGTCGTCACGCGGCCGCGCACTTTGCCGTTGACTTGCACGACGAACTCGATCGTCTGCACGGCAAGCGCCACGGGATCCGCATCGATCCAGCGTTCGAGATGCACCGAGGTGGTGTGCCCGAGTGCCGACCAGAGTTCTTCTGCGAGATGCGGAGCGAACGGCGCGAGGACGATCGGCATGACGTGCACGGTGTAGAGCACGGCCGGATCGCCTGCCATCGCGGGATCGCGAAGCGCCGCATACATGGCGTTGATCAATTCGTCGAGACGCGCGGTCGTCGCGTTGTAGTGCAGGCGACGCGTCTCGGTCTCGGATGCACCAGATTGCAGCGCGACGTGCAAGGCGCGTACGAGATCGCGCTGCACGTCGCCGCGAATCTCCGGCAGCGTCGTGTATGAGACGGCTTGCGCGGCATCGCAGAGCGGCGCGCAAGCACGCCACACGCGCGAGATGAAGCGCGTGCGGCCGACGATCCCCTCATCCGTCCACTCGAGCGAATCTTCGGGCGGTGCCGCTTTGAGTAAAAACAGGCGCATCGCATCGACGCCGTATTTCTCGACGGTCTCGTCGATGCCGACGACATTGCCGCGGCTCTTACTCATTTTCTCGCCGTTGCGCAGCAATGTGCCTTGGTTGAAAAGGCGCGCGAAGGGTTCGTCGCCTTTGCTTCCATCCACCCAGCCGCGGTCGACCATGAACATATAGAAGAAGCGCGCGTAGAGCAGATGCAGCACCGCATGTTCGGCGCCGCCGATGTATTGATCGACCGGCATCCAAGCATCAACCTTGGCTTTGTCGAACGGCGCTGCCGCGTTGTTTGAATCGAGATAGCGCACGTAGTACCACGATGAATCAACGAAGGTGTCCATCGTGTCGCTCTCGCGCTTCGCCGGACCGCCGCATTTGGGACAGGTGACGTTCAAGAACGCCGCATCGCGTGCCAGCGGCGAGCCTTGTCCCGTGATCGGAACGTTGGGCGGCAAGATTACCGGCAGCTGATCGTCCGGTACGGCGACTTCGCCGTCGGTCGGACAGTAGACGATCGGGATCGGCGTGCCCCAGTACCTCTGACGCGAGACGAGCCAGTCGCGGAAACGATAGTTGACGGTCTTGCGCCCGAGGCCGCTCGCCGCGAGTTTCTCGGTGATCGCATCGCGCGCGCGCGCCGAGGTCATTCCGTTATAGTCACCCGATGCGAGCAAGAAGCCGTCATCGGTGTACGCTGCTTCGAGCGGGCGATCGGGCGCGGTCTTATGTTCGGCGATCACCTGCGAGATCGGCAGATGATGCTTCTTGGCAAAATCGAAGTCGCGTTCGTCGTGGCCGGGCACACCCATCACCGCGCCCGTGCCGTAATCGGCCAGGACGTAGTTGGTCACCCAAATCGGGATGCGCTCGCGCGAGAGCGGATTGATCGCATAGGCGCCGGTGAAGACACCGGTCTTTTCCATGAGACTCGTGCGCTCGAGTTCGCTCTTGGAACCCAAAGCCGCTGTGAATGCTTGGATCGTCGCGCGTTCGGTCGGATGGGTCGCGAGAATTTTCTCGACCGCCGGATGTTCGGCGGCAAGCGCGATGAACGTGACGCCGTACACCGTATCGACACGCGTGGTGTAGACTTCGAGCGTCGCATCGACGTCGGCGACCGCGAAGGCAAACGTCGTGCCCTCGCTGCGGCCGATCCAGTTTCGCTGCATCGCGCGGATCCGGTCGGGCCAGCCCTCGAGTTTCTCGATGCCCGCCAGCAGTCGATCTGCATAGTCGGTGATTTTGAAAAACCACTGCGAGAGATTGCGGCGCTCGACGACGCTGTGGCAACGCCAGCAGCGGCCGTCCTCGACTTGCTCGTTTGCAAGCACGGTCATGTCGACCGGGCACCAGTTCACTGGCGCCTCGCGTTTGTACGCAAGCCCCGCCTCGTACATGCGCAAGAAAAACCACTGGTTCCATTTGTAGTAGGTCGCATCGCAGGTCGCGAATTCGCGCGACCAGTCGTAACCGGCACCCATGAGCCGAATTTGGCGGCGCATGTTCGCAATATTTGACCGCGTCCACGTTTCGGGCGGGATATTGCGTTGGATCGCCGCGTTTTCGGCGGGCAGACCGAACGCGTCCCAACCCATCGGGTGCATGACGTTATAGCCGCGCATGCGCATCATGCGCGAGAGCACGTCGCCTAAGGTGTAGTTTTTTGCGTGACCGACGTGCAGATCGCCCGAGGGGTACGGCAGCATCTCCAGCACGTAGTATTTCGGGCGCGGGTCATCTTCCGGCGCGCGATAGAGGCCATCGGCCTCCCATTTCTCTTGCCAGTGTTTTTCGATCGTTTGGTAGTCGTACAGGGCGTGTCGGTCCTCGAACATCGGCCTACGGTTCGCCTCGATTTCGCCTGCGCCTCGCTCGCCGAAAGTGTGATGTGATTAACGGAGTGTAAAGCTAAGCAGTCGTTTGGAGGAAACCCCGCAGGGAAAGCCTACTGCTACCTTCCGTCTTATTGATCCCTAAGTTAAGTAGGCTTAAGCCTGCTGAGACGACTGGAGTACCACCAGCCAGTATGACCGTCCGGGCTTTTAGCGTGCGGAATTGTCCCACGCGACCGTCGCTGCATGTAAAACATGCGGCGGCCTCCCTTTCACTCACGTCACCAGCGTCGATCCTTCGGATCGGCGCTCGTGGTCTTTGGAGCACACAACAGCGATGAAGAAGCTAGTAGGCCTCCTTTTCGCGGTGGCTACTCTGGGTCTCGCAGCCTGCGGCGGAGGTGGTTCATCCACACCCTCCGCCCCGGCAGCGACGGCAACGCCCGTCGCGACCCCGACACCCACCGTGACCCCGACCCCGACCCCAACTCCAACGCCGGCGCCAGGTGCTGTCTCGGCAACGTTCGTCGGGAATGGCACGTTCGCGCCGGCCGCCGGTGCGGGTCCGATCGCTTTTACGGCCGAGACGCAGACCGCGACGATCAGTGTGACGCAGCCGAACAACATTGGCGGCTTCACGGCCGCATCGAGTTGCGCCAACGTCACGGTCGCTGCGGTCAGCGGCTCGACCTCCTCCTTCACCGCAACGGCAGTCACGGCTGCGACGACCGGATGTACGATCACCATCACCGGTGATGCGCGCACGAGTCTGAAGACCACGGTAGCCGTGACTGTTGCAGCCCCCGGCGGCGTACAGATCCGCTGGAGCGCACCGAACTACGCGTCGCTCGCGGCACCGGTTCCCCAGAATGCCGGACCGGTAAATTTGATCGGCACGGGTGTGGTGTTCGCATCGCTCATCGCGATTAGCGAAACGGCTTTCATTCAACCGTTCCAAGGACCGATCGTGAGCGCCGGATGCGGCACCAACCTCACCGTCGCAGCGGCAACGCCGAACGCGAACCTCTTCGCAGCGGTTCCGTCATCGTCGACTGTTGCATACTACACGGTGTCCTCGGCCGCCCCGTTCACATCGGCCGCAAATTGCTCGATCTCGGTCGGTGACTCCGCAATTCCGGCATCCACCGGAACTATCGGTGTTGTCGCCACAGGTTCGTCCGGAGGTGTCCAGTAATGCGCGCTCTTCATGGCATTAGCCGCGCAATCGCGCCGATCGCTCTCGCGATCGCCGCACTTGTGGTCTCAGGCTGCGCCGGCGGCGGCGGCTCATCGCTGCCGAAGGTGCCGGTAACTCCCGCCAAATCCGCTCCGAAGCTTAACGCGACGGCGAACTTCCGCATCGTCATTCCCTCGCACACCACGACGCAGAGCGGAACGCGTAACGCCAAATACATCCAAACGACCGCGCCGAATTCGGCGATCGTCGTCACGGTCTCACCCGCCGATCCGGCCGAACAAGCCCAGTTCGCGACGCTCTTCGGGAGCGGCGTGACGCAGTTCTCGGTTTGCTACAATCTCTATACGAACGGTGCCGTCAACACGACGAATCCGGGCGTGACGGTGGCTCCCTTCGTAGGACCGCCCGCAGGTACGCTCGTCACGTTCCCGCTTCCGGCACCTCCCGGAAACGACACGTACGTCATTTCGCAGTACGCGGGCCAGTGTATCGACAACTTCACCCCGCCGACCCCGGCTCCAAACGCGCCGGGCGCTTCTGCGGTCCTCGCCGTTTCCAACCCGGTGACGGTCTACATCCAACCGGGCCAAGCGAATAACGTCAACGTGAACCTCACGGTTTGCCCCGTTGCCGCGCAGCCGAACGGCCCCTGCTCGAATGTGGTTGCCCCCGGCGGTACGCCTGGCACCCCGATTCAGCTCGCGGCCTCGGTCGCCTCGATCTACCTGGGCGGTGCAACCCCGGTTCCGGCTGGTCTTGCAACTGCGGTTCCGTTGCCGATTCCGGTGCCGGTCCACGAACAAGGCGTGTTCCTCGGTGCCGCAAGCCAAATCGGCGTGCCGATTCCGCTTGTCGGACTCGACGCAGCCGGCTTCCCGATCGCAGGAAATGCGGCGATCGGCGCGGGTCCGGTCGCTCCGATTACCCTTACGCGTACCGAAACAAATCCGGTTGCGGGTTCGCATACGAAGATGCAAATCGTCGATGCAGCCAACGGCGCAATCGCACAAACGGAATCCGGCACGAGCACGTTGACGGTAACTCAATTCAACGCGCTTGCTGCAGCCGACATAACCTTCGGCGGCTCCACGGCCGTCGCGGGAGATCCCTACGTCATCGTGCTCACGTACGACGGCAGCGCGGGAACGCAATACGGTTCTACCACGATCGCGGCTTCGGCCGTGCTCAAGGCCGGCGCCGCTGCAACAACCTCGTCGACGACGATCGCCGCGCAATCGGCGATCTACTCGGCGGGCGGCACCGGTTACGCAGATCTCGGCGGACCCTATACCGCAGCGAGCGGCATCGCAACGGTCACCGCGGCTGGGCCAATCAATAGCTACTTTGTCACCGACGGCGGCAACGTCGCTAAAGTCGGCGTCGGTCGTGTCGGAGTCGGCGGCACGGCGCTCACCGGCATCACATACAACAGCAACATCAACACGACGACCTCGGCGCTCTACGTGGTTGACAACGCGCAGGTCGCGGGGGGGCCGAGCCTCGCGCCGATCAACTCAGGCATCTACGCGCTCAACGCCGCCCTCGGCGGAGTTGCCCCGGTCGCGTTGCAGGCGGGTGGCAACACCGGCTCGTTCACCGCGATTGGTGCACCCCAAGGCATCACGTACAGCAATAAAGACCAAAGCATGTACGTCGTCTCGGGTGGTGGGCTCTACTCGGTCGACATTCAGGGTACGGGCGGCGCGGGCAATCCTGCCGCAACGCAAGGCATATTCCAACTCGGATCGCTCTACAACGTTTGCCCCGCGGGCACGTTTGGCACGACGACGTCCAAGATCATCGGCATGACGACCGATGGTTCGGGTAATGTGATCATCGCCGATCCGACGAACAAGAAGATCGTCTCGCTTGCGCCGGTCAATTCGAGCACGATTCCGTCATGCACGCTTACGACGGTTGCCTCCGGGCAGTCGTTCGTCGGCGTGTCGTATGTCGGTACGACGCTGTACGCGACGACGACGACCGGTCAGGTCTACTCGATCGCAACGAACGGCGCGACGCCGGTTTCGCTCGGACTCAACGTCGCAGCGACTGCTGCCGACGGTGCGTCGGGCGTCTTCGGAACGCTCCCGCTCGCTGCTAATCAAACACTCACTGCAAAACCGTACGCCGTCCAAGGTCAGGCAGCGAACTTCTTCGGAAGCGCGTCTGTCCCGTCGTCGCCGTACAACCTCGCTCCGTTCACCGCAACCGGCCCGATCTTCGCGCCTGCCGGACAAACGGCAGTTGCGGGTGCACCGCTCAACCTGAAAGCAGATACGTCGAGTGCGACGATCAGCGCGACGGCGGGTGCGGCGGTCGTCTCACCGACGAGCATCGTGTTCGTCAAGTCGGGAACGTACGGCGCGAATACGGCACTGACGCCGGACTCGTTCCTCTTCACCGACAATGGCGTGCTGCGCACGATCATCCCGTAACGACCCACCGCCGCAAGGCATCAAGAGAGGCGATCTTCGGATCGCCTCTCTTTCTTTTTGTCGCGAACGCGTTATGCGTGAAGTGTGAAAACCATCGGTCTTCTTGCCGCGCTCATCGCCGCGATCGTGGCGCTCGTCTTTCGTCCGCATCCGCCCGAGCCGACGTACGTTCCCGCTACGATGTCGTCGCAACGTCGCGCGCACGCGCGTGTCGCGCGAAGCCCTTCGCCGATCGACGTGTACGTTGCCGGTGCTGTGGGTAAACCCGGCGTTTATTCGATCGCGGCGAACGCACGTGTCATCGATGCGTTACGTCTTGCGGGCGGTCCGCGCAGCGATGCGGATTTTGATTCGATCAACCTTGCCGCTCGCGTGAGCGATGGCGAAAAAATAGCCGTTGAGACGCGAGAGCAGCGGCTCGCCCGAGAAGCGCGGGGCGTTCCGCGGGCACGTAAAACTGCGGCACCCAGAGCGGCGCGCTCGGGACGTCAGTCGACAAAACGCGTGCTGCCGATGACGGAATCCGTCGACCTCAACGCTGCGAGCGCCGACGAACTTGCGGCATTGCCCGGTGTCGGCACGGCGCTCGCGCGACGGATCGCAGAGTATCGCGACCTCAATGGGGCGTTCGATTCCATCGACGATCTCGCCGATGTCGACGGCATCACTGCCCGCACGATCGACGCGATTACCCCGTACGTCGTCGTGCGATAAAAAAGGACGGCAGCGCTGCCGTCCGTTTTTTATCGGTTTGGATTTACGCGCGACTACCAGCCGCCGCCGCCATCTCCGCCGCCACCGCCGCCGTCAAAGCCGCCGCCGCCGCCGCCGGAATCACCCCAGCCGCCACCGCCGCCGCCGTAGTCGCCGGAGCTCGAGTTGCCGGTGTCGATCTGGCCGGCGTCGTTTTGGAAGCCCGAATTATCGTTGCCGCCGTTGCCGTCGCCGCCCATGCCGGCTTCGCCGCCGCCGAAGCCGCGATCGCGATTGCCGAAGAGTTCGTTCCCGATGAAGGCGCCGCCGAGGCCGCCGAGGAGACCGCTGAAGAAGCCGCCTCCGCCGCCGCCCATCCCGCCGCCGCCGTAGCCCGGTCCGTAGCCGGGAGGGCCACCCATCTGTCCGCCGCCGTAACCAGGCGGGACCATACGCGGTCCGGCAATCGCACGATAGATCGCGCGAACGATGAGGAACCCGATCACGAGGAACGCGATCAGCCAAAGCCAGCCCATTTGAAAACCTCCCGTCGATGCGGCGTTGGTCGCCGGTCTCGACTGATACGCCTGCACGTTCCGAACCGGCCGTGCGTGGCTACGGTAGGTGTCGATGATCAGATTCGTGCCGGTAGTCACGCCTTGATCGAAGTTGCCCGAGCGCAGATAGCCTTGCATGGCATCTTTGATGTCTTTTATGGTCCCGGCCGGGAAAAAGCGCCGACCTGCGCGGTCGGCAAAAACGCCGTCTTTTTGCTCGGCTTTCGCAAAGAGCAACATGACGCCATTGACTTGCTGTTGCGCAAACTGCTTTTCTGCGACGGCAAGAATCGTTTGCCCATCGAGCGAGGGCACCGTAACGACCACGACCTCTTTGCCGTACTGGCGGTGGAAGTCGTCGATCGTCCGGTTGAGGGATTCGACGGTCGCCGGCTTGAGGAGCGAGGCGCCATCTTGAACGTACGTGTCGCGTGCCGCGGCGGGAAGCAAGCTTCCGGCGAGGGCGACAACGAGCGCGGCGGTGGCCGCGAAGAGCTTCATGGTGTTGGTAGTTCCTCCGCTTCTTGATACTTCACGTGAGGGCGGGAAGTTTCCGGGGAGCGAATTTACTTGAGAATCAGGACTACACCAAGCGAGGTGATCACGAAAAAGACCAGCAGGACCCAGACGCCGATTTTGAGGGCGATGTTGCGGCGCGAGCGCTTGGCGCGCGGTACATAGTCCTGGTCGCGCATCATGCTTCGCTCGCGCGCGGCTCGGGGGTGGCGCCCCACAGGCGTTCGAGGTTGTAGAACGCGCGCTGTTCGGGCGTGAAGACATGGACGATCACGTTGCCGAGATCGATGAGGATCCATCCGCCGTCGGAATAACCCTCGGTGCGGGCGACGTGGAAGCCGTTCTCGCGGGCTCCCTGGGTGATGCCGTCGGCGATCGAGCGCGTCTGGATCTTCGAGCGGCCCGTCGCGATGACGAACGAATCGGCAACGATCGTGCGTCCGGCTAAATCCAGGACGACGACGTCTTCGGCTTTCTTGTCGTCTGCGGCGTCGCGGACAATGTCTAGGAGGTCAGGCAGGGGACTTCTCCCGGTCGATCGGCGGTACCGCGAACGTCTCGGCGGCGGCGAGGGTTTGAGGGGCGATCGCAAGCTTGCGTCCGCGTAAATAGACGATGGTGGACCGGATCACGACGTGCATGGCACCGGCGAGATCGCTCCTGGCGAGCTCGGCGTAGGCCGCGCGCTCGGGAAACTCGCGTCCGGGTTCGAGGGCATCGGCCAGGTAGACGATGATGTCGAGCGGCCTCATCGCTGCAGCGGCTACGGTATGGTTGCGGATGGCGCTCAGAATCGCCTCGTCCTTCACGCGGAATTGGTCGGCAGCAAGCTCCGCGCCGAGGCGCGCGTGGAGCACGATGGGGTTGGCGCGCTCGAAGTCGTCGATTGGCATCCCGCGCTCGGCGCACTCAGCGAGTAAGCGCTCGCTAGAATAGAGTCGTGCTAGGTCGTGATAGAGTCCGGCAAGCCGTGCGGGCAGCGGATCGAGGCCGTGTGCGCGCGCTAGTGCGGCTCCGAAACGCGCCACCCGCAAAACGTGGGCATAGCGATGATCCTGTGCGAGGTGCGCGCGGATGGAGCGCGCCGCCCGCACGAACGCGATGCCCGTCAGTTGGGGACGACCTCGCGATAGACGGTCGCGGCGATCGGACGTTCGCCGAGCATCGCGCGCTTAAACGCATCGTCGTGCAGCGCCGCCGTGCCGCGCGCATCTGAGGCAGGATCCGAACTTGGAATCGCAACGTCGACGCTGCGCACGATCCCGCGATCGTCGAGTTTCAAGCGCGCGACGAACCGGCGTTTGTCATCGCCGCTGTACGACTTGAGTTTCGTGCGCCGGACGGTCGGCGCGACGTACGCGAACTGCTTGGTCTGCGGATCGTCGGCGATGAGACCGAGCGCGACGAGCGTGCCGCGGGCGCCGAAGACCGAGCGTTCGAGCAGATGCGATTTCGGATTGAAGAAGAGCACGCATTCGAGCGTCGGTGCCAAGCGCAGCGCGCGCGTGGTCGAGCTTCCATAATCGAGGACCGATGCAAACGTAACGTCGGTTTGCTGATCGGTGAGCGTGCCGAAATCGAGCTTTTTTGCACGGCCATCGACGTCGATGGTCGCTACCGGAACGGGCACGCCAATCGGCGCAAGATCGATTGCCTGCACGCGTGCATCGTCGTTGACGCTGAGTTTGAGCGTGCCCATCGCCGTCGTCCACGTGAAGACGTGCCCGCGATCGGTCGAATCGACCGCCGTCGGCGGGCCACCCATTTGCTTTGCAACGTCCGTTGCCGGCGAACCGAGTGCGATACCGTAAAAATGTTCGGCAGCCGAGGATTGCAGCGGCATACTCGCGATACTGAAGGCGAAAACGAGGGCGGTCAGCGTGCGTTTCGTGCGAGTGCTTCTTTCAGAACGCGTAGGCGGCTCGCGTAGAGCTCGCCCTTGAGATTGCCCGCCCACATGACGAGCGCGTTTTCGTTGTTGTCGCTATAGTAACCGCGTCGCGTCGAAACGATCGTGAAGCCGTACTTGCGGTAGAGCTTCTGTGCGACGTCATTGGATTCGCGCACTTCGAGCGTTATCCACGACGCACCGCGCGCGATCGCCTGATCGAGTAAGAAAACGAGTATGTCTTCGCCGCGCTTGTGGCCGCGGAGATCCGGATGCACGGCGATCGTGGTGATGTGCGAATCTTCGAGGATCACCCAAATGCCGCCGTACGCAACGATCTTGTTGTCGAGTCGCCCGACGAAATAGTGGGCAAGTTTGTTGTCGTTGATTTCGTTTGCGAAAGCGTTTGCCGGCCACGAAGAACTAAACGAGAGCCCTTCGATCTTGAGCACGGCTGGAATGTCGGCGGCGACCATCGGCACGATGACGAGACGACTTGGCTGTGCTGAGCCGGGCGGTTCGAGTTCGGCTTTCATCGCGCGGTAGCGGGGATGGTGACGGCCGGGAGTTCGCCATAATCCGGGCGCAGTGCGTGAACGGATGCCACCGGCTCGCGCAGGCGTGCAAGTTCGGCGATCGCGACGGCCGGAATATCGGCTCGAGACGGGAGCAGACGCACAATGATCCCGCGTTCGGCGATTGCGTCGCGCACGTCCTCCGTCATGCCCGCAAGCGCGAGGCTTCCTCGAATGTTTCCAAGCAATCGATCGAGCACGTCCGCCGTGCGTCCGCACGCGATCGCTTCGCGGTCGCCGGTACGCAAACGCGCACAGATGATGCCCGCGCGTCCGGAGACGACGCAAAGCACCGGCAGCGGTGCCGCATCCGGCGTGAGCGCGTCGTACGACGAGATTCCGACGAGCGGTAACCCGGCTCCGAACGCAAGCGATTTCGCATACGCGACCGCAATGCGTAGACCGGTGAAGCCGCCGGGGCCGATCCCGACGGCGAGGCGGTCGCAATCGGCAAGCGTGAGGCCCGCTTCGCTGAGCACCGCTTGAATTCGCGCGATCCCCGTTTCGAGCGCGTCGTTGCCAAGCGCGCGGTCGGCGATCCGGCGATCCTCATCGATAAAGGCTACGGAGAAACCGCCGATCGCGCCGTCGATGGCGAGAACGCGCACTAGCTGGCGCTCACGATCCGCGGTTCAGCGCCGCTACCCGCGATGCGCACGTGGCGGGCACCCGGGGGGATCAGGTCCGGGAGTCGCTCGGGCCACTCGACCAGCGTGATCGCATCGGGCGAAAAGGCCTCTTCCAGACCGAGCTCCGTGCGTTCGGCGGGATCGTCGATGCGGTAGAGATCGAGGTGGTTGACGATCGTCTCCGTTCCGTAGCGGTGCCAAAACGTGAATGTGGGGCTGGTTGCAAGGTCGCTTCCGCACAGCACCTGGACGATACCACGGATGAAGGTGGTTTTGCCCGCGCCGAGGCCGCCTTCGAACGTGACGACGTCGCCCGGCCGTAAGGTGCGCGCGAAGCGTCCACCGGCCGCAAGTGTCGCCCCGGGGCTTCCGAGCTCTTCGTGCATGCCGCAAGATGATACGTTAGACGAAAGCGAGAACCTAGGACACGTGTCGATTCGCGTCAACGACGTCATCGTCGGGATCATTACCGGTGCGATCTGTTCGGTCTTCGCAGCGGGATTCGAAGCCTTTGTTATGTCGATCCGCATCTTTTCGTTCGGCCATATCGGCGGGTCGTTCGGGTCGAAGCTTTTGGTCGTCCTGATGCTCGGAGCCATCGCCGGAGCCGTCATCGGCTGGCTGGTCGGCTCGGTCGTGAAACCGCGGGCATCATGAGTATGAACGGAACCGAACGCACCTTGGAGCATCAGCAAGCAATCGATGCTGCTTACCATGCCGACCTTGAAGCCGTGCGCGCCCGCGCAGCCGAGGCCCACGCCGCGATCGCCGAGGGCGGCATTCACCTGAGCGAGCTTGCGAAGCCGGTCGTCGTCCATCCGACGGTCGATGCATACGAGCCGCCCGCTGATGAGTGGTCGGTCGACGACGTGCCGCTCGGCGGTTTCCCCAAAGATCCGCCTCGCCCGGCGGCGACGGCAGCCCAGCCGGTCGAGACCGAAGCGTTCGCGGCGGACGACGACGGAATTCCGATCTGGCAAGATTAGCTGAGCGCCGCCTAAGCTGCGCTCGAACCCCCAGAAAACGCAAGGTACATGAATAACGACATCATCTCCACCATCAACGTCGAAGACGAGATGCGGGAGAGCTACCTCTCTTATGCTATGAGCGTCATCGCGGGCCGTGCGCTGCCCGATATTCGCGATGGTCTCAAGCCCGTGCAACGCCGCATTCTCTACGCGATGCGCGAGATGGGCATGACGCCCGAAAAACAGCATCGTAAATGCGCCGGTGTCGTCGGTGAAGTGCTCAAGAGTTACCATCCGCACGGCGATAGTTCGGTGTACGACGCGCTCGTGCGCATGGCGCAAGATTTTACCCTGCGATATCCCCTTATCGACGGCCACGGCAACTTCGGTTCGATCGACGGCGATCGTGCGGCAGCGTACCGGTATACGGAAGCGCGTCTCGCGCGCGCGGCGCTCGACACGCTCGTCGACATCGAAAAAGAAACCGTTCCGTTCGTCCCCAACTTCGATAACCAAGGCGAAGAGCCGACGGTGCTGCCGGGTAAACTGCCGCAGCTGCTGATCAACGGTTCCTCCGGTATCGCCGTCGGCATGGCGACGAACATCCCGCCGCACAACCTCGGTGAAATCGTCGATGCGGTCGTAGCGATGCTCGACAACGAAGAAATCACTGACGACGAACTCGCCGACATCGTCCACGGACCTGACTTCCCGACCTACGGTATGGTCATGGGCAAAGAAGCGATTCGAACGGCGTATCTGACGGGCCGCGGCTCGGTCACCGTGCGTGGTAAAGCCGAGATCATCGAAGAAAAAGGCCGCTTCAAGATCGTTATCACCGAAGTGCCGTTCCAGGTGACGAAATCGCGCATCGTCGAGGCCATCGCCGAGGCGCACGCCGAGAAACGCATCGGCGGCATCGTGCGTCTCGACGACGAGTCCAATCGCCACGGCATGAAAGTCGTCGTCGAACTCAATCGCACCGCGACGCCCAACGTGGTACTCAACCAGCTCTACAAACATACGCCGCTGCAGACGAGCTTCGGGTTCAACATGCTCGCGCTCATCCCGACGAACTTCGTCGCGGTCGACCGCAACGCGACGGCAGAAGCGATTCGCGATTCCGTCACGGGCGCGCTCGAGCCGACCGTGGTCAGCCTGAAAGATCTGCTCAAGTATTTCATCGCGCACCGCCGCACGGTCGTCGTGCGGCGCGCATATTACGAGCGCCGCAAGGCGGCGGAGCGCCTCCACATCCTCGAAGGCTTCCGCATCGCCCTCGACAACATCGATGAAGTCATCGCGCTCATCCGTTCGAGCGATACGACGGATGAAGCCAAAGGCAAGCTCACCGCGCGCTTCGGTCTCTCCGACATCCAGGCCAATGCCATCGTCGACATGCGTCTGCGCACGCTCGTCGGTCTCGAACGTAAAAAGATCGAAGATGAGTACAACTCGCTCGTCGCGCTCATTCAAGAGATCGACTTGCTACTCTCGGATACCAAGCGGCAGTACGCGGTTATCAAAACCGAATCGCTCGACCTCAAGAAACGCTTAGGCGACGAACGCCGCACGCTCATCGTGCCGGCCGAAAACGAATTCGCGATCGAAGACTTCATCGCCGATACCGACGTCGTCGTCACCTCGACGGTCGGCGGCTACATCAAGCGCGTCTCGGTCGATACGTTCCGCGCGCAGAACCGCGGCGGACGTGGCGTCACCGGCATCGCGAACCTCAAAAAAGAAGACGTCGTTCAGAACTTCTTCATCGCGACCACGCACCAGCACATCTTGTTCTTCACGAATAAGGGCCGGGCGTATCGTCTGCGGGCGTACGAGATTCCGGACACCACGCGTCAGGCGCGCGGCACGGCGCTCGTGAACCTGCTCACCTTGCCGCCGGGCGAGATCGTCACCGCGGTCTTCCCGGTCACGACGTTCGAGGGCGAGAACTATCTCGTCATGGTCACCAAACGCGGCGTCATCAAAAAAACGCTTCTCGGCGGATTCTCGAACGTACGCAAAAGCGGTCTCAACGCGATCGATCTCGATGAAAACGACGAGTTACTCGCGGTCGACCTCTCCGATGGTTCGCGCGACATCATCATGGCAACGCACGACGGCATGGCCGTGCACTTCAACGAGAAGGACGTGCGTCCGATGGGCCGCAACGCCCGCGGCGTGCGTGCGATCTCGCTTGCCGAAGGCGACTCGGTCGTCGCGATGGACGTCGTCGAAGACGACCGCCGCGAAGTCCTCATCGTCACCTCGCACGCGTACGGTAAACGCACGCCGATCGGAGACTACCGCCACACCCAGCGCGGCGGTAAGGGCGTCAAAGCGTTCGCTAAAGAGAAAGAGATCGGGCATGTGGTCGATCAGATTCTCGTCCGTCCGGACGACGAACTGATGATGATCACAAGCGGCAATCAAGTCATCCGCATCCCCGTCGACCAGATTCGACGCGCGGGCCGCTCCACGAAGGGCGTCAAACTGCAGCGTCTCGCCGACGGCGACGAAGTGATCGCGATTGCCAACCTCGGTCAGCAGTCGAAAGAGATCGCCGAAATCACGGGTGACCCCCCGCCAACGGCCTAGCCGCCAAACGCACCAGAAGCGGGAAGGGGTCGCGCCCTTCCCCGCTACCTCAGATCGCCTACTTTAACAAAAATATAGCATTTGTTAGATCTTGACTTTCGATCTGAGGGAGTCAAGCACTACTGGTTCCACAAAATAGCCTTTGCCAATGGTGGGGGCCCCGGGCGTGTTGAGGTTGATAAACGCTTGCACTTGCTTGCCGTTGGTTTGCGTGATGACCACGATGATCGGCGGCGTAAGCAGGGCGCCTTTGGGATCGGCGAAGATGCGCAGTTGCCCGCCGACTTCGGCGTTCATATCGGGGATGTCGATGTAAACGAAGGGGCCGTCGATCCGCGCCACGCGTGAGAAGAGGCGGAGTGCGAGGGGGTGCGCTGAGAGTTGCGGCGCGACTTTACTCCACGTGACCGTCGTGTCGGGTTCGTTATCGCCTTCGTTCGTGATGCGGTAGAGTTCGCTCATGAGCGGGATTCGCTCGTCGGTCGACTGGCTTCCCGTGACGCAGTTGCTCACCGTGACGTGCGCCTCACCGTAGTCGCGTAAGGCGTCCCCCGACTTTTTCGGCAGTCGAGCGAAGGTCGCATCGATGCGGTAGGCGGCGCCGGCCGCCTTGCACGCCTCGGTCGTCGTCGGCGCTGTGGCCACGACCGTCTTTTCCGCGCCGACGTAGTCGTCGATAAGATGCGCCCAGTAGTCGGGTGCGATCGCGCCCGTGGCGTCCGAAGCCACGCTCGTAAAAACGAGTGCCGTGATCGGCGCCCGGCGGGCCGCTCCGGCGGGCGAGGCAAGGGCCAGCGCCAAGACCCCCGAAACTAGCCCGATCCGCGTCGGGTTCCCGAAGTTGGAGGTTATTGAAAACAACATATGAGCGCTCTCCCTGATGTTTCTGAACATTCATTCAAAGCCGATGTCCTCGGCCACGACCAGCCGGTGCTGGTCGATTTCTGGGCTCCCTGGTGCGGACCGTGCAAAATGCTCGCGCCCGTCGTGGAGAAAGTTGCCGGCCAACTCGCCGGCAAGATGAAATTCGTCAAACTCAATACCGACGAAGCGCCCTCGCTTGCCGGCCAGTACCAAGTATCCGGCATTCCTTGCCTGATTCTCTTCAAAGACGGCCAAGCGGTCGACCGCATCGTCGGGTTCGTGAATGAATCGACGATCACGTCGATGCTCAACAAGCATCTGACGGCAGCCGCGTAGGGCGCGACTGCAGAACAACCTCCGCACCGTTCCAGCCGTCCATCGGCTGACGAGTGACCCCCGGATCGGCGCGTTTGCCGATCTCCTGGGATCCGGAATCACGAAGCGCGCGATCGATGCAACACTCGACCGCGCGCGTTCGCTTGTCCGGGCTGAGGGCGGCGACGCGCCGACCCTCGATGCGCTCGTCGCGGAGATCGTCGCCCGGCTCACGGACGAAGAATCGCACGGCCTCTTGCCGGTCCTCAATGGCACCGGGATTTTGCTGCATACCAATTTGGGCCGGGCGCCGCTCGCGCCCGCCGCGCTTGCCGCGATGCACGCCGTCGCCGGCGGCTACTCCAACCTCGAATTCGATCTAGACTCGGGCGCGCGCGGCTCGCGCTACGCGCGTACGAGCGCCCTCTTACGCGAGACGACGGGTGCCGAAGACAGCATCGTTGTGAACAACTGCGCGGCGGCGATCTTGTTGATTCTCGATACGTTTGCCAAAGATCGCGAAGTGATCGTTTCCCGCAACCAACTCATCGAGATCGGCGGTGGCTTCCGGCTGCCCGACGTGTTGCGCCGCAGCGGTGCGACGCTCGTTGAAGTTGGCGCGACGAACAAAGTCTACATCGCCGACTTTGCGCGCGCGCTTACGGCGCGTACGGCGCTCCTCATGCGCAGTCATACGTCGAACTATCGCATCGAAGGCTTCACCGCCGACGTCGCGCCCGCGGAGCTTGCGGCGCTCGGCAAACGCGCAGGCGTGCCGACGGTGGAAGACCTTGGCAGCGGAACGCTGGTCGATCTGCGCACGTATGGATTGCCCTACGAACGCACGGTTCGCGAAGTCGTCGCCGATGGGATCGACCTCGTTGCGTTCTCGGGCGATAAATTGCTCGGCGGACCGCAGGCGGGGATCATCGTCGGCAAGACCGCGCTGATCAAACGCTTGCGCGGCAATCCGCTGCTACGCGCGCTGCGTGTCGATAAAGCCACGCTCGCCGCGCTCGGTGCGACGCTGCGGCTCGCGCTCGCGCCCGAGACGATGGTTGAAATACCGTTCTACCGCATGCTCTCGACCTCACTTGAAACGCTGCGTGCGCGCGGCGATGCACTCCGTGAGCGCCTTGCGGCAAGCGCGATCGTCGCGCACGTTGTCGAGAGTAACGGCTACACCGGCGGGGGCGCGTTGCCGCTTACCACGTTGCCATCGTTCGCACTCGCGCTTCCGATGCGCGACCCCAACGCCTACGCGAAACGCTTGCGTGCGTTTCGCCCGCCGCTGATCGGACGCGTCGACGGCGACCGAGTTCTCTTGGATTTGCGCACGTTGCCGCCCGAACGCGACGACGACGTGGCCACACTCATCGAACGCGTTCGCTAAGATGCACATCATCGGTACGGCCGGTCACGTCGACCACGGCAAATCCTCGCTCGTCCGCGCCCTGACCGGGACGAATCCTGACCGTTGGATCGAGGAACAACTCCGCGGTATGACGCTGGATCTTGGCTTCGCGCACCTGCGCTTCCCCGATGGGGTCGACGCGGGCATCGTCGACGTCCCCGGACACGAACGCTTTCTGCACAACATGCTCGCGGGGGCCGCGGGGATGGAACTTCTGCTGCTCGTCGTTGCGGCAAACGAAGGTCCGCGGCCGCAGACGCTCGAGCACCTCGCGATCCTCGATTACCTCAACGTCAAGCGCGCGATTATCGTGCTCACGAAGAGCGATCTTGTCGACAAAGAAGAACTTGCGTTCGCAGAAGAATTAGTGCGCGAGCAGACGCGCGGCACGATCGCCTCCGACGCCCGAGCGATCGGCGTCTCCGTCATCACCGGGGCCGGACTCGACGAACTGCGCGCGGCGATCCACGATGCGCTCGTCGAACTTCCGGAGCGCGCACCCGATGCGCCGGCGTTCTTGCCGATCGATCGCGTGTTCGCGCTTGCCGGACACGGGACGATCGTCACCGGCACGCTCATGCAAGGCAAGATCGCCGTCGGCGATGCGCTTACGCTGCAGCCCAGCGGCAAGACCGTGCGCGTGCGCAGCTTGCAAGTATTTGGTGAAAAACGCGATGCGATCGACGGCGGCGCGCGCGTCGCAGCGAATATCCCCGGCGTCGAAGTCGCTGACATCATCCGCGGCGACGTTCTCGCAGCGCCGGAATTTGCTGCGAACGATCGCTTTCGCGTACGCTTCACGCCGCGCGCCGACGCGCTCGCGACGCTGCGTCGGCGCCAGCCCGTGCGCGCGTACATCGGCTCGGCAGAGCTGCTCGGAACGCTGGTGTTCGAAGCAGTTCCGACGACGACCGGCCCGCTCGACGCGCAGCTCTTCTTGCGACGTGCGACGATCGCGTTTCCCGGCGAGACGTACGTCGTGCGCCGCCTCTCGCCCAAAGATCTGCTGGGGGGCGGGACGCTCGAAATCGGCGATGCGCCGCTGCCGGCAGCCGAGGCACGAGATGATGCACCCGACGTCGCTGCCGTCGCACGTGCACTGCGCGAAACGCAGCTCGTCGCGCGCCCGATCAAAGAGCTCGCTGCGGTTGCCAATCTGCGCGAGGATCGCGTGCAAGAAATTCTCACCGATCTGATCGCCGAGCACCGCGCACGTAAGCTGAACAAACCCGTCGCCTACATCGACGGCACCGCGACTGACGCGCTGGTCGCGCGCGTGCTCGACGCGCTCGTCCTCAAACACGCTGCCGAACCGTGGAGCCTCGGGCTCACTTCGCTTGCGCTCGCACGCCAAGTGGGTGTGGACGAATCGCTCCTCGTGCGCATTCTCGCAAGCTACGTCGAGGACGCACAACTCGCATATCGCGCGGGGTATTACGCGACGCTTGCTTTTACGCCGCGCCTTTCCGACGAACAACGTTCGTTTTTCGACCAATTCGTTATTCTCGATGCGACCCAGCCGTTTTTGCCGGGTTCGCTCGAAGCGCTCGTCACCGAAGTGAAGCGCGCGAAACTCCCCGGCGTCTCGCAAGCACTCGACACGCTCGTCGCGACGGGAGCCCTCGTCAAGATCGGCGATGCCGTGTACCGCGGAACACAAGTTGCCGACGTACGCGGTCAGCTCGAGGCGTTTCTCCGCAAAGAAAAGCAAATTACGATGGCCCAGTTCCGCGATATCGTCGGCACGTCGCGCAAATATGCCGTGCCGCTGCTCGAATGGTTCGATGCGACCGGCGTCACCGTACGTTCGGGCGACGTGCGCATGCTTCGCTCGCGCTAGTCGCTAGTGCTTCTCGGTGTGGAGCGAGGTCGCGTGTGCGTACGAACGTCGGCGCGCGCGCTTCGCATGGGCGATCGTCGCCCCGTCGACATCGCGTAAGAACGCGGACTCCGTCGACTCGAGGAGCGGCACGTTCGGACGATTGTCCAGCGTCGGAACGATCGAGCGTGAAATCTGCGCGAACGTCGATTTCCCGCCGAGGTCGACCGAGAGCAACGGTCCGCTCGCGGCCCAACGCGGCCCGAGCGCATGCTCCATCACGGCATCGATTTCCGCTGCGGTGACGACCCCGGACTCGACGAGCGAGAGCGCCTCGCGTAAGAGCGCGAACTGCAAGCGGTTGACGATGAACCCGGTCACTGGCTCGCGCAGGCGAATTGGCTGCATTGCGATTCGCCGCAGCCACGCTTCTACGACTTCGTTTGCGATTGGATCGACCGGCGTCGGCACGATCAATTCGGCGAGTGATACGATTGTCACGGGGTGCACGAAGTGCGCGACGATCAGCCGCTGCGGATGCTTCATTACCACGCCCAATTCCGCCGGTGGGAACGACGAGGTTCCCGAGGCGATCGGGACGTGTTCGGAGATCGCGTCCTCGAGTTCGGCGAAGAGCGCGCGCTTGAGCGCGAGATCCTCGGGAATCGCCTCGCAGACGATCTCCGAATTGCGCAGCATCGAGATGTCGGTTACGATTCGAATCCGCTGCACGTACATCACGTCATCGTGCTCTTCGGCTGCTGCATTGAGCCCGAGCCGCGCGCGGCCCGCATGGCGCGCGACGAGCGTAACGGTGCAGCCATGCGCGGCACAGCGCAGGGCAAGACGCGTCCCCATAGTTCCGGCGCCGACGATTGCAACGCGCATCAGACGCCCACCGCGGCACCGAAGAACGCGTCTTGTTCGCGCCGGAGTTTCAACACGAATGACCCGTAGCTCGGGGCACCGGTTTCCTCACCGCGGCACGCAATGCTCGCAATCGAGTGGCCGTCCGGATTTATATTACTGACGACGTCGGCGATACCGTCCGCGTCGGCAAAATACGTCGCGAGCTCGTCGGCAGCGATAGGCGCGAACGAGAGTCCATCGGCCGGAGCACGCAGGCCGGCGGCGACGACGCGAAATCCGCAGGCGCGCGCCCAATCGACGAGTTCGCACAAGATCGCGGGTTGATCGCCGTAGGCCATGCTGTAGATCACGCCGCGACGTCGCGCGAGTTCGTGCAGGTACGGGCCGACGACGACGTCGGCCGAAACCGTCACTATGATGACGTCATGACCGGCGTCGATCGCAGCGAATGCATGACGTGCACCCGCCTCTTCGTGTCCGGTCGCCTCGATTACGATATCGACCTCGCACTGAGCGGCGAGCGTACCGTACTCGACGAGCGCGGTCTTGCCGATGCGAATCGTATCGTTCGCCGATCCGAGCTCGGGGGCGAGTGCGAACTGTTCTGCCGCCCAGCCACCGCGCGTAGCAGCATCGCGAGCCCGCTCGAGGTCGAGATCGGCGAACACCGCAAGCCGGACGCCGAATTTCCCGGCACCGATCAGCGCGACGCGCACGGGTTCGGCGTCGCGTTTGGCAAGCAGCGCGGCTAGGTTCACGGGCGTCCTCTCCGGCACGGGGGATCGAGAGAATTGGCCACCCTCAGCCGGACGCCTATCGCCGCCCATACGTAAATGTGAAGCCCGATATCGTGCCCGTACTCCCGTCCGGCGCCGTCGCCAGCACGATGGACTCGCTACCGCCGGAGGGCGGTGTTTCGTGCAGCGAACCCGCGATCCGGCTCGTGTACTCTGTTCATCGGCGCGAAGCCGCACTTCTCAATAGCGGCAAGCCTTGACTCGCTCGGCCCGGCGAGGGCCGCTTCGCTTTGGCGCGAAGGCACGAGCGATGTTCGGCTGCAGCGAGCACTGGCTCAACAAACGCTTTTCTCACGCGAAGACCGAGTTTCTGCTCGGTCCAAAGATGCGCTGCGAACTCGCAGCAAACGTTGCGCTCGACGCCTCTTCGCTCGCGCTCGGCTACGAAAACTGGCGCGGCTCGCGCGCGTTTGACGCTTCGCGCGGCGCGGATCCCTGCGCGCTCGCCGATGCATCATCGCCTGCGGGTTCCGGAACCGGCAGCGCGGGCGGCGACAGTCTTCTTGGCGGTGCGTCCGGCGGGAGCGGGGCGCCGCCGCACGGCGACGATCCGTATCCGTGGAACGCGACGACCAAACGCGTTCCGCTCGGCCGCACGTGGACGATTCCCTCGACCGCCCAGACGGTCGAACTCGGCCGGTTCGATCCCAAGCGCGCGCCGATCGTCACGATCGAATCCGGCGACGTCCTGCGCTACGTCGATACGTGGACGCACTTTTTAGGCGCGCTGCAGCCGGGCGTGCCGATTGCCGCGCTTGCCGAAATGCGCAAGAAGAATCCGGGGCGCGGCGTGCACAGCATCATCGGACCGATCGCCGTGCGCGGCGCGAAACCCGGCGATCTGCTCGAAGTGCGATTTCTCGATCTACGCACGATCGACTACGGCGCGAATTTCCACAACGCCGGTGAACTACACACCGGTTCGCTGCCCGATGAATTTCACGATGGCCACGTGCAGTATTTCGATCTGCACGGTGGCGATGGCTACGTCCAGTTCGCGCCCCACATCAAACTCGAGATGCGGCCGTTTCAGGGCACCTTCGGCGTCGCAGCGGCGGGCGATGCGGCGATCAGTTCGGTCGCGCCGCACCAGCATGCGGGGAATATCGATGTCAAAGAGATGACGGCCGGAACCACGCTCTTCATCCCCGTCTTCCACGACGGCGCGCTGATCTTTACGGGTGACTCGCACGCGCTGCAAGGTGACGGTGAGGTGAACATCACGGCGATCGAAACAGCGATGGAAGAAGTGCTCTGTCAGGTGATCCTCCACCCGCGCGCCGGTTATTCATGGCCGATGATCGAGACGAAGACGCACTGGCTGATGCTCGGCATGGACCCGAATCTCAACGACGCTCTACGGATCGCGCTGCGCAACACGATCGACTTCCTGGCCGCAAAGGCCGCGCTCACGCGCGACGAGGCCTATTCGCTAGCAAGTATCGGCGTCGACTTCCGCGTCTCGCAGATGGTCGATGTGAATAACGGCATCCATGCGATGATCCCTAAGTCCATCTTCGCACCGGATTTTCTGGAGACGATGGCGATCGTTTAAAGTATGCCTCCGTCGCCGACCAAAATTTTCGTCGGGACATCAGCCGCAATCGCTGGACCGGCGATACCGAGTGCGGCCGTGCCGGCAACTATGCCGGAAACACACGAAGAACGCTTCAAAAAAGAAGCCTCTGCGCACGTGGGAGCACCGGACACGGTCCCAGACCTTGGACTCTACGCGATTATTTCGGCCCGGTTCAGGGGACCATTGTCGAAGCGCGTCGCCCGCCAGACGACTAGTGTCGGAGTGCGATGAGGCCGAGCACCGCTTCGAATGCGATGAGCGCGATGACGACGATTTCGAGCATCTCGCTGCGGGTGTGTTGGGCGCGATCTTGGAACACGCGGTACATCTCCGAGACGCTGTGCAGCTTCGCATCGATTTGCCGCTGCCAGTCGGCAAGGCCCAGGCGACCTGCGACACCGCGATAGAGTCGCGCGTAATAGGCATCGCCGATGATTTTAAGCGCGTTTGCGGTGCGGTCCGTGAGTTCGTGGACGTCGACAAGCAGATAGCGTAGTTGTGCGGCCGATTGATTCGATCCGCGCCCGCGAAAAAGGCCGACGGGTTTGCCGGGTTCGAGCCGATAGATCGCATCGAGTTCGTCATCGAGTCGCGTGTCATAGGTGCGAAATTCAACGAGTTGCGAGTTGGCAAATTCGAGAATGTCCATAACGGCTTCTGCGCCTTCGCTGCGTTCGTAAAGGAACGCCGCATCCCACTGAACGGCGATGAAGTCATCTTCGAAGTACGAAAAGCTCACGCGAAGCGCTTCGGTGACTTCGGCGGCGACGATCGGACGTTCTTCGAAAAGCAAGAGTCCGGCGACGGCATCGCGGCATGGTCCCGCGAGGTGTTCGGCGGAGACCGGTTCGGTGAACGCGTCGACCTCGAGCACGAAATAATCTTCGACGAGCGATGGGTGCGGTTCGTCGAGCGCGGGTTTGATCTCGGCGAGCACATCGTCGAGCGCCGCTCGCGCCTGCGCCTCGAGCGACGGGTCGCGACGCAAACGGCGCGTGAGTGCGCTGAACTCATTCCACGATCCGCTAAATGGGACGCTGATGCGAATTGCAACGACGCCGAAGTCGAAAATCTTCGCGCGTACGGTAGCAAACGGTTCTTCGAGATCGGGCAGGCGTACGATGAGCGGTGGCACCGGGTACTGGATGAACTCCGATGAGGCTTCACGACGCAATTGCAGCGGCGCGCGCGCGACGCCTTCGCCGCGTACCGAGCGCAGGCGCGCAAGATCGATGGTGTCCGCAACGTCGAACACGAAGAATGCGCGAAACGCACCTTTGGCGATGGCCGGGAGCGCGCGAACGGATTCCATCGCAGGCGACTTCGACATCGGCAGCCGAAGTGCTATGCGTGACGCTAAAAGAAAAAATCGCTGCTGGTCAGCCGGTGTTAGGTCTCTCGATCATGTTCGATGCCCCGTCGCTCGTCGAAATGGCGGGAGCCATGGGGTTCGACTGGGTGCTCTTGGATTGCGAACACGGTGCGCTCTCGGTCGATCGGCTCGAGCCGCTCATTTCGGCGGCCGATGCGTACGGGATCGCCTCGATCGTGCGCCCGCCGGACAATTCGCCCGAACAAATCTTACGCGCGCTCGACCGCGGTGCGGCCGGCCTGCAGTGCCCGCACGTCATGAACGCCGATGAGGCGCGTGCGATCGTGCGGGCTGCGAAATACCATCCGCAGGGCGATCGCGGACTGGCCGTCGGCACGCGCTCGTCGCGTTACGGGACGATGGCGAGCGTCGATGTCTATACGGAGTCCGCGAATCGCGACACGCTGATTTGCCTGCAGATCGAACACCGGGATGCGCTCCCGCACGTCGAGGAGATCGCAGCCGTCGACGGTGTCGACGTCGTTTTCGTCGGCGCGATGGATCTCTCGCAGTCGATGGGCCTGCCGGGACAAACGGACTCCGCGACGGTAAAGCACGCCGTCGACGATGCGCTCGCGCGCATCAAGGCGAGCGGTGGCGTCGCCGGAACCTCGGGGAAACCGGAGGCGGCAAAACGTCGCCTGCACGAGCAAGGCGTGCTGTACTATTACACGCACGTGACGTCGCTGCTCGGCTCGGCGGCAGCGCCGTATCTTGCCTTACGCGGGGGGTTAGTCGGCGGCGCGCCCGACGCCCGTTCCGCGTCGCAACAGATAGATCGGGATTGAGGCGAGCAGAATCGCGATCCCGACGAGCGATCCTGTGGGGTTGGTGATGAGTGTCTGCACGAGCACCCACAATCCCACGAGCACGAAAACCGCGGGGACGATCGGGTAACCGCTCACGCGATACGGACGCGGCGTATCGGGTTCTTTGCGCCGCAAAACGAACACGCCCACGGCCGAGGCGATCAAGAAAATAAACGTATTGAAAATCAGATAGTCGCTCAGCGCATCGAAGCCTGCAAAGAGCAAGAGCGTCATCGCAATGCCGCTCGTCGCGAGGACCGCGCGAGTCGGGACGGCGCGGCGCGATACGCGCGCGAGCGGCGCGAAGAGCACACCGTGGCGCGCGAGTGCGTACGTGATGCGTGAGTTGGCGAAAATCACGATGTGCAGCGTGGCCGCACTCGAGAAAAAGAAGATCGCTGCGGCGATGCCGCCGACCGCCGGGCCGAAGAGCGACTGCGCAGCGGAAACGCCGAGGGACGCGCTCGCGGGCAGCGCGAGGATAGCGTGATCACCCAGCACGCGCACGAAAGCGGCGTTCGCCGCAACGTAGAGGATGAGGACCAGCCCGACGCCGCCGATGAGTGCGCGTGGAAGCGTGAGTTGCGGCCGCTTCACTTCGCCTGCAACGGATATTACGGATTGCCACCCGTTGAAGGCATAGAGTGCGGCGAGAACCGCCGCCGCAAAGCCCGGTGCGCCGCCGCGAACGCTCGCGAGTACACCGCCGCAGAGCGTCGCTGCTGCCGGAACGGCATGGTGAGCTCCGAGCAAGAAGCCGCCGAGCGCGATCCCGGCGAGAACGACCACTTTCATCGTCGCAAACACGGAGGCGATTCCGCCGTTCACCGTCGTCGGTAAACAGTTGATCAGCGTGACGATCGCGATGAAAAGAAAACCGCCGATCTGCACGCCGCCGAGCGTCAGATGCAGTCCCGCAATAGCCAGATGCATCGTCCACGTATCGAGTAGACCGCCGCTGAGGCGATTGAAGAAAATCGCCGCGCCCGCCCCGAGCGCGCCGATTGCGGCGGGCGCGAGCACGAAGAGAACCATCCAGCCGAAAGCAAACGCCGCCCACGGGCCATACGCCCGCCGCATGAACGTATAGATACCGCCGGATTCCGGGATCATCGCGGCGAGTTCCGCAAGCGCCAGCGTTCCGCAGAGCGTCAAGATGCCGGCGACCGCCCACGCGAGCAATTCGCCGGAGCCGAAGCCGACCTCGCACATCATGGCGCGGCCTTTGAGGAAGATGCCTTGGCCGATCATATTGCTCACGACCAGCGACGAAGCAGCAAACACGCCGAGACTTGGGAGGAGGGTACGCGACCGGGCGCTCATCGCCGGGGGCTTGCCCGGGCTGGCCGAATTTCCCCTATCCCTCGGGCGACGCAACCGCGTCGTTAGCTCTCTCGGTTATAGAGTGCGAATATGAACGTCGAACGTATGACTCAGCGCGTGCAAGAAGCACTGAACACGGCTTACACGCGCGCGCTCACCGAGCGCAACATGCAGACGACGCCGGAGCACGTGCTCGCAGCGATCCTCGAACAGCCCGAGGGTGTGGCCGTCCCGGTCATTCAGAAAGCCGGCAAGGATCCCGTCGCGGTGGCGAAAGCGACCGACGAGGCGATCGGCCGTTTGCCCCGTTATTCCGGTTCTGCGGATAGCGCGCAGGTCACCGTCTCACCCGGCCTTACTCGGTTGCTCGCATCGGCGGAAACCGAAGCGAAGAATCTTGGCGACGAGTACGTCTCGGTCGAGCATTTGTTGCTCGCGATGGCGGCCGATTCGAATACGGCGGTCGGCGGTATTTTCCGCGCCGTCGGTCTGACGCGCGATGCGCTACTTTCCGCGCTCAAAGATGTGCGCGGCAATCAGCGCGTGACGACACAAAATCCCGAAGGAACGTATCAGTCGCTCGAACGCTACGGTCGCGATCTGACCAAGGCCGCCGCGCAAGGCAAGCTCGATCCCGTGATCGGTCGCGACGAAGAGATTCGACGCGTCGTGCAAGTGCTCTCGCGCCGCACCAAAAACAATCCGGTGCTCATCGGTGAGCCCGGCGTCGGCAAGACCGCGATCGTCGTAGGACTCGCACAGCGTATCGTGCGCGGCGACGTGCCCGAGGGTCTGAAGAACAAAGTCATCATCTCACTCGACATGGGCGCGCTCATCGCCGGTGCGAAGTATCGCGGTGAATTCGAAGAGCGCTTGAAGTCGGTATTAAAAGAAGTACAAGGCTCCAACGGTGCGGTGCTGCTCTTCGTTGACGAGCTGCATACCGTCGTTGGCGCGGGCAAAGCCGAAGGCTCGATGGATGCGGGTAATCTGCTCAAACCATTGCTCGCGCGCGGCGAACTGCACATGATCGGCGCGACGACGCTCGATGAGTACCGCAAGTACATCGAAAAAGATGCCGCACTCGAACGGCGCTTCCAGCCGGTGCTCGTCGACCAACCCTCGGTTGAAGATGCGATCTCGATTCTGCGCGGTCTGCGCGAGCGCTACGAAGTCCATCACGGCGTGCGCATCAAAGATGCGGCGCTCGTTGCCGCGGCCGTCATGTCGAACCGCTACATCGCCGACCGCTTCTTGCCCGATAAAGCGATCGACCTGGTCGATGAAGCCGCCGCGAAATTGCGCACGGAGATCGATTCGATGCCGACCGAGCTTGATGAGGCCACGCGTCGCATCATGCAACTGGAGATCGAACGCGAAGCGCTGCGCAAAGAGAGCGACGTACAGTCGCGCGCGCGGCTCGAAAAACTCGAAGCAGAACTCGCCGAATTGCGCGCGGCATCCGATGGACTCAAGACCCGCTGGCAGAACGAAAAAGACGCCGTCCAGCGCCTGCGCGAAATGCGCGAGCAGATCGAAGCTACAAAAGCCGAGGTCGAACGCGCCTCGCAGGCCGCGGATTACGCAAAGGCAAGCGAACTCAAGTACGGTCGCCTGAGCCAACTCGAACACCGCCTCGCGGCTGAAGAAGCAGCGATCGGCAGCGCGCAGGGTCGACTCCTCAAAGAAGAAGTCGACGAAGAAGATATCGCCGGCATCGTGAGCCGCTGGACCGGCGTGCCGGTGACGAAACTGCTCGAGGGCGAGATTCATAAACTGCTGCACCTCGATGAAGAGCTGCACAAGCGCGTCATCGGGCAAGATGAAGCCGTCACGGCCGTCGCTGAGGCGATCGTACGCGCGCGCTCGGGTCTCTCCGATCCGAACCGGCCGCTGGGCTCGTTTATCTTCCTTGGTCCCACGGGCGTCGGCAAAACCGAACTCGCGCGCGCGCTCGCTGGATTTCTCTTCGATGACGAACGCGCGCTAATCCGTATCGACATGTCGGAGTATCAGGAGAAACATACGGTCGCGCGTCTGCTCGGCGCGCCTCCGGGATACGTCGGATTCGATGAAGGCGGACAGCTGACGGAAGCCGTGCGTCGACGTCCGTTCTCGGTGATCTTGTTCGATGAGATCGAGAAGGCGCACCCCGATGTGTTCAACGTGTTCTTACAGATCCTCGATGACGGCCGCCTGACCGACGGTCAAGGTCGCACGATCGATTTCAAAAACACGATCGTCATCATGACCTCGAACATCGGCAGCCATCGCATCCTCGACTACCGACCGGGCGCGGACAACGCTGCGGAGTTCGCCGTCATGCGTGCGACGGTGCTCGACGAGTTGCGCCAGCACTTCCGGCCGGAGTTCCTCAATCGCGTCGATGAAATCGTCGTCTTCCACGCGCTCACCGAAGAGCAGCTCAAAAAGATCGTCGACATTCAAGCGGGTCGGCTGCGCGGCCGTCTCGCGGACCGCCGCATCACGCTCGAACTCAGCGATGAGGCAAAGACGCACCTGGTCAAATCCGGATACGAAGCCGCCTACGGCGCGCGCCCCCTCAAGCGAGCGATCCAGCGCGAAGTCGAAACCCCGCTCGGCCGCAAGATCCTTGCCGGCGACGTGCACGACGGTGACACGGTCTACGTCGGGTTCGACGAGTTGCGCGGCGAGCTGACGTTCTCGACGACGGGTTTTCAGGTGCCAATCCTCCGATAGGCGTCGGAGCGTTTGGAAGCAGGTCGATGCGTAGCGGGTAAAAGAACGCCGTTTCTATGCACGGAATCGATCACGGGTTATCGGCATCTGCCCCCCGATTGTCTTCGAGCTGACGGACGCAGAATTCGCGACGGTCTCGCGGAGCGACAGTCGATGGAGACGCGTATCGCCGCTGCTCAGCTTCGTGACGAGTGGATTCTTTATGTTCGAATCGTGGGTAAGTTGGAACACGCATTCCGAAGCCCACTGGTGGTTTTTGCTCGTCGGCATCGTCAATGCGGGCAGCTTCCTCGTCGGTTTGCTAACTCTGAAGCTGACGTATCCACAATGCGCCCGGCGTGCCGACCTGCACGTTGATGCCCTGGGGCTCGCAGGCGAACTCGACGGGCGTCGTCTCTCACTGCCGTGGAAGGCCATCGATTCGGTAACGGACCACGGCGATTTTCTGATCGTTCGCTATGCGGCTGCGCGAAGCGCCATCCCGATTCCGAAGCGAGTCGTCGGATCCCTCAGCGACCTTTGGCACACGTTCGACGATCGATTGACCGCAAAACGCGGATTGATCGTGCGACCGGGTCGGCGGGTGATCGTTAACTCGGCGCGCGCATGACGAAGATGCAAAGCGCGGCGTTCGCGCCGATCGGTCCTTTTTTAAAGGACACCGATCTCGTCGATCTGCGCGCGATTGCCGGATCGGAAGGGTATCCCAGTAGATGCCGCGAGCGTTTGTCACGATCGAGTTTTTACGTCATCGGCAAATTTATGAAAGCTTCGTTAGGCTCATCGGCATCTTTTTTATCGGTTTTGGATTGTACGCGATGCGTAGGAGGAGCGGGCCCTCACCATTTGCGCAGCGTGCCGATCTCGAAATAGATGACGCTGAAATCCGTGGAGCGTGCGAAGGTCGAGCGGTCTCCGTATCTTGGAAGCGTGTTTGCTCGGTCGAGGATAAGCTCACGGCGAAGCGCGGACTCATCATCCGGCCCGCCCGCAAGCTGATCGTCAATTCGGTGCGCTAGAAAACCGGCGTCTCGCGGTAGGTCCCCCAGACGCCTTTGAGCGTCTCGATGAAGTCGCCCATCGTTGCGCCCGCGCGCACGAGTTCGATCGAGATCGGCATGATGTTTTGCGCCGGGTCTTTGGCGACTTCAACGAGTTGCTTGAGAAGGACGTCGAATTTGAGCGCGTCGCGTTCGCGGCGCACGCGCTGGGTCCGCGACACTTGCCGCTCGGCCGTCGACTGATCGTACGGGTGAGTCTCGATTTTTGGATCGGGTGTGCCGTCGACGAATCGGTTGACGCCGATGACCGGCTTTTCGCCCGACTGTTTGCGGAGTGCCGTTTCGTATGCAAAGTCGGCGATATGACGCTGGAACCAGCCCTCTTGAATCAGTTTGAGCGTGCCGCCGTTGTCTTCGACTTCCTTCAGAATTTCGAAAATGCGCTTTTCGTAATCGGTCGTGAGCGCTTCGACGAAGTACGAGCCGCCAAGCGGATCGACGACTTGCGTCACGCCGCTCTCTTCGGCGATTACTTGCTGCGTGCGTAGCGCGATACGCATCGCATCTTCCGTCGGAATTGCGAAGGCTTCGTCATAGCCGTTGGTGTGCAGCGACTGGCACCCGCCGAGAACCGCCGAGAGGGCCTGGAGCGTCGTGCGCATTACGTTGACCATGTATTGCGGCTTCGTGAGCGACGCGGCGGCCGTCTGACAGTGGAAGCGCAGACGCATCGATTCGGGATTTTTCGCGCCGAAACGTTCTTTCATGATCTTCGCGTAGCAGCGGCGTAACGCGCGAAACTTGGCGACTTCTTCGAAAAAGTCGGCTTGACACACGAAGAAGAACGCGAGTCGCGGCGCAAACTCATCGATGTCCATGCCCGTCTTGAGGACTTCTTCAACGTAGACGATGAGGTTGGCGAGTGTGAAGGCCGCTTCGTGCAGAGGCGAAGAGCCGGCTTCGGAAATATGATAGCCCGAAATATTGATCGGGTTGTAACGCTTCATATTCTTCGCGCAGTACGTGATGCAGTCGCGTACGATGCGCACCGACGGCTCGATCGGAAAGATATACTCTTTCTGGGCCATGTATTCTTTGAGAATGTCGGCCTGGATCGTGCCGGAGAGTTTGTTCAAATCGTAGCCACGTTGCTCGGCGAGCACGACGTACATCGCGAGCAAAATCCAGGCCGACGGATTGATCGTCATCGAGACGGATATTTTCTCCAGATCGATCCCATCGAAGAGCGCTTCCATATCGGCGAGCGTGTCGATCGCCACGCCCTCGCGCCCGACTTCGCCTTCGCTCATCGCGTGATCGGAGTCGTATCCCATGAGCGTCGGCATGTCGAAGTCCGTCGAAATGCCGGTCTGACCTTGTGCGATCAGATACTTGAAGCGGACGTTCGTATCTTCGCCCGTGCCGAAGCCCGCGATCTGGCGCATCGTCCAATTGCGCGAGCGATACATCGTCGGGTACGGTCCGCGCGTGAACGGATACTGCCCAGGCAGTCCGATGTCTTCGGGCGGCGTTTCGTCAAGATCCGCCGGCGTGTAGGTCCGCTTGACCGGGACGTCACCGAGCGTGAGAAAGGTCTCTTTGCGCTCGCCCGCCTTCTTGAGGAACGTCGCAACTTCGGTCGCCTCCCAGTTCTTTTCGTCCGCGCGAATTTTTTCGATGGCATTCGAATCGAATATGCTCATGTTATTCCTTTCCAAAGGAGGCGGCGACGAGTTCGCTTGCGAGAGAATATGGATCGCCTTCGTGGCGCTGAAGTCGTTCGGCAAGTTCGGGTGTAAGGGCAGCCGACGCCCGTGCGAATCGTTCCATCAGCAAATTCTCGGCCGTCTTTTCGAGCCGGAAGCCCGCGATCTTCACGCGGCGTTTGCGGCCGGTCTCCGAATTCAGTGCGACTTCGCGGTGTCGAGCGAGCGCGTCGAGCAAGTCATCGAAGCCACTTCCGCTATACGAGCTGATCCCGATGACCGGCACGGTCCACTCCGGTTTTGCGGTCGTCATCGCGCCGAGCGTCATCATCCCCTTGAGATCGGTCAGCGTGCGGTTAGCATCACTGCGATCGCTCTTGGATACTAAATGAATGTCTGCAATCTCGAGCATTCCGGCTTTGATCGCTTGAATCTCATCGCCCAGTCCCGGCGCCGAAACGACGACGGTGGTGTCCGACGCGCGAGCGATTTCGACTTCATCTTGGCCGACGCCGACCGTCTCGATGATCACCGTATCGAACCCGCCGACGTCAAGGATATCCACGGCGTCCATCGTCGCGCGCGCCATCCCGCCCATCGAGCCACGCGTCGCCATACTGCGAATGTAGACGCCCGGGTCGCTCACGAGGTCCGTCATGCGGATGCGATCGCCCAGAATCGAGCCGCCCGAGTATGGACTCGACGGATCGATCGCGATGATCCCGACTTTTTTGCCGTTCGCACGTAAGCGTTCGGTGAGCGTCGAGACGAGCGTTGATTTGCCGCTGCCCGGAACACCCGTCACGCCGATAACGTGCGCGCGACCGGCGCGCTGGTAGATGTCCGCGAGCGCCGGGCGCGCTTCGGGAAACCCGGCTTCCGCACGCGAGATCATACGGGCGATCGCCGGAACCTCGCCCTTTGCGACGCGGCCGACGAATTCGCCCGAGGGCACGTAGGTCATACGCCGGTCCCCGCTTCGAGCTGCGCGTTCATCTCGCGAAAGACCGCACGGTCGTCGACGACGCGGCGCGCTTTGAAGTCCGTTCGCGGCAGCGTACCGCGCGCGACGATCTCCGCTTTGGTCCGAAGTCCGAGCAGTTTATGGATGCGTCGGGCCGCCTCGAGTCGGAATTGCTCGGCAGCGTTTGCATCGTCCAGGCTGCTCTCGATGCGCAGCAGCAACTCGTCCATCGCTGCATCGCGCGTGATGACGATCTGGTGCTCTCCGCCGTAGCCTGGCGTTTCATTCAGGGCCGCATCGATCTCACTTGGATAGACGTTCTCGCCGCGAATCGTAAACATGTCATCGATGCGTCCGAAGATGCCTTGCGGCAAACGCGGATAGGTGCGCCCGCACGGGTTTGCGTCATTGACCCAGAGCGTGAGATCGCCTGATGCAAGACGGATCATTGGCTGCGAGGTGCGTTCGAGGTGCGTGTAGACCGGCGTTCCGCGCTGGCCGTACGGCACGCGCCGCATCGTTTTTGGATCGCACACTTCCGTGTAGACGACGTCTTGCCAGCAGAGCATCCCGTCCGTCTCGGCGGATCCCGCGACATTCATCCACGGCGACATCTCTGCCATCGAGCCCGAATCAAAAACTTTCGCACCGTAGAGGTCTTCGATGCGATCGCGCACACCGGGGATCGACGCACCAGGTTCGCCGGAGAAGAACATCGTGCGGAGGCCGAAGTCGCGCGGACTCAGGCCTTCGGCGATTGCCGTCTGCGCGAGGTGGATCGCGAATGTCGGCGTGCCATAGAATCCGGCAGGCTTCATCGCTTGTAGCCATTGCGCGCAGCGTGCCGTCATCCCGGGCGCGCCCGCACCAAACGGAAAGGCTTGCGCGCCAAGTCGTTCGGCGCCGGCAAGCGCGCCCCAACTGCCCATGTAGAGGCTCAAGATCGCCGCGATGCAGATCATGTCGCCCGGCCGCATCCCCATCGCGTACATGATCCGCGCGTGTGCGTTTGCGATCGCGTTCCAGTCGCTGCGGCCGATCGCAAACGCGGTCGGTCGTCCTGTCGTGCCGCTCGTCCCGTGAATGTGAAAAATTTCGCGCTCCGGGACGCACAGGTAATCACCGAACGGCGGCTTTGCCGCTTGCGATTCGCGCAGATCTTTCTTGCTGAGGACCGGGACCTTATTCTCAAAATCTTCGAGCGTTTGCAGATGATCGGGATGGAAACCGGCGTCATCCCATTTGCGGCGATAGAATCCCGACTCGGCATACGCGTAGCGGCAAACCTCTTGCAGGCGAGCGAGAATCGCACGCTCGCGTAAACCCGGGTCCATCGTCTCGCGATTCGGAAACCAATACCGGCTGCCGTCGGGCGGGAAATACGCGTTGTCGTATGCCGGCGGGTATGACCAGAATTCCATCGCGTTCGTGTTAGCGCGCTCCACGTTCGTTCACCAGCCGCGTCAGCGTAGCAACGATGGCATCGGGCGGCGTATCTTGCAGCATCACCTCAGCGACGCCCATTGCCTTGAGTGCGACGACGTCTTCGTCGGGCATCACGCCGCCCGCAACGACGATCATGTCTCGCACGCCTTTTTCATCGAGCAGCTTGAAAATTTTCGGAAAGACGGTGAGTTGTACGCCGGAGAGCAGGCTCACACCGAGGATATCGACGTCCTCTTGCACCGCCGCGTTCACCACTTCTTCGGGTGTACGATGGAGACCGGAGTAAATCACATCCATCCCGGCGTCGCGCAGCGTGCGTGCGACGACGCGCACACCTCGATCGTGACCGTCGAGGCCGACTTTCGCCATCAGTACGCGAATGGGTTGGCTCATAACTACCTCCAGCGTCGTCGAAACTTCGGTCATACTTGCGCCTCGGAATGGGAGAATCTTTCGCAATTGAATGAATCGCTCTCGCCCTGCATCGGAATTTGCGAATTGGAAGCGGACGTTGACCGTTGCCGCGGATGCCTGCGCACGCTCGCCGAGGTCGCCGCCTGGCCGATGCTCTCCCAGTCGGCGAAGAGCGCTGTCCTGGCCGACCTCAAACGGCGGCCCCGAGGGCAAGCGAGCGCCAGCGCGAATGGTCCGGCATCTTACCGTCCACCGGAGGAATCATGAAGCGCTTACTTTCGCTCGTTATGGCTGCGGCGTTTGCCGCCTCGCTTGGAACCAGTGCCTTTGCCGACACGATGAAGGACGATTCGATGAAATCGTCCATGCCGATGAAGATGAAGTGCCCAAAAGGCAAAACCTACGTCAGCAGCTACAAGAAAAAAGACGGAAAAATGACCAAAGGGTACTGCCGCAAGTCGTAAGTCCGCGTAAAACTCGAAGCGGCGCCGTTTCCTGACGGCGCCGCTTCTGACTGTACTAGGCATGATGAAAAGCGATCGCCTTGCGCGGGATTGATTTGTACGAAGGTGCGGGCGACGTCGACTGGTCTGCACTTGGCGATGTTGGATTCGCAATCATTAAAGCGACCGAAGGCGCGACCATACGCGACGCGCGATTTGCTCGGCACTGGCCCGCGATAAAAAAAGCCGGCTTGATTCGCGGCGCGTACCACTTTTTTTACGCGGCGTCATCGACGCCGCAAGCACAAGCCGAGGCGTTTCTCGCAGCGGTCGGTCCGCTCGCCGAGCGCGATCTACCGCCGGCACTCGATATCGAGGAATCCTCGCTGCAAGGCGTCGCGCCCGTGACCGTAATCGCCCACGTGCGTACGTGGCTCGATATCGTCGAACGCCGCTTGCGAACACCGCAAGGTAAACCGCTGCGACCGATCGTCTACACGAACGCCGATACCTGGAACGCGCTTGGCAACCCTGACGGCTTCAACGATTACCCGTTGTGGATCGCGAGCCCCGGCGAGGGCGACCCGGATATTCCGGTGCCGTTCGGACGGAACGACTGGTTGATCCGGCAGACCGCCTTCGATGAAAACCACGCCGGTGTTGCGGGCCGCGTCGATTTCAACGTCGATCAAGAATTCCAACGCGGCGCAAGCGGTGCGCGGGTGCGCGAGATTCAGCAACGGTTCAAATCGCTTCTCGCCGAATCGACAGACCCCGGCACGATCGACGGTAATTTCGGACCGAGGACGGAAGCTGCCGTGCGCGCGTTTCAGCGCACGCGACGTCTGCCCATCGACGGGATCGTCGGATTGAACACTTGGGTCGAACTCATCTGGTCGTAGGACTAGGGGATCGGCCACCATGCGGCATAACAGCGCCCTCGCCAACAATTGCATTGTCTAACTGGGTATTGTTCAATTTTAATTCCGACCGAGATAGTCGGGTCCGGCACGACGATAAAATGAGGCGCTGACGTTATGGCGCCGTTTTCTAAGTCATTGATCCGTTGCAACTTCGATACTGCAGTGTCGGACGCTCGGCTTCGAGTAAGTAGGTTTGATTTGCTGACCGCGCCGCACGTCCACCGACAATTACAGCTGCGACGGTGCCAAGAAATGGGCCCCATGTAGTCAGAGCCGTCTGCCATTTAGGCGCTGATAAGAAGAGGCATTCGCAGAGAATTGATGCCTCGGCAACATCAAATTCTCTTAGGCAAGGACCTTGTCGCCACGCTTGCGCGCACGCAGACGGTCGGTTTCGTTGAGCATGCGCTTGCGGATGCGGATCGATTTCGGCGTGATCTCGACGAGTTCGTCGTCTTCGATGAATTCGATCGCGCGTTCGAGCGACATCTCTTCGGGCGGCGAAACTTTGGTCGAATCATCCGAACCCGAGGCGCGCATGTTCGTAAGTTTCTTTGCCTTGACGACGTTGATCGCGATGTCTTTGTCGTCGTTGGTGCGGCCGACGACCATGCCTTCGTAGACGTCGATTTGCGGTCCGACGAAAAAGCGGCCGCGCGATTCGAGTCCGACCATGGCGTACTCGGTCGTAAAGCCGGTTTCGCTTGCGACGAGCGCGCCGACACTGCGGCCCGGGATCTCGCCGGCAAGCGGCTGGTGATCGTGATACGTGTGCGACATGACGGCCGTACCGCGCGAGAGCGTGAGTAGTTCGCCGCGCAGACCGAAGATGGCGCGCGTGGGCATCGTGTATTCCATACGGCGCGTTTCGCCGACCTGGAACATGTTGGACATCATCGCGCGGCGGCGGCCGAGCGACTCGATCACCGCGCCCGCATACTCTTCTTGCACGTCGATGACGACGTACTCGACCGGTTCCATCTTCACGCCATCGCGTTCGGTGATGATGACCTGCGGTTTGGAAACGCCGATTTCGAAGCCTTCGCGACGCATCGTTTCGATCAGAATCGAAAGATGCAGTTCGCCGCGGCCGCGCACTTCGAACGTGTCGGCAGAATCCGTATCTTCGACACGCAGCGCGACGTTCGATTCGAGTTCGCGCATGAGGCGGTCGCGAATCTGACGCGAGGTGAGGAATTTGCCCTCTTTGCCTGCGAACGGCGAGTTATTAACCATAAAGAACATCGCGACCGTCGGTTCGTCGACGGCGACGGCGGTGATACCCTCGGGGACGTCGGCCGATGCGATCGTATCACCGATGTTGAGGCCTTCGATGCCGGAGACGCAAATGATGTCGCCGGCGGTGGCTTCCTCGATCTCGATCCGTTCCAGGCCCGCGAACGCAAGAATCTTCGTGAGACGCAGGCCGTTTTCGATCGCGCCGCCGTCGTGGGCGATCTTGGCGATCGCCGAGTTCACTTTCATCGAACCGCGGAACACGCGGCCGATGCCGATGCGACCCACATATTTATTGTGGTCGATTGCGGAGACGAGCATTTGGAAGCCGCCGTCTTCGGCGGGTGCCTCCGGAATGTGTTTGACGATCGTCTCGAAGAGCGGTTCGAGGTTTTCACCGGCATCCTCGAGTTTGTATTGCGCGATTCCCGCGCGGCCGTTGGTGTACACGACCGGGAAATCGGCTTGTTCGTCAGAGGCACCGAGTTCGATGTAGAGATCGAAGACTTCGTTGACGACTTCTTCGGCGCGCGCATCTTTGCGATCGATTTTGTTGACGACCACAATCGAGTGCAGATCGAGTTCAAGCGCCTTGCGGAGCACGAAACGCGTTTGCGGCATGACGCCCTCGGCGGCATCGACCAGCAACACCACGCCCTGCACCATCTGCAGAACGCGTTCGACCTCGCCGCCAAAGTCGGCGTGGCCCGGCGTGTCGACGATATTGAATTTTACGTCGCCATGCTTCACCGCGGTATTTTTTGCCAAAATCGTAATTCCGCGCTCTTTTTCCAGCGGATTACTATCCATCATGCGGGTTTCGGTGGCCGCGCCTTCACGGAAAACACCAGATTGCTTGAGCATCGCGTCGACGAGGGTGGTCTTGCCGTGGTCAACGTGCGCGATGATAGCAACGTTACGGATATCGCTTCGAGTTCTCACAAGGCTTCAGTATATCACGAAACGCCTATTTGCCGAAACGCCTCTGTCGGTGTGAGTACGCGACGAGGGCCTCCTCGAAGGTCGAGCGGTTGAAATCGGGCCAAGGCGTGGGAGTTGCCCACAGTTCGGCATAGGCCGACTGGTAGAGAAGAAAGTTGGAGAGGCGCAGTTCCCCGCCGGTCCGGATGATGAGATCCGGGTCGGGGAGGCCGCCGGTCGTGAGGCGGGCGGCGATCGCCGGCTCGTCGATTGCGGACGGTTCGAGGATGCCCGAGGCGACGTCGAGAGCGAGCGAGCGCACGGCATCAGCCATCTCGCGGCGGGCGCTGTAGTCGATGGCGACGTTGAGAACGAGGCCCTCCGAGGCGGCCGTGGCAGTCTCCAGCGAGACGAGTGCCGCGCTGGTCGCTTGGGGGAGCCGGTCGAGGCGGCCGATGATGCGCACGCGGATCCCGGCCCGGGCGAGCGATGCTTGTTCGCGGCGTGCCATGCGTGCCACGAGGGCGAGCAGCGGCCCCACTTCGGACTGCGCGCGCCCCCAGTTTTCTTCCGAGAACGCGAAAATCGTGAGAACGTCGATCCCATGGGCGATCGCCGCGGCGATCGTCTGCTGCAACGCCCGCACGCCGCGACGGTGACCGTCGAGCGCACCCAAACCTTGGGCGTGCGCCCAGCGCCGGTTCCCATCCATGATGATGGCGACGTGTCTTGGGATCGTGAGCTGCTGTGCGGCGGGGCGCGGTGAACGAGCGATCATGATTGTGTCGCCAGGCGTGCGCCGCTCGGCGCGGCAGCCTGCGTCTGGACCGCGCGCACGACCGACTCGAGTTCGTCGATGTAGGCAAGAAATCGTGTCCGGCCGTCTTCGGTGATGCGCACGATGGTCGTCGGGCGGCCGTTGCCGCGCACGCGTTCGAGCGAGACGATTCCCACCTCGGCGAGCGCGTGCAAGTGACGGTTCAAGTTGCCGTCGGTCAACGCGCACGCGTCTTGCAGTTCGGTGAACCGCATGCCCTCGACGTTCGCGATCAGACACGTGCAGACGGCGAGCCGTCCGCGTTCGTGAAAAATCCGTTCCAGGCCGGCATACGCAAAGTCACCGCTTTTATTCATGATTCTCCTCACGGTCGCGCAAGACGAGCGCGCCGATTGCAATTTGTCCGGTACCGAAAACGAACGACATCACGTACCACGCCAGTGGATCGACAACGTCGGATATGAAAAGCAACGCGCCCGCGCAGCCGAAGCCGAGTGCGATCCACGCCGCGCCGCGCGGCAGCATCGTACGCGATGCGAAAAGCCCGATCGCATATGCGCCGCACCAGAGTCCGGGCAGCAAATCGAAATCGTTATGGTGCACGAGCGAGAGCGTCATCACGCCGCCCATCAAAATCGCGGGCAAAATCGTCATGCCGACGCTGCGAATTTCACGCCGGCTTCGTGAGCTCCAGTTGCGTGCGAGCCAAACGCCGATCGCCCCGTAGTTGATGAGCAGCGCGAACACCAGGCACGAAATCCAAATCGCAAGATAGCGCCGGTCATCGAGCGCGCCGTGCGGCGCTGGGAGCATGATCGCTTGGTAGGCGCCCGTGCCGATCGCGACGATCCCGCTTGCGATGGCGGCGACGCCCGAAATCCCGCGGAAGCGCTGCGCTGCGGCAAGTCGCGTGCGCACTTCGGCGAGGTCGGCCATCGCGCGATTGACTTCCATCATGCTGGTCTACTTTGTAACACAGAGTTATGGCCGATGCAAGGCTGAAGCGATTCCTCCGAGGCGTGGCTCCCGGGTCGTTCGAACAACGGCCGTCGTGTTCGAGCGCCTTCCCGAGTGGACGTTCCCCTTGCGCGCGTGGCAGCGCGAAGCGAGTACGGACTGGCTCGGCCGGCGTCCGGACGACGCTTTGATCGTTGCCACGCCCGGCGCCGGCAAAACAAAATTTGCCGCGCGGATCGTCCACGCACTCTTACGCGACCGCTCGATCGAGCGCGCGATCGTCGTCGTCCCGCGCGAGCACCTCAAGTCGCAGGTTGCAATTGCCCTCGCCGAATGCGGCGTGCGGGTCGATCACAAATTCGCGAACGCCGCGGGCACGCTTGCAAACGACGTCCACGGTGCTGTCGTCAGTTACCAGCAAGTCGCCTTTGCACCGCACGTGTACCGTGCTCTCTCCAAGAAGCCCACGCTCGTCGTCCTCGATGAGATCCATCACGCGGCCGATGCCGCAACGTGGGGCAACGCTTTGCGTACGGCGTTCGGTGGCGCGCAGCATCGCATCGCGCTTTCGGGAACACCGTTCCGCTCGGACGGTCTGCCGATTCCGTTCGTGCAGTACGAAGCGGGTGTCTCGCTTGCCGATTATGGCTACGACTATGCCGAAGCGCTGCGCGACGGTGTTTGTCGGCCGATCGTCTTTCCGCTCCACGGCGGCATCGCCGAGTGGATCAGCCGCGACGGACGCGCGATGCTCGCGTCCTTCGAGACGGCGCTCGAATCGCGTGCGATGGAAAGCGAGCGGTTGCGCACGGCGCTCACGCAAGAGTCGTGGATCGGCGACGTGCTCATGAAGGCGCATACGCGACTGCTCGAACTCCGCGCCGAGGGCGATCGCGATTGCGCGGGCTTGGTGGTCGCCATGAATCAGGACCACGCCCGCTTTATCGCCTCGCTGATGAAACGGCTGCTCGGCGTCGAGCCCACCCTCGTCGTCTCCGAAGACGAACGCGCCTCGCTGAAGATCAAGACGTTTGGGCGCGGACGCGATCCGTGGATCGTCGCCGTGCATATGGTCTCCGAGGGCGTAGATATTCCGCGGCTGCGCGTCGGCGTGTATGCGAGTAACGTCAATACCGAAATGTACTTCCGCCAGTTTTGCGGCCGCTTCGTACGCACGCAGAAGTCGGCGCCGGGCGAATCGGCATTCGTGTACTTGCCCGACGATCCGGCGCTTGGGGCGCTCGCGAGTCGCATCGCCGTCGACGTGCGCTCAACGCTCCGTTTCAAGCGCGAGTTCGACGAGCTCGCCGCAGCACAGCGCACGCAGAGTGAACCAAGCGATGCACTCGGCGAATATGCCTCGATTTCCGCGTCGGCGACAGAGTCGCGCACGCTCGACTTCGGCCCGCTCTTCGATCGCGAACGCTGGCTACGCGCCGAACCGGCCAAAAACGGCGAGCCGACGAAAGTCGCTGCCTTGGTCAAAAACAATTCGCATCATGAAACTATTGGAGACGCCAAGGAATCGCTGCGCAAATCTGTAGCCGCGCTCGTTTCGCGTGTCAGCGACAAATTTAACGTTGACTATAAGAGGGTGCACGCGACGCTGAACACGCGTTTTGGCGGCCCGATCGGCACGGCGACGGTCGACGGACTAACGGCGCGCGCCAAGACCGCGCAGAGCTGGCTTGCAAATAATGTGTACGATGGCCTGCGTTAGGCTTGACGAACGTTAACGCAAACCTTAAAGTTTTTAATCGTGGCTAACAGTCGTTTCGCGCTAGCGGTTCATGCGCTCGCGTATCTTGCTCATCATGACCCCAAACCGACAACCTCGGAGGCGGTCGCAAAATCGATCAACACCAATCCGGTCGTGGTACGTCGACTTTTCGCTCAGTTAAATACGGCTGGACTTATTGCGACGCAGCCCGGGGTTGGCGGCGGCGCAACGCTTACGCGTTCGCCGAAGAAGATTTCGCTCGGCAGCGTGTACGCTGCGGTGTCCGAAACGCCGGCGATCGCTTTGCACCGCAACCGTACCAACCAACGTTGCCCTGTCGGCAAGAACATGACGGGCATCCTCGGTGACGTCTCGGATACGGTCGACACGGCGATCGAAAAGAGTCTTTCACGCACGTCGGTCGCCGACGTCCTGACCAAGACGCTCTCGAAGAACTAGCTCGGTTTTGGGTCCGGCACCTCGAGCGTGCCGGTGAGAACCCGATAGACCATCACGAAATCGGCAGCAAAGGGTAAAAATGGCTGCTCGAACGTCTTGGGCTGATTTTTGTCGTCGACCCAGTGCGAGACACATGCCGGGAGATATCCAAGCGCCAAACCGGCTAGGACGCGCACGAAAAGTACTGGGGCTTGAGAAGAGCTTCAACTAAAACGGCCGACCAATCCGTTGCCGTCGGTCGACATGCGCGACATAGCGGAAAAGTCGCTCGCACCCACGGCGAAGTTTCACGCCGCCGTATTCGAAGATCGCAATGGCGTGACGAGCCATCTCTACAAACTGATCCGGCTGCGTCTTCGGTGGGCCGGCAGTGCAAAGCCCTGCAGCTGCAAGGCAATAAAGCACATCCCCGGCGCACCGGAGGTTTCCGAGGTCGTGCGTCGCGCGAACAGGCTAGTCTCGCGCTACCGAACGGAACCGCCGCGCCCGAATGCATGCATACGAATAAAGGCGTGGCATTTTTTCATCGCCGATCGCCGAGGACGCTCCAACGCGTCCGACAAACCACAAGCGCATGGGAGAGTACGGATCTGGTGGTCCGCACGGTCTTCAAAACCGCTGAGGTCTTCGCAAGGGGACTGGTAGGTTCGATTCCTACACGCTCCCGCCACATTCTGAAAAACGCTGATACGATGGGCGCTTGCAGTCTTGCCTCTCTACCACACGACCCGCACACGAGGCGCTTTCCACGAGCGTCTTGGGCGACATTACGACCGGACCCAGATAGGCGTCAAGCCGGTAGGGCTTCTTAGCAACTCGGAGACGCCACGCAACGAGACCCCGGCAGCGAAGGCAGAGGTCGCGTAGCCGCTCTTTGGCGGTGGCGGCGTTTGCAGCGTTGCGCCAAATCCGACACTTGCGATCTGGAAATAAACTCGCGGCGTATTTGTCGCTCTTGACGGCATTTGAATCAGACGAACTGCGAGAATCTAAATGAAGCTGGACCGGTTCCGTGGAGAGTTGGAGATTAGACATTATGCCGCGTGAATCCGTCGCTCGAATTCCATCGGAGAGATGGAGCCGATCGACGTGTGGCGGCGACGTGGATTGTAGAAGCCTTCGATGAAATCGAAGACGGCAAGACTGGCTTCACGCGGATTCTTGAACCGATGTTTGACGAGCAACTCGCACTCGAGGATGGCGTTGATGCGGCTTTTGACAATATTTCGCGCTCGATCGTGAGCTGCTTCACCTGCTTACGCAATTTGAAGAGCTCTGCACGTTCTTCGCTGGTTAATCCGTCACTACGGTTCCCGCTGTCGAGATCAAATTGCTTAATCCAATTGCGAACGGTTTGCCGTGCAAGTCCGAACTCGTGCGCGAGATCGTCCGGCTGCCGGCCGGCTCGGGCAAGTTCCACGATCTTTGGCCGAAAGTCCGGCGGGTAGGCCCTGGGATGTTTTCTGGCCATTGGTGGACCCTTCTCCGCCAAAGCGGAAATGTCCACGGAACCGGGCCAGCTTCAGATCTACCTTTTCCCGCCAACTCGCTTCGATCGTACGCGCGCCGGTCTACGGTGCAACCGCTTTAAACGGCAGGGCCTCAAGAAGACGAAACCTCGGCTGCAGCCGACGCCGATCGTCTCGAGCATCGCGAATTGTGGCTCGTCCCGATACCTTCGGCCGCGATGCTGAAGCAAAATGCTTTTGCCATCGCCACGATCGTTTGGACGACGCTCTTAGCCTTCGACGTTTGATGTCTTTGCGCCGCATGGAGCCGGATCGCTCTATGCGTTAACTCGGCGTGATATGCGCGGAAGCGGCCCGATCGCGGGCAATTTTCGCGCGTGCCTTTTCGCTGATTTTGCGGCCAAAAGTACTTACCGTCCACAACGTTAACCAAATCATCAATCCATTCAGCGACCCATTTTCAGCAGACGAATGTTGCACGAGTTGTCGTATGGCAAGGGTCGAACTCAGAATGCCCAAGATAAGACCAGGCACTGCTTCTTTGAATGTCAAGTTATCTCTGAAAATTACTTTTAAGAGAACCGTTATTGTCAAACCAACGGCACACACGGAGCCTTCTATCGCCCAAAAATCGACTTAGAACTCCATTTCTTGCGGTTACTTTAAGTCGCCGTAAGTCCCATCGTGCTAGATGCCCTTGACGACGACGGGGCCGACTTGAAGCTGCCAGCCCTGAACCGCATCGGCCGGTTGGAACTTCAGCGCGAGTGAGCGGTTGAGACGGAAAGTAATACGCATGTGGTGGGCCCCCTCGGGGTGCGGTGTCGTAAGGCTATTATATCGTGAAGGGGAGAAGCCCGCTTGCCGGACGCTATCTGCGTTGTTTTCTGGACTGTGCGCCGCCTTCGCGCCGACGGAGACGCCTCTCAGCGAAAATTTCCGAAAGCGCATCTTTATCGGATGTGAGGGCGTCCACCTTGCCGCCGCTGTTGGCTCCGACGAGGGTCGCGGAGAAAACGGGAGGCTTGATGGCGAGGCGGTTGGTGTCCTCGATGTGGTAGGTCCAATCGCGAGCCGCAAGCCAGGGCGCGGAGTCGGGGCGCGACTCGTTGAGGGCTTGGCATGCGCGATAGGCGTCTTCCCGCATCCGTTCTTTGATCTGTCAGGCGAGCGCGAGCTTCTCCGCGAGTTCCGCCTTCGTCGGCACCGTGGACTTGGCTGTTTGAAACCCGTCGAAGTAATCGAATCCAACCAATGCGGCGGTTAGCGAAACGAGTGCGCCGATGCCGATTATTTGATGGTTGAAGGTGCCGTTGTCGTGCAATTGGAGCGCCGCCATGAGTAACGGCGCGAAGAATGCGAGGCCGACGGCGCCCGCAGTCGCGATGCCGCGCGACCGATGGTGGATTTCGCGTTAGCGAGGTGACGAATGAGCGATCGCCCCTCAGGCACGAAATGGGCAAACGATCGATGTAGCTGAGTGACGAGCAGCCCGTGCCGAAATCGTCGATGGCAAGCGCCGGCCCGAGTTCTCGGAGTCGCGTCATGACATCGAGCCTGGCCTCGGAGCAATCGAGGATCGATGACTCGGTGAGTTCGAGCGTCATCCGCTTTCTTGCGGCGCCGGTTCGACGAACGACATCGCCGATGTTGCACCCGACATCGTTCTGATCCGCCGCACGATCGAGTAACACGAACGAATCGTGATATGGGAAGGCTATCGTATCGACGAAAAGCTGTTGTACGTCGACGACAAAGACGAGGGTTTGCCGTCTGCGTTCAGGCATTCGATGCCGCGGGCGAGAAAGTAGCCGGTTTGCGTCTGTGGCAGCAGTACGTGAAGCGACCTGCTGACGCTTATGGCGTCAAGTCGTCGATGGACCGGGACTAGCTAGCGGTCACCCCGCTGTAGGACGCGCGGACGATGGAGGCAGGCTGCCTCCATCGCCATAATGCTTGGTCGAGGGGATAGTTATGAGCCAATCGATCGGGATCGTCGGCGGTGGTGCGCTCGGCACGCTATTTGCTGCCGCACTCGCGCCGCACTACCGTATCCATCTGGTCGTGCGCACCGAAGCGGATGTCGATATCATCCGTGCGCGCGGTGGCGTTTCGATCGATGCGGCGCACGCGTACGCGGTCGACGTTACGACGAACATTCGCGAGCTGGCGAACGTCGCGGTGCTCTTCGTCGCGGTGAAAACGTTTGATACGCAGACGGCGCTCGCGCCGCTGGGACCGTTGCTCGATCGTGAATCGATCGTCGTTAGCTTTCAGAACGGAGTGGACAACGACGCTCGCATTCGCGCGGCAGGGTTCACGGGCGAATCGATCATCTTGGCACCGACGAGCGAAGCGGCGATCCGTATCGCGCCCGGGATCGTCAAACGTGTCGGCGTCGGGTCGACGACGATCGGTTTTGCCGACAACGCACCGGCGGGGGACGTCGCCGATGTGCTCGACTGCTTTCGCAGCGGCGGATTTGCGGCGCGTATCGTCGAGGACATCGACGCCCACGTCTGGGCGAAACTGATCATCAACGCGGCGATCAACCCGGTCACGGCGCTCTGGAACGCCACCAACGACGTCGTGCTTCGCGATCATCAAGCGCACGAGCGAGCAGCGGCCATCGCGCGCGAAGCGATGGCGGTTGCCGTGGCGCTTGGGATCGATCTGCCCTTCGATGACCCGGTTGCCGCGTTCGAGGCGGTCGCACGCACGACGACCACGAATCGGTCGTCCATGCTTAACGACTTCTCACGCGGTGGGCCAACCGAAATCGATGCGATCAACGGCGCGGTGGTCGCGCACGGAACGCGGCTCGGGATTCCGACTCCGGTCAATGCGGAAATCGTTGCGGAAATTGCCGCGCAGAGTGCGAAGCGTGGCTGAACGTCGTTTGACGGCGGGCGCGATCCGCAAACGCAAAGGCGCGGCATTTCCGGTCATCACTGCATATGATGCCGCGTTCGGACGGCTCGCCGAGAGCGCGGGGATCGACGTCATCCTCGTCGGTGATTCGCTCGGCATGGTGATGCTCGGCTACGATTCGACCGTGCACGTGGAACTTGGCGATATGGAACGTCACGGCGCGGCCGTCGCGCGCGGCACGAAACGCGCGCATGTCGTGGTTGATTTGCCGTTCGGCTCGTACGAAGGAAGCGATGAGGCCGCGGCGGCCGCCGCAGCGCGGCTCATCAAATACGGCGGCGCATCGAGCGTGAAACTCGAGGGCGGCGTCCGGATGGTGAGTCGCATCGCTGCGATCGTCCGCGCCGGGATCCCGGTTATGGCGCATTTGGGCGTTCTACCGCAAACGGCGGGAATCGGCGAGGGATTTCGGCGCGATGCGCGGCGCGACGAACTGCTCGCAGACGCGCGTGCCATCGAGGCCGCTGGCGCGTACGCCGTCGTATTCGAGATGGTCGACGCCGATCTCGCGCGCGAACTCACGGGCACACTCGCAATCCCGACGATCGGGATCGGCTCGGGTCTGCACTGCGATGCGCAGGTCCTCGTAATGCACGATGCCCTCGGACTCTATCCCGATCCGCCGCCGTTCGCGCGCGTCTTTGCCGATGTAGCGAAGACGGCAGAAGACGGATTTCGCGCTTACGCAGATGCCGTACGCGCGCGCTCGTTTCCGCCCGGCTAAGGGGTGGAGATCGCCGGACTCTTTGCCGAGATCGAGTCCCTCAGCCGCGAGCGCGACGAGCACGAAGAACGGGCGCGGCGCCTCACGGCCCTACAGGATGCGTTCACCGCGATCGTTGCGGAGACGGTTGAGGATCGGATCGCCGGGCACGCGTTGCGCGGCGCGTTCGTGGCGCTCGGGTTCACGCGCGCGCTCTGGTTCCAACTCGACGAGGCGGGCGATGCAAACGCAGCGTTCGCGTGCGACGGCGACGCGTCGGTCGAGCCTTCGGAATACGGCGACACCTTTCCCGATGCGAGCGTCCTCCACCGCCTCGCGCGCGGCGAACGCGATGCCGCAGCTGGCTACGCTGACGATGTGGACGTGCCGCTTTACGATGTACGCGGTTGGTATGCGATGGCGGTCTTGCGCGAACGTGTCGGCCGTCCGGTCGCAATTCTGTATGCCGACGGTGCGCCCGAACGCAGTATCGCGGCGTGGTCGATTGCGTCACTTGGGAATCTTGCGGCCCACGCGGCGCTCGCACTCGAAGCCATCCGATTGGCACGAGCGATGGAACGTTTGGCGATGAACGATCCGCTCACCGGGCTCATCAATCGGCGCGCGCTCCTGGCCCGGGTCGGCGCCGAGATCGCGAATGCCGAGCGCGGCAGCAGCAGCTTTGCCTACGTGCTCGTCGATGTCGACAACTTCAAGCGCGTCAACGACACGCTGGGCCACGCGGCCGGCGACGCGCATCTCAAACGTATCGCGGATGCGATGCGTGAGGCGACACGAGCAGGCGACGTTCCCGCGCGCTTCGCAGGAGACGAATTTGCCATGATCCTCATCGACGCCGACGCGCACGAAGCGACACAGGTGCTCGAGCGGCTCTACGACGTCTTTCGTTCCCAGTCCATATCGTGTTCGAGCGGTGTCGCGATGTTTCCGAGCGACGGCCTTGATGAAGCCGCGCTCTTCAGCGCTGCCGACGCCGCTCTCTACCGAGCGAAAGACCAGGGTAAGGACCGTTTCGCGTTCTCTGCGGCTTCGATTGGTTCGAGCGGGTACGAGATGTAGTAGCCTTGACCGTAGGTGATGCCGAGGGATCGGCACGCGGCGAGCTGCTCGGCCGTCTCGATTCCCTCGGCCGTAACCGTGAGGCCGAGCGTCGATGCGAGGGTAACGATCGTTCGCACGATCTCGAATGCCTCGGGTTGCTGCGTCATTTCGGCAACGAAACTGCGATCGATTTTGATCGATTCGATCGGGAAGCGGCGCAGATAACTCAGCGATGAGTAGCCCGTACCGAAGTCGTCGATGTGCGCTTGCACGCCGAGGTCACGTAACTCGCGCAGCGCCCGCGCCGACGTCTCCACATCTTCCATCAGCGCGCTCTCGGTGATCTCGATTTTGAGTGCGCGCGCGTCCAGGCCGGCCGACACGAGAATGGCGCCGATCTCCGCTGTAAAGTTCGACTGCACGAGTTGGCGCACGGAGACGTTCACTGCGATCGTAAGATCGCCGCGCCCCCACGTGCAGAATTCGCGCACCGCTTCGCGCGCGACCCATGCGCCCAAGCGGATGACCGTGCGATTCTGCTCGCTGATCGAGATGAACTCGCCGGGTCCGAGCAGACCTCGTTCGGGATGCTGCCAGCGCACCAGCGCCTCGAATCCCGCCAGGCGCCCGGTCGCAAGCTGGATGATCGGCTGGTATCGCAAGACGAACTCGTTGCGATCGACGGCGCCGCGTAGATCCGTCTCAAGACGCAGCTGCGCGACGGTGCGCATATGCAGATCGCGATCGAAGAGCACGTAGCGATCTTTGCCTCGTACTTTCGCTTCATACATCGCGACGTCGGCGTCGCGCAGCAAATCGCTTGGCGAATCGTACCCTTCTGCGTTCGCAATGATTCCGATACTCGCACCGGTGTAAATGTCGCTGTTCCGCACGTCGAACGATTCGCTCAACCGTTCGATGATGCGTTGGGCCACGTGGCGCGCGCTTTCGCCGTTTTCGATGTGATGGAGGACGATCACGAATTCATCGCCGCCGATGCGTGCGATGATGTCGTCGGCATGGATCGAACCTTCGAGCCGCCGCGCAACGGCAACGAGCAACTCGTCGCCCACGGCGTGCCCGAGGCTGTCGTTGACGATTTTGAAACGATCCAGGTCGATGTACAGCAAGGCAAACGGGTCGCGCTTGGATTGCGTGTGGTCGAGTGCCCGGGTGAGATGTTCGAAGACGAAGGCACGATTCGGCAGATCGGTGAGGGCGTCGAAAAAGGCAAAACGGCGCAGCCGTTCTTCGGCGCTCTGCCGTTCGGCGATCTCGTTTTCGAGTTCGATTTTTTCGAGTTCGAGATTTTGCGCTCGTCGGCCGCCGCGATGGCGGCGCAGGTCGATCGCGATCATCGCTCCGCCCAGGACCCAAACGATACCGATGACGACAATTGCCGCGTTGCGCAGGCCGCTCGCCTGTGCGAAGAGCCCCGCGTTGTTCGCAACGAGGTGGACGACGAGACCCGATTCCACGCGGATGCGCGATTCGGTCGTGTCAGTTCCGAGGCGAGCGACCAGGAAGCGATCGAGCGCGCGTGGGTCCAGGTCCAACGTCGCGGTCGACTTGGAAGCGGAAATCGACGTGCGGAACCGTCGTTCATCGGTGGTCGCGATGATGCGTCCTTTACCGGAGAGGACGTAAGCAAATTCGTACGGCGGAAGCGCCGTAAGGCCCAGCGCGTTTGCAAAATCACCGCCGAACACATCGGTCCATGCAACGCCGATCGCTCTGCCCGTGCGGTCCCGGATCGGCGCGACGGCGCCTAAAAATACGAAGCCATTTTCCGCATATGGGGGGTTGAGCGCCACTTTCGCGGCGCGCAATCCCCGGGTGTAAAACGCGCGATGCAGGTAGTCGTATCTTGGCCACTCGTATTTGCGCACGATATGACTGCCGGAAGCGCCGATCTTCGAGCGGGCCGCGTAGATGCCGACGTACTTGCGTTCCGAGTCGAACGCGAACGGTTCGTACCAGATCCCGACGCCGTCGATCGATGTGCCGGGTGCAGCGTCGAGCAACTGTTGCGCGAGATGCTCGACGGCCGGTTCTGTTTTCGGAATCATCGTGACGAGCGCACCGGCATTGGCCGCGAGCTGCCGTGCCTCATCGAGGACATCGCTCAGTGAATGCACGATCATTTTCGAACGGGCACTCTGATTGGCGAGTGCCCGCGCATGAAGTTCGTTCGACGCGACGGTGATCGCGGCCGCGATCGCGATCGACAAGCCGATCAGTGAGGCAACGATTGCCCACGTGTAGGCGCGCACGCTTCGGCGCTCGCCATGCAGACTCGGACGCTGCCGTTGAATCGCAGCGCTCAAATCGGCGGCGATTTGCTCGATGATCGCGACGTCATCGTGGTCGAAGGCACACTCGCGCGGCGCCTGCAACGAGAGGACGCCGATCGTGCGTCGATCCGACACGAGCGGTACGAAGACACCGGAGACCGAGTCGTCGGCCGTCGAGTCTTCGGCGCGGATCGGTACGCGCGGGTATGCGTGCCACTCGGCGGCCGTCGAGCGCAGCACGGTTCGGCCATCGCGCATCACAGCGGCGGTCGTCGTCCGCTCTTCGATGGGGAGACCGGGGAAGCGGCGGATGCCGTGGTCGAGTGCGTATTCCACGCGTGCCGTACCGTCCGACTGTGCGAGCGCGACGAAAATCGTGGTGACCTCGAAATGTGCGGCGAGCAGCGAACATACGTGCTCGAAGAGCACGCTGAGCGGCTGTCCCGATGAGACGAGTTCGGCCGACTGGTCGAGCAGCGATTTCGGGCGATGTGAGTCCGGCATGAGGTTCGTTAGGGATACGCTATGGCGTCGATACGCCCCCGTGCACCAGCGGCAGGCCGCGAGCGTCACGCGGTGTGCCAACGAGAAGATTGACGAAAAGGGAATAACTCGTGACCCCGCTCGTAACGCGGTTCACCTTCAAGTACCGATCGTACGCCGACCACTGGAGCGAGAAGACGATGCGATTGAGGTAGCGGGTGTAGCGCTTGTAGGAATTCTTCAAGTCTTCCGTTACGAGCGCGTTCAGCGGATATTTTGCCGTAAGATCGTGCGGCAGGTAGCCGTAGGTCCACACGAGGCCGGAATAGCGGATGAACGGTTCGGGCGAGCGGAGTGTCGTGAGTGCGGCGATGTAGTTGGCATCGGTCTCGTCCGCGAACGCCGCCGCGTGGCCCCATTCGTGCGCGATCGCAAACGGACGTTCGAACGGAAGAAAGTCTACATTGACGATCGTTTCGTACGCGAAGGGATCGAAGAGTCCGCCGATCCCGGCGAACGAGAGATAGCGGTTGATGAGGGTGGACTTGGGCCGGGTGAGGGTTACGTCGCGTTCGTCGCCGAGGGCCCGGACGACCGGTTCGAAATCGCGTGTGAGTTGGGCCGTCATCTGCAGTTCATAGAGCGGCTTTGCGTGCGCGAGTACCGCAGTTCTATTGAGGTCCGCTACGAGATCCCTCACGTACGCATCGACGGCTGCAGGCGTGACGCTTGCGGGTGTGAATGCGATCCGCGTCGCCATCGGCGGCCGGCGGTAGTTGAATCCCCAGTTGCACAAAAATACGATAGCGAGCAGCGCGGCTATGCCGATCGTATGCGCGGTCATCATGGCGGCGGCGGGCCACTTCGCACGCGCACGACGGATACGCGCGATCCACCAGACGATTAGGCCGCCGAACACGAGCGCCGCGATCAGGTCGGTCAGTGCAAACGGAACGAGGTTGGCGATCGTCGTGAACGCCGTCTGCATAGGCGGATAAATTCCGTTTGCGTATGCGTGCTCGACCCACTGCGGACTCGGCGGGGCGATCGAGAGCGCGACGGCGACGAGGACGGCGATGCCGTCGAGCACGAGACCTCGCGACTTCATGCGGCGAACAAGTACGTCGCGAACGTGGCGACGCGGACGAATCCCAAACGTTCATAGAGCGCAATTGCGCTGTCGTTGAAATCGTTTACGTAGAGCGAAAGGGTTGCCGTTTCGCCGAGCAGTTCGCCTGCGATCGAGCCAAGCGCGCGACGCGCGTTCCCGCGCCCGCGCAAGTCCGGGGGCACCCAGACGCCCTGAATTTGTGCCGTGTGGCGCGTGCGCGCGCCGACGTTGCACTGGAAGCGCAACTCGTCATCCTCGACCCACACCCACCACAGCCCGTGTTCGATCGCGCGACGGACATTGGTTTGAAAGCCGCTACGCTCGCGCGGGTCGTAGCCCAGCTCTACGATCATCATCTCAGCGCTATTGGTCGCAATGAGGTCGGTCTCATCCGGATGCGCACGTCGCACGGCGACGCGCTCGGGTGCGGCGAGGGCTTCGGGGACGAGTGCGTAGAGCGGCTGATGCGAGCGAACGAGCACGGGTGGTCGATGCCAGCTTCGGACGCGCATCCAAAAATGGGCGATCCGCTCGGCCGGACCGACGAAGCTGCGCAGTCCGGGGTGACGGCGCGCCTCGACGGCAAACGCATCGATCGCCGCATCTTCGTCGGCGGCGAGAACCACGTGCGCACCGAAATACACGACCCCGCCGATCGTTCGATTGTGGTCGCGCCAGACGAAGATATTCTCGGCGCTGCGCGGCGTCTCGATCACCGATTGCAGAAAAACATTCTCGCACGGGCGGCGTTCGAGAAAGTCGATCGTTTCACGACGCGTCGCGCGCCCAAGCGGCTCGAGCGTGAGCTTAACTGATCGGGCGGACGAAGGTCGGTTTGGTCGTCGGGACTTTGCTGCCGCCCTCGGGCTCGACGCTCACCGCTACCGCGACGAGATTCGCGCTGCTCTCCGGCAGCGCGACGACGGCGACGCCGCCACGCGTCGGCATAAACGTCACGCTCGGCGCGACGGCTTTGGCACCCCGCGCAAGTGTCCAGGCCTGATACACTTTGCCTTTGGGAAGCGCAGGCAGTGTCTTCATTGAAATATAGACACGCGTGCCGCGCACGAGCACTTCGCCGCCGGTAACTGGAAAATGTTGCCCGTCGGATGCGACAAGATCGGCAATCATCGTGCGTTCGGCAGCTTGTGAACGCGCATCGCGAGCCAACTGGGTTTGGAGCGTTGCGTTATCACGATTGCGAGTTGCGAGTTCCGAGCGTAAGCTGACGTTCGACGCCGTCGTCGTCAGTGCGATCACCGCGGCGATACCGGCGACGGCGGCGGCAGCCCACGTCACGAACGAACGCGAGCGGCGACTCTCCAGCGGCACGACGCTCGCGCGCTCGACGTCGCGATTTACCTGCGCCATCAAGCGCTGCTTCATACGAACGCTCGTCGCTGAATCGACCGGTTCTTCGGCCACGAGCGCAATGGCGTCGGCGGCGGGACGCAGCGCGTCGAAGTCCGCGCGACAATTATCACACGTGAGTAGATGTGCAGTCACGATACGGTGCTCCGAGGCACCGAGCGCACCCAGCGCGTAGACGGCAACTAAATCCAGCATCGCTTGGTGGTCGATCGAGCCGTTCATTGCATCACCGACCCGGCCAACTCGTCGCGGAGGCGACGCAATCCCGAACGGATGCGCGTCTTAATCGTTCCCAAGGGAATATCGGTCTTGCGGGCGATCTCGTCATGCGTGATTCCGCCGAAGAAACCAAGTTCGATCGGCAAGCGCTGATCGTCGGGCAGACGTGCAAGCGCCGCGCGGACGCGTTGCGAATCAAGCCGTCCGAAGACGACGTCATCGAGCGACCCGTCATCGGGAAGATCCGTTGGGATCTCGTCTTCGGCCCGCGAGGTGCGAGAGCGCAGGGCATCCAGCGCACGGTTGCGGGTCACACGCGAGAGCCATGCGCTGAAATTGCCCGTCTGAAACGAATCGGGCTTGGTCCACAGTTTCATGAATACGGCTTGCGTTAAATCTTCGGCCATGGTCGTCTCACCGAGCATACGAAGGGCGATGCCGAACACGAGCCGGTGATAACCGTCATAGAGCGATTCGAATGCGGACGCATCACGCGTTCGCAACCGCTCCATAAGCTTTTCACCGGCATCCATTTCGGCGCAGTTCGACCCTTCATACCATTGCCCTCGCCTCACCAACGCAGCACGGAGCGTGTCGGATGTCGTCAAAGGAATCGGGTAGGTGAAGCCTTGGTGAAGAAGCCCAAACCGCGTGACAAAAGCTTTTTAACGATCGCCGCCTTCGCCGGGACGGGCGGCCTGCTTGCGATCGGCTTTTCGATCGGGCTGCCCGTCAACGAAGCGATGATGGGCAGGCATCCGACACCTGCGTTCTTCTTTTTCGGCATCTGGGGTTTTGCGGCGCTGCTCGGCTGTGCCGGCTGCATCCACACCTATTTGATCTCGGGGGATCCGCCTGCCAAGCCGCCCAAGGGCGGCGTGCCGGTGCGGGAGTTTCGGGTCATCGAGGGCTCGCGTCAGGAAGTTCGGGAATCGAAGCGTCGGGCAGCATAGCCGAGCTTCGAAACCGGCTGCACGCCGCGCGATCGGTAGCCGTCTTGACGGGGAGTGGGATCAGCAGCGAGAGCGGTCTCCCGACATTTCGTGGGGTCGGCGGCTTGTGGCGAACGCACAAAGTCGAGGATCTCGCGTCACTCGCCGGCTTTTCGCGTGATCCTCGCTTGGTGTGGACGTGGTATAACGAACGCCGAGCCGTACACATGAAGTCCGCACCCTCAGTCGCGCATGTTGCGCTCGCCGAACTCGAACGGCAACTGCCCGACTTTACGCTGGCAACGCAGAACGTTGACTCGCTCCATCGCCGCGCCGGTTCGCAAAACGTGCTCGAACTCCACGGTCAGTTGCGCGAAGCGCGATGCACCGGCTGTGCCCAGCGCCGGTCGCTCGATGCGCCGCTCGCACTCGATGAGATCGTGCACGACTGTGGCGGGTCGTGGCGCCCGGACATCGTGTGGTTCGGCGAAAAGCTGCCGCCCGACATATGGACCGCAGCGGTTGCCGCCGCTGGGCGCGCGGAGGTCATGCTGGTCATCGGCACCTCGGCGATGGTGAACCCGGCCGCGCAGCTTGCGACGCATTACGCGCGTTCGGCGTACGTGGTCGAGATCAATCCGGAGGAAACACCGATCTCGGCGCACGTCGCGCTATCGATCCGCGCGCGTTCGAGCGACGTCGTCCCCGCGCTCGTCGCGTAAAACGTTACGGAGGCAGTTGCAGCGGCGGACCGTCATTGTCTTCATAGACGGCACGCGGCGGCGGCGGCTCCGGCATAATCGCGCCTTCATCATCGAACGCCGCAAAACGCTGCATACGCAGTTCGGGCGGATCGATCGGGTCGCCGCCGTCGGCCCTGCCCGCGGCGGCGGGGCGGCGGCGCGGTCGCAGCGGCATCGCGATGGGGAAATCGCGGACGGGCGGCTCGTCGGGTTCCGGCCTTGCGATCAGCGGTGGCGAGGCTGGTGCGGTCGCTTCAGCGGGCGCGGCTGCGGGCGCCGGCCCCGCGGTCGCAGTCGCGTTTGCCGCCGGTTTGCCGGCCGGCGTACTCGTCGCAGCCGGCTCGGGTTCGTCCGGCACGATCGTCGTGCGTTTGAAGACGTTCGGATTTGGGAGCAGTAGCGGGTCATCACCGCGTGCGAGTCCGCGTACGATGAATGCTTCGGGAAGTTTCCGCATGCCGCGCAGCGGGATGCGCTGCGCGGGTAAAAACGAGAAGAGATCGGTAACGGGTCCGCATGTCGCGGCCGATGCGAGGATGTACGCGTTGATGTCGTTGGTCGCTTCTTGCAGCCGCGATGCGACGAGTACTTCGTTGCCGATCACCGTGTATTCGCGGCGTTCGGCAAATCCTACGTCGCCAGCAATGACGTTGCCGCTATTGATCCCGATGCCGACGCGAATGGCTTTGCGCCCCTGCGCGGCCCAGCGCGTTTCCATCGCGGACATCAAGCGCACGATGTCGATCGACGCGCGGATCGCGTGTTCTTCTTTGCGCGTTTCGTCGATCGGAACGCCGAAGACGCCGACGATTCCATCGGTAAGAAACGACTCGATCATTCCACGATGTTTCTGAATCGACTTGCCGGCGAGGGTATAAAACTCGTTCAAATAGCGCAGCGTCTCTTCGGGGGTGAGGTTTTCGCTGAGGTGTGCGAAGTTCCAAATCCGGCAGACGACGATCGTTGCATAGGTGGAGCGTCCCTCGAAAATCCGCGGGTCTTTGCGCTCGAGGATTTCATCGACGATCGCGCGCGCGACGTAGCGCGAAAAGATCGCGCGAATGCGGCCGGTCTCCGCGCGTTGGGCCGCGAGGCGGCGAAACACGACGACGAACCCGATCACAGCACCCAGGAGTGCAAGGCCGATCAACGCGACGATCATACGATGGTTTTCGGCAACCTTTGCGCGAAAGCTTCGCCAACATGGACGACCTGAATTTTTTGCGTCAAGCGATCCCGAGCTATGCGGATTACACGGATGAGGACGGGCGGCACCTGGTGGACAAACAGGTGCGGGCCCTGATGGGCGAGGCTCTCAGCCTCCTGCGCGAAAGGATCGGACCGCTCGATCGCATCGTCGCGGAGCATCTGGACGAGCGCATTTTTGCCTGTGAGTTCGGCGATCAAGAGGGGATCCGGGCGATTGATCATTTGGCATTCCCGTCGGGAGTGCCGGCGAGCATCCACGGTGCAGACCGCGCGATCGTGGCGCTCGCGGGCCAGGCGAGCGCCGCATCCCTCGCGGCGCTTCCGGGTTTTCTGGACGCGATTGATGCGGCGTTCGCGGCTCGGCGGCATGCGATCGACGCGCTCGGCAGAGGGACCTAGAACGGCAGGCGTTTGCGGAGCTCGTTGAGCGCCTGATTTTTGAGTTGGTCGATCGACGTCGGGACGCCCAACTCGTTGAATTTATCGAGTGCTTCCCGACTGATTTTATCGACTTTTTGCTGAATTATGCCGTCGACGAGCTTGGCGACGAGGGACTGGCCGCCGACGAGCTTGATCGTCTTGCCGTTTTGATCGCCGGTCGTAAACGTAACCTCGACGGGGGCGTTCGAATCCCCTAAATGGTAGATGTTGACGGTGAGCTCGTCGCCGTCGAGGCCGATGTCGCCCTCGGTCCCGCGCACCGCGATTTGCGCGGTCGGCGTCGAAAATGTGTAATTCGCCTTCTGACCGGCGGGGTGCTCGACATTGAAGCGTGTCTTGCCCGCATACACCACAAACTTCGCATTTGCGATATCGGTCTGGTTGAAGAACGTCATCTCGACGCGTGAATCTGATGCGATCGTCACGCGTGAGGAGTCCGGCAGGGTGATGCGCGCCGTCGAGGCATCGCCGGTCACGGCAACGTCACCGTCACCGAGATTGATGCTCGCGGCGGGGACCAACGTTCGCCCCGGAGTCGAGCCTTTTTCGTAACTTACCTTGCCCTTGACGTTGGTCAGTTGTTTGTCGGCATCGGCACCTGCAGCGAGCGGGATGAGGGCGACGATGATGGCGAGGGTTGCAGCTGCTACGATCTGTCGCACGCGGAGTGTCTCCCAATTCCGGCGGTTCATATCCCACCAAATGAACGCGGCGCAAATTGCCGCGAACACCAGCCAGCCAAAGCCGGCCAGTGGTTCTTCGAGCACCAGTTTCCCGATCCCGAAGAGCGTTCCATACACGAGTCCGCAACCGGCGAGCCAATCGAGGAGCCCGAATCCCAGGGAATCGTTTGCCTCGACGGTCGTGACCTTTGCGGCGATTCGTTTCCAACCGGCGGCGTTCGGCCGCACGCGTTCGAAGAAGCGCACGAGCGTCTCCTCCGATTCCGGTTTGGTCGAGAGGGTCACGGCGATCCATGCGATCGTCGTAAGGATTACGGTGACGAGAAGCTGCTTTGCGACCACGTTGGGATCGTCTTCCGGGATTATTTTACTTAAATAGAGTGCGGTCGCCGTGACACCGGAGACGGCAAGGGCCGTGATCTCGCTCCAGGCGTTGATGCGCCACCAATACCAGCGCAGGATCATCACGAGGCCCACGCCGGCGGTGAGGGTGAGCATGTATTTCCACGCACCGCCGACCGAGGTCATATACAGCGAAACGACGGCGCCGAGGATCAGCACGACGATCGTCATCACTCGCGACATAGTCACGTAGTGGGCCTCGGTGCGGTTTTTGGAAATGAAGCGTTTGTAGAGGTCGTTCGTGAGATAGGAGGCGCCAAGATTGAGGTGCGTGCCGATCGTCGACATGTACGCGGCGAGAAATCCGGCCATCATCAGGCCGCGCAGCCAGACCGGCAAGTAGTCGATCATCGTCTGAATGTAGCCGAGTTCCGGATCGACTTTGCCGTCGGCCCCAGCCACACCGTGCGGATAGAGTACGAGCGCGCAGAGCGCGACGAGGATCCACGGCCACGGACGCAGCGCGTAGTGTGCGACGTTGAAGTAGAGCGTCGCGAGGATCGAATTCCGTTCGTCTTTGGCAGATAAGATGCGCTGCGCGATATAGCTGCCGCCACCCGGCTCTGCGCCGGGATACGACGACGCCCACCACGAGACGCCGATGAAGACCAAAAACGTCGTGAGCGGCATCCAGCTTTGATCGCCGCTCGGAAGGAACGAGAGAATCGAACCGCTTCCGCTCGCGCGGTGTGCCGCGTCGATCGGCGCGAGCTTTGCTTTGAGTGCCGCGATGCCGCCGACGGCCGCAACCGCAGCGACCGCAAGCACTATCGTCATCGACATTTTGACGACGAACTGCAAGAGATCGGTGACGAGCACCGACCAGAAACCGCCGATCATCACGTAGAGCGCTGTCAGGCCCATGCAGATGCCGACGGCTTCGGCTTGCGGCACATGCAAGGTGAGGTTGAGGATCTTAGCCATCGCAAGATTTACCCAACCCATGATAATCGTGTTGATGATAACGCCCTGGTAGACCGCACGCACGCCGCGCAGCGCCGTCGCCGGCGCACCGCCGTAACGCAGTTCGATGAACTCAACATCCGTTAGTACGCCGCTTCGACGCCAGAGCGCCGCAAAGAAAAATACGGTGAGAATTCCGCTCATCACCATGTTCCACCACAGCCAATTGCCCGCGATCCCGTTTTTGGCAACAAAGCCCGTAACCGCGAGCGGCGTATCGACGGCGAAGGTCGTCGCCACCATCGACGTCCCGGCGAGCCACCATGGTACGTTACGCCCCGAAAGAAAATATTCCGAGAGACTCGTCCCGCCGCGACGCGAGAAGTACAGTCCGATTCCTAGGTTGATCGCGAAAAACGCGACGATAACGACGATGTCGATCAGCGTGAGCTGCATGGCCGACCTTTGTCGCTCGCCGCGCGCGCTGCCTGCGCTCGTGAACGGTTCTGGGAAGCTTGAGGTCGGTATTCCAACGACATGGTCACCGGGAGGGGTTTCGGAGGGGCTCTCGTCTTCGAGTCTTTCGGTACGGGAACAGTCGGTCGGCGTCGGACTAATGGCCTCCGCCACCCTGACCGGCACGCCCGTCTCGACCGCGTTCGACGCCATTGCCCCAGCGGGCCGAGGGCCTGGGAGACGACAAACGGCACGACATTCGTCCACGGGAAGTCACCGCGTACCGCAAACGCCAAGGTGACGGCCGGATTGAGGTGGGCGCCCGAGGCCTCACCCAGTGCGTAGATCGACGGCAAATCGCGCGCGGATCGCGCCGTCGCCGGCGCAGACATGAATCCGGGGCGGTCGTTCGGTCCGACCGTGCTGAGCGGCGCGTGGGTTCAAGGGATCGTCTACTTTCTCGCGCCGACGCTCGGCGCGTTGGTCGCCGTGTTCGCGATAGGGCTGATCTACGGTTTCTCCGAAAACTCGGAAAAAGCGAGCGCCGACGGGAACTAGGATGGAGCCGGTGAGAGCGAGGGTCTGGGCGTGGGTGCCGGACCGGGTGTCGGCGGGAAACGCAGAGCGCTGCGTGACACCGCTGCATCGAACGCATCTTCTTGCGCGCGCACGCTCGCGGGTCGGTAACCGCGGTAGGCGCTTGCGACGACGTTTGCGATCTTCGCTTCGAGCGGTAGGGTCGAACCTTTGTCTGCCGGATAGTGCGCGTTCGATGCAAAGACGATCGCCACGTTGAGCGCGGGGTCGATCCACACGCTCGTGCCGGACGATCCGGTGTGACCGAAGCCGCCGCGCGGTAGCAGGTCGCCGCGGTTACCCGAATACGGTGAATCCATGTCCCAACCGAGACCTCGCGTAGCCCCCACACCGACGTAGCGCGGCGAGATCATGCTGCGCACGGTTTGCGGCGCGAGCGCGAAGCGCGGGTTGGGTCGGTCGCTCAGCGCGGCCAGCAAAGCAAGACAGAGTTTCATCATGTCATCGGCGGTTGCGAGGACCCCCGCGTGGCCGTTGACTGCGGGCACCGTACCGAAATCTTTGCGCAGCGTTTGTTCGTTTTGATTGAGGATTTGCGGCGCGAGATGCGCCCTGTGTGCATCGTCGATCGTATTGTCGAAGAACGTATCGTCCATGCCGATCGGGCGGAAGAGTTCGTCCTCTACGAAGCGTTCGTACTGTTTTCCCGACACGCGTGCGACGAGCTCCGCCAGAACGATGAAGGCAAGATCGCTGTATTCGAACTTCGATCCCGGTGCGAAGCGCGGCGCGGATTCGTAGGCGTGTGTGAGGATGGTCGCGCGATCGGCGACGTAGTCGGCCGGAGCGTAGTCGATCTGCATGCCGCCCGTATGCGTGAGCAGTTGCGCGATCGTGACGTCGTGCTTGCCGTTTTGCGCGAACTCCGGGATGTAGAGCGCGACGCGGTCGCCGAGACGGACTGCCCCGCGCTGGACGAGTAGCATGACCGCATTCGCCGTCGCAGCCGCTTTACTCACGGAGGCGAATTCGTAGATCGTGCGCATGTCGTTCCGCTGGGGTCGCGGTTCGATCGTTCGCACGCCATAAGCCTTACGCATGACGACCTGCGACCGTCCGTTGGTCGACGCATGCGCGATCACGAGCTGCCCGCCGGGCAGGTTTTCGTGCGCGATCGCATCTGCGACCAGCGCGTCGATGCGCAACTGTGCCGCGCGCGGAAGCGCATCGAAATCGGCGTCCGCGGCGATGGCGCGTGAGCTGAATGCGGCGATAAGAGCGAGCGTGAGAACGAGACGCTTCATAGCGTTCGCGCTTGCCGGGTGCGGGTGGCGAACCCTGCGTGGCGAAGCGCGCCGAAATGCGTTTGGTTTGCACCGCTGTGCTCGCGCTCGTCGCAATCGCCGTCCCCGCGCCTAGCCGCGCCTCAGCGTTGCCGTCCGTCGTGCCCTCTCCGCAAACCGTGAGCGCCCTTGCTTGCGCGCGCCCGCCTCGAGCGAACGATCTGGTTTTTCCGATGAACGTCGATCTTGCGGGACTCTCGATCGTGGGCGAGCGGTGGACGGCGCTTGGGATTGGCGCCGGTCGCGCGCGACGCGACTCCAACGTCGAACTCCGCGGGGGTCTAGGCGGACGCGAGCACTACCGTATTCGCATCGACGACCGCGGCGTGAGTATCGCGGCGAGCGACCCCGACGCGCAGTTCGACGCGCTCGCGACCCTCGCGCAGCTGCCGGCTTCGGGCGGCGTGCTCCCGTGCGTCGAGATCGACGATGCGCCGGCGCTGCGCTGGCGCATCGTCTCCGACGATATCTCGCGCGGTCCGTTTCCCTCGATGGCCTACTTTGAGGAGCGTATCCGCACGCTCGCCTCGTTTAAAGTCAACGGTTATTCGCCATATATGGAGCACGTGGTCCTCGATCCGCGCGCGCCGTTTGTCGCCTTCCCCACGGCACTCTCGACGGATCAGCTTCGTGCGCTCGCGCGTTACGCGCGCCGCTTTCACATAGCCCTAATTCCCGAACAGCAGACGTTCGCGCATATGCACGAGACGCTCAAGTGGGAGACGTACGCGCCGCTTGCCGAGCTGCCTCACGGCTATCTGATGGATTCGAGCAACCCGCAGACGCAGGCGTATCTCGAACCGCTCGTGCGCTCCGAAATCAAAGCCGTCGAGCGAACGCCGTTCTTTCACATCGGCGCCGACGAACCGGTCGACCTCGGTCGCGGACGCTCGCAGGCAGCCGTCGCGCGCGACGGCGCACCGGCCGTTTTTTCTGCGCACGTCAACCGCCTCGCGTCGCTGCTCGCCGCAGGCGGCGCGCGTCCGATGATTTGGGACGATGCGATCCAGCGCGACCCGCAGATCCTCACGCAGATTTCGCGTTCCACCGTGATCGTCGCTTTTCATTACGGCCCGGAGCGCTCGTTTGCGGGCTACATCAAGAAGATCGCCGATGCGGGTTTCGAGCAGATGGTCTCGCCCGGCGCGAACAATTGGAACGAGATCTATCCCGATCTCGAGACTGCCTTTGCAAACGAGAGCCGCTTCATTGCCGACGGCAAAGCCGCTCACGTGCTCGGGATGTTCGAGACGGTGTGGCACGACGACGGAGAGTCGCTCTACGAAGCATCGTGGGAGCCCGTGATCTTCGCCGCCGCCGATGCGTGGCAGCAATCGGCCGTCGATCCCGCGACGTTTTCGCTGGCATTTTCGCGCGCCTTCTTCGGCACCGATGCATCGCGTTACGCACAAGACCTCGAGCGGCTGCGTGCGATTCGTACGCGCCTCAAAACCGATCCGGGCGATCCCTCAAACTATCTCTTCTGGGCCGATCCGTTCGATGAGGCCGTCGGCGCGCGCGTGCGCGGCGGTGTCGATCTTGCGGCGGTTCGACTGGATGCCGAAGCCGTGCTCGCACACGCGATGCAGCACGCTCCGCCGCTGCATGCTAATGCCGCGCGGGTGATGACGCTTGCCGCGATGCGTTACGATGCGCTCGCGCGACGCTTTCAGATCGGCGCGGAAGCGCGTTCGTACTACGATGACGCGCGCGCTAACGCCGACGGCAAGCACGACGGGATCGTCTACCGCGGTCTCAACATCTCAAAGTATCTCTGTTGGGAGCTGCGCGATGAGATGACGGCGATCGAGACGCTCTACGTCAACGCGTGGAATTACGAAAGCACGCCTTCGGGACTCGACCGCGTCCTCGTGCGGTTCCGGTCGGCAGAAGACGCAGCAATGCGCATTGCCGATCGACTCAACCGCGTGCAGCGCGAAGACTATCTGCGGGCGCACACGCTGCCGACCTTCGATGCGGCGATCGGTGCGCGCCCGTGATCCTGGTCCTGATTTTTCTCGTCTTCGCGGGCTTGATGATCGCGCGCATTCTGCCCGCGCTGCTCGCCGTACCGCTGATGGCGCTCGCGCTCGCACTCGGAGCGGGCGTCGACGCGCATGGCTTGGCCCCGATCTTATCGACCGGTGTTGTGAAACTCGCCCCGTACTATACGACGGTTATCTTCGGCGCGCTCCTCGGACGCGTCGTTCTCTCGACGGGGATCGCCGAGACGGTCGTCAACTACGCTGCCGAATTCGGCGGAGATAAACCGCTCGCGCTCGCGCTCGTGCTGTGCGCCGCCGTCGCGATTCTCTTCACCTCGCAGACGGGACTCGGTGCGATCATCATGATCGGCTCGATCGTGTTGCCCGTAATGCTCACCGTCGGCGTCCCGCGTACGACGGCGGCAACGCTATTTTTGCTCTCGTTCGCACTCGGCTACGTGCTCAACATCGCACAGTGGAAGTTTTATCGCGATGTGTTCGGCGTCGATCAGCCGGCGCTTCAAAGCTACATCTACGTGCTCTTTGCAATCGACGCACTGATCTTGGTCGTCTACGCGATCGTCCGCGCGCGCACGACGCGTGACTATGCGACCTTCGCAATCGCTTCCGATGCGCCGCGCAAACGCGTCCCGCCGTGGGCCTTGCTCACGCCCGTCTTACCGCTAATTCTCTTCGTCATGCTCCACGTCGATGCGCTAGCGGCCTTCGCGATCTCGGCAGTTTACGGCGCGCTCGCGACGAATCCAAAGGGCGTCGTCCAAACGCTCGTTGCGTCGTGGATTCGCGGTGTGGAAGACGTGGCCCCGGCGATCATCCTGATGATGGGCATCGGAATGCTTCTCGTGGCCGCTAACACACCCGAAGTCGCGCGCGCCCTCGCCCCGGTCGTCTCCGCGATCGCCCCGCGTACGCCGCTTGCCTACGTGCTGCTCTTCGGGCTCCTCAGTCCGCTTGCGCTCTATCGCGGCCCGCTCAATCCGTTCGGTGTCGGCATCGGGGTCTACGCCGTGCTTGCGACCTTGCACGTCCTGCCGCCCGTTGCGCTCGTCGCCGCGGTTATGGCGGTCGTTCAGGTGCAGAATGTCTGCGATCCCACGAATACCCAGAACGTGTGGGTCGCGAATTTCACCGGTGTGAGCGTGGAGAAAATCACCCGCTTGACGTTGCCGTTCCAAGTCGGTGTCGCGGTTCTCGCAACGCTCGCCGTCGTGGTCTTCGGCGGTACGCTATTCGGTACGTCGGCGTTTGCCGTCGCGCAACCGGCGGCGGCAGCCGACGTCAACCTTGGACTTTATGCGCCGCCAGCGGCCGCTCGCGTCATTGCCGTTGCATCGGATGGTACGCCCGATGGCCGCCTTGCCGCGAGGACGGTCGTCGATGCGATCGAACGCGGTTGGAGCGGCTACCACGCCTTCGCACGCGAACTCGATCCCGGTTCTAGCGACTGCGCAAAGAAAGACTTTGCCGCGTTCATGCACGTCGCGGTCACACCCGACGGGCCCGCTCGCGACGTCGCACTCGAACTCGCCGACTGCGCGGGCTGGAACGTGGACCAGTGGCATGAGTCCGGCACCGGCGACGTGCGTGCGCTCGCACTCGCCGGTCTTTTTCGTGTCCGCGTTTGGCAGCGCGATCATCCGGGCGAATCGCAACTGCTTTTCGGACGCGGGCTTGCGTACGATCCGGCCGGAGCCAAACCGACCTATTTCTACAGTTTGTTCAAAACCGTCGACGGCTACATGCGCAGCGTCGCGCGACCGGGCGGTCCTGCGTACGTTGCCGGTATGCGGTCAAACGAAATCGTCGATAAAATCGACGATCGATTCTGGTGGGAGTATGGCACCTATCAATCGCAGCTGCGCGCCTACGACGGGAAGCCCCACACGTTTGAGGTTCAGCGAGGCGGCAGCACCGCTCGCATCGAACTTGCAGCGCCGTTTCGCCTGTAAAAAGATGTCGAGCGACTAGCATTCTGCGCGCCGGCCGTCGAATGCACCCGGGATGATCGCATCGACCGACCTCATCGGCTTCTGCCGCGATAATCGCGCGCGCTACCTCGACGAGCTCAAAGCGTGGATCGCCTGTCCGTCCATCTCCGCAAACCCCGCGCACGCGGGAGACGTGCGGGCATCGGCCGAGACGGCGGTCGCGCGCATGAAGGCCGCGGGAATGACGCACGCCGAGGTGCTCGAGACCGACGGTCATCCGGTTGCGTACGGTGAGTGGCTCGAGGCACCCGGTGCGCCGACGATCCTCATCTATGGGCACCACGACGTGCAGCCGGCGGACCCGCTCGAACTCTGGACGACACCGCCGTTTGAAGGCACCGTTCGCGACGGTAAGATTTTTGGCCGCGGCTCGGTCGATGACAAAGGCCAAGTCCTGATGCACGTGGCCGCGATCGAGGCGCATCTGCGCGTGCGCGGCAAGTTGCCGATCAACATCAAGGTCGTCGTCGAAGGCGAAGAAGAGATCGGCTCGCCCAACTTCGAGTCGTTTCTCGCGCGCAATCGCGACCGACTCGCCTGTGATGTCGCCGTCATCTCCGACACGGCGGTGTTCGCGGAAGACGTGCCTTCGCTGACGACCTCGCTACGCGGACTCGTCCATTGGGAGATCACCGTGAGCGGTCCGTCGAGCGATCTGCACTCGGGCTACTATGGCGGTATCGTGAAGAACCCGCTCGAAGCGCTCGCGCAAATCGTCGCCTCGCTCAAAGACGCGCACGGCCGCGTCGTCGTGCCCGGATTTTACGAAGGCGTGCGCGAGCTCTCGGAACACGAGCGCGTAGAGATCGCCGCGCTGCCGTTCGATGCGGCAAAAGAAGCGCTCGGGCTCGGCGTCCCGGAATTGACGGGCGAATCGTCGCGCTCGCCGCTCGAAAGGATGTGGATGCGGCCGACGCTCGAGCTCAATGGAATGTGGGGCGGCTATCAGGGTCCCGGCAGTAAGACGATCGTGCCGAGTTATGCAAAGGCGAAGATTTCGGCCCGTCTGGTTCCGCATCAGGATCCAACGCACGTCAAAGAATCCGTTAAGTCGTTCATCGAGCATAACGTGCCGCGAGGCGTGCGCGTGACGGTGGAAGCGCACGGCGACGTGCGTGCGGTCGAAACGTCGCGCGACCATCCGGCCGTCGCGGCTGCGGCGCGCGCGATGGAGAAAGGGTTTGGCAAAGCGCCGGTTTTTATCGGCACCGGCGGTACGATCGGCCCGGTGTCGAGTTTCGATCGTATCCTGCACTTGCCGCAGGTGCTCATCGGCGTCGGCTTACCCGACGATGCGATTCACGCACCGAACGAGAAATTCGATCTCAACCAGTTTTATCTTGGGATCGAGACGATGACTTATCTCTACGACGAGCTCGCACAAGCGCTCGCGTGAATCCGACCGAGCGCTTCGACGATAGCGCGGATGCTTACGGCGCAAACGTCGTCGCGATCGAACCGAACGCGACGATGCGCGCAGGAGCCGAGGCAGTGGGTCTTGCCGATGGTTCGGTCGAGGGCATCAACACGATCGTCGTGCGCGTGCAGTTGCCGTGATCGACCCCGCGCACAAGGTGCGCATCGGTATCGACGTGGGCGGGACGTTCACCGACGTCGTGGCTGTCGACGCTGCAACACGCAAACTGGTGGGACTGGTAAAAGTCCCGACTTCACACACGCACGTCGACGGTGTCGCGGCGGGGATCGTGCTCGGTCTCGAACGGCTGATGCGCGAACACGACATCGCACCCGGACGCATCGCGTTCATCGCGCACTCGACGACGCAGGCGACAAATGCCTTGCTCGAAGGAGATCTCTCGCGGGTAGGGATCATCGGATTTTCGCCGGGTTCGCCGCTGATTGCGTGGTGGCCGGAGCGGGCGATGCGGTTCGCGCCGATCGAACTGGGCGGCGACCGCCGCTTTGCGCCGACGTGGTTTTGCTTGCGCGATGGAAGCGATGCCTCGATCGACGCCGCGCTCGCGCGCGCGCGCTCCGAGGGTTGCGTAGCGATTGCCGCGAGCGAAGCCTTCGGCGTCGATCGCACGCAGCACGAGTCGCGCGCCGTCGAGCGCGCGCGCGCCGCAGGCTTCGCGGCGACGAGCGGTCACGAAGTCGCGACGGTCTATGGGTTGCGCGCGCGCACGCGAACGGCTGCGCTCAACGCCGCGATTCTGCCGCGAATGCTGCACGCGGCGCGCACCACCGCGCGTGCAGTGCTCGACGCGGGAATCGCCGCGCCGCTGATGATCATGCGTTCTGACGGCGGCGTAATGGATGTGGGCGAAGTGGAACGCCGCCCGATCCTCACCATGCTCTCGGGCCCGGCGGCCGGGATTGCCGGTGCACTCTTGCACGAGAACGTTACGGACGGCATCTTCATCGAAGTCGGCGGGACAAGCGCGGATTGCTCGGCGATCAAGAACGGCCAACCGCAGATGCGCCCGGCGACGATCGGGGGCCAGCGCACGCTGCTGCGAACGCTCGACGTACGCACCCTTGCGATCGCGGGCGGGAGTCTCATCGCCGTCGACGCACGCGCGGTCCGCGACGTCGGCCCGCGGTCCGCGCACATCGCCGGGTTGCAGTACGCAAGCTTCACGCCGCTCGCGATCGTCGAGGCGGCAACCTACGCGCCAATTGAGGTCGACGGAAAGCGTTACGCTGCGCTCGCGAGTGGTGCCATGCGCATCGGTCTCACGCCGACGTGCGCCGCCAATATGCTCGGGTACGTCCCTGATGATGCATTTGCTAGAGGCGATGCGGCGGCGGCGCGCGCCGCATTTACGATCGCGGGCGCGGCGCTTGGTATCGAAGCCGAGGCGCTCGCAACCGATGTGCTCGATCGCTCGACCGAAAAGTTGCGCGTTGCGATCGTTACGCTGATCGCCGACTATTGTCTCGATCCGCAAACGCTCGCGATCGTCGGCGGCGGCGGTGGTGCGGCGGCGCTGGTGCCCTACGCGGCGAAGAAACTCGCCTACGCCTCGCGGCTCGCGCGCGACGCTGAAGTGATCTCGCCGCTTGGCGTGGCCCTCGCACTCGTTCGCGACGTCGTCGAACGCAGCATCGTCGATCCGACGCCCGAGGACTTGGTGCGGATCAGGCGCGAGGCGATCGAAGCTGCGATTGCCGCGGGGGCGGCCCCCGACCGGATCGAGGTTGTGGTGGACGTCGATCGCGCCCGTAATCGGGTGCGTGCGACCGCAAGCGGTGCGACGGCGCTCGTCGAAGGCGCGGCGAGCACCGTGCAGGCGAGCGACGCCGAGCGGATCGACGCGGCGGTTCGCACGCTGCGCGTGCCTCGCGCCGTCATTCGCGCGCGTGCGGGAGATTTCGTGGTCGTCGGGACGAGCGGCAGCGGCGCGCGCTCGGCGATCGTCGACGAACGCGGCGTGGTGCGCGCGATCACACGTGAGAGTTCGGTGCGCGCGACGACGGTCGCGCACATCGAACGCGATCTCAGCGCTGCAATCGACGAGGATACAGTCTACGGGGATGTCGGACGCGCACTTCCGGAGACCTACGTGATCTACAACACGCGAATCGCCGATGTCGGCGGTACGGCGGAACGCGACGGCGCGCTCGCACTCGTTCGTGAGGAACTCGCGGGCCTGGATCACACAACGCCCGTCGTGATCCTCACCGCACGCCGCCGCGCATAATTTAGCCTATGCTCCGCACACCTAGCGTTTGCGCGCGACGTAGAGCCCGCGTGGAAATATATCCGTCCGCTCCAGCCGCACGTGAAAGCCCGCCCGCTCGAACGCCGTGCGGTATTCTTCTTCGCTGAAGAGTCCGAGTGTGTGCGTTTCGTTGAAGCGCGAGATGCCGCTGGGTTCGCCGACGAGATATTCGAAGCGTAAGACGGAGATGCGGCCGTACCGTTCGCTCGTATCGACGCGCGCAATTTTCAGTTGCGGACGATCGACGAAGACGGCGCCGATCGCCTCTTCGCGCCAATCGGTGGGTGAGAGCCACGGTTCGACGATGGCGATTCCGTTCGTACCGAGGGCGCGACCGAAGTGCGCGATCGTGCCTTCGAGGTCGGCGAGCTCGCGGACGTACCCGATCGAACTTCCCAAGCACACGAGGACGTCGACCGGGTCGCCGATGGTGAAATCTTGCATCCGGGCGACCTGGAGCGGAATTCCCGGCAGCCGCTGGCGGGCAATTGCGATCATCGCCGGATCGGCGTCGAGCCCCGAGACCGTGAAATGCGCGTCGAGCATGCTTAAATGCACCCCCGTGCCGCAGGCCACGTCGAGCAGTTTGAGCGCGCTTTCACTGCGTTCGCCGGCGATCGCCGCGCGCAGCCAGGCCGCCTCGCCGGCGTAGTCTTTGCCGCGCGCAGCATAAATCGCATCGTAAAACGCTGCCGTCTTCGTATACATCCGGCCCTAGTTGGCTAGATCGCGGGCGTTCCATCGCGAAGTGCGTGCAGTCATGTCCAAAACGTACGATGTCCTGGTAATCGGCGGCGGGAACGCCGGCTGCGCTGCTGCCCTTGCAGCGGCGCGCACGGGAGCGCGTACCCTGCTCGTGGAGCGCTACGGATTCCTCGGCGGCACGGCGACCGCCGCGATGGTGGGACCGTGGATGACCTTTCACGCGGGCACGGAGCGGATCGTCGGCGGCATCGCCCAGGAGATCGTCGAGCGCCTCGTCGCGCTCGGCGGGTCGCCGGGCCACATCAGCGACTCCTCCGACTACGTCCCTACGATCACGCCGTTCGATCCGGAGATTCATAAGGCGCTGCTCTTCACATTGATGCGCGAAGCGGGCGTCGAGCTGCTCTTGCATGCGTATTTTCTCGAAGCGCATCGCGACGAACGCGGCACCGTGATCGGCGCGTCTTTCGCAACCGTCGGCGGGACGCGTCACTACGCCGCACGCCGGATCATCGATGCGACAGCCGATGCGTACGTCGCGGCGAGCGCCGGGGTGGAATTGCAACAGGGCGATGCGCGCGGTCGCGTCCAACCCGCAAGTTTGATGTTTCGCTTGAGTCACGTCGATCTCGCGCAACTCTCGGCCTACGTGCGCACGCGCCCAGACCAAATGCGCACCTCGCTCAAAGCGCACCAGCGCGATGCAAAATCGCTCTCGGCCGTCGCCGGACTCTACGAAATTTGGGAGAGCGCGCGTTCGCGCGGCACGGTGAACGTTCCGCGCGAACTCGTCTCGTTCTTCATCTCGCCGTATCCCGATGAGGTGACGGTGAACATGACGCGAGTGCTCGATATCGACCCGCTCGATCCCGACGATCTCACGCGCGCCGAAGTCGAAGCCCGCGGCCAAGCGATGGAGTTGCTCGCGTTCTTCCGTAGCGACGTTCCGGGCTTCGCAAACGCGCGCATCACGACGGCAACGCAGATCGGCATCCGCGAATCGCGCCGGATCGTCGGTGTCTACACGCTCACCGCAGACGATCTTCTGAACGCGCGGACGTTCGATGATGCCGTCGCGCGTAGCGCGTATCCGATCGACATCCATAATCCCTCGGGCAGCGGCACGACCACGCATCGGCTACCGTCGGGGTCGAGCTACGAGATTCCGTATCGCTGTCTGGTGCCTAAAACGGTCGACGGCTTGCTGGTAGCCGGACGCTGCATTTCGACAACGCACGAGGCCCTGGCATCGACGCGCTTAACCCCAACGGTGATGACGCTCGGACAAGCCGCCGGCACCGCCGCCGCGCTCTCGATCAAATCACGCATCTTGGTGCGCGATCTCTCTGCGGCTAAACTGCGCGAACGCCTCATCGCCGACGGTGTCGACTTGCGCCGTCCGGCGTTCGCGCATGTCTGATCCGCGCACGCTCGCAGGCAGGTACGGGATTCGTATCGAGATGGACGATCTCGGCGATTGGGGACTCACGATGCTCGTCTCGGAATACGATCCCGAAGGGCCCGTCATCCGTATCAACGAGCGCGCGATCGAACGTCTGCACGCGACGCTTGGTGAGGCATCGTCGTGCGAGGTGCGCGCGCTCATCGACGTTGCGATCGCACACGAAATCTACCACCACCGGGAACATGTCGGCGAAGTCGAACGGCTGCCGACGCACGAAGCCCGCGAGGCAGCAGCCGACGCGTTCGCCCGCGCGCACGTCGCGCTCGATCCGAACGTCGCGGCGTTCATCCGCGGTTCGCGACCGTGAACGTCGTCGCGGGGATCGACGCGGGCCAATCTTCGACGCGGGCAGTGCTGATCGACGAAAGCGGACGCGTGCTCGGGCGCGGGAACGCCGGGGCCGCCGATCACATCGACGAACCCGCCGACTCGCGCCGACTTGCCGCGGCCTGCGAGCACGCGATCGCCGAGGCGCTCGCAGCGGCGCACCTCGACCCGCGCTTGCCGCTGGATGCGGTCGTCGTCGGACTTAGCGGCTACGAAGGCACGATTCGCGGCGCGCAACCGCGCTTATCGACGAAAAATCTGCGCTTCGTTCACGATTCGGTCATCGCGCACGCGGGTGCGTTTGCGGGTGCCCCGGGTGTCATCGTTATCTCCGGGACGGGCTCGGTCGGCTACGGTCGCGACGCGGGCAACGTGACGGTGCGCGTGGGGGGCTGGGGCTATCTCTTCGGCGATGCAGGGAGCAGTTTTGCGGTCGCACGCGAGGCGCTCCAGCGCGCGATGATCGACGCCGACCGCGGCATCACAAGCCAACTCGGCGAGGCGGCACTGGCCTTCTTTGATAAGGCATCACTGCGTGAACTCGCCGATGCGTTTTACCTCCGCGAGATCGACCGCGCGACACTCGCCGGTTTTGCTCGCGTCGTCGCCGACGGCGCGCGGCTCGGCGAGGCAGAATCGATCGAGGTCACGGAGTCGGCGGGAGCAGCCCTTGCGGCCTGCGCCGCCGGGATCGGGGAGCGCCTCGACTTCGGAACGGAATTTCCGGTCGCGTGGGTCGGCGGATCGTTCGCGAGTGCCGCCCTGCGTGGCGCTGCCGACCGCGCCCTTGCCGCGATGTGTCCGCGTGCCCGCGCGACCGACCCACGCTACCAGCCGGTGATCGGTGCCGCGCTCCTGGCCTTTGCGGATCTACGCCTGCCGGTGCCGAGCGACGTGCGCGAGGCATGACGCTCCTCCAGTCGCTCCGCGGCGGCCTAATCGTCTCGGTCCAAGCCTGCTCAGGTTCGGTCCTCAACACTCCGGAGTCCATCGCTCTGCTTGCGCGCTGTGCGGTGCAAAACGGCGCGGTCGCCGTGCGTATCGAGGGCCTCGACCGTATTCGGGCGGTCCGGGCGGCGGTGAACGTACCGATCGTCGGAATCATCAAACGCGAGATACGAGGCTTCGAACCCTACATCACGCCGACGGAAGACGATGTTGCGGCGGTCGCCGCGGCCGGCAGTTCCATCGTCGCCTTCGATGCGACCCGCCGCCTGCATCCGGCCGGAGCGACGGTCGCGGGCTTAGTCGCCGCCTGCGGCAGGGCGGGTGTCATCGCCATGGCCGACTGCGCCGATGCCGAGGACGCGCGCGAAGCAGCAGCCGCGGGGGCCCCGATCGTCGCCTCGACGCTCGCCGGCTACACGGCCGCAACGCGCGGCAGAGCGCTGCCCGCGCTCGATCTGGTGACGACAATTGGGACCCTCGGCGTCTTCGCGGTTGCCGAGGGCGGTATCGGAACGCCCGACGACGCACGCTCCGCTTTTGCCTCGGGGGCCGATGCAATCGTTGTAGGCACGGCGATCACCAACGTCGACGCCCTGGTTCAGAACTTTTTTGCCGCCACACCGTCCGCGCGCTGACTTAGGTCGATGCTTGGCGCGGTCGATTTGCGTACTGTAGAAAGTGATCCGCAGGGGTAGGTGGGCTTTAGCGTTGGAGTCGTCCAACGATACGATAGGATGGGCCGCGTGCTGCGGTCGCCATCTAGGAGAAGTGCGTGGCTCAACTCATTAATAAGCCGAAGACGAATCTCGGCCCGGGCTTCTGGCCGGTCACGGTTTTTCTTGCGGTGCTCGCGATCGTCAGCGATTACTACGTCATCATCACGCCCCTCTCGAATTTTCTGCCCGAAGCGGCGGTCCCGGCCGACCAGATCGACTCTCTCTTCAAGTTCCTCACGGTGGTGGGGAATGCGATCTTCATTTATATCGTCGGCTATGTGATCTATTTCTCGGTCGCGTTCCGTCGTCCGAAGAACGCGCCTGCAAGCACGATCGGCGTGCAGATCCACGATCAGCCCCAGCTCGAGTTCTGGTGGACGCTGATTCCGACGCTGCTGATCGTGGCGTTGGCGATCTTCTCGGTCGTCATCTGGCGCGGACTGCAGCAGACGCAGGGCGACGTGCTCACGATGGAAGCCGTCGGCCATCAGTTTTACTTCGAATTCCGCTATCCCAAACTCAAAGCAAGCGTCCGCGATGAGATGCACATCCCGGTCAACACGCCGATCACGCTGCACGTGACCGCGACCGACGTGTTGCACGGCTTCTGGGTCCCCGAAGTCCGCGTCAAAGCCGACATGGTGCCGGGCCTGGTGAACACGCTGCGCTTCACGCCGACGAAAATCGGCCAGTATCGCATCATCTGCACCGAATACTGCGGCAGCTCGCACGGCAAGATGGTCGCGAAGCTCTATATCGATTCACAGCAAGATTTCGGCAAGTGGTTCTCCAAACAGGCGAACCTCGCGGCCAGCGGCGGCGGCGGGGCAACCGTCGCACTCACCAGCGGCCAAAAAGATAAGGGCCAAGTGCTCTTCGGTCAAAAGTGTTCGACGTGCCACTCGGTGGGTCCGTACAACCAGATCATCGTCGGCCCGGGCCTCGGTCATCTCTTCAATGATGCCGAGCACAAAGCGCTCGTTGACGGCAAAGACGTCACGCCCGAAAACATCGCATATATTCTTCACAACGGCTATCAGGGCCAACTCAACGGACATGTCGCCGTCATGCCGAGCGCGCAAGCCAACGCGATCTCGAACGAAGACATCGCCAACCTGACGGCATACCTCGTCAGCCTCTCGAAATAACGGAGCGCAACCGCATGGCAGTCGCGACACCACGAACCACCGCCCCGCACGCGGTCCTCGATCACATCCACCCCGAGCCCGAGTCGTTCGTTCGGAAGTACGTCTTCTCGATCGATCACAAGGTCATCGGCGTGCAGTACATGGTCGTCGGGCTTATCTTCTTTGTGATCTCGGGTCTGCTCGCCGAAGTGATTCGCGTGCAGCTCTTGCACCCCGACGGACGTTTCCTCGGCGGCGAACAGTACAATCAGGTGTACACGATGCACGGCTCCGCGATGGTGTGGTTGGTCATCATTCCGCTGGTTACCGGCGGCTTCGGCAACTTCGTGATGCCGCTGATGATCGGCGCACGCGACGTTGCGTTCCCGTGGCTGAATATGGCGAGTTTTTGGATGTTCCCGCCCGCGGGACTCTTGCTGTTCGGTTCGTTCTTGATCGGTGCGCCCGATGCGGGATGGACGGAATATCCGCCGATCTCGCTGCTCGGACCACCGGGAACCTCGATGTGGTGCGCCGCAATTTTCCTAATCGGCATCAGCTCGACGCTCACCGGAATCAACTTCTTAGTTACGATTCTCAAGATGCGTGCACCGGGTATGACGCTCACGCGTATGCCGCTCTTCGTCTGGGCGCAGATCGCAACGGCCGGTTTATCGATGGTGGCAACGACGGCGCTTGCCGGCGCACTCGCCGCGCTCTTTATCGAACGCCAATTCGGCGTGCCGTTCTATGACCCGGCCAAAGGCGGCTCGCCGCTGCTGTGGCAGCACATGTTCTGGTTCTATTCGCATCCGGCCGTCTACATCATGATCTTACCGGCGTTCGGCATTATCTCCGAAGTATTGCCGACGTTCGCGCGTAAGCCGATCTTCGGCTATAAGATGATTGCGTTCTCGTCGGTCGCGATCGCCTTGCTCGGCTTCATGGTGTGGGCCCATCACATGTTCACCTCCGGCATGGTGCCGTGGCTGCAGCTGCCCTTCATGATCCTCACGATGATCGTCGCGATTCCGACGGGTGTGAAAATCTTCGGCTGGGTAGCAACGCTCTGGGGTGGTTCGATCCAATTCTCGTCTGCGATGCTGTTTGCGGTCGGGTTTATCATCACGTTCTCGCTCGGCGGCATAACCGGTGTGTATCTCGCTGCAGTCCCGGTCGACTTACACGCGCACGGCACTTATTTCATCGTCGCGCACTTCCACTACGTGCTCTTCGGTGGATCGGTGTTCGGAATTTTTGCCGGCCTCTATTACTGGTGGCCGAAGATCACCGGACGCATGATGAACGACACGCTCGGCAAGTGGCACTTCTGGCTTGCGTTCGTCTCGTTCAACGCCACGTTCTTGCCGATGCACTGGCTCGGGCTTCTCGGCATGCCCCGCCGCGTGGCGGTGTACGATCCGCAGTTCACGTTCTGGAATCAGTTCGCGTCGTATAGCTCGTTCGTGCTCGCGGCAAGCACGCTGCTCTTGTTCTACAACATGGCAAACTCGCTCGTGCGCGGGAAAAAAGCGGGTCCGAATCCGTGGGGCGCGCGGACGCTCGAATGGATGATCAGCTCGCCGCCGCCATATTACAACTTCAAGAAAGTCCCCGCGGTGCTCGGTCTGCCGTACGATTTCGGCAATCCGCTCCCGTATCTCGGACTCGATAACCCGCAGGCAGAATCCGCGACCCCCGTACAGACCGCCGAACCGGCGCTGGCGCGCTAGGAGATTTCGTGGCAGCAGTAATTCACGGCGACGCCCACGGGCACAGTCCCGGCGGCGGCTTCGTCGAGAATGAGGTGATCTACCAAGAGACGCGCGACATGCGCCTCTTGGGGTTCGTGCTTTTCCTCATGTCGGACGTCGTGCTGTTCTCGGCGTTCTTCTTCGCGTATCTGTATCTGCGCGGCACGGTGCCCGCGTGGCCGCCGATGATGGACGGCAAACAGCTTCCGCGCCTGGACGTTGCCTTCGCGGCGGTGAACTCGATCGTGCTCTTCGGCTCGGGCGTCACGATGCATTACGCGCTCGAAAATTGGAAGCACGGCAAGCGCGGCGACTTCGACTTCTGGATGCTCTCGACGATCGTGCTGGGCACGGCCTTCTTAGGCGGCCAAGCCTACGAATACGCGCACGCGCAAATCGGCGGCTGGAGCGGCTCGATCTTCGGCGCATCGTTCTTTACGCTCACCGGCATGCACGGCTTCCACGTCCTCGTCGGCGTCGTGTTCCTTGCCGTGCTTTGGTGGCAAACGAAAAAAGGAGTATACGATGAGACGCACCATTTCGGCCTCACCGCCGGTACGCTGTATTGGCATTTCGTCGACGTCATCTGGGTCGCACTTTTCTACTTGTTCTATATTTTTTAGAGAGCAGACGTTATGGAAATTATCGCTGGAGTAGAAAAAGTTATCGCGTTCGTCGGAGCGTTGCTCGTGGGTGTGCTCGCGTTGTTCGCACTCAAAGCTGACTGGAAGACGACGGGTCTCGATAATAACTTCACCAAGATCTTGCTCGGTCTGATGGCCTTTGGGTGCGTGCTGGTCGTGCTAGCGGCAACCAGCGTCATTGGGAAAGGCTAACGCGCCATGTATGACATCAAAGACTCACGCGGCGTCCCGGTCTCCGGCGGAATCCCGCCGATCGTGCGCTATGCCTTCATCATCGGCCTCGTCATGATCTTCGTGATTGTCGGACTAGTGATCTTCGCAGCAAGCTCCAACCACGTCTGGCCCTCGGAGAACTCAGCGAAGATTCCGCTCTAGCAGTACCGCTCCACTCACGCGAATGCCTAGCAAAGATTTCGCACAACCCGCTTCTTTTGTGCCGTTGGCACGAACCGTGGGCATGTCGACCGGTGATCTCCATTGGTCGCCGCACGGCGGGAGACGCGCTGGTGTCTCGGCGTTGGATATTCTCCAGCTAGGCGGCATCGGTCTGCGGCAACAGCCGATCGAGGAACAGGGTGCGCTTCTCGTCGGCGCCGTCGCGGAAGCGCCGAGCGTTGTCTTACCCGCGATGTTCGCGAGGTGGACGTGCCGCCAGCGGTCGGCTTTAGCTCCCGGTTCGGATGTTCCGAGACGCGAGGATCAAGAGAACGATGCTGATTCCGATGCCGAAGCCCATAATGGCACCGCGGACATTGTTGGACCAATCGTCCGGTCCGGAATGGCGCACGAGCAGCGGTACTGCTCCCATCACGGCTGCCATCGAGGCCGCGAGCGCGGCAATGCGGCGCCGGGAATCGCGTGGCTGACGGCTACAGGCACTCATCCGACTACCGTTCCACGCACGCGCGACAGCCGCCCGTGCCAGGCTCGGCGCATTCGGAGGTTCGTATTCCAAGCAGAGGTGCCCAAGGAACTATTGCGTGGTGAATGAGCCGATGACGGTGTTTCGTAAATAGCCGCATTGCCCGAGATCCGTTAAGGCAACCGAGTACATCGTTCGAGCCGCAAGTGGCGGTATCGATAGCGACGCGTTTAGTCCGCTACCCGCGACGCGGACGACGCTATCGGTTTGCGTCAGCGTGGTTCCACTCGATGGCGTGAGCGTGACTAAAACGCTCGAGTTCGTCTGACCGTCGATTTGAAGCGCCCCGACGGAGGTCGCGACGTTCGTCGCGCCATTCGCCGGTGAGACGAGCGTGGGCGTCGGGGAGGCAAGAGCGGGGCACACCGTGCTTCCGCCGCCGCTGACCGCTCCGCCGGAACATCCGGTTGCGGCGACGAGCGAGGTCAACAGCAACAAGCGTATCGAGAAAGTAGTCATGGGAGATACGGTTCGGGGCGGTTTCCGGATGTACTGTCTAAACGCCGATCCCGAACGTCGGCACTTTATCCGGTAACACGCCCGTCGAACGGCCGTCGATGCGATGGATCCCACCATAGTCGGTGAATTCCAGCAGCGCGGGGCGTATCGTATCGGGTACGGGGACTTCGCCCTCGGTCGGCCATTCGCAGGCGACGCGTCGGTCCTCGAGCAGGACGGCAACGTAACCGTTTGCATCCTCCTCGGAGGCGGCGTCGGGAGCGCGGTACCGAATATAGCCGTCCACAATATAGATGGGTGCGTGAGTCTCGAGGATCGCTTTTACCGGTTTGACCATCACGATGATGGCGTAGGCCGCGAACGCAAGAACGGCAAGCCCGAAGATCGGGGCGATGACATACTGATGGCGAAGAAATAAGGCAATCGTGAGTGCAAGAAACACCGACCCGCAGAGCACCGGCTCGATTGCAATGAGCGCTCGTCCGATCACGCCCTGCAGCACGATATTACGCTCCGCCTTGGTCCACTCGCGCTGGATCAACAGCGAGCGGCGGTCACGGCGGCTGAGTTTCTCGGGCATCGCAGGGGCCACGTTCGGGGCGGTCGTCGCCATGATTCTCATCCTTGTGGTTCCGGCGAGTGCCGCGACGCGGCATCTGCATGGTCTCGTTCTCGCGACCACGCCCCAGAACGGGGAAGTGATCGTAAGACACGACGTGTTCGCGGGGATGCCCTCGATGTCGATGCCGTTCAAGATCGTTCCACGGCGCCGCGCCTCAGAACTCTTGGCCGGGAACTCCATCGACGCCGATGTGGACATTTCGACCGAACCCTGGACCTTGAGCAACGTTCGTATTGCCGCGACCCAAAGTTTAACCACGGAACCGGTGATGCGCAAGGTCCCCCCGATGAAGGTGGGAGATCGGTTGCCGGAAACGCCGCTGCTCGATCAAACGGGACATCAGCTTACGTTCTCTGACTTCCGCGGCAAGCAAATCGTTCTCGCGTTCATTTACACGCGGTGTCAGGATCCGCGCATGTGTCCGCTGATCACTTCGAAGTTCAACCGGCTCGCGCAGCTGGTCGACCCCAAGCGCGTGCAACTCGTCGAACTGACCCTCGATCCGAGCTACGACCGGCCTGACGTCCTTGCGACGTACGGCAAAGCCTTCGGCGCGGATCCCGCGCACTGGTCGCTGCTCACGGGCGATTCCAACGGGGTGCTCGATCTTGCGGCGCGCTTTGGAATCGGGACCTTGCCCGATGCGGAGTCGCACCAGATCATCCACGGTGAGGATACTGTCCTGATCGGCCCCGACGGCCGCGTGCAGCGCATGATCTACGAGACCGCCTGGTCGCCCGATGAGATCGTCTCGGCCTTGGCCGCCGAGCGCGGTGCGGGCGGGAACGCGATCGAACGCTTCGCCCTTTGGCTCAAAGACGGCGCGGTCGCAGCCTGCGGGAACGGGGTCAACGGTTTTTCGGGCGTCGCGGACCTCGGGATCGTCCTCCTGATATTTGGGGCATCCGGCTATCTTTTATTCCGCCTGGCACGAAAGATTTTTGTCGAAAATCCGTAAGCAATGGGGGTGAACGCCCGCCGACTTATCGCCGCGACGTCTGTCGCCATTCTTGCCACCTCGCTGTCCGCGGGAGCCACACCGGCCCGCCGACTGAACCCGATGGACCTGACGAAGACCGTCAGCATCGGGGATCCCTCGATCTCGCCCGACGGCAAATCGATCGCCGTGCTGATCGGGCACAACGACTTTGCGAAAGACACGCTCAACACCGAACTCGATCTGATCGACATCGCAAGCGGCGCTTCGCGTATGCTCTCGATGCGTCCGACGCTGGCGCAGCCCACCTGGTCGCCGAGCGGCGATCGGCTCGCGTTCCTCGCCGCCGAAGACGAGAGCAAGAAAGACATGCCGCAGATTTACGTGCTGCCGATGAACGGCGGCGATGCACGGGCGATCACCTCGGCAAAAGACGGCGTGCAGCAGTTCGCCTTTCGCCCGGATGGCAAAGCGTTTGCGTATGTGACGAGCGATCCCGATCCCGATGCGAAGAAGAAAAAAGAGCATCGCGACGGGTTCGAAGTTGGGAACAACGATTTTCTGCAGCGCGAGCAGCCAACGAATTCGCACATCTGGATGGTCGATGCCGATGGCGCGCACAACGCGCGTCTGACGTCGGGCAACTGGACCGTGCAGGCTTCGGCGCCGCCCGGGCCGCCGAGCTCGCCGCTGTCGTTTTCGGCCGACGGTAAGTCGCTGCTCTACACGCGTCAGGCAACGCCGAACAACGGCGATAGCGATAAGAGCACGGTGTGGATGCTCGATGTTGCCTCGCATAAGAGCCGTAAACTCACTTCGCACACAATCCAGGAAGCATTCGCGCAGTATTCGCCGGATGGCAAGCACATCGCGTATCTCTATTCGCGCGACGGCGATCCGAACAATCAGAACGACGTGATGCTCACGACGCCGGCCGGTGGTTCGGGCACGAATGCCACGATGAAGAGCGTCGATCGCGCCTCATTCCGCGCGCTCTGGATGCCAGACAGCAAGTCTTTTCTCACCAGCGGTCACGACAAGACAACGACCGCATACTTTATCGTCGACCTGAGCGGTAACGCGAAGCGCGTCGCACTTGGCGATGTCACACCCTCGAGTTTCTTCTGGATGGACGCGAGCATCGGCAAGAGCGGCGCGATCGCATTCCCCGGCAGCACGCCGCAGCATCAGACCGAATTGTACTATCTCCCCTCGCCCGGTGCCGCACCCCGTCAGGTCACGCACCTCAACGATGCGCTGCCGAAGACCGTCGCGCTCGGTCGCAACGAAGCAATCGAGTGGAATGGCCCAAATGGCTTTCACGAGTACGGAGTCGTCACGTATCCGCCGGGCTACAATCCCGGGCGCGCGTATCCGCTGGTACTCTACATCCATGGCGGGCCGCAGTATGCCTCGGAACGGTCGTTCGAGTCGTTCCCGCAACTCATCGCCGCGCACGACTACATCGCCTTCGAACCCAATTATCGCGGCAGCGATAACCTCGGCAACGCGTACCAACGCGCGATCTACAACGATGCAGGCGACGGTCCGGGCAAAGACGTGATGGCCGGCATCGCCGCGCTCGAAAAGCACGTTAAGATCGACACAAAACGCATCGGCGTCTCCGGCTGGTCGTACGGCGGCTACATGACCTCGTGGCTCATCGGTCACTACCACATTTGGAAAGTTGCAATCGCGGGTGCGGCGGTCAACGACGAAGTCGATGAGTATGCGCTCTCCGATGGCAACGTCACGGGCGCCTATTCCTACAAAGGCTCGCCGTTTACCGGACACATGGCTGACTACGTTGCTCAGTCGCCGCTCACGTACGCGGCAAACGTCACCTGCCCCGTTCTGATTCTCTCCGATGTCGGTGACGCGCGCGTGCCTATCACCGAATCGTACAAGATGTACCACGCGCTTATCGACAATGGCAAAACCGCCGAATTCGTGGCGTATCCGGTGAGCGGCCACTACCCCTCGGACGTCGTGCGTGAGACGGATCTCTCCGAGCGGTGGCTCGCCTTTTTGGATCGCTATCTGAAGTAAGACCTCGCCGTTCGCGTGGTTTTCTCGAAGCCCGCTTGCGTTCGCAGCGGGCTTCCTCGTATACTCGCGGTACATGGCAGACACATACGCTTCCAAAATCGTCATCAAGGCCAATGGCCCCTACCTCGTCTCGGGCTCGGTTCCACTGAACGTCCAGACCATCGGTACCAGAGCCGATGGCGGCTCGTGGACGTGGGAAGCCGGACAAACATTCGAGACCAAAGAGAAGTATGCGTTGTGCCGCTGCGGCCAGTCCGCAACAAAGCCATATTGCGACGGCACGCACGCGAAAATAACATGGGACGGCAGCGAAACGGCCTCCCACGCACCCTACGCCGAACAAGCGAAAACCATCGACGGTCCGAAAATGGAATTGCACGATGCCGAGGTGCTCTGCTCGCTTGCGCGTTTCTGCGATAACGACGGGACGATCTGGCAACTCGTCACCGAAGCGACGGGCGGCGAAAAAGAGAAGACCACCGTGCACGAGGGCGTGAGTTGCCCGTCGGGACGTCTGGTGTTGCGCAATAAGACAACAGACGCGCAAATCGAACCGCACCTCACGCAGTCGATCAGCGTCACGGAAGACCCGGCGAAAAATAGCGCCGGCGCGTTGTGGGTACGCGGTGGCATTCAGGTGATCGGTCAGGACGGTCGCGCATACGAAATCCGCAATCGGCAAACGCTCTGCCGTTGCGGGAAATCTGCGAACAAGCCGTTCTGCGACGGCACGCACGTGGACGTCGACTTTCATGACGATCTCGGGTGAGCGAATTTGCCGGCGATATCCTCAGTAAAAATGGCGATTGCGCCGGTCGTTATTTGGCGTCGTGGAAGATGATGCCCAGCGTATAGCGTTCGCCGCTGCGTACCGTACTCACGCCGTGCTTGAATGCCGTTCGGTAGGAGCCGGTTTTCGAGCTGACCGGGCGATAGCGATTGGGAAAAATCAGCATCGCGCCCCGGCGCGGACGCAACACCTCGGGTCGGCTTTGCGCGCGTGGACGTTGCTCGACGAGCACGAACTCGCCGCCCGTGTAGTCCTCTGGTTCGCTGAGAAAGAACGTGAGCTGAAACGGGAACGCGACCTCACCGTAGAGATCCTGATGTAGCGCGTTGAAATCGCCTGCGCCGTATTTGAGAATGAGCGCAGTCGGTCGTTCCTGTCCGTGCTCGGCGCAAAGCGCGAGCATCTCTTGCTGTGCGAGAGGAAATCGCTCGGGGCGGTTGAGCGCTTCCGTCCAACGGTTGGCGATCGGTGCAAGGTCCGCGTAGATCTCGCCACGCAACTGCGCGATCAGCGGCGGCAACGGATAGGCGTAGTACTGATACTCACCCCGACCGAAATTATGGCGTTCCATGATCACGCGCGAGCGGAAAGCGTCGGATGAATAACCCGCACGTAGGTCGGCGCATTGTGCGGGATCGAGCACGTCATCGACGAGCGCGTAGCCATCGGCGAAGAGGCAACGTTCGATTGCGTTCCAGTCGAGGCGGAGTTGGGTTGACATAGCCGTACCCTATCGCGTTCGACACGCGGTGGCAAGCCGATTCTTGCTTTAAACTTCGATGCACCGCCGTCGTACGCCATCGCGAGTTCGTCGCTCGTGAACCCGTTTCCGCACGCGCACGACCCACACGCGGAATCGATTATCGCGAGGCGTGTTCCGCGTGCTTGGATTTGAGCGCAAAAGTGAGCGCGGCGGCGATGATAGCTACGACCGTAAACGTTTCGTACGCATATCGATATCCGGTGATATCACTGATGTGGCTGCCGACGATGCCGCCGGCGAGCGAGCCGCCGAGAATCTGGCCGATGATCAAGAAGACCGAGAGCAGACCGACGGCGCTAGCGCGTCCCTCGGCATCCGCTTCACTTGTGATGATGTAGCGCGTGGGCGCACCTAGCAGTGCGCCGAAGCCAATTCCGGCTACGACCATCGCCACGATCGCCAGTGTCAGTGACGAGAAGCCGAAGGCGAAGATCAGCAGCCCCGCGGCAGTGAAGACCGCGCCGACGGTGAGCACCGCGCGCGATCCGATCGCATCGAGTGCCCGACCCGCACCGGGGATGACGGCGACGAACATAACGGCACCGATCGCCGCGATTCCGCCGGCTGCGGCAAACGAGAGATGCTGCGCGGCAACGAGCGTTGCGGGAATAAAGAAGAGCGCGCCTTCGAGGATGCCGATAAGGATCTCGAGCGAATACGTTACGACCAGCTGTTTGCGTGCGAAGAGATGCGGCGGGATTACCGGCTGCGCTGCGTGGCGCTCGACGAATGCAAGGGCGATGAAAGCGACGATTGCGATCACGATCGAGGCGATGGTCGTGAGGTTGCCGCCGATCCGCGCGCTCGAGGCATCCAGGCGCGTGAGGCCGATCATCGTGCTGAGCAGTCCGGTGGAGAGCAAGGCGATCCCCGCGATGTCGAGCGGACCGCGCACGCGGCTTGCGATCGTCGGCAACGTCGTGCGCGCCATGACGATCACGACGATCGAGAGCGGAATGTTCGCAGCGAAAATCCAGTGCCACGAAAGCAAATGCGTGAGAACGCCGCCAAGGCCCGGACCGACGATCGCAGCGATTCCCCACGTCGCCGCGACGAGCCCGAGCGCGGCCCCGCGACGCTCTGCCGGAATGCGATCGGCGATGGCGGCCGTTGCAACCGGGAAGATGCCGCCCGCGCCAAAGGCCTGAATTCCGCGAGCCGTGAGAAACACGCTGAAGTTCGGCGCGAGGATTGCAAGCAGACTGCCCAGAGCGAAGATCGTCACGCATGCGATGTAGATCGGGCGGCGACCGTACGTGTCGGAGAGCTTCGTCATGATCGGGATGCTCACGACGGTCGCGAGCAAGTAGAGCGTGAAGACCCACGGAATGTCGCGGGCGCTGGCGCCGAAGGCGGTGGCAAGCGCCGGCAATGCGGGTGAGAGTACGCCAAGATCTAACGCGCCCGCAAAGACACCGAGGCCGAGCGTGACGAGCAGCGGGATCGTCGATCGATCGAGACGATGTCCGGCGACCGAGGTGACGGCGGCCACGTGCTACGCCGCGGTGATGATGCGGTCCGCCACCATCGCAAGGCACATCAGCGCCAAGTACAGCAGCGAAAACTTGAAGAGCGAACGCGCGCCGGCTTTGGTCGCATCGTTGAGCGTCTTGATCGCATCGAGCACGAAGATTCCGCCGAGCACAGCCGCGGCGGCAAAGTAGAACGCACCCATGACGTGCAGCGGATAGAGTGCAAGCGACATCACGACCAGCAGCACCGAATACACGACGATTTCTTTTTTCGTGTGCGCGACGCCGCGGACGTTGGGCAGCATCGGGATATTCGCTTTGTCGTAATCGATATTCGTCATAAGCGCGAGCGCCCAGAAGTGCGGCGGTGTCCACAGAAACACGAGCGCGAAGAGTCCCAGCGCGGGACCGCCGACGGCGTGCGTGATCGCAGCCCAGCCGACGAGCGGCGGCACGGCACCGGCGGCGCCGCCGATGACGATGTTGAGCGGTGTCGTACGCTTGAGCCACAGCGTGTAGATGAAGACGTAGTAAACGTTGCCCGCAAGCGATAGCCACGCCGCGAGCGGGTTTGCCAAAATGTAGAGCATCGCAAACGATACGATGCCCGTGATGCTCGCAAAGATGAGCGCGTCGCGCGGCGAGATGCGGCCCGCGGCGACCGGACGTGACATCGTGCGCTTCATCAAGCGGTCGATATCGCGGTCGATCACGCAGTTAAACGCACCGGCCGATGCCGCTGCGAGCGCGCCGCCGACGAGCGTGTAGATCGTGAGCAGAATCGGCGGAATGCCGCGTGCGGCCATGACGATCGCTGCGAACGTCGTTACGAGCAAGAGATAGATGATGCGCGGTTTGGTCAGTTCGTAGTAGTCGTTGATCGTACCGAGCAGGCCCGCGGGTCGAGACGGCAGGCGGCCGTCGACGCGCGAGAGCGTGCTGCTCATCGCGCGCCGGCCGTCATGGAGGGCGAAGACCGGCGCGCCGCCGAGGCGACCGCCACGGTGCCGTCGATCCTCGCGAGCGCAAACGCACACACGAAGGCGATAAACGTGAGCCCGGCGTTGGCCGCGTGAAGTTCCCGGAGCGCCGGCGGCAGCAGATACGCGACATTGGCAAAACCGAGTAAGATCTGCGCCACGATCAACGTATACCCAGTCAAGGTCGCCGCGCGCACGCGCAGCGGGGCACCGACCGCGACGCGGTAGACAGCGATGGTCGCAAAGACGAAGAAGAGGCCCGCGAAGAGGCGATGCACCATTTGCGCGAATTGCCCCGGCGTGTGCCCGAAGAGCGTCCCGTTGCAATACGGCAACGAGAGGCAAGCCAGACCCGCGCCGCTCGAGCTCACGTACGCCCCGGCGCACATCGTCACAAATGCGACGGCGGCGCAGGTGGCAATGAGCGGGTAGAGGCCGTTCTGCACCGCCGGGGCCGCTTTTCGAGCGGGTTCGACGAAGGCGAGGATCACGAGGACGGAGAGTCCCGCGAGAAACACCATCGCCGCTCCCCAGTGCCAAACGACCGACCAGGGGCTGTTCGAGAGCGCGACGGTCGCAGCACCCAAAATCACTTGCACGCAGTACGCGCCCAGGATAAAAGCCGCCGTGCGCCCGATGCCGGCGATGCGCTCGCGTTGCTGCCACGCTGCGACGAGTGCCGCGAGCATCAGGACGCTTTCGAAGGCCACGATCATGCGGTGACCCCACTCGAGGAGCACGCCCCCGCCGAGGGCAGGGACGACCGCGCCGTTACACAGCGGCCAATCCGGGCAGGTCATGCCCGCCTGGTTAATGCGAATCCAACTGCCGAGGGCGGCGGCACCGTACGCCGCGAGCGCCGCAGCGAGGGCGAAAATCCGGAACATCACTTTCTAGCCTACGCGCGAGCGCGAGCGGGGGCTATGACTTCGGTGCGCACTAGCACCCGTTCACGGCGCCGACGATGTGGTCCGCAGCGTGACCCTCCGCCGCGGGTTGAAGTGGAAGGCCCGGAAATTGCCCGCCATCGTTTGATCGTTGGCGAGGATCGTCACGATCGCCGTATTTGCATGCGCCACGAAGCTTTCGCGAAGGGACGAGCGGACGCGGCTGATTTGGCGCAAGCTCGCGGGCGGTGGGGATGACGACCGTTGGGCCGACCGGGGCCGCGGCGAGCACGAGCGCGATCAGCAGCCGGAGGTTGCTCCGATAGAATGGTCGGCGGCTTTCGCCTCATCGGCGACGATCAGCGCGATCCTGGCCTCGAAATCTTTGGCTGCCTCGCGCGCCGTCTCGTTGAGGTAGAGCGGTGAGGGGCTGTACGGCGGCAGCGTAGCATTTGATCGCGGCCTCATCATCGCGTCGGTGAGGTCGCCGCCGGTCTGCATATCTTGGGTCGCCTCGGCTTTTGCGACGCGGCCTTCGGTGATCGCGACGAACCGGGCCAAATCATCGGCTGCGCGTTTCTGACGGAAAACTGCGCCTCCCAGAGCATCGGCAAACGTCTTGAGCTCTTCTTTACGTGTGGAGTCCTCGGAGGTCGAGGCGATCTCGCGCAGGCGGTTGACCTCGCCCTCGGCTTCGACCGCTCGTTTCCGCATGTCGCGTGAGATCCCCATGAGCTCGTTGAGGCCGCGCGAGCGCGAAAGCGCATTCGCATCGAGATCGACGTGCTTGAGGCGATTGACTGATACGGCAAGCGCGTTGTCGTTGCGTAGGGCCGAGTCGATCGCGCTGTTGGCATGGACCACGAGCGTCGTGCAGGCGGGGAGCGCGCGGACGCGGCCGATCTCTTTGAGCGGCGAGCTGGTCATGGGCGGTGTGCTCGGCTCGGGGGTCGATGCAAGGGCGAGCACGAGGAGCAAGAGTGCGATCATTGGTGTCACCTTAGAAGTTCGCGCACCACGGCCAGGGTATCCTCGGCAGAAGGTGTCGAAAGCGGCGGCAATGCGCGCCGTCTTTCTTTTCTTCCTCACGCTCGCGCTCGTTGGCTGCCGCGAAGTCCGCGTCCATACCGCTGTCTCCGGAATCACTTATAGTCCGGGCGGCAACGCGATCGAAGTCATCCGCAACCAGCATACGCTCGACGGATTCGGGATCAAAGCGCCGTTTAATTTCTCAAAAGAATTTGCGGTGATTTTATTCATGGGCCCGCATAAGGAGACCGGTTACACGCAATTTACCGAATCGATTCGCGCGAACATCCAGCGCGTACGTGTCGTCGCCTTCGAACGGCAGGCACTCGAAGGCGGTGCTGCCTCGAAGGAGTATCTCACCTATACGTGCTGGCGCGTGCCGAACTCCGCCTACCGCGCGGGCTCCGTCTTGGATGTCGTCACGCCCTCGGGCGACCTGATCGTTTCCACGACGCTTCGATGATGCAACCGACGGCCACGCTCGATCGCGAGACGCTGCGTGCGAACGTGCGCGCGTGGGCGCGATTTACGCGCACGAACGTGTCGGCGGTCGTTAAGAACGACGGATACGGCTGGGGAGCCGGGCGCATTGCGGGCGCGATCGACGATTTGGTCGATAGCTATTTCGTTGCAAACGCCGATGAATTTGACGTTTTGCGCAGCGATACGCAGAAGCCGGTACGGCTGATCAACGACGTGCCGATCGATCGACTCGACGATCTGCTCGACCGCGGAGCAATCGTCAATATCAGCGACCGAGCCTCACTCGAACGAGTCGATACGTGGGCTCGCAAGAAGAATGCCGTCGCGCGCATCCGCGTCGGCGTCGTCGATGCGACGAGTTGGAGCTCGATCCGACCCAAAGAAATTCGCGCCTTCGCAGAACTCGCCGCGCGGTCGCGTGTTTCGATCGAAGTGTGGACGCACATCACCTCGCTCGACCGTCAGAACGCGAATTTGCGTACGCTCGGCGATACGTTGACCTTTTTCCGCGACAGCGGCGTCGATGTTGTCTCCGACGATTACGCGAGTACGGGCTCCGCGCACTTGCGCCGTCCCGCCGATCGCGTGCGGATCGGCGCAGGCCTCTTCGGCGCACGGCTCGGCGTGCCGCTTGCACTCGCTTGTGCTATTCGTCTCAGCGCGCCGGTCGTTCGACGGCACGTCGCGGGTGAGTTTGCGTGGGCGGGGTATGGGGAAACGGCGATTCCATCCGAACGTGGGGTGTCGGTCGTGCGATGCGGCTACGGCGATGGGTTTCCTAAGCTCCTGGAGGGGTCGTCCGATATAGTCTCCGTAGGCATGCAGTTTACGACGACGTACACGCGCAGCGACGGCCCGCACGTCGCCCTCGTCGATCAGTCAAGCGACCTGGATGCTCTCGCCGCCCAAGCGGATCTGTTACCGCACGAACTCGTCTGCTCGCTCGCGCGCCGCGCGCAAGGGGAATCGCTTTGAACACGACCTCGACTCTCACTCGTTTCGATGCGAGTATCACGCGTCTCGGAATCGTGTTCGAACCCAGCGGCGGCGCGGACGATATCGAAGGCGTGCTCAATCCGGCCGGGGCGCGCGCCAGAGACGGCAAGTTCGTACTTTACCCGCGCTTGGTTGCGGCCGGCAACGTCTCGCGCATCGGAATCGCCCGCGGGATCGAATTCAAAGGCGATGCGATCACCTTCGAACGCGACGGCTACGCGCTCGAACCGAGCGCACCGTACGAAATGCGCGGCGTTCCCGGCGGCATGGGCTGCGAAGATCCACGCGTGACTTATATTCACGTGCTCGAACGCTACCTGATGGCGTATACGGCGTTTGGTCCGCGCGGGCCGCGTATTGCATTCGCTCAGTCACGTGACGGCTATGCGTGGGAGCGGATCGGACTCGCCGATTTCTCGGCTCCCGGTCTGCCCAGCGGCGACGATAAAGATGCGGCGTTCTTTCCCGAGCCCGTGCTTTCGCCGAGCGGCGTACTCTCGATCGCGTTTTACCACCGCCCGATGCTGCACATCTCGGCAGTCGACGGCCAAGCGGCGATTCCGATCATCCTTGAGATGAAGCCCGAAGATCGCGAGAGCTCCCGCATCGCGTACGTACCGCTCGAACCGGTGCTCGCCGATGTCAAGAACATCGTGCACGTGAAAGAAAGCGCGCTCGTGCTCACGCCGGATAGCGAGTGGGGCCGCATCAAGAACGGCCCCGGCACCGCGCCCGTGCGCATCGCGGAGGGTTGGTTCTCGCTCTTTCACGGTGTCGATGCGATCGAGAACGACGGACGGTTCACGACGCGTTACAGCGCGGGCTTCGTAATCCACGACTACGAGAAACCGCACGTCGTGCTCTACCGCTCGCCCGTGCCGGTGCTCGTTCCCGAAGGCTACAACGAAACGCACGGAACCGTCAACAACGTTGTCTTTCCGACTGCGCTCGATGCGCACGGAGATCGCACGTTCGATGTGTACTACGGCATGGCCGATGCGAAGATCGGCCGCGCGCGCTTGGAACTTGCGCCTGCGGTGGCAGCGGCGAACGAAAACGCAGCCTAGCAGGCCTGCTAGTGCTGCGTTGGTACGCGATCGCAACGCTGGTCGTGGTGTTGGTGGGCGCAGCGCTCACCGCGCACCATTTCCTGATGGGGCAAACCAAACTTGCCAGCGTTCAGGTACACGTGCCGCCACGCGCTGATGTGCGTGCACTGCCGAAATCTGGGCGGACGGCCGTCGTCGGATTTCGCATGCAGGGAGCGGCAGTACTCTCGACCGTTCCGGATTGCGTGATCCAGCAGAAATTCATTCGCGGCCCGCGCGCCTTCGTCGATGAACAGTTGCCGCGCACGCGCGTTCGCGTGACGCCGGGTTCGCAACTGCGTGTCGGCGCGTGTACTATCTCCGTGTACACTGCGGACCTCGTTGTGGTACGCGGTGACGATCGCTTGCGCGTCGAGCCAAACGCGCGCCTCTATACGATTCCGGGCGGATTGCTCGTCGATGTCGACGAGGGGGCGGTCGTGGAAGCGCGCAGTTATCGAATCTCGACGGGTTTGATGCGGCGCTAGACGGGACGCGGATGCGCGAGCCCGGTGCAAAAACGGCGAGCCCGAGTGCGCGCGCGGGCAGGGCGCCCGCAGTGATTCCGGCCGGTCCGATCCGTTCGCGCACGATCGCGATCGAACTCACGACGTCGACGAGCGGCTGCGCGATCGCGCTGAGCACCACGAGCAGGAGGGTGCCAAACGTGGCGTAGATGCCGGTGATGAAGATCACGACGTGTGTCGCACTCGTGTGCCGGGTTCCAAGCGCGAATACCCCCGTCCGCAGCGGCCCGACCATCACACCGAGGGCTCAAGCCGCCAAAATCGTTCGTCGCAAGCGCGGTCTTGGGCCGGTCGAGCAGGGCGAGCGCCAAAAAGAAGGGCAGCGTTCACGCCGAGCGCGTAACGACGAGTTCGATCCCATTCATGCCGCAGCCAGGTTAGAGAGAAAATTCGATGCGGTCGCGTTGAGACCCCAAAAGAGCGAGACCACGAGCAGCAAGAGCGTGGCAAAGGTCGTCCCGGTCGCTGTCGAACGTTATCCCAGCATGGATTTACGCGAGGAAGTCGCGAAGCGTAGGACGTTTGCGATCATCTCGCATCCCGACGCGGGCAAGACGACGTTGACCGAAAAGCTCTTGCTCTACGGCGGAGCCATCAACACGGCGGGGCAAGTTGCAGCCCGCAAGCGTGCGCGCGCTGCCACATCCGATTGGATGGAACTGGAAAAAGAGCGCGGCATCTCGATCACATCGACCGTGTTGCAATTTCCGTATCACGGGATGACACTCAATCTCCTGGACACACCGGGTCACCAAGACTTCGGTGAGGACACGTACCGCACGCTACTTGCGGCCGATAGCGCCGTCATGCTGATCGATGCCGCTAAGGGCGTAGAACCGCAGACCCGCAAGTTGTTTGCGATCTGCCGCGCGCGCCGGATCCCGCTCTTCACGTTCATCAACAAGCTCGATCGACCGAGTCAAGACCCGCTCGCACTGCTCGACGAAGTCGAGAACGTCCTGGGCATCGGCGCGTTTCCGATCAATTGGCCGATCGGCTCGGGTCCGGAATTCCGCGGCGTCTACGACCGCGTTTCGCACGAAGTGCATCTCTTCGAGCGCACGCAGCATGGCGCAAAGATGGCGCCGGTCTCGGTGACCGATGTGCGCGACCCACGCATCGCCGCACTTACGGATGAGGGCACGTACAGCACGTTCATCGATCAGATCGACTTGCTCGAAGGCGCGGGCTCCGCGTTCGATCGCGACGCGATGCTGCGCGGTGATGCAACGCCCGTCTTCTTTGGTTCTGCCGTCACGAATTTTGGCGTGCAGCTCTTTCTCGACGGCTTCGTGAAGATGGCGCCGACGCCGACCGCGCGTCTCGCGCATCACGGCACTGGAACGATCCACACCGTCCCGGATCTCGATCGCACGCCGGTCGATCCGAACACCGATCACTTCTCGGGTTTCGTATTCAAGATTCAAGCGAACATGGACCCGCGCCATCGCGACCGGATCGCGTTCGTGCGCGTGTGCTCGGGCAAGTTCGAACGGGACATGACCGTGCGCAATATGCGAACGGGCAAAGACGTGCGCCTCACGCGCGCGATGAAACTCTTCGCAAACGATCGCGAATCAGTCGACCTCGCGTTTGCCGGCGATGTCGTCGGCCTTGCCAATCCGGGCAGTTTTGCGATCGGCGATACGCTCGTCGAAGGCGAGTCGCTCTCGTTCGATCCGATTCCGGCTTTCGAGCCCGAACATTTCTCGCTCGTGCGCGCGCTCGATACCGCGCAGTACAAGTCTTTTCAAAAAGGGATCGCGCAGTTGCGTGAAGAGGGCGCGATCCAAGTGATGTACCCCTACAACGATACGCAGCGCAGCGAACCGATTTTTGCGGCCGTCGGCGAACTGCAATTTGAAGTCGTCAAATACCGGCTCGAGGCGGAATACAACGTGAAGACGCAGTTCACGCGACTCAACTTCGGCCTCGCGCGCCACGTACGCGGCGATCTTGAGAAAGTCGGTTCGGCCCAGATGCCCTCGAATGCGAAACTCGTTGAGGACTGGGAGAGTAAACCCCTTGCGCTCTTCGAGAGCGAGTGGAGCGTGCGGCTGGCCGAGGAATGGAATCCGGCCTTGCGCTTCGAGCCCTTTGGTACAAAAGAACTCATGACGGAGGCTATCTCGCAGTGATGCAGCGCCCGACCCAAGTGCCGGCGAAATCCAACCAACGCACGATCCTCATCGCGGTCGTCGCGGTGCTTCTGATCTACGTGCTCTTCAAGACGTTCGGTGCGCACGAGACCAAGTTCGAGAAGACAGCGGAAGAAGTCACAACCGCAATTCAAAAGAACGACATGACCGCACTGACCAAAGACTTCGATGCAACGGCCCGCGAGCAGATGACGCGGCAGCGCGTAGGAGCCGCCTCCGATTCACTCGCGCCGCTCGGCAAAGTAAAATCGGTCAAAGAAGATACGCCGGCCGGGACGGCCGAACGCGTTCACACGTTTGCCCTCACGTTCGAGCACGGGTCGGCACGCGAACGATTCAAATACGATCTCGATGGTAAAGCCGAAGGCTTCAACTACGAACAAGTCGTGAAGAAGTAGTCGGATGACGACCGTCGGTCAGCTCGCCGTCTCTTTCCAAGATGTCAAAGACGCTGCGGTGCGTCTACGCGGTGTCGCGCACCGGACTCCCGTGATCACCTCGAAGACACTCGACGAGCGAACCGGCGCCTCGGTCTTCCTCAAAGCTGAGAACCTGCAGCGCATGGGCGCGTTTAAATTCCGTGGCGCGTATAACCGGCTCGCGCAAATTTCCGAGGCCGAGCGGCACAAAGGCGTCGTGGCGTTTTCTAGTGGTAATCACGCGCAGGGCGTCGCGCTGGCAGCGAAGATTCTCGGCATCCCGGCGACGATCGTGATGCCGACCGATGCGCCCAAATCGAAGCGCGACGCAACGCGCGGCTACGGAGCAACCATCGTCGAGTACGACCGCATGAACGACGACCGCGGAGCGATCGCCAAAGGCATCGCGAGCGAAACCGGCGCCGCGTTCATCTCACCCTTCGACGATGCAGGCATCATCGCGGGTCAGGGCACGACGGCACTCGAGCTGATCGAAGAAACGGGCCCGCTCGACATGCTTTTCGTGTGCACGGGAGGCGGCGGTCTGCTCAGCGGCTGCGCGACGGCGGCCGTCGCGATGTCGCCCGGCGTCGCGGTATGGGGTGTCGAGCCGGAAACTGGTGATGATTGGGTTCAATCGCTCGCGGCAAATAAACGAATCGAGATTCCCGTCCCCGTGACCATCGCCGACGGCATGCAGACGACGGCTCCCGGTGTCCTGACTTTTCCAATCGTACAAAAATTGTGCGCGGGCGTTGTGACAGTCACCGACGATGAGCTACGCGAAACGATGCGCTTCGCGTTCGAACGTCTCAAGCTCGTCATCGAGCCGAGCGGCGCCGCTGCGCTCGCAGCGATTATGTTCGAGAAAGTCCCCGCGCGCGGCAAACGTATCGGCGCCACGCTCAGCGGCGGAAACGTCGACCCTGCGCTGTTCGCAGCTGTTCTTGCCGGCTAAGACGACGCTCTAAATGCCGCGGATAAATGCGGCGAGCTTCTCGTTGAGAAGCTCGAGAATCGGCGGCGATGGGCGGTGTTCGACCGGCGGCGGCACACCGAAACGCTCGTGGAGAAACGTCTTGTTTGCGGTCATTCGTTTTACGGCGACGTCAGCGTCCGCGTCGCGCATGCGTTCGAGCCCGGTGCGGAGCGCGAAGAGTTGGTGCGCGAGTTCTTCGTCGGGCGATCGCAGGCCGTTTCGTGGGTGTCCACTGAGTGCGCCCGGGACGGCGAGATAGGCGTTGATCGTCTCCGGCAAATACGAACGCAGCGTCTCCCGCGCGGTAAAGACGTCAATGCGGTGCCCAACGTGCCGCTTGTCGTGTTCGCGCGCTATTGCGACGATCGCGCGCGCTTCGCGACGATGACGGGCCGGGAGCCGGTTGACGAGCTTGAGCGTTGCGAAGGTCGAGGGGACTTTCGGCGCACGCGGGAGGCCGGCACGGTGCGCGACGACAACAGCGGCGCCGCCGAGAAGGCCGGCGGCGCCGCTAGTCAAGACGAGGATCTCGAAGAGTGGAAGCACGGTCGTTCACCTTTACCCGAGTGGGTGGGCGAAGTTCCTCTTCGTGACCGCGGCTATTATGTCGTTAGCGCTTGGGCGGTGCCATCCGGCCCAGCGCGTAAAATTCGGCGTTCGGGCGCATGTCGAGTGCGCCGGCCATGCGGTTCGAGAAGCCGAAGAATGCGGCGATCGCGGCGATGTCCCAGATGTCATCGTCGCTGAATCCGAAGTCCCGCAGGTCTTCGATCTCCTCATCGCTTGCGGCAAAGCCGCGTTCGTTCACGCGCGAGGCGAACGTCAGAATCGCATCCAGGCGTGGCGTCGTGTTTGCCGTTTGCCAGTTGATCGCGATCTGATCGGCGAGGATCGGGTCTTTGCCGAGGATACGCAGCGCCGCGCTATGTGATGTAACACAGTACTGACACTCGTTTTCTGCCGAGACGGCGACGACGATCGCTTCGCGTTCGGCGCGCGTGAGATTGCTCTCGCCTTTCATCAGCACGTCGTGATAGTGCATGAATGCGCGGAAATGTTCGGGACGCTTCGCGTACGCGCGGAAAACATTCGGGACGAAACCGAGCTTGGTGCGGCTCGCTTCGTATACTTCACGAATATCGTCGGGCAGCGTTGCTTCATCGGGTTCGCCAAAACGCGAGACGTGGTCCACGGTGCACTCCTAAAAAAGAAAACGGACGCCGCTTTCGCGACGCCCGATGCTAGGGTTCTGCGGTCGCGAACTACTTCGCGGCGAGTTTCAGATTTCCGCAGGCAACATACGTGCCGACGTCTTTGGTCGACTTGTGGATGTTGATCGCGTACGTGCCGGCCTCGAGTTGGGCAAGCGTGATGCCTTTGACCTTCGTTTGCGACGAGCCGTCGATCACGGCCGTCAGCGGAAACGCTGGCTTGGGGTCGAGCTTTTCGCAAGAGCCTTTATGGATGTGGATCGGCTGCGGGTCGGTGCCGCCGCCGCGCGTGGTAACGTGAACGATGATCTCATCCGGGTTGCCCGTGCTCTGCAGCAGCGTGGCGGTGCCGGTTTCACCCGATCCGTTTTGAGCGGAGAGCCGGAACTGGTCCGGATGTGTGGCGGCGCTGGCGGCGCTTGCGGTCACGGCTATAGCAAGGCCAAGCGACAGAAGAAGACGCTTCATGGGGTACCTCTCTTAGGATTTCGGCGGGTTCTTGGTCTCAGACGGAAACCATTTTCATAGACGACGCGAGATCGGCGATCATCGCTTCCGCCGCGCGCCGGCCGGGGAAGCCGCTCACGCAACCGCCCGGATGCGTCCCCGAGCCGCACAAGTACAACCCATCGATTTCCGTACGCACGCGGAAGCGTTTCTCGTAGATCTGCTCGGGCAGCAGCTCGCCGTGGAAGATGTGTCCGCCGGCAAGGCCCAGGATAGATTCCAGATCCGGCGGCGCCATCATATTGCGGTGCTCGATTGCAGCGGGCAGATTCGGCGCGTAGCGCGCGAGTAAGTTGACGATTTGATCGCCGATCTCGGCGCGATCGCTCTCTTGCCACGGGCGGTCCGTGCGGTCGTATGGATAATACTGCGCGAAGATCGAGAGGATGTGCTTGCCCGGCGGTGCGAGGCTCGGATCGGTGGGTGTCTGCATGAAACACTCGAGCATCGGTTCGCGCGAGACGCCATGCGCCGCGCAGTCGTCGTAAGCGGCTTGGAGATAATCCACCGTCGGCGCGACGTGAATGGTCGCGCGATGGTGCGCTTGCACGTTCGTGCCCGGACGCGCGGTGAAGTTGGGGAGTTCGCCGAGTGCGAGATTGAGTTTGCACGAGACGCCCGCCGATTGCCACGCTAGCGCGCGTTCGCGCGTTGCGGTCGGCACGTCGCTTGCATCGAGCAGATGCAGAAACGTGGTTTTCGGATCGGCGTTGCTCGCGATCGAACGCGCCTCGATCGTGCGCCCGTCGCGCAGTTAGATCGATCCGGCGCGGCCGTCGCGCACGCCGATGCGCTCGACGATGGCATCGGTTAGGAGATCGGCGCCTGCCGCACGCGCGGCCGCGGCGACGGCCTGCGAGATCGCACCCATTCCGCCGCGCACGAACCCCCACGCGCCCTGCGCGCCGAGTGCGCGACCGGCGTAGTGATGGGCGAGCACGTAGGCGGTTCCGCGTTCGCGCGGACCGGCCGCCGTGCCGATAAGTCCGTCGGTTGCGAGCGTCGCGGCGAGGACGGGAGTGCGCACGTAGCGCTCGACCAAGTCCGCCGCCGAGCCTTCAAGCGTCGCGCGCGTCGCATCGTCAAAACGCGCAAACGACGGTTCGCGATCGGCGAACGACTCGAACAAGAGCGCGCCGAGGCGCACGGCCTCGGCTTCAAAAGCCGCGAGTCCCGCAACATCGCGTTCGTCGAAACGGCCAACTTCACGGGCATTTTCTTCATCGTCGCGACCGAGCAAGAGCGAACGCCCGTCCGGCAGCGGCGTAAACGACGCGGGATCTTTGCGATACGCCGAATAGCCGTGCGCGACAAGATCTAGATCCGCGACGATCTGCGGATCGAGCAGGCTGCATACGTACGATGCAAGCGAGACGGTATAGCCGGGCCATATCGCTTCGCTCACGGCCGCGCCGCCGAGCACCGAGCGACGCTCGAGCACGACGGTGCGCAAGCCCGCTCGCGCGCAGTACGCCGCCGTTACCAGACCGTTATGACCGCCCCCGACGATCGCGACGTCGTACGTCATTTACCGCTTCGGATGTTTGGGCTGGAACGCCGGACCGCTCGGATAGTCTCCGAACGAGAGGGACTCGTCAACGTCCTGGCAGCCGATCGGCGTGAACGCTCGACAGTCGTCGGGACGCGCGTCGTAAATTCCGCAGTAGAATTTGCCCGACTTGCTGCCTTTGAGGAACACGCACTTACTTGCGGCATCCTCATCGACTTTTTTGAGCCAACCCGCAACGAAGCCGTCGGCCGAGGGACGCTCGTTAACGTAGGTCTTTAAGACCTCATCGACCGTCCAGCCGAAGTGATCGGCGATCCGCTTCACATCGCCGTGATTGACGAAGGGCTCGTAGCCGCCGCAGCATTCCGCACAGCCCGACGGACACGCGACATTTTCGGGCAGATCGTAGAGATGTTTGCGCGAAACTTCGATCACTTTTGCGATCGCGGCGACCATCTCGGGGTCGTCGTTATATTTGTAGACCCATTCGCGATGCGTGATCTCGTTGACGTTGTAGCTGCGCTTGATGTCTTCGTTGTATTTGATCGTGACGTGTTCTTCGGTAATCTCGATCTCTTGAACGTGCTGCATCGGCGTGAGATCGAGCTCGTCGATCCGCGTCGGCTGACCCGTGTCGCGCGTGAATTTCTTGAGGTGGCGAAGTTCGCGGTGAACGATGAGATCGATAGTCTCTTGCATGTGCTACGCTTCGGTACCGAGGGCGCGCGGACCCATCGCGAGGGGCGCCTCTCGCGCGACTCGAATCGTCCCCGCCAAGAGGTTCTCGCTTGTTTGGACGCATGCTAGCGCTCGTGACCCTCGGCGTCGTGCTTTGCACGGCGTCGACCGCGCATGCCCAATCGCCGATCGTTGCCGAGAGAACGCTGGCGTTGCGGACCGCGATGAGCGGCACGGCGCTTTTGGCGTATACCGTCACGCAAAAGGACGGCGTCACGATCAAAGCCTACGTCACTCACCCCGACAAACTGTATTTGGTCGCGACCGGGCCGAAGGACGCGAAGTTCGAAATCAGCATGAGCAAGGCCGGCACGGCGATTTTGCGCGACGGCAAAAAGCTGCCCGACGTGCCGCCGGCGCTCCAAGCCATCGCCGACTATCTGCGTACGCAGTGGGATACCATCACCGTCGCGCACGATGAGGCCGACGTCGACGCCGATACGGGCGCGGTCGAGGTGCCGTTCAGCGGCCGCATGACGCCCGACTTGAAGAAACTCGTCCCGGCGCAAACGATTCGCTGTACCTACGAAAAACTCACCAATCACATCACGCGCTGCGAACGCGCCGATCTAACGATCGAATTCTACAACTATCAGACGGTGTCGCGGCCCCCGGTCGAAGCCGAATCGCTGCAAGTCAAAATCCGTCGGGCGATGCGCGACCTCACCGCATTCCACGTGCTTGCCGTCTCGCCGCGCGGCACCCTCACGGCGACGTATTCCAAAACCACGGGCCTTGCGATCGACCGGCCCGTTGCGGAGAATCAGACCCACACCGACCCGAGTAGCCCGCCCTTTGTGGAATTTAATCGCGGGTTTCGCGATTGGCGCGTCCTCACCGAGTTGCCCGACCGCGTGCAGGACGCCATGACGTACGGCGCTTTCGCCTCGACGTTCCGCTCGCCGGAAGTCCTCGAGCCCGTGCGCGTCCAATGTCTCTACGACCACGAGTCCTATCGTCTCGTCGGCTGCTTTGGTCCCATGGTTACCATTCGTTACTCGAATTACGCGCCGTAGAAAGACCCACCGTTCATGAAGCGTTCCCTCACCTGCGCTGCGCTGGCCGCCGCGCTCACCCTTAGCACCCTTCCGGCGTTCGCCGATCCCGCCGCCGATGCGCTCAAAGCGAAGATGGGTGCGGCATGGGCGGGCGTGAAATCGTTCAAGATGAACGTCGCGCCCACCGCAGGCACTGCCGAGGGCAATCCGATGGCGGGCGGCACGATCACGACGACCATGGTGCTCCCTGATAAGATCGAATCGGCAATGGACATACACGGCATGTCGATAAAAATCGTCGTTCTCGCGGGCGAGTCGTGGATGAATATGAACGGCTCCGGCTGGCGCAAAATGCCGGGCGGCGGCAACATGAACGCGATGTTCAAGACGCCCGATCCGAAAGCATACGCGAGTCAATCCATCGGCAAGATGCTGCCGGATGAGGATTTCAACGGTAAAAAAGTCGGCGCGTTCACCGGCACAACCACCGCAGATAAAGAGGTCGGAGAGTCGATTTGCAACTACGACAAGACGACGTACCTGCTCGTGCGCTGCCATAACGCAAAGGCAACTGTGCTTTTCACCGATTTCAACAGCCCGACCAACGTCATCGACGTACCGAAATAGTGCGTAAGGCGATCGGCGTCGACCTCGGCGGTTCGCACGTGATGGCCGCCGTGGTCGATGAGAGCGGCGAGCTGTCCTCAAAACACGAACACGACATCGACGACCACTCACCCGAAGCCGTGCTCGCCGCACTTAAGACGACGATCGGCGGTGCGATCGATGCATCGAAAGAAAAAAATCTCGTCGGCATCGGTATCGGCTCGCCCGGCAACGTCGATCCGAACACCGGCACGATCCGCTACTCGCCGAACTTCGGTTGGCGCGACGTGCCGCTCGGCGAAAAACTCCGGGCGATGTTTTCGTACCCGGTCTTCGTCGCAAACGATGCGCGCTGCGCGACGCTGGGTGAATACACGCACGGCGCGGGCAAAGGTGCGAAGAACTTCGTCTTGCTCACGCTGGGTACGGGCATCGGCGGCGGCGTGATCGCCGACGGCCAACTCTTACTCGGCGATCAGATGGCGGCCGGCGAATTCGGTCACCATCAAATCCGCCCGACCGACGGCTTCGTATGCGGTTGCGGGAAAATCGGCTGTTTCGAGGCGCAGGCCTCGGGCCAGGGACTGATCCGTCATGCTTTCGCGGTTGCGCCTTCGTTTCCAAAGAGCGCGCTGCTCGATGTTTCGCGCGAGAAGCTCGGGTCCAAAGCGATCCGCAAAGCAGCGCAGGCGGGCGACGGTCACGGACTTGCGGCGTGGCGCAACTACGCCGCAGACCTCGCGCTCGGACTCGCCAACGTTGTCGCGTTCGTCAATCCCGAACTGATCGCGCTCGGCGGCGGGGTCGCGAGTGCCGGCGAATTCATGCTCGCTGCCGTGCGTCCGATCGTCGATGAGAAAACGACGATGGCTCCGCGCGGAACGACGCGTATCGTGACGGCGACGCTGGGCAACGACGCGGGCGCGGTGGGCGCGGCCGTGATGGCGATGCGCGGAAAGCTCTCGACGAAAGACTGACCTCTACGGCGCGTTGGTCGGGGCGTCGAACGCGATCGTCGCCATCATCTGCACGCCGGTCTTGAGGGCGGCTTCATCGATGTCAAAACGCGCGTGGTGATGGGGCCAGGACGTGCGTTCGTCTGATTGCGCGCCGAGCGTGTAGAAACACGCGGGCACTTTTTCAGCGAAGAACGAGAAGTCCTCAGCGCCCATGAGTTTGGGCACCTCGGTGACGCGATCCGCGCCGATGGTTTTCTCCGCAAGCGCGCGCACGTAGCGCGTCTGATCGGCGTCGTTCGAGGTCACCGGGTAGCGCCACAGATAGTTGAAATCGTACGACGCACCGGCCGTGTCGCAGACGCCTTTGAGGACTTGTTCGATGCGTTCGGCCATCTTCGCGCGCACGTCCGAGTTAAACGCGCGCACCGTGCCGAGGAGTTTGACGCGGCTGGGAATCACGTTGTGCGTCGTGCCGCCGTGGATCGACCCGATCGTAACGACCGCTGGTTCGATCGGGTCGATCATGCGGCTAACGATCTGCTGCACCGCGACGACGAATTCGCTTGCGACGTAAATCGGATCGATCGAGAGATGCGGCGCGGCGCCGTGCCCGCCTTTGCCCTCGATCGTGATTTCGATCGAATCACTCGATGCGTAAAACGCGCCTTCCCGGAAGCCAAGCTGACCGACGGGATGTGCGGAGGCGAGATGCAGTCCGTACGCACGCTCGATTCCGAAGCGTTCGAGTACGCCTTCTTCGACCATCGCTTTCCCGCCGCCGCGGCCTTCTTCGGCCGGCTGGAACACGAGGCACACCGTGCCCGCAAGCCGGTCGCGGCCTTGCGAAATCAGTTCGGCGGCACCGAGCAACATTGCGACGTGACCGTCATGACCGCACGCATGCATCGTCCCAACGTTGGTGGAAACATAATCGATCGTATTTTCTTCTTCGATCGGCAGCGCATCCATATCGGCGCGCAACATGATCGTGCGGCCGGGCTTGATACCCTTCATCACGCCGACGACGCCGGTCGTCGCAATCTTTTCGTGAACCTCGAAGCCGAGTTCGCGCAAACGTGTTGCGACGACCCCCGCGGTACGGACTTCTTCGAATCCCATCTCGGGATGACGATGGAAGTTGCGACGTAGCGCAATGACCGCCGCTTCGAGCGACGCGGGGATGTCGATGACGCTCATTGATCCTTACGAAACGGCAGCGGGTATGCGGTGTTCGGCTTTCGGAACGGATCCGCTCGTGGCGATTTCCGCGATCAGTTCGGCGATGCGGCGCGAGCTTCCGCGCGGGGCGATACTGCCCTGACGCAGACGCATCTGTGCCATGCGTTCTTTATTATTGACGATGCGCGAGACGGACTGCACGACATCGGCACTGTTGAGGGCGACGACGCCGATCCCGTTCGTGCGAACGTAATCGAGGTTGCCGCGTTCTTGACCGGGCACGAAATCATAGACGACGACCGGGACTTCGGTGATGCTCGCCTCGGCAAGCGTGCCGGGACCGGCCTTGGTAACGAGCAAGTCGGCCGCGCGCATCAGCGAGGGAACGTCGTTGCGGAAACCGAGGATCGTCATCGGAATGGCAAACTTCGGCGCGATCTCTTCGAGCTTCGCTTTGAGAGCCGCATTGCGGCCGGTCACGATGACCAAGTGAAACGGCAGTTTCGATTTCGCAAGCGCAAGCGTCGTGGGGAGTAGTTTCCCGCCGCCCTCGCCGCCCGCCATGAGCAGCGCGATCGTCTTATCGGGCGGAAGCCCGAGTGACTTCCGCAGCTCGGCCTTCGACTGCGAGACGTCTTCGAATTTTGGATGGACCGGATGGCCGAGCAGGCGCAGACGATCGGGCGAGACGCCGCGTTCGAGGGCGCGCTGGTAGACCTCGGGTGCCGGGACCACGACGGCGTCGGCCTCGGGCATCAGCCAGGCTTCGTGGACGCGGCCAAGGTCAGTGATGACCGTAACGATCGGAACGTTGATCCCGGCGTCCGCGCGGGCGCGAAGCGCGGCGTGGTTGAGCAGCGGATGGACCGAGACGATCACGTCCGGCTTGAAGAGCAAAAACGAATCGCGCAGGCGCTCGCGGTACAGCGGTTCGCAGAAGCGCACGATCGACTTGAAGCGCCGCCTGCCGTTGGTCGCGTGGAAGAGCGCACCGTAGATCGGCGGGGCAAAGCGAAGGGCCGCGCTGTATGCCGGCCCGAGTTGGGAGAGCGGAAAGGTGCAGTGGGTAGCGATATCGTCTATACGCCACTCAAAACGTGTCTCTCCCTCGATTTCATCGAGTGCGGCGCCGATGGCTTGGGCACCGCTGCGATGACCGCCGCCGGTATCGGAGATGAGGAAGAGGACGCGTTTTGTCATCCAGGCTCCACGGGGTTACCCGCGACCCGGAACCGTCCGGATCTGGGATTTGCGCTTGATCGTCCGCACGGCCACACGTTTCCGTGGCGTAATCGCACGAAGGGTCTTGATCGCATAGCGTGCCGGCGCATCGTAAAAACGGAAGATGTCGCCGAACTCGATTTCGGGATTTCGGTGATGGCCGTCATGGTCCTCGGGGAGCACGATCTGCAGCGGCCGCGCAACGGCGAGAAACCAAGCAGGCGTTTTCCAGCCGAGGTCGGCCGTGTGGCGCCACCAGACGTGCAATTGGCCGAGAACCAGGCCCAGCACCGCACCCGTGACCGAGATCTTCCAGCATAGCGCCGCGATCGCGATATAGGGGATCGCGCCAAGCACGCCGTCCAAAATCACGGCGGGGTCGCGGGAAATAACAGCGTGGTCCCAATAGGAACGCTTGCGGTCGTGATGCGTGCGCAGATGGAGTTTGAACCAGACATGCTGCGGGACGTGGTAAAAGAACGTCGAGGCGAAGTCGCCCACGACAAGCACGATGAGCATCGCACCGAGCACATTGAGAGCTAACACGGCGAACACGTCACAATCGAACTCACGGTCATCCTTACAGGTTAGAAATCCGGCTTATCGGGGAGTATTCTTGGGGTTCGTTGCGCTCGCGTTCTCCGCGCTCCTGGCAGGTTGCACGACGATCGCGGAACGGGTTTTCTCCGAGAACGTTTTCGCACGCGGTCCCGCACGGATCGATCGCTTGCGGAACCTCGCCCTCTCGTGGCATATACCCCCGCATCACGAATCCATTCGGGGGCTCCGGCTCTTCGACGACGCGCCGCGTCCTGCGGCTCCCGGAATCGCCGTCGTCCGATCCATCGTTCGTGCAAACCCGCGAATCGGTTCGTTCGATGCACTCGTTCTGGCAAATGTCGCACTAGCCGCCGCCGTCGAGAACGGCATCGACCCGCGCTGGTTTGCAGCGACGATTTTGCAAGAGTCGGCCTTCGAGCCGCGAGCCGTCTCGGTCGCAGGGGCCGTGGGGATCGCGCAATTTACGCCGGAGACCGCTGCGAGATACGGTATCGATCCGCTCGACCCGTTCGATGCGATCCGCGGGGCTGCGAAATTGCTCGGGCGTTACCGCCGCGCATATGCGGACGCCCCGGACCCGTACGCGCTCGCCGACGCGGCGTACAACGCTGGCCCCGGCGCCGTCGCATACTACAACGGCGTGCCTCCGTACGCCGAGACGCGTGACTACATCAGCGATATCGTCGAGCGTTGGGCGCGCATCGCGTACGACGGCTAGGCGAAACGCGCGCGCAAGAACGCTTGCACGCGGTCCCACGCATCGGCAGCTTCGCGCGCCGCGACCGAGTCTGAGGTGTTGCGGAAGAACGAGTGCCCCACGTTTGGATACATCTGCAGGTCGAACTTTTTTCCATGTTGCGTCAAGACGGAGGCGATCCGCTCCACGTCGTTTGCTAAGATCAATTCGTCTTGGCCGCCGAACACGAGCAGCAACGGCGCTCGCAGCGATGCGGCTTCTTCGAGCGGGGCGGGATCGCCGCTGGGCATCGGTTTGTCGATGCTTTGGCCGTAAAACACGACGGCGGCTTTGAGGCCCGGCAGCGTTGCGCTCACGAACGCGGCCGTGCCGCCGAAGCCGAAACCCCAGGTTGCAATGTCGCCGTGTGTGACGACGTCTTGTGAATTGAGCCAATCGACGGCTGCGGCGACGTCTTCGCGCAGTTCCGACTTCGAGATTTTCTTGGACGCCTCGACGCCTTGCGCGCGCCCTTCCTCGGTGAAGGGCGCGCTGAAGGTCGAGCCGGTGCGGTGGAAGTAGTCGATCGCGCAGCCGACGTAGCCCGCGCTCGCGACGAGATCTGTAATGCGTTTGAGCTCGTCGTCGAATCCGTACACACCCTCAAGAACGATCACCGCCGGATGCACGCCGAAGTCCGGGCGGGCAACATACGCGGGAATGGGTCCGTGCGGACCCGGAATTGTAACGTGCTCGCTTATCACGCCAGGTGGGCCCCAAGGAAGGCCTGGACGCGCTCCCAGGCATCGGAGACGTCGCGCGAAAGCACGTCGCCCGCAGTGCCGGTCATCGCTTGCGAACTATCGCGGAAAAAGGCGTGGTCTTGATCCGGATACACTTGCACCTCAAATCGCTTTCCCGCTGCTTTGAGACTGGATTCGATCTTGTCGATCGCTGCTTGCGGAATGTACGCATCTTTGCCGCCGAATACGAGCAGGAGGGGGGCACGAACTTCGGCCGCGTGATCGGCCGGGACGAAATCGCTATTGGGCAGCGCCTGGGCAATGTGGCCGCCGTAGAACGAAACGGCCGCGGAGAGGCCCGGCATCATCGAACTGACGAACGCGACCGTCCCACCGAAGCAGAAGCCCCAGGTTGCGATATGGTTTGTTTTCACGAACGCCTGACTGTTGAGGTAATCCATCACGGCCTGGAGGTCGGTCTTGAGGTTGTCCATGGTGACCTGGCCGGCAGCCTCGAAGCCCTTCGCGAGGCCTTCGTTGGTGTAGGGGACGTTAAGGTCGGGGTGCGTGCGATAATAATAATTCGGGGCGATCCCGACGTAGCCGGCAGCGGCCACGAGGTCTGTGATCCGCTTGACCTCGGCATTGACGCCGAAGATCTCTTGCAGCACGATTACCGCACCTTTGGGTTCGTCGCCGTCGGGACGGGCCAGGTACACCGGCATCGCGGTGGTACCGACGGTAATCGTGAACTGGGAAGTCTGCACGGTTCGCCTCCTGGATTACGCGTGTGAAAACGTGGGAATCCGCAGATACGCGGGGACGCAACACATTCCCGTTTGAGGTTGTCCTATCCGACGAGTGCCCCAAATGAGGTTTTCATGGATTCCACACTGACCGCGGTGACCGACCGTCTGGCGATCTATCGCGATCCGCATCCGGCCCGGATCGCCACGTTCGGCGAAGACGTGCGCCGCGGCCTGACCGCGATACCGAAAACGCTCGCGCCGAAATATTTTTACGATGATTTGGGGTCGTCGCTCTTTGAGGCGATCACGCGCCTCCCGGAGTACTATCTCACGCGCGTCGAACGCGATCTGCTCGCGACGTACGGGCGCGAGATCGCGGCATCGTTCGGTGCGCCGCTCGAACTCGTCGAACTTGGCAGCGGCAGCGCGACCAAAACGCGGGTCATCATCGAGGCGATCCTGGAAATGCAGAAATCGCTCACGTACCATCCGATCGAGATCTCACCCGACGCGCTCATGGAATCGTCGCTGGCGCTTATCGCCGCGCACGAGAATTTAGTCGTGCAGGCATACGCGGCCGATTATTTTTCGCTGCTGCGTCAGCGCGAACTCGCAACGCGTGACCGCGTGCTCGCGCTATATCTGGGATCTAACATCGGCAACTTCGAACCGCACGCGGCGCGCACGTTGCTCGAACTCCTCGCAGCTGCGCTCAAACCCGGCGACGGGCTGTTGGTCGGCTACGATCTGAAAAAAGACGCAACGATCCTCGAGGCGGCGTACGACGATCCGACCGGCGTCACTTCGGCGTTCAACAAGAATCTGTTGGCGCGCATCAACCGCGAGTTCGACGGCGACTTCGACCTGCACCAATTTCGGTTCCGTGCGAAATACGATGCCGTGCGCGGCAGCGTGGACTCGTTCTTGGTCTCAATGCAAAAACAGCAGGTTGCGCTCCGCGGTTTGGACCTGGGCGTGTCGTTTTCGGAGGGCGAGCCGATCCACACGGAGTCGTCCTACAAGTTCACGCCCGCGGAGATCGTCGCGCTCGCTAAACGTTGCGGCTTCACCGAAAAGAAGACGTTCACCGATGCCGCCGGTCGCTACGCGCTGAGCCTACTGCTCGTCGCGTGAGTCGTCCCCGAATCGGGATCACCTCGTCGATCCTACGCGGTGCCGATCCGTGCGATCACGTGGAACTGCGCGCCTACGTAGACGCAATCGACCGTGCAGGTGGCGAATCCGTCGTCTTATACAACGACGCTCGCGAAGCGCTCGATACGCTCGACGGACTCTTAGTCACCGGTGGCGTCGATGTCGATCCCGGCCGCTACGGTGAAGACGATCGCTATCCGGAGCGCGCGTACGAACACCAGGCCGCGCGCGATACCTTCGAATTCGCAGCACTCGCGCACGCGCGCATGCGCGCGGTTCCCACGCTCTGTATTTGCCGCGGGATGCAGGCCGCCGCCGTTGTCTTCGGCGGAACGCTGTACCAGGATTTGCCAAGCGAACGTGGCGCGGCATTCGCGCTGCACGCGCACTCCCGCAACGGCGAAGACAGCTACGCGGTCGCGCCCGAACACGTCGTGCGTCTCGATGTGGATTCTGCGCTCGCGCGCATCCTCGGCACCACGAGCCTAGCGACGAACTCGGTCCATCACCAAGCCGTGCGCGACCTGCCGCCCGCGTTTCGGGTTGTTGGGCGGAGCGGCGACGGGACCATCGAGGCGATCGAGGCGAGCTTCGACCACCCGTTTTACCTCGGTGTGCAGTGGCATCCGGAAACCACGATTGCAAGCGATCGACCTTCGGCCGCGCTGTTCGCCGGTTTTATCGATACCGCGAATCGAACCCGAGCAAATGTAGTCGTGAACCGGTTCTTCTCCGCATCACGTACACGGAACGCGGAGACAACCGGCGGTTAATTTCAGTGAGAAGGGCAGAACGGCACGAGCAAAAGGCGAGCGACCGTTTCCGGTTTCGTCGACTCATCCGGTAATCGAAGATGAAGGCCGCGGTCCGGTGCGTCCGATTCACCGGAGATTCATGTGTAGAGTTGAAACTTCGGGGCGATAAGGCGACCATGTCACCTGCCGCAATCGCACGCCCGACGTTGGGCTCGATGCTTAATAAGGTCCCGCAAGTCACGATCTTCTTTTGGATCATCAAAATCTTCGCGACAACCGTTGGTGAAACGGTCGCAGACTATCTCAATACGACGCTCAAATTCGGCTTGCAAAACACGTCGCTCGTGATGACCGGCGTGTTTGTTGTCGCATTGCTCGTTCAGCTCAGTCTTAAACGCTACGTACCGGCGGTTTACTGGCTCGTCGTCGTTTCGATCAGCGTGGTCGGTACGCTTACCTCCGATCTGCTCGTCGATAAACTTGGCATGGGCCTGCAAACTTCTACGGCGATCTTCGCAAGTATTCTTGCCGTCGTCTTCGCGGCGTGGTGGTTTAGCGAACGCACGCTCTCCGTGCACGCGATCTTTACGACGAAGCGCGAACTTTTCTATTGGGCGGCGATCCTCTTCACGTTCGCGCTCGGCACGTCGGCCGGCGATCTCATCTCCGAGGCAAGTAAAATAGGCTATCCGCTTACCGCGCTGCTCTTCGCTGGAATCATCGCGCTCACGGCTCTTGCGTACTTCGTCTTCAAAATCGACGGCGTACTCGCGTTCTGGATTGCCTACATCATGACGCGTCCGCTCGGCGCGTCGCTCGGCGACCTCTTCTCGCAAGCCAAAGCCGACGGCGGCCGCGGTTTTGGAACGACCTCGACCAGCGTTGTCTTTCTCACGGTTATCGTCGCGCTGGTCGTCTATATGACGATGGAGGAGCGACCCGCAGCCTAGGCGCTGAGGCGGCGTTCGAGTACGCGGAAGAATCCGTTTGCGACGATCGCGAGTGCCGCAGCGCCAATGCTGCCGGCGATCGTGCGTTGCGGATCGTCTTGGTGGATGCCCGCGAAAATCAGCGTTCCCAGACCCCCGGCATTGATGAATGCCGCAACCGTCGCAATCGCGATGAGCGAGATCGTTGCGATGCGGAGCCCGCCGACGACGATTGGCAGCGCGTACGGAAGTTCGACCCGGAGTAGACACTGTGCGGGCGTCATTCCCATGCCTTTCGCTGCCTCGATCTGCGCCGCCGGCACGGAGCGCAAACCGATTGCCACGTTGCGAACGAGGAGCATCTGAGCGTAGGCCACTAGCGCGACAACGGCGGTCCAGAAGCCGAGTCCCAAGATGGGGACGAGCAACACTAAGAGCGCGAGTGAGGGAATCGCATACACCGCACCGAGCACGCCGAGCGTGAACGTACTTACGCGCTCGTCGCGCGCGGCGAGGATGCCGAGCGGGAGGGCAATCGCAAGTGCGATGACGAGCGCCGTGGCCACGAGCGCGAGATGCTCTCCGGCGAGCCGTGCGACGATGCCGAGATGCGCGAAGAGATAGGTCATGCGGCGTTCAGGGCGCCGCGCACATCATCAAAGCCGATCGAACCGATTCGCGCGCCGTCATGCAACACATCGACGCGTTCGATGCCGCCCAAAAGCGCCGAGAGCGCTTCGCGCAGCGTCGCCTTCGCATCGACCGTGATCGCGCTCTGCGCGACGAGCGCCGGGCGCATCGCGCCTTCGACGCCGATGAGTCCCAGGCGCCGCACGGTATCGCCCGCATCGAGCAGTTGTGCGACGAACGGTGACGCTGGTTTCGTGAGCATCTTAAGCGGCGTGTCGGCTTGCACGATCGTTCCGGCGTTCATCACGACGATGCGGTCGGCGATTTTGAGCGCTTCGTCGACATCGTGGGTGACGAAGACGATCGTCGTGCCGAGCGTACGGTGGATCCGGCAGATTTCGTCTTGTAGCGAAGCGCGCACGATTGCATCGACGGCACCGAAGGGTTCGTCCATCAAGATGATCGATGGTTCGGCCGCGAGAGCGCGCGCGACGCCGACGCGCTGCTGTTCGCCGCCGGAGAGTTCGCGTGGAAGTCGTGCCCGATAGCGCGCGGGTTCCAGATGTACGAGCGCGAGCAATTCGTCGACACGCGCGTCGATTTTTGCTCTTGGCCAACCCAGGAGTTCCGGGACGACGGCGATGTTCTGCGCGATCGTCAGATGCGGGAACAGGCCGACGGCTTGGATGACGTACCCGATGCGACGACGCAACTGCACGGCATCGAGCGCACGTACTTCGGTGCCGTCGACATGGATGGTGCCGTCGGTCGGTTCGATCAGCCGGTTGATCGTGCGTAAGAGCGTACTCTTGCCGCAGCCCGACGGCCCGAGAAACACGGTGAGCTCGCCCGTGGGGATCGTGAGGTTGACGTCGTGCACGGCGGGCGTTTCGGAACCAGGGTAGCGGACCCCAACACCGGCCATCGCGATCGCGTTCACGCTAGACCAGACCGTGGGTTTTCACGAATTCGCGCGCGACGTCCGCCGCGTCGCGCTTCTGCGTGCCATCGACCATGTTGTTGAGTTCGCGCATCGTCGCATCGGAGAGGTTCGGCGCTACTTTGTTGAGATGCAGCGCGATAGCGGGCATCGCCTTGAGGGTTGACTGACGGATGACGGGCGCGACTTGATACGTCGGCCAAAAGTGTTTATCGTCGACCAAGACGACTAGGTCGTGTGCCGAGAGCGCGCCTTCGGTCGTAAAGGCGACGACGACGTCGACGGCGCCGGAGAGCAGCGCTTTGTACTTCAAGCCGATATCGAAGAGCTTGATGTCCCTGAAGACGAATCCACCGTAGGTTTTCTGCAAGCCCGGCAAGGCATCGGGACGTTTGATGAATTCGGGGATCGAACCCAAGCGCAACTGCGATGCGGCGCGGCTGAGATCGCTCAACGTTTTCAGATTGTATTTCGTTGCGATCGTTTTGGTCGTTGCTAGGCCTTGCGAATCGTTAAACGGCGCGGGGTCGAGCCACGTCAATTGGAATTTTTGCTCGTAGGCCGACTTCACCGTTTCGTAAATCGCCGCCGCATCGTGCTGCACCGGAAGTTTAAGCACGTCGATGAGCGCGGTGCCCGTGTACTCGGGATAGAGATCGATGTCGCCGCGCACGAGTGCAGCTTGTGCGATCTCCGTGCCGCCGAGGTTGAGCTTGCGATTGACCTTGAACCCCTGCTGCTCGAGCACCAGCGCGTAAATTTCGCCGATGATGAGTTCTTCGGTGAAGTTTTTCGATCCGATCGCGACTTGTTGCGTGCCTCCGCCGCCGCATCCGGCAAGTGCGGCCGAGCCGAGCAGTGTGAGGGCCTGTGCGCGTTTCATGGTTGTCCTTTGGCGGTGAGGCGGCGCGTGAGCGCGCCCAGAGCAAGTTCGGTCACAATGGCGAGCGCCGCGACGGCGACGGCGCCGGTGAGCAGTTCGGCATAATCTTGGTTGGCGAGGCCATCGACGATGTACTCGCCCAACCCCCCGCCGCCGATGAATGCGGCGAGCGTGGCACTCGCGATCACCTCGACGGCCGCCGTTCGGACACCGGCAAGCACGACGGGGGCGGCGAGCGGCCAGCGCACGCGGCGGCTGATCTGCGCGGCCGTCATTCCCAGGCCTCGTGCAGCCTCTAAGAGCGGCGCGGGGACGGAGCGCAGGCCGAGGTCGGTGTTGATCACGATGGGAGGGATCGCGAGCAGCGCGAGGGCCAGTAGCGCGGGTCGCAAGCCGACACCGAGAAACGGCAGCGCGAGCACGAGGACCGCGAGGCTCGGGATGACGCGCAGCACGTTGATGGCACCGAGCGTTACGGAACGAAGTCGGTTACGTTCGGCGATCGCCGCCGCGAGTGGGATACCGACGATGAGTGCGGCAAGGAGCGCCGACACGGCAAGGGCCACGTGGGTTCCGAGATGGGCGATGAAGTCTGCGCTCAAACGGCGAACCCAACGGCGATGATTACCGGAAGCTCCGAGGTCGAAGCGCAGGGTCGACCGCAGCCGCAGGCGGCCGCGCTATCGCTGGACGATCCGAGCTTATACATCAACCGTGAGCTTTCGTGGCTGGAGTTCAATGACCGCGTTCTCGAGGAAGCGCTCGACGAACGCAACCCCTTGCTCGAACGCCTGAAGTTCATCGCGATTTACGGGACCAACCTCGACGAGTACTTTATGATCCGCGTGGCAGGCCTCAAACAGCAGGTCGAAGCGGAGATTCACAAACGCTCTGACGACGGCCGGCTTCCCGAGGAGCAACTGCTGGCGATCTCCGAGCGGCTGCGCGTCTCGGTGGATCGCGAGATGGACTGCCTGCGTAGCGCGCTTTTGCCGGCGCTTGAACGCCACGGCATCCGCATCCTGGCCTACCACCATCTGGATTCGGTGAACAAGGCGGCGTTACGGTCGTTTTTCATGGAGCGCGTCTTCCCGGTCCTCACGCCGCTTGCAATCGATGCCGGTCATCCTTTTCCGTATATCTCCAATTTGTCGCTCTCGCTTGCCGTCGAACTCGAAGAGTCACCCGATGAGGGGCAGAAGTCGTACTTCGCGCGCGTCAAGGTGCCGCAGACCCTGCCGCGTTACGTACCGATCGATCATGCGCCCGACGGTCAGCGCTGGTTCGTGCTGATCGAAGATATTATCGCGCACAACTTGAGCGAACTCTTTCCCGGGATGACCGTCAAGGCGTCGTACACGTTCCGTGTGACGCGCGATGCCGACCTCGATTTGCAGGAAGACGAGGCCGACGATCTGCTCGCGATGATCGAATCCGAACTGCGCAAGCGCCGCTTCGGAGAGCCGGTTCGACTCGAAGTCGAGCACGGTATGCCCGAAGAACTGCGCGACATGTTGCTCGATGAGCTTTCGCTCTTGCCAATCGATTGCTACGCCATCAAAGGGATGCTCGCGACCTCGGACCTGTGGACCCTCGTGGGGATCGACGAACCGGGTCTGCACGACCCGCCGTTCACGCCCTCGATCCCAAAGCGCCTGGTCGGAACGACCGATATTTTCGCGGCAATCCGCGAAGGCGATATTCTTTTGCACCACCCGTACGACTCGTTCGATCCGGTCGTGCAGTTCGTGCGCCAAGCCGCCGCCGATCCGAATGTCTTGGCGATCAAGCAGACGTTGTATCGCACCTCCGGCGATTCGCCGGTCGTCTCGGCGCTCATCGACGCGGCCGAAAACGGCACGCAAGTCGCGGCGTTGATCGAACTCAAAGCGCGCTTCGATGAAGAAAATAATATCCACTGGGCGCGCAACTTGGAGCGCGTCGGCGCGCACGTTGTGTACGGCTTCGCCGGGATTAAGACGCACGCCAAAGTCACCCTCGTCGTGCGCAACGAGCCCGAGGGTATTCGCCGCTACATGCACTTCGGCACGGGCAATTACAACGACAAGACCGCCAAAATCTATACCGATCTCTCGCTCTTCACGTGCCGCCCGATCCTCGGCGCCGATGTTACGCAGCTCTTCAATTCGCTCACCGGTTTTTCGAAGGCGACAACGTACGAAGAGTTGCTCGTCGCACCCGCCGGGTTACGCCTGGGCTTCATGGATTTGATCGAGCGCGAAACCGAACACGCGCGGGCCGGACGGCCGAGCGGGATCGTGGCAAAACTCAACGCCATCAGCGATGCACGAATCACGCGCGCGCTCTATGAAGCCTCGCGTGCCGGCGTGCCAATCGATCTGATCATCCGCGGCATGTGCGTTCTGCGGCCGGGCGTGCCGGGCGTGAGCGAGACGATTCGCGTGCGCAGCATCGTCGGGCGTTTTCTCGAACACTCGCGCGCGTTCATTTTCACCAACGGCGGCGACCGCGAAGTGTACATGGGCAGCGCCGACTGGATGGGCCGCAATCTCGACCGTCGCGTCGAGACGGTCGTCCCGGTGCTGGACCTCGCGCTCGGCGACATCATCTGCAACGAGATCACGGACGTGCTGCTCGCGGATAACGTCAAAGCACGGGTCCTCAACGCGGACGGTAGCTACGAGCGCCGCGGCATCTTGCCGGGCGAAAAGCGCGTCGACGCGCAGCAGATCTTCCTCAAACGGCATCAAGCCGTTTAGGCATCCGCGAGCTTCAAAATCGCCTTCCATTGGGCGGGCGTGACGGGCTGAACGGAGAGGCGCGAGCCTTTCTGCACGAGAGGCATGCCGACGAGCGACTTCATTTCGCGCAGTTCGGGTAGGCCGATGGTGCGCGGGAACGCGCGCTCGAAGGCGACGTCGACCATCTGCCAGATCGGTTTCTCGGGCGTTGCTTTGGGGTCGTGGTAGTCGCTCTTGGGATCGAGCGCGGTGGAGTCGGGATATGCGGTCTTGACGACTTTGCAGATGCCGACGATCCCCGGCGGCTGCACGACGCTGTGATAGAAGAATCCGAGGTCGCCGATGTGCATCGCGATCATGTTGTTGCGCGCCTGATAGTTGCGCACGCCCGACCACTCCGTGCGTTTCTCTTTTCTGAGGCGCTCGATGCTATACGTTTCGGGTTCGCTTTTAAAGAGCCAGTAATTCGGCATCGCGGGTTCTTCGCCAAAAAAAAACGACACCCGCCGTAAGGCGAGTGCCGTCGTGGTCGGATCGACTCCTGCCTACAGCTGCTTGGTGAGCAAGAAGCGGAAGGTGCGGAAGTTGATCTGCTGGAGCGCTGCGTAGCGCGGACCGCCCGTGTAGGGAACGACCTGACCTTGCGCGTTGACCGTCGCTTGGAGCAGTTCGTTGCCTTGGCTGTTCAGCGAACGCCCGAGTGCGCTGCCGGTGCTCAAATTGAGCAGGTTATCGATTGCGAGTTTGAACGTGGTCTGCGGCGCGACGTTGAATTTGACCGTCGAATTGTAGACCACGTAGGCCGGACCGTACGTCGAGTTGTTGGCCCCTTCGTAATCGGCACCGAGCGCGACGAGCGAATTTTTGAGGCCCGCGTACTGGACTTGCGCGTACGCTTTCGAATACGGAATCGAACCCGAACCGTTGACGCTGCCGTCGAGTTGTTTGAGGTTCACGAGGCTCGAGCCGCGGCCGGCGACGTAAACGCTCGTCGGTAGCTGGTCGAGGTATGCGCGCTGGAAAGTCGTCGAGAGCGCGTAGCCGAAGCCGATGACGGGCGTACGTGCGATGCCGAACTCCAGCCCTTTGCTGCGTAGCAGTGAGGCGTTTTGAATCGACGAGAGCACGGCGTTCGTCGGGTTATAGAGCGCCTGCGCCGCGGGGTCGAGAACGAGTTGCGTGCGGTTGTTGACGAACGCGTTGTGAACCGTATTGTCGAACGCGTCGACCGAAACCAGCGCGCCGCCGCTCAGGCGGAAGTCGCCGCCGAGGTTGTAGGCAACCGTAGTTTCCGGTTTCAGGTTAGGATTGGGATTGCTGAGCGTGTAGGTGTTGTTATTTGCGCCGTTCGGCAGATCGATGCTTCCGAAACCCGAGATCTGCGATGCGTACGGCGTTGTGATCGAGGAACCGGCCGTGAAGCGGAGCGAGACGTCGCGGTTGGCGCGGAAGTTGAAGCCGAAATGCGGATCGTAGTGGCTGTAGTTGTTTGTGATCGGAATCAGCGCGACCGGAGCCGATGCTTGATTGCCTGCCGCCGCATACTTCGCGAGCACGACCGGATCTTGCGTCTGAGCTTGCGCCTTGTAGTTGGTGAAGTAGTTCCCGAACGCGAATTGCAGTTTCGGCGTGAGCTGAAGCTGCGCTGTCAGTGCGAGATCGTTCTTCGTGATGATCGTATTGGGGATGTTAATCGACGAACGCGGGATCGAGATCAGCGGGCAGTTCGGCTGGTAGCCGAGCTTTGCAATCGCTGCGGTGTTCGCTGCGCTGCCCACCGTCGAGGTACAGCCCGTTGGAGGAATGCCGGTATCGCCGGTGGTCGATGCGGTTTCTTCACGGTTGAAATCGTAGCTGAAACCGTACTGATTATCGCCGACTGGATGGAAGTATTGGAGTGTCACGCCGCGCAGTTTGTCGAGTTCGGGTTGGCTGAACGGCGTGCCGTAGCCGAATTCCCCGGCATTGCCTTGGACGGTCGGCGTCGTGTAGCAGGGCGCTGCAACCGAACACGCCGGCGCGGCGCCCGTCGTCTGGAAGTGGTGCGGCGTCGTGTCGTTGCCGACATAACCGGAGTCGGTGGTCGAGGCGACCGAACCGAAGCACGGGCCTTTGGCGCCGCCTGTGGCTGCCGAGGGCGCGACGAATGCGACCTGGCAGTTCGCGGCGTCGGTCACTTGGAACCAGCCGCCGCCGTTACCGGCGTACTTGTTTTCTTGCGAACCGTCGATGAAGCGATAAATCTGCGCCGTGTACGGGCGCAGCAGCAACGTGTCATTTTTGATCGACGTACGGAGCTCTGCTGAGAATTGCGGTTCGCTATTCTGGATGACGGAGTTCGGGAACCAGCTGTAGACCGGAACTTGCGTGCCGATCGCGCCTTGCGCGTAAGGCGGATTGTAGGTGGAGAGATTGGTGCACTGCGCGCCCGCTCCCGGCACCGTGCCGTTGAAGCACTGCGCGATCGTCTGGTAGCCGTTGAAGCTGGCATACGAGCCGCCTTGCGGGCCGTACTGACCCTGCAGGCCGAGATACTCAAACGACAGCGATGTCGAGTCGGTGAAGTTGAAGCGGATCTTCGCGAGCTCGCCTTCGAGCGTGTAGCGGTTGGTCAGATCGCCGTACCACTGGTCCAAGCCCGTGTAAAACGGAGCCTGATAGGTACCGGGGGCAGTGAATGTTTTCGCGCCCTGGCGGTTGGCAAGATAGCCGTCCGTCGGTCCGCGGTAGCCCGAGAAAGATTTCCCGGCAACGAACTGGATTTTATTGTTCGGGGAGTTGACGCCGCCGACGAACGAATATGATGAGCCTTGATAGCCGTCGACGCCGAGTTCGATGCGTCCGCCGTTCTTCGTGAAGAAGTCGGGGGTGCGCAGGTTGATGGTGCCGATCGCCGATTCGCCGGCGGTTGGGCCGTTGAGGCCGGCGCCTTTGACGACTTCGACGCTATCGAAGATCGAGGCGACGGCATAATTCGAATTCCAGTTGCCGAAGGTACCGGAACTGAGCGGATGGCCGTCGATGTTCACGCGCGTCTCCGTATAGGCCCCACGTGCGACGAAAAACGAGTTGGCGGTCGCGCCGGACGTACGCGAGAGTGTCACGCCGGGAAGCTCCGGGACGATGTCCGAGAGGTTGGCGTTCGCGCGATCCTGGATCGTCGCGCTGCCCAGTGTCGAGGTCGCCGTGACGCCATTGTTGATCGGATTGCGCACGACGCTCGATGAGGTGCGGCCGATCGTTGTGAGTGAGGTGGAACTCGCCTCGGTCATCGTGACGACGATCGAGGTCGACGCGCCGGTCGCGATGGCGACGCCGTTGGCTTGCGAGCCTTGGAATCCGCCTTTGTTGACGACGATCGAGTAGACGCCGGCGGGGACGGCGAGGGTAAAGCGGCCGTCTTTGCCGCTGGTGGTGGTGTAATTGGAACCGGTGCTCGTCGCGATCACTTGAGCGTTCGGGAGCGATTGGCCCCGGCTGTCGATAATCGTTCCGGTGAGGGTTCCCGACGCGGTGTTGGCTTGGGCAACCTGAGGTGAGCCGGTCGTTGCCGCGCTGACGGGTCCAACGATCGAGGTCGCGCACAGTGCCGAGCAAACCAGCGCGCCGATGAAGTTGCGCACGAAAAAGTTCTCCTACGTTATGGATGGCCGCAGAGTGGGCCGCGTAGACCGTACCGGACCGAACTTAAGAACCATTTAAGAAAAAGATTAAAACTCAAGAAATTCTTAAGTCGAGTGGGCCGCAGGCAAATTGCCCCTCCGACCACTGCGGCGCTCCATGCCAATCCGATCTGGTATACTGCCTGCATGGAAAAACGGATCGTGCGCCGAGACGGCGATGGTTGGAGCGACACACCGGTCGCCGGGTATACCGGCGGCGCACCCGGCACGGTCGAACGGCACACCCTCATCGGCGAACGTAAGAACGACCCGGCGCAGTCGGGGCCGGCGCTGGAACTGCGATATTTCCGTCTTGCCGCAGGCGCTGCGAGCCGCCTCGAACGCCACGAGCACGAACATTACGTCATCATCGGCGAAGGCCGCGGACACGTGTTCATTGACGGACGCCTCTCCGAGGTCGAGCAACATGACGTCGTGTATGTCGCCGCGCTCGAAGCGCACCAGTTCGTCAATGCAGGCGACGCGCCGTTCGGGTTTTTCTGCGTCGTCACGGCGGCGCGCGATATCTCGCAGGCCCTCACGCCAGGTGAGATCGCCGCGATCGTGGCCTCGCCTGCCGGCGCGATCGTGCAGCCCGAAGGTCAGCCGCGTCCGCGATTCGAGCGCGTCTAGAGCAAAGGCGCGAGCGCCGCGCGCTGCGCGTCGCTCCACGGAACACCGCGTTCGCCGTCGCTGCCGACCGCGGCCACCTGTCCGATCGAGCGCAGATCCGGCGCGTCGCCAGCGCCGGTGATCGCATGTTCGAGTACCATGCTCGAACGTCCGAGCGATGCGAGACGCGTCCACACTTTGAGCGGCTCGTCGTAGTAGAGCGGCTTGACGAACTGCATGCTGATCTCGACGGCTAGATGCATGAAGTGCATCGGGCCGTGTTTTTCGGGATCGTGCGCGGATTCGAGAAAGCTCGCTCGCGCGAATTCGAAATAGATCGGGTAGCTGACGTTGCTCACGTGCAGGTACGCGTCGGTTTCGCAAAATCGCGGGCGAAAGTCGACGGCGTGCGAAAACGAACGTAGCCACTCCGCCTCGCCGCCCTTAGGAAAGAGCGTCAGCACCGCGCTTAGCGGAGCTGAATGCTCGGCGTCACGCCTTTGCCGGCAAACGCTTCTTCAAGCACCTTCTTGAGTTCGCCGTTCTCGGCCATCGGCGTGAGGATATCGGTGTCGCCGTAGAATTTGCCGTTGATGAACACTTTGGGAAGCGTCGGCCAGTCGGTCATGTCCGCGAGAGCTTGCCGTTTGTTCATGTCTTCGAGCACGTCGACGACTTCGAACGGGTAGCCGAAGCTGTTGAAAAACTGAATCGTCTCGGCCGTGAATCCACAGCGCGGCGCGTCTTTGGTGCCCTTGCCGTACACGAGGATGGTGTTGGCGGAGACTTCGTTTTCGATCTGTGATTTGAGCGCGTCGGGCATGCGATTACTCCAAGATAGCGGTTTTGATTTCGAGGGCGTGGATCCGGCCGTCGTTCCGGGCGGCTTTGAGCGCGCCTTCGACCATGCGGTGGCGGTCCATCAGCGACTTGCCGGCGAACGCCTTCGAGGCTACAGACACGTTGAAATGATCCATGGTGCCATTGCGGTCCACGATCATTATTTGGGCGTCGGGCATGATCGCGCGGATCATGCCAACCATGGTGGTTTCGTCGATCAAAGGTGGTTCCTTAGGACTGCAGGGGGATCGAGCTGCGGCGCACCGTCTCGATCACGCCTTTGGTTTCGCGCAGCGTTTCGGGTAAGTTCGGAGCCGCGCGCTCGAGAATCTTCACGGCGCCTGCCGCGAGTACAATACCCGCAACCCCGAAGAGGATGGCCGGGATGCCGTCGAGCCGGAATTGCTTCCCGATACGCACCCGCGAGGCGCGCATGACTTTGGCCGGAAGCGCGAGGAAATTCTTCATCGTGAAAGAGCGGGTGCGCTCCGTTCGGCGGATAATCCTCGCGCATGGCTGATTCCGCGTTTCGGTGGGACGTCCCATCATCGTTCAACTTTGCTCGCGACGTCATCGATGCGCTCGGGATCGAAGACCGCCTCGGACTCGTTTTCGTGAATACGGCAGGCGCGAAGACCGAGTACACCTTCGGCCAGATCGCCGATGCCTCGCAACGCTGGGCCGCCGTCCTGCGCGATGCCGGCGTCAAGAAAGGCGACCGCGTCATCATCGTCTTGCCCAAGGTGCCGGATTGGCTCTTCGCCATGACGGCGCTCCTGCGCATCGGGGCGGTCGCCGTACCCGGCGCGGAACAGTTGCGCGCGAAGGACATGGCATTCCGCGCAAGCCATAGCGGTGCAACGACCGTGATCGCACATCAGATGAACGTCGCGGAAATCGAAACGATGCGCGCGGACTCGCCGACGATCGAACGCTGGCTTGTCAGCGGTGGAGCCGCCGAGGGCTGGCTTGCGGTGGATCCCCTGGTTTCCGCCGCGACCCCGTGGCTAGGCGAACCGACCGTTGCTGAGGACATGGCGTATATCGTTTACACCAGCGGCACAACGAAAGATCCCAAAGGCGTCGTTCACAACGTCGCCTACACCTACGCGAAGCGCATGCAAGCCGCGCACTGGTTTGATGTGAAGCCGACGGACCTCGTATGGTCGACGGCCGGCACCGGCTGGGCGAAGTCGCTTTGGAACGTGTTGCTCGGGCCCTGGTCGTGTGGAGCCCCGATCGTCTTGCACGAGGGCGGCTTCAAACCCGAAGAGCGCATGGACATGATCCGCGATCTCGGCGTGACCGTGCTCTGCCAAGCGCCGACGGAATACCGATTACTTGCAAAACTTCCGGACCTCGGGACGCGCTGGCGGTTGCCGCTCTTGCGCCACTGCGTCTCCGCGGGTGAACCGCTCAATCCCGAAGTGTTGCTGCTGTGGAAAGACGCCTTCGGCCTAACGATCCTCGACGGCTACGGCCAGACCGAGAACTCGCTGCTCGTCGCAAACGCGCCGGGCATGGACGTTCGTCCCGGGTCGATGGGCAAACCGACGCCCGGTCACGACATCGCGGTCGTCGATGCCGACGGCAATGTCTGCGAACCGGGCGAAGTCGGCGACATCGGTTTGCGCGGCAAACCGCCCACGCTCTTTGCCGGCTATTATAAGAATGACGAAGAGACGCGCAATTCGCACCGTGGCGAATGGTACCTCACCGGTGACCGCGCGCAAGTCGATGACGACGGCTACTTTTGGTTCGTCGGTCGCGCCGACGATGTCATCTCATCGGGCGCGTACCGCATCGGACCATTCGAAGTCGAGAGCGCGCTGCTCGAGCATCCGGCCGTCGCTGAATCTGCCGTCGTCGGATCGCCCGATCCCGACCGCGGCAATATCGTCAAAGCGTTTGTGGTCCTGCGCCCGGGATACGAACCCTCAGCCGCCCTCACCAAAGAGCTGCAAACACATTGCAAAACGGTGACGGCCCCGTATAAATATCCGCGCGAGATCGAGTATATCGCCGAATTGCCAAAGACGCGCTCGGGAAAAATTCGGCGCGTCGAGTTGCGCCAAGCAGAACTCAAGAAGAAAGGCGCAACCGCTGCCAGCGGTTTTGTTTAGTTCGCTTACGATCGCCGCGTTTCTCGCGCTCTTCGGCGGTCGACGCGCTCGGAAACAACGGGGCTTTGTTACGGGTACACGGTTCACGTGAGCATGACTGAGCCGCCCCGTCCGCCCGCGAGCGAGCCCTACGTCCCACCGGCGGATGCCGTCGATGTGCCGTTTCGCGAGACGGCACCGATCGATCCGGCGAGTGGGGCGGCCGCTCACGGGACGATCGTCGAATCGGCTGCGCCCGCGTCGGTCCCGGCAAAACCGCTACGCGTGTTCGGCAACCCCGTCTCGTATGTCATGCGCCGATTCGCCGCGAGCTCGATCGATCTTGTGCTCGGCTCGTTTGTTGTGACCTGGCTGCTGTACGGGATCATCGCTGTCAATCCGCTCACCGGGCTGCCGACGAATACCGAAGGCGGATTCGATTCAACATTCGCGATGGGCATCGGCATCGCGTTGCTCTACGTTTTTCTTGCCGAAGCGATCTTCGGCACGACGCTCGGCAAACTCGCACTCGGTCTGCACGTGTATTCCAGCAAAGGCAACTTCGTCGGTCTTGCGCGTTCGTTCATTCGCAGTTTGCTGCGGCCGATCGATCTGCTCGTCGTCGGTGCGCTCTTGGCCCTCGCACCGGGGCATCGCCGGCTCGGCGATCTATTCGGCGGCACCGTCGTCGCGCAGAGTCCGCTGCGCGGTGTCGCGCCGGTCATCGGCTGGATCGGCATCATAGCCGTCGCGGCGCTGCCATTTATTTTTGACGGCGGTCTGCGATTCTTCATCGTCCTCGCGGCATTTGCGCAATTCGTCCCGCATCTCATCAGCGGCGCAATCGCCGGCCTTGGCGGACTGCTCGCAAGCCCGCACGCCTGATGCGCGCCGTCCGACTTCTCACAACCACTGGCCCCGCTGATCTGAGGGTCGCGCACGTGCCCGATCCGACGCCCAACGCCGGCGAGGTGCTGATCGAACTCACGCACGCCGCGCTCAACCGCCGCGATGTCTTTATTGCCAAAGGCATGTATCCGGGGATTAAACTACCGAGCATTCTTGGCGCAGACGGTGTCGGGCGGGTAGCCGCACTTGGTCCGGGTGCGGGCGGTCCGAACGTTGGGACGCGCGTGGTGATCGATCCGATGCTCGGTTGGGGACCCGACGAACGCATCTGGCTGACGAGCGCGAACGTCTTAGGCATGCCCGCAGACGGAACGTTTGCTGAATTCGTCGTCGTACCGGCGATCAACGTGCATCCGGCGCCCGCGAACCTATCGGATGCAGAGGCCGCGGCGATTCCGCTTGCCGGAACGACGGCGTATCGCGCGGTCGTGACGCGCGGCGCGTGCACGCGCGAGGATGTGGTGTTCATTCCCGGCGTCGGCAGCGGTGTGCAAACGTTTGCGCTCGCGATCGCGCACCATCTCGGTGCACGCACCATCGTAACCTCATCGAGCGATGAGAAGCTCGAGCGGGCGCGTGCACTCGGGGCTGATATTGCAATAAATTACAAGACCTCGGCGTCGTGGCAAAAAGAGGTTCGTGCGGCAAGCGACGGTGGGCCGTCGCTTGTGATCGACAGCGTCGGCGGCGCGACGTTTGCGGCGTGTTTGGATCTCGCGCGGTATGCCGCGCGTGTCGTTACCTACGGCGGGACGAACGGCGATGCGACGATCCGGCCCTATTCGATCTTCTGGAAGCAGCTCGACGTCTTGGGCTCCTCGATGGGTAGCCCGCGCGACTTTCGTGAAATGCTCGCGCTCTACGCAAGCGGGCTCAAACCAGCGATCGATACGGTCGTTCCGCTCGAAGACATCGCCCATGCTGCGCTGCGCGTCGATGCGGGCACGCAGTTCGGAAAAGTCGTGCTCGCGATCGCCTCTTAGCCCAGCAGCGTGTACTCGACGATCGACATCGGCGCGTCGCCTAGGCCGAGCTCGGCGCGCAAGAGCGGAATTTCACCGGGTGCGGCGAGCGTCGCGAGGTTCGGTTCTAAAATCGCGCACTCGCGTGGTCTCGAACTGCGCTCGAGCGCCACGCCACCCACCCGACCTTCGCTCTCGAGCGCTTCGAGATACGCCATCACCTGACGCGCGGCCGCGGGCCACAAGTGCTCGCTCACGTTTGCGTAAATCGTTGCGACGAGTGTCGGGATCGTCGCGGGACCCTCCTCGAGCACGGCGAGGATCTCGCGTTCGCGTTTGGCCCGATGTTCGATGTACTCATCGATCTTCGCGCGCGGATCGCCGATCTGTTCGCCGTGTCCGCCGTAGATGACGCGAGCATCGCCGTATTCCGTGCGAAGTCGCTGCAGCGTCTGCTGGTACGGACGCATCGCACCGTGCGGGGGTGCGATGACGACGGTGCCGGCGCCGATGATCACATCGCCGGTAAAGAGTGCACCTTCGTCGGGGAGGACGTAAATCAAATGATCGAACGTATGCCCGGGGGCCTCGAACGTTCGCAGCGTTGTTCCACCGATCGGAACATCGCGGTCGCCGAGTAGATCGTGCGTGTGCGGGAAGGAGGCGTTCGCATGCGCGTATACGGGCGCGACGGTGCGCGCGGCGAGCGGCGCGGCGCCGGGATAGTGATCGGGATGTCCGTGCGTGATGAAGATCGCGGCGATCGTTCCGCCAAGTTCGGTAGCACCCTCAATCAGCGCGTCGATGTGCGAATCGATTGCGGGGCCGGGATCGATCGCAACGATGGTGCCGCCGCCGCCGTCGATGAGATACGCATTCGTTCCATCGAGCGTCATCGGCGAGGGATTCGGGGCACGAACGCGTGCGACACGCGGGCTGAGCCTTACCACACGCCCTCGAGCTCCGGCGGCAAAACGAACGTCGAAACGTCGAGCACATCCGGCGTTACCGGCAGGATCGGTTTCGTGCGCGCAAAGTCCAGCGCATCCTCGACCGAGCTGAATTCGGCAAGGCGTTCGAGATGTTTGATCGTCGGAAAGATCATCGCCATGCGACCCGCACCATATTCGTCGAGTGCCTCGCTCGGACGGATCCAGCGCCCGTCGTGCGTCTCGGATGCATCGGCTTCAGCGGCTTGATCGCGTGGCGCACGCGCCACGAAGAATCGCGCATCGAAGCGGCGTGGTTCGATCGTCGGCGTGACCCATTGTGAAAAATAGACGAGTGCCGATGCATCGAAGTAGACATCCAATTCGCGCACGATTGCCGCGAATGTGCGCGCGCCGACGAGTAAATCGCGTCGCGCGGCATCGAGTCGTTGCGGTGTGAGCGACAGCGGTGCGCCGCTTGCGGTGCAGCCGAAGAAGAGTCCGCACTCTTCGAACGATTCGCGAATCGCCGCAACGACGAATTGCGGCCGGACATCGGGATGAACGGGTCCAACGAGACGTGCAGCGAGGGCAGCGTCTTCGGGATCGACCGTACCGCCTGGATAGACGAACACATCCGGCACGAACTTCGCTTTCGCGCTGCGCCGAACCATATACACCTCGAAACCGTCGCGTGCGGGGCGCAAGCACATCACGGTCGATGCAGGGCGGGGCTCGCTCACTTGGGGGAACTCGTCCTTCCGCGGTTTCGTTGAGTAGCTATGAACACACGCTTGGCGGGCTTGGCACTGGTTTTCTCCCTCGCGCTCGGTACTTCGGCCTTCGCCGATCCGCAGCCGGCGGCAACGCCCATCCCGCTGCCGACCTTACCCCCGACGAAGTCGCTCGATCCAATCGTGCAGTACGGAGCCCAGGTGCTTCAGGTGCTCCTCCAGCGCCAGAACCAGAACGCGCAGAACAATACGCGCGGCACGGTCACATACTTCCGCCGCTTCGACCTTCAGGTCCAGATCGGCAACAACGCCTTCCGGACCGTGCACCTGCATCAGGGGACCGAGATCAATCCCCGCGGGACGACGCTCCAGAACGGCATGACGGTCCAGGTGAACGGTCAGGCTCAATCGGACGGCTCCATCAACGCAAACCAAATCAACGTCATTTAATAGGGCCAAAAAACCACAAGCGGCACGCCATGCGGCGTGCCTCTTCTGGCTTTTTGTTGTCTCGCAGCGCCACATTGCGCGGTCCTACGAGGCGTCGTCCTTCGGTGGATCAGTTGCTTCCAAGAAGCCCCTCCTCTGAACGTTTTCAGCGCTTTGCAAACTAGACGTCTTCACGTCCCCGCACGGCGCGCTTCACAGCCGTTACGGTAAGCGATACCCAGGTGGATCTTGCGTTTGACCGCCCTCCTGCTTGGCACTTTTTGCGTTGAAATTACCTCGAGGTGTTCGCATCATACTCCTCGGGTTGGGCACCTACAATAGAGGCGATTTACATCTACTTTTCTCACATGAGATCCATCCACAAACCGGTCGTTCCGTTCGTGCGGCCTATGCACAAAATGCGAAGCGTTCCTCTAACGATCAACGACGAAGATTGACAATTTCCCGGGCCTTGTCGAGGGCGTATCGAGCATTTACGCAAAGACCGGACTCCGTGGATGCCACGCCGCCCGGAGCGCCGTTGAAGCTCTTTATCCGACGAGCCGAAGCCGCGCTGATTTTTGCCGCGTCGTTCGCTCTGGCCGCGCTCGTTGTGATCAACAAGACGGCTGTGAGCGCGTACCTTGCGAAGATCGGAATTTTTTCATATCCGCTCGCGGTTTTGATTTTTGCGATCGTCGCCTCCGCACCGTTCTCGGTGACCGATGCGATTGCGGTGATGAACGGCGTGGTTTTCGGACCGCTGTGGGGCTCGGTAATCAATGCCGTGGGTTTGGTCGCCGCGGCGATCGTCGGCTACGTGATCGCTCTTCGCACGAGCAAATTACTCGACATCGAGGCGAACGTCGCCCGGCTGCCGGGTTGGGCGCGGCACTTCCGCATCGGCTCGTGGCAGTTTCTGCTCACCGTCCGGATCATTCCGGGACTCGGCGGCACGATCGCAACCCAGACCGCCGCCGCGCTCAGAGTCCCGCTCTTCCGCCACGTCTGGACGATGTGCGCGATTGCGGTTCCGATCTGCACGATCCTCGCCGTTACCGGCAACGGCTTGGCGGGGGTCATGGAAGCGCGCGTGGTGGTGCCGACGAAGAAGTACATTCATAACTTCCGTCAGCACCCGCGAATCTCACCCAGCCCGACTGCGAGTCAGCTTTGAACGTTGCCCTCGTCGATACGCCCGATGCGCTTGCCGCGGTGTGCGAACGCATTGCCCGCTCGCCGCGCGTCGGAATCGATACGGAATTCCATAACGAGAAAAGTTATACGGCGCACCTGATGGTGATTCAGTTGGCCTTCGACGATGGTGTTGCCATCGTCGACCCGCTCGCGCTGCGCGATCTGCGTCCGCTCATCGACGCGCTGGCGGGTGCGACCGTCGTCGGGCACGCGCTCTCGAGCGATCTGCGCATCTTCGCCGACACGTTCGATCGGTTACCCGGCGCGGCGTTCGATACGCAGGCGGCGGCGGCGTTTTGTGGTTACGGGCTGACGATTTCGCTGCTCGATTTGGTTCGCGATCTCGCCGGCGTGACGCTCAAGAAATCGCAGACCGTCTCGGATTGGAGCATGCGTCCGTTCTCGCCCATGCAACTCGACTATCTCGTGGATGACGTGAAGTATCTCTTTGCGCTCCACGATGCCTTACAGAAAAGACTCACCGAACGCGGCCGCGCCGAGTGGGCCGAAGAAGAAATGATCGCGCTCGTCGATATCGACCGCTACCGCAGCGAACAGGCGCGCTTATATCTGCGCGTCTCCGGTAACGCGCGCATGAATCGCCGCGAACTCGGCATCTTGAGCGAACTTGCGATCCTGCGCGACAGGCTCGCGCGCGAACGCAACGTTCCGCTCAAATATGTGATTCCCGACGACGTGCTCGTGGGACTAGTCTCGCTGCGCCCAAAACAGGTCGACGAACTCTCGCAGCTGCGGCGGCTGGATAACGGGATTAAGAAACAAAGCGGCGCGCAGATCGTCGAGGCGATCGCCCGCGGTGAGGCGATCCCCGAGGACGAATTGCCGCCTCGCGCGCCGCGCGCGCTTTCCTCGCAGCGCGAGGCACTCGTTACCACGATGAACGTGCTCATCAGTGCGGTCGCTGCCGAAAACGATCTTCCCTCGACGCTCCTGCTCTCGCGCAGCGGCCTGGAACGTATTGCCCGCGATTTGCCGGGCTCGGCCGATGAACTAGTCGCGCTGCTCGGGCTTGCACCGTGGCGCCGCTCGCTTGTGGTCGACCCTCTCTGGGAGCTGCTGACAGGCGAGCGAGTCGTGCGGATCGAGGGATACGCTGAGGGCAACCCGCACACCAGCTTCGGCCGAAGCGCCACCACCTAGCGTAAAGCGTTGTTGCAACCCGCTTGCGACGAAAATCGTGAAGTGCGGGGAACTTTTCCGGCGAAGCTTAGCTGGCAATGAATTCCAGCCATCCGAATAGCTTTGCTGCCAAAGACACGCTGCGCGTCGGCGACCGCTCCTACACGTATTTCCGCCTGGCGGCGCTGGAAAAGGCGGGCTTCGACCTTGCGACGCTGCCGTTCTCGCTGAAAATTCTGCTCGAGAACCTGGTCCGATTTGAAGACGGTCGCAGCGTTAGCAAAGCCGACATCGAGGCGCTCGCGGCGTGGAAGCCGGGCACTGCGGTCGATCGCGAAATCGCTTATCGCCCTGCGCGCGTCTTATTGCAAGATTTCACGGGTGTGCCGTGCATCGTCGACCTGGCCGCGATGCGCGATGCCGTCGCGACGATGGGCGGCGATCCCAAGCGCATCAACCCGCTCCAGCCGGTGGAACTGGTGATCGATCACTCGGTGCAAGTCGATGCGTTCGGCACCGAAGATGCCTTCGAGAAAAACGCGCAACTCGAATTCGACCGCAATGGCGAGCGTTACGCGTTCCTCAAATGGGGCCAGGAAGCGCTCGATAATTTCCGGGCCGTGCCGCCCGACACCGGAATCGTGCACCAGGTCAATATCGAATTTCTCGCGCGCGTGATTTTTGGCGCCGGCGGAGCCGGTGAGGGCGCACCGAGCGACGATGCGCCGCTCGCGTATCCCGATACCGTAGTCGGTACGGATTCGCACACGACGATGGTAAACGGCGTGGGCGTCGTCGCGTGGGGCGTCGGCGGCATCGAGGCGGAAGCTGCGATGCTCGGCCAGCCGGTCACGATGCTCATTCCCGAAGTCGTCGGCTTTAAGCTGCGCGGGAAGCTCAAAGAGGGCGTGACTGCAACGGACCTCGTGTTGCAAGTGACGCAGATGCTGCGCAAAAAGGGCGTCGTCGGCAAGTTTGTCGAGTTCTACGGCGCGGGTCTTACGAATCTTGCCGTGTCGGATCGCACCACGATCGGCAACATGTCGCCGGAATACGGCTCGACGATTGCGGTCTTCCCGATCGATGCGCAAACGCTCGACTACCTGCGCCTTACCGGCCGCAGCCAAGAACAGATCGCGCTCGTGGAAGCTTACGCCAAAGCCCAGGGGCTCTTCCGCGATGATACAACGCCCGATCCGCGGTACAGCGACACGCTCGAACTCGATCTCTCCGAGGTCGAACCGAATCTTGCCGGACCGCGTCGTCCGCAAGACCGCGTGCCGCTCTCCGCGGTAAAGTCGACGTTCAACGTTGCGCTCGAAGAGTGGCAGAATGCGCGCGGCGGTATGCCGTGTGCCGTCGATCGTTTCGAAGGTGAAGGCGGCGGCGGGACGGCCGTTGCGGCGCGCCCGCGCACGGAGCTCTCTGATGGCGCCGTCGTGATCGCCGCGATCACGAGCTGCACGAATACCTCGAATCCCGCCGTGATGATCGGCGCGGGATTGCTCGCGAAGAAAGCGGTCGAACGCGGCCTGCAGACGCAGCCGTGGGTGAAGACGTCGCTTGCACCGGGTTCGAAAGTCGTCACCGACTATCTGCTCAAAGCGGGTTTGAACACGTATCTCGATCAGCTCGGCTTCAATCTGGTCGGCTACGGCTGCACGACCTGCATCGGCAATAGCGGTCCGCTCACCGACGACGTTGCCTCTGCCGTCGCGGAGCACGACATGATCGTCGCAGCGGTGCTCTCGGGCAACCGCAACTTCGAGGGCCGCATCCATCCGCAGGTGCGCGCGAATTATCTTGCATCGCCGCCGCTCGTGGTCGCATACGCGCTTGCGGGTCGCATGGATATCGACCTGACGACCGAGCCGATCGGCCGCGGTTCCAAAGGCGAAGAGATCTTCCTCAAAGACATTTGGCCGACCAACGCCGAGATCGAACGAACGATCGCGACCTCGGTGACCGAGGCGATGTTCCGCTCGCGCTACGCCGACGTCTTCGCCGGCGACAAACGCTGGCAGACGCTCGAGATTCCCAAAGGCGAACGATACGCGTGGGATGAGAAGAGCGAATACGTCAAACGTGCACCGTACTTTGACGGGATGCCGGCGCAGCCGTTGCCGCTTGCCGACATCAGTGGCGCACGCGTGCTCGCGATGCTCGGCGATTCGGTCACGACCGACCACATCTCTCCCGCCGGATCGATTGCGAAGAACTCCGCTGCGGCAAAGTACCTGATCGAAAAAGGCATCGATCCCGCCGATTTCAACTCATACGGCGCGCGCCGCGGCAATCACGAAGTGATGATGCGCGGCACCTTCGCCAACACGCGTCTACGCAATCAGCTCGTGCCCGGCGTCGAGGGCAGCATGACACGATACCTCCCGACAAACGAGCAGATGTCGATCTTCGATGCCTCGTCGAAGTATCGTAGCACGAAGACGCCGCTCATCATCCTCGCCGGCAAAGAATACGGCTCGGGTTCGTCGCGCGATTGGGCGGCGAAAGGTCCGATGCTACTCGGCATCCGCGCCGTGATCGCGGAATCGTTCGAACGGATTCACCGCTCCAACCTCATCGGGATGGGAATTCTTCCGCTGGAATATCCGCTGGGCAAAGACCGCGCCGCCCTCGGTCTTTCGGGTGAGGAGACGTTTGCCATCACCGGCATTAAGGCTGGCATCACGCCGCGCATGACCGTGAAGGTCAGCGCGACCGGTGCCGACGGGAAAGTGACGACATTCGATGCGCTCGTCCGAATCGACACGCCTGACGAAGCCGAATATTACCGGCACGGCGGAATTCTCCAGTACGTCCTCCGCCAAATCGTCGCGAAATAAGATGCTTAATGGAGCGAACGGGGTCGCTCCGAAACTGCCCGATGTGAGTGGGCTGCCCGAGAACGCGGTCATCGTCGCATTCGAAGGCCCGGACCGCTACGCATCGATCGGCGGTCTGGGTACGCGCGTGACGGCGCTCGGCAAAGCGCTCGGCGAACACGGCGTAAAGACCGATCTGATCTTTGTCGGCGACCCGTCGTTCAAGCCGGTTGAACCCGGCGGTGCCAATCTCACGCTGCGCCGCTGGAGCGGCTGGATCTCGAGTTTCCATCCGCGTAACGCTTACGACGGCGAAGAAGAAAAGATCCGCGATTTCGACGGCTCGGTACCCGAGTTCATCGCCGAGCACATCATCGCGCCGGCAAAAGAACGCAACGAGCGCGTGGTGGTATTTCTCGAAGATTGGCAGACGGCGAATGTCGCAGTGCTGCTCGATCGCCTGCTGCGCGAACGCGGCCTGCGCGAAAGTGCGACGCTGCTGTGGAACGCGAACAATACGTACGGTTTCCACCGCATCGATTGGCCCGCGCTCGAGAATGCAACGCAAATTACGGCGGTCAGCAAGTACATGAAGTTCGAGCTCGCGCTCGTCGGCGTTGGGTCGCTCGTCATTCCGAACGGTATCCATCCTGCAATTCTCGATGGCCCGGGCCATCATTTAGTCGAAGCGTTCAAGGCGCAGTTCAAGGGTATGCCAATGCTCTGTAAAGTCGGCCGCTTCGACCCCGATAAAAACTGGCTGCAAGCGATCGACGCAGTCGCCGAACTACGCAAAGACGGCCACGACGCGCGACTGATCGTGCGCGGCGGTAAAGAAGAATACGGCGAACTCGTCTTTGGTCGCGCGCGCGAACGCGGGCTCGTGGTCGAACGCATCGCCTATGAGGGCGACGACATTGACGAACTCGCCGCCGCGATCGGCCGCAGCCAAGCCCACGTGATCCATCTGCGCGCGTTCCTGAGCGAAGAAACGCTATTCGCCCTCTACGCTGCCTGCGACGCGGTGCTCGCCAACAGCGGCAAAGAACCGTTCGGCCTCGTCGGCCTCGAAGTGATGGCGGCCGGCGGTATTGCTGTCTGCGGTGCAACGGGTGAAGAGTATGCCGAACCCTTCGTCAACTCCATCGTCTGCGACACAAGCGACGGCCGAGAACTCGCCACCTATCTCAAAGTCGTAACCGAAGACCACGACGCCGCAGAAAAAATGCGCGCCGCGGGTTACGCTACGGCCTCGCGGTATACTTGGGGAAACGTCCTGGCAACACTCGGTCGGAAGATTACGTACCTCGAGCATCCGGTGTAGGTTTTGAGCGAGTACGGGTTGATTTTGCATACGTTGTTGTTGGAAAAATCGTAGGAGGCGTTATAGACGTACGCTCGAGCGACCGGCCGTCGAGGTGAAACGTGTCGCCATACTCGTTGCAATCGCGTGTATTATTGCCGCTTTCGAGTATGCCTGGCAAACCGCTGGCGCTGCCGGACCGGCTCTGCCGCTCAAACTGGTGGGTGACTTCCCTTTGACGGGAAACACGACGCGCTTCGATTACGCGAGTATGGACCGCCTCGACAGATCGCTGTGGATCGCTCACATGGGCGACGGATCGGTCGAGGCCTTTGACGTGAAAACCAACCACGTTACACTCACGGTCCCACTCGGTACCGGCGCGAGTATTCGTGGAATACTTTTCGCGCACGGCGAGGTGTATGCTTCAGCACAAGGCATCGGCGCCGTCGTAGTGCTCGACAAAAAGGGTAAGCCCGTAGCTTCGGTTGCCGTGGGCGATCCTGATGGGCTGGCATACGATCCTAGAACGCAACGCATCTTTGTATCGGATGAATCGGGCAAACGTGACATCGTGATCGATGCGAAGACGCACGCACGAGCGGGTGCAGTCAAACTCGCGGGCGAGGCCGGCAACACACAGTACGACGCTGTTTCAAAACATATTTTCGTTGGCGTGCAAACGCGCGACGAGCTCGCTGAGATCGACCCGTCCACGCTGAAGGTAATCCGGAGATATTCGCTTCCAGGATGTCACTCGTCCCATAGCGTTATCATTGATTCCGGGCAGCAAGCAGCCTACGTGGGGTGTCAGAGTAACGCGCAACTCGTACGTCTTGACTTGCGTACGGGTGCAATAACGGGCTGGGGTGGCGTCGGCGTCGGTGTCGATGTGCTCGCCCTCGACGCTTCCTCGCACCGGCTTTACGTTTCCTCGGAATCGGGTGTCATTAGTGTCTATGACGTGGGCGCAGGGCAGCTCAAACGGATCGCTCAGGCGTTCTTGCACCTGCACGCACATGTCGTCGCAGTTGACCAGCAGACGCATCGAGTCTACTTTCCGCTGCAAGATGTCGGTGGTAAGCCGGTGATCCGCGTAATGGAGCCAATTTGAAGCGCCCGTCTCTTATCGCCCTAGTTCGATATTTCATCATGCTGGGTGGGACCGGCTTTGGCGGTCCCGTTGCGCTCGCGAACTACATGCGCCGAGATTTGGTCGAAAAGCGCGGCTGGATCGACGAGACCGAATTCGATCGTGGCTTAGCAATCGCAACCGCTTGCCCAGGGCCGATGGCATATCAACTCGGCGTGTACTGCGGCTTCGTAACGTACGGCATCCCCGGTGCGCTCGCAATTGCGCTCGCGTTTGCGTTACCGCCATTCGTTATTGTTGTCGCCATAGCGGCCCTCTACGAGCGTTTTTCCGGCTCCGGTATTTTACGAGGCCTTTTCTATGGAATCGGCCCTGTCGTGGTTGCGCTTATTTTGCGTGCGAGCTGGAATCTTGGACGGAAGACCTTGAAGCGCGACTACCCCGCTTGGGCTGTGGCAATTGTTGCATGTGCGGCAACGGTTATTTTGCAACGAGAACTGGTGTGGCTATTCTTGGGAGCCGGTGTGATCGGGATCTTCATTTTTGCTACGCGTCCAAACGTTGAATTTGCATCGCGGCCGGAGCCTACGAGCGGAAAGACGCGCGCCTTCGTTTTTCCCGCCCTTCTCACCGTTCTCGCACCGCCGGCAGGTCTTGCGCCTGCGCTTTTTTGGTTTTTCCTAAAAACTGGTTTTCTGGTGTTCGGGAGCGGTCTCGTTGTCGTCTCGTTCGTCAAGACGTACGTCGTCGATCAGTATCACTGGCTCGACAACCAGACATTTCTCGACGCGGTCGCCGTCGGAATGATTTCACCCGGTCCCGTTGTCATTACCGCAACGTTCGTCGGCTACGCGGTCGACGGGTTCTCCGGCGCGATTGCGGCGACGCTCGGAATCTTCTTGCCGTCGATCGTTTTGACGGTGATCGCGACGCCACTATTATTGCGCTATGGATCGCACCCCCGCGTGACCGGTTTCGTGCGAGGCGTGACAGTCGCCGTAGTCGGCATTTTGGCTGGGACGACGTACCTCATCGGTCGTGCTGTCATTTTAGACACGTTGAGTTTCGTTTTATTGGTCGCAGTGCTCGTCGCGTCACTCGCTTTAAAGAAAGTCCCCGACCAGGTATACGTCCTCGGCGGAGCGGTTCTCGGCGTGGCACTGCGCCACTGAGACTACGGTAAGAGGTCTCTCAAGTTCCGACGAGTTCTCCGATGCGGTGCGACACTTCGTCGATGTAGCGAGTTGCGTCGCTGTTGGTTCGGCCTTCGGCGAAGATGTTGAGGGTGGGGTCGGAAGCGTCCGGTAACACGAGGATCCAGCCGCCATCGCGGGAGACGCGAATGCCGTCGATGAGTTCGATGTCGTGATGTTTTTGCTCGTCCAGGAGCGTGCGCATGACTTCGCCTTTGCGTTCCCACGGGCAGGCGATCGTGCGGGTGACCAGGTGCCACTTTGGGAGTTCGTCGACGAGTTCGCTCAGTTTGCGACGTTCGGCTGCGACCATTTCCATCAGTTTCGTCGCGGCGAAGAGCGCGTCGAATACCGGTTGGAATTGCGGGAAGATCGGCTCGTGTCCACCGCCGCCGGCGAAATCGAGATTCATGCGTTCGTTTTCGGCGAAGGCCATGACCGAACGGCGGTCGCTTCGCGTGCGCACGATCGTCGCACCGTTTTCCTCGGCGATACGTTCGATGGCGCTCGGAACGGTGACGGGCATCGCGATGCGTGCGCCCTTCTTCGAGCGTGCAACGCAAAGCGTCATGAGCGCGAGCAGCCGATCGCCTTCGATAACGCGTCCGGTATCGTCGATGAGGGCGAACGTTTCGCCGTCGTGGTCGAAGAGGATGCCCATGTTCGCTCCGAGTGAGAGCGAGACGTTACGTAGTTGTTCCAGATACCGTTCGCGATCGGCTTTGAACGTGCGCGCTTTTGCTTCGTCGTAGTACGCGTTGATCGCGACGAGATCGACGCGGAGATTCGAGAGAATCTTTGGCACGACCATCGCGGCGTTGCCGAATGCGTAATCGACGACGATGCGGAAGCCCGCATCCGTGATCGCAAGCGGCTTGAGGGCTTCGAGGAAACTGCCCGCGTAGCTTTCGAGCGGGCGCGTCGGAAAGGTGAGGTGGCCGACTTCGTCCATCGCGGTGCGGCGGAAGTCTTCGCGGAAAAAGAGGTTCTCGATCTTGCGCTCGGTGTTCTTATCGACATTGATCCCGCCGCCGTCGAGCAGCTCGATGAGTAGCGAGTTGGGATCGGTCGGTGAGACGCGCGTGTGCACCGCACCGTCGCCGCCGGCCCGCGTTGCAAAACGCGCGAGCGGCAGCGGATAGGCTTGCAGATCCTCCACGCCACAGCCGACGCTGAGGAGACCGGAGATGATGCAGCGATTCATGATGCGCGAGGCGGGGTGCGCGTCGCGGCTGGTGAGTACGGTTTGCCCCGGCTTGAGATACGAACCGAACGCTTGGCCGAGCTTCATCGCAAATTCCGGCGTGATCTCGACGTTGGCGAGTCCGCTCACTCCCGTCGCGCCAAAAAGCGAACCCGGCCACTTGATTCCGTAGATCAGCGACATCGAGACGATCGCTCCGGAGCTGACATTCTTATCCGGCCACATCTTGATATTCGGACGCACGATGGCACCGCTGCCGATGGTACACGCACTGCCGACAACGGCACCTTCGCTCACTGCGGCGTGATCTTTGATGATGTTTTTGTTCGCGATCGTGCAGTCGTTGAGCGTCGCGTGCTCGCCGAAGTAGTTGCCTTCCCAGGCGACGACGCGGTGCAGGCGCGCGTAGCGGCCGACGATTGCCGAGTCGCCGATCGTCGTGTTGCCGCCGATTTCTGCGTGTTCTGCGACGACCACATTCCTGCCGAGGACAACCGGCGCAACGATCGTCGCGGCGGGATCGATGCGGCACCCCTCGCCGACCCACACCCCCGGCCAATGTTCGGTGCCGGGCATTTGAATCTGCACCTTGCCGTTGAGGGCATCGATGTTTGCCTGCTGATACTGTTGCAGGTTGCCGATGTCGCACCAGTAGTCGGTCGTGATATAGCCTTGGAGCGACTTACCTTCGTGCAGCATTCGCGGGAAGAGATCTTTTGAGAAGTCGTAGTTGCGGCCGGACTCCATGTAATCGAGAATCGCAGGCTCCAGGGCATAGATGCCGGTGTTGATCGTATCGGAGAAGATCTCACCCCAGGATGGCTTCTCGAGAAAGCGCGTGATGCGCGCGCGCTCGTCGGTGACGACGACGCCGTATTCGAGTGGATTGGTGACGCGCTGCAGTGCGATCGTCGCATCGGCTTTGGTCGAACGGTGGTGGTGCAGCATTGCGCTTAGATCGAGGTCGGTGAGCGCGTCACCCGAGATGATGAGGAAACTATCGTCGCGCAGCATGTCCTGCGCGAGTTTTACCGCCCCCGCGGTTCCGAGCGGCGTGTCTTCGACGACGTATTTTAGCGAGACGCCAAAAGCCGAGCCGTCTCCGAAGTAACTTTCGATCTCATCGGCCAGGTAATGCAGCGTCGCGACGACTTCGGTGATCCCGTGGCGACGGAGCAGATCGAGAATGTGCTCCATCACGGGTTTGTTCACGATCGGCGCGAGGGGTTTGGGGCGCCGTGAGGTGAGCGGACGCAAACGCGAGCCCTCTCCTCCGGCCATAACGACTGCTTTCATCCCGGTGCGCTCCTCGGTGCTAGTGCCGTGCCTAGTTGCTTGAACCGTTCGTCGATCGCGATTTCTTCGACGCTCATGCTGAGTTTACGTCGCCAATTCGCATACTGTATGAATGTCCCCGGTAGATTGATTTGATCGCGTTCACCGATGATGTCGTCGATTTGGACGAGGATGAGTTTTGCCGGGCTTTGCGCGATGTAGCGGTACGCCGCAAGAACCACGGGCGCGAGCGCGTGCGCCTCTGACTCAGCATTTTTTAAAGCATCGCGCGCCGCGATCGTCTCGCTTGCGGCCAGGCCCGCGTGTGTTTCGAGTGCAGTGAAGAGCTGCTCGCGATCCGCGATGCGTGCCGCGCGTTCGGCATCGGCTGCGGTCGGGCCGATCAGACCGATACGTTCGCGCAGATCGATGTCCCGGCCCAAGAGATAACCCGGGAGCGTCGGGAGATCGTGCGTGCCGACGCTTGCGAGCGCGAGCGCCGGGAACTCTTCGGGGGACCGAAACGTGCCGTCCCACTCGCGTTCGAAGAGCAAGAGTCGGTACGAGAAGATGCCTGCGGCGAGCATCCGCTCGCGAAAACCGGCCGGAACGGTGCCGAGGTCTTCGCCGATGACCAGGCACTGAGCGCGCACGCTCTCGAGCGCGACAACCGCCGTCATCTCGTCGATCTCGTAGCGCTGATACGCACCCTCGGCAGGCGGGCGTCCGCGCGGCATCCAGAAAAGGCGGGCAAGCGCCATCACGTGATCGATCCGCAGCGCACCCGCGTGTGCCATGTTCGAGCGCAAGAGATCGGCGAACGGCCGATAGCCGGACCTGCGTAGTGCGAGTGGATCGAGCGGCGGTAGACCCCAGTCTTGTCCGAGCGCGTTCATCGGATCCGGCGGCGCGCCGACGCTTACATCGAGGAGATAGGAATCGCGCAGCGACCACACATCGGCGCTGTTCGGATCGACGCCGACGGCAAGATCGCGGTAGAGGCCGATACCGAGGCCCCGAGCTTCGTGGCCTGCAAGCGCGAACTGTTCTTCCGCCGCGAACTGCACGTATTTGAAAAAGTCGATGCGTTCGCGTGCTTCGGCGGCGAAGCTCGCCACAGCCTCGCCACTCGGATCGCGGTACTCGGGCGGCCACGTGAGCCAGCCGCGCGTGCGACAGTCGTCGCTTACGAAGCGCTCGGTCAGCGCTTCGTAGCGCGCGAACCGTTCGAGCAGTTCGCCGCCGCCGTTCGCCCAGGCAAGAAACGTGGCGGTGCGTTCGCTCCCATCGGGTCCGTCGATTCGAGCGCGAAAGTCGCGGTATACGATTTCGAGAACGTCGCGCTTGAGTGCGGTGACGCCGCGATAGTCGACGCTTACCGCGGCGCGCAAAAGTTCGATCCGCGTTTGAAGCCCCGCGCTTGCGACGAGTTCGTGCGCGGCGGCTGATGCGAGGTATTCCGGCAGCGCCTCGACATCGATATACGGCCAGTGTAAGAAGAAGCGGCTCGTTGGCGAGTACGGGCTCCCCGCCTCAGGGTCGGTCGTATCCAGGGCGTGGAGCGGGTTGATACCGATCGTGCTTGCGCCGATGGACTTTGCGTGCGCGATAAAGTCGCGCAGATCAGTGAAATCGCCCATTCCCCAATTGCGCTCGGATCGTAGCGTGTAGAGTTGCACGGCAAGTCCGAATGCGCGCCCGTCGCGCAGCGATTGCGGTTCGTACGCCCGGCGCGGCGCGACGATCACCGTCGACAGCGCGGTCGTATCGCCGGCGCCGCGCACGGCAAGCGTGTGGTATCCCAGCGGCAGGGCGTCGGCGATACGCACTGGCGCCGATTCGACGCGTCCGTCATAAGTGAGCGAGCCGTCTTCAGTCGTGAGCGTGTACGTTTGCGCGCCCTCGTAAAACCACACTTCGATCGGTTCGTTCTCGTAGGCGACGACGGTCGGCGCGACGAGTCGATCGTGGACCGCGAGATGCCCCGCGCGCGCGTCGAGCAGCGCGCGTTTGGTCTCAAGCGAGACCACGTACTCGCCGCCGTAGGCATCCTGAAACGCGGGCTCGATTCCGGCCAGGAGCGCCGCGATCTCGACGATTTCGCCCGCGATCATTTTGGTCGGCCTGAGAAAACCGCCAGCGACCGGTGTCGTAGCGTATACCTTTGCCCCTCATCGAGTGAAGATGGGCGCACGCCGTCGGCTTCGGCGGCCGTGTCGATCACGAGACGCCAGTTGATGCCGTCCTTACTCGGGAGGGTGAACCTCACATCGCCTTCGTGCGCGTTGAGCAGCATCGCGAAGAGCGGTTCGGCGCCGAAAAAGAGCCCGATCGTGCGCAGGTTCATGCCCCAATCAGCGGGTGTCATCTCGTTGCCCTCCGAGGTGAACCACATGATGTCTTTGTTGCCGCCCGGACGCTCGAGACCGTGGAAAAAAGTCGTGCGCTTGAACGCCGGATGGGCTTTGCGCAGGCGAATGAGGAGTGAGGTGTACTCCATGAGTGCAAGGTCGCTAGGCGTGCGCGCGCTCCAATCGATCCATCCGATCGCGTTGTCTTGACAGTACGCGTTGTTATTGCCGTTCTGCGTGCGGCCGAACTCATCGCCTGCCGTCAAGAGCGGAACACCGAGTGAAAGAAAGAGCGTTGCGAGCATGTTGCGCTTTTGCCGCTCGCGCAGACGAGCGATCTCCTCGTCGTCGGTCGGTCCTTCGGCACCGCAGTTCCAGCTCTGATTGTCATCCGTACCATCGCGATTGTCTTCGAGGTTGACATCGTTGTGTTTGTCGTTGTAACTCACGAGGTCCCTCAGCGTGAAGCCGTCGTGAACCGTAATGAAGTTGACGCTAGCGTACGGGCGCCGTCCGTGGTGTTGGAAGAGGTCGCTCGACCCCGCGAGGCGCGAAGCTAGCTCCGGCAGCATGTCATCAGAGCCTTTCCAAAAGCGGCGTAGGGTATCGCGATACTTGCCGTTCCACTCCGACCAGCCCGGCGGGAAATTGCCGACTTGATAGCCGCCTGGACCCAAATCCCACGGCTCGGCGATCATCTTGACGCGTGAGAGGACCGGGTCTTGCGCGATCGCTTTGAAGAACGCGGCGTTGCGGTCGTACCCGTGGTTTTCGCGCGCGAGTGCCGTCGCAAGGTCGAACCGAAAGCCGTCAACGTGCATTTCTTCGACCCAGTACCGCAGCGAATCTGTCACAAGTTGCAGGACGCGCGGGCGCATGGTGTTGAGCGTGTTGCCGCAGCCCGTGACGTCGTCATAGTAGCGCTTGTCCTCGGCGAGACGATAGTACGACGCGTTGTCGATCCCGCGGAACGAGAGCGTGGGACCGGCCTCATTGCCCTCGGCGGTGTGGTTGTATACAACATCGAGGACCACTTCGATCCCCGCGCCGTGCAGATGTTTAACCATCGATTTGAATTCGTTCGGGTCGGCGTTGAGATAGCGCGGATCGGGCGCGAAGAAGCCCAGCGTGTTATAGCCCCAATAGTTGCGCAACCGCTTCTCAACGAGATACCGGTCATCCACGAACGCCTGCACCGGAAGCAGTTCAACCGACGTAACGCCCATCTTCTGCAGATACTCGATCACCGCAGGTGAAGTCAGGCCGCCGACGGTCCCGCGCAGTGCCGGTGAAACCTCGGGATGGAGTACGGTGAAGCCTTTGACGTGCAGTTCGTAAAAAATCGTCTGCGACCACGGCACGTTCGGTCGCCGGTCGTCGCCCCACGTGAAGGCGGTATCGACCACGACGCACTTGGGCATTCCCGAGGCGTTGTCACGACGGTCGAACGAAAGATCGCCGTGTCGGCTGCCGATGCGGTAGCCGAAGTGCGCGTCGCTCCAGCGAATCGCGCCGGCGAGCGCCTTCGCATACGGATCGACGAGCAACTTGTGTCCGTTGAAGCGATGGCCGTTGTGCGGATCGTACGGACCGTAGACGCGATAACCGTATAACAGACCTGGCCGCGCTTCGGGCAAATACCCGTGCCAAACTTCGTCGGTATATTCGGGTAGCACGATGCGATGGAGCTCGCGGCATCCGCGCGCATCAAAGACGCAGAGTTCGACGCGTTCGGCGTGCGCGGAGAAGAGCGCAAAGTTGACGCCCTTCCCATCCCACGTTGCACCGAGCGGATAGTGCAGCCCGGATTCCATCACGGCACGCGAGATCATAGCGAAAACCAGAGCGCACAGAGCGCGGGCAGGGTGAGGGATACCGATTGATCGCGCCCGTGTGCGTGAATCGCCTCGGTGTGTGCGCCGCCGGCGTTGCCCTCGTTGCGACCGCCGTAAAGCGAGGCATCGGTGTTGAGAATCTCGCGCCAGTAGCCGGCGCGCGGCACGCCCAGGCGATAGTCGTCGATGCGCACGCCGCTCGTATTGAAGACCGCAAGGACCGGGCTCGCACTGCGATCGTCCCAGCGTACGAACGCGACCACGGCATTCGCGCGATCCTCATACGTGATCCACTCGAATCCGGCCGGTTCTTTATCGCGGCGGTGGAGCGGCGCGAGCGTCCGGTAGAGCGCGTTGCAATCGGCAACGAGTTTCTTTACACCCGCGTGCGGTGCGTACTGGAGCACGTACCAGTCGAGCGCGTGCGCGGCATTCCACTCCGCACGTTGTCCGAATTCTCCGCCCATGAAGATTAGTTTCTTGCCCGGGTGCGCGAACATCAAGCCAAAGAGCAAACGCAAGTTCGCAAACTGCTCCCACTCGCCACCCGGCATCCGGTCGATGAGCGAGCCTTTCCCATGCACGACTTCATCGTGCGAGAGCGGCAACATGTAGTTCTCGGTGAATGCGTAGACGAGGCCGAAGCTGATGTCGTTAAGATGGTAGCCGCGATGCATCGGATCGCGCTGGAAAAACGCGAGCGTATCGTGCATCCAGCCCATGTTCCACTTGAAGCCGAAGCCGAGTCCGCCAAGCGATGTCGGGGCGCTTACGTTGGGCCACGACGTCGACTCTTCGGCGACGGTGAGGATGCCCTCGACTTCGCGATAGACGGTCTCGTTGAAGCGTCGTAAGAATGCGGTTGCCTCGAGGTTCTCGTTGCCGCCGTAGATGTTGGGAATCCAGGCACCCGCTTCGCGTGAGTAATCGAGATACACGATTGAGGAGACGGCGTCGACGCGCAGACCGTCGATGTGAAATTCGCGCAACCAATATAGGGCGCTTGCGATGAGGAAGTTGTCGATCTCCGTGCGGCCGAGCGCGTACGCGTACGTGCCCCATTCCTCGTGAAAGCCCTTGCGCGGATCGGCGTGCTCGTAGAGATGCGTTCCATCGAAGTAGCCGAGGCTAAAGGCGTCAACGGGAAAATGCCCCGGTACCCAATCGAGTAACACGCCTAGACCCGCCGCGTGGGCCGCATCGACGAACTCGCGGAAGTCGTCGGGCGAGCCGAAGCGACTCGTCGGCGCGAACATGCCGGTGGTTTGATAGCCCCACGACCCATCGAAGGGATGTTCGGTGATCGGCAAGAGCTCGATGTGGGTGAAGCCCATCTCGACCACATAGGGGATCAGTTCGGCAGCAAGCTCCCGATATGTGAGAAACCGGTCGCCGTCACCGCGCCGCCACGAGCCCGCGTGAACTTCATAGACCGAGATCGGCGAGCGAAAGCTATTCCGTTCGCCGCGCGCTTGCATCCACGCCGTATCGTTCCACGGATACGTGGAATCGTCGACGACGATCGAGGCGTTGTTGGGACGCATCTCGGCGGCAAAGGCGACGGGATCGGCTTTGAGCGCGAGCAGCGTGCCGTCTTCGCCGACGATCTCGAATTTATAGCGGCTGCCGACCGGGACGTGCGGCAAGAATATTTCATACACGCCACATTCGCGTCGCAAGCGCATCACGTGTACGCGTCCGTCCCAGCCATTCCAATCGCCGACTACGCTGACACGCCGAGCGTTGGGTGCCCACACGGCGAACGTGACGCCCGGCACTCCGTCGATCGTGCGCGGGTGGGCGCCGAGTACGCGATAGAGATCGAGGTGCCGCCCCGATGCGATCAAGTATGCATCGAGTTCGCCGACGACCGGACCGAAACGATAGGGGTCCTCGATGTCGACGCGTTCGTTTCCGCTCGCGATGCGCAGACGATAGACGACGCGCTTCGGTACGGGGCCGGCGAAAAAACCCTCGAGATGCAGGCGCGCGAGATTCGCAACGACGTTGCCGTCCGCATCGATCACCGCGATGCCGGTTGCTTTGGGGATGAACGCGCGAACGACGAGCGAGCCGTCGGGACGTTCGTGCATACCTAGGTACGAGAAGGCATCGTTTTCGTTGCCGCTTACGACGGCGCCGGTGCGCGCGTCGGGTTCTATCATACCAGTTGACGAACCAGCGTCGGCAGTCCCTCGGCGTAGGTCGGATGGATGTGCACGGAGCGCTCCAGCGTGCGCCATGTCGATCCCGCTTCCATGTGCGCGAGAATCACATGTACGAGTTCGCCCGTCTCATAGCCGACGAGCGTCGCGCCGAGCATTTTTTCCGTTTTGCGGTCGACAACGATGCGATAGAAACCATCGGTTTCCGCCCATTCGATCGCGCGCGCAACGTCTTCGAGTTGTAGTGTCACGGCTTGGGCATCGTGCCCGGCGGCGATCGCATCGGCAAGCGTCATCCCGACGCGGCCGACTTGCGGATCGGTAAAGACGGCGTACGCGAGCACGCGATCGTTACGTGTGCGCGATTCGCCGGAGAGAATGCCGTCGAGTCGGCGGAAATCTTCCCACGAGACGTGCGTGAATTGCGGCTGTCCCGCCACATCGCCGATTGCATAGATGCCCGGCACGCTCGTTGCGAAACGGTCGTCAATTTTGATCGTGCCGTTGCTCTGCACGTCGAAGGTCGCGCCGTGGGGAACGTTTGGCGTGCGACCGGTCGCGACGAGCAGCGCCTCGGATTGATGTGTCGTACCGTCGTCAAACGTGATCGTGAAGACCATGCCGTCGTGCGCCACGCGCGCAATTTTGGCGTCGTGTCGGATAGTCATTCCATCGGCGATCAAGGCCGCTTCGAGCACCGCGCTCACCTCCGCTTCCTCGCGCGCGAGCAGACGCGGAGCCGTTTCGATGATGTGCACGGCTGCCCCGCAGCGCGCCATACCTTGCCCGAGTTCGAGCCCGATGTATCCGCCGCCGATCACGGCGAGGCGCTTGGGCAGCGACGTCTGCGTGAAGAAGTTGTCGCTCGTGAAGTACGGCGTCCCCGCGAGACCATCGATCGGCGGCACACTCGGACGTCCACCGGTGTCGATCACGATCACGGGGGCCGTATAGGCCTCGCCGTTCGCAATGACCGTCGTAGAATCGGCAAATGACGCTTCGTGCATGACGACATCCACCGCGCTTTCGGCAAGATGTTTTTCGACGCCGCCGCGCCACTCGCCGACGAGCCCGCGCACGCGCTCCATAACTGCCGGGAAATCCACGCGCACGTCGGCGTGTACGTGCAACTTCGCACCCAGGCGCGCGCGGCCGGCGCGGTGGGCGGAGGCAAGAAACGCTTTCGAGGGCGTGCAACCGGTGTTCACGCACGTCCCGCCGAGCGCGTGTTTCTCGAAAAGCGCGACGCGCTTTCCCGCCTTCGCCTGCTTGTTGGCAAACGGCGAGCCCCCTTGGCCACTGCCGATCACGATAACGTCGTAGGCCTTCACAGAACTGGATGACCGAAGAGTGGCACTTCAAAATCCCATTCGAGCGGCGGCTTGTCGCTCTCGGCATATTCGGCGTATTGCTGGACGAGTTTGGCGACCAATCCCGTCCAGCCGGTTTGGTGCGAGGCCCCGAGCCCCTCGCCCGTATCTCCATTGAAAAATTCATGGAAGACAAGTAAGTTGTTCCAATGCGGGTCGTTTTGAAACGTTTTGTTGGTACCGTAGCAGGGTCGCGCGCCGTCGGCTCCCGGAAGAAAAAGTGCGGTCATTCGGCGCGAGAGATCTTGCGCCACTTCCCAGAGCGTGTGCTCCTGGCCCGAACCGCTCGGATATTCCAGCTTGAAACCGTCACCCAGATACCAGTGGAATTTCTGCAGCGCTTCGATAAAGAGATAGTTGAGCGGGAACCACACCGGACCGCGCCAGTTGGAGTTGCCGCCGAAGAGACCGCTGGTCGACTCCGCCGGCTCGTAGTCGACTTGGAAGCGCGCGCCGCCGACTTGCAGCACGTACGGGTGCTCTTTGTGGTACTTCGAGATCGAACGTAAGCCGAAGGGGCTCAGAAACTCGTCTTCGCTCAAGAAGCGCTCGAGGATGCGGCGCAAGCGTTCGGGCGTCACGATCGCAAGCAGACGACGATCTTCGATGCCGTCCATATCCATGCACGCGACGTTCTCGCTCAGCTCCGGGCGGTTCGCGATGAACCAGTTGAGGCGCTTGTTGAAGCGTGGCAGCGCCGCGAGCATGTCGGGGGTGAGCGTTTCGATTGCGAAGAGCGGCACGAGGCCGACGAGCGAACGCACTTTGAGCGGGATGCGCGTCGCATCGGGCAAGATGAGCTGATCGTAGTAGAGCCCGTCTTCCTCATCCCAGAGTCCCGTCTCATCGTCGCCCAATGAATTCATCGCATCGGCGATATAGAGAAAGTGCTCGAAGAATTTTGAGGCGATATCTTCATACACCGGATTGTGACGCGCGAGTTCGAGCGCGATTGCGAGCATGTTGAGCGAGTAGACGCCCATCCAACTCGTGCCGTCGGCCTGATTGAGATGTCCGCCCGTCGGTAAGACGGCGCTACGGTCAAAGACGCCGATATTGTCGAGCCCGAGGAACCCGCCTTGGAAGACGTTGTTGCCGTGCGCGTCTTTGCGGTTCACCCACCACGTGAAATTGAGCAGCAATTTTTGAAAGACGCGTTCGAGGAAGAAGACGTCGCCGTAGCCGTACATCTTTTGCTCGATCTTGTAGACGCGCATCGCGGCCCATGCGTGCACGGGCGGATTCACATCGCCGAACGCCCACTCGTAGGCGGGAATCTGACCGTTGGGATGCATGTACCACTCGCGCGTGAGCTGCACGAGCTGGCGTTTGGCGAACTCCGGATCGATCATCGCAAGCGGAATCACGTGGAAGGCGAGATCCCAGGAGGCGTACCACGGATATTCCCAACTATCGGGCATCGAGAGAATATCGTCGTTATAGAGATGCCGCCAGTTGCTGTTGCGTCCGTGCAAGCGCTCTTTGGGCGGCGGCGGCATGAGCGGATCGCCTTCGAGCCAATCGCGTACGACGTAGTTGTAGAATTGCTTGCTCCACAAGAGGCCCGCGAACGCGCGCCTCTGCACGATGCGGCTCTCCTCATCCATCTTGTACGGGTTGAGCGCGTGATAGAAGCGATCGGCCTCATTCGCTCGCTGCTCGAAGGTCGTATCGAACGATGTATCGATCGGGCGCGCGATTTTACTCTTATCGCTCAGGCGCAGGCGCACCGTCTTCGTCTCGCCGGGCGCAAGATCGAATGCGTAGTGAAAGGCCATCTTCGTGCCGGACTGTGCGGGGTTGACGGCGCTCTTTTGGCCGCGCACGACATAGCAGTCGATGCCGTCTTTCCGGTACGGCGTCGGATTGCTCGCGCCGAAGACGCGTTCGTAATTCGTTTCATTCTCGGTGAAGAGTGCCTCGCCCGCGCCGTCGGTATAGATCCAGTATTCGCCGAGCGTCGGATGGTGCGCGCGCAGCCCGCCGTCCGGCATTTTCATCAGCGAGGGCTTCTCGACGCCGGACTTCCACGACCACTCGTTGCGGTACCAGAACTGCGGCACGATATGGAGCGGTGCGAGGACTTTTCCGCGATTCGTCGCGGTAATGCGAATGAGGATATCGTCGATCGACTTCTTCGCGTATTCGATCGTCACATCGAAATATGCGTCGTTCTCGAAGATGCCCGTATCGAAGAGTTCGAATTCACGATCCGCGCGTCCGCGATTGCGGTTTTCCTCGAGTAATCGCTCGTACGGAAAGGCGGCGTGCGGGTATTTGTAGAGCGCCTTCATGTACGAGTGCGACGGCGTGTTGTCGAGGTGATAGTAGTATTCCTTGACGTCCTCGCCGTGATTGCCTTGATTGCCGGTGAGGCCGAAGAGCCGCTCTTTTAAAAACGGATCGGCGCCGTTCCAAAGCGCCGTTGAAAAGCACAGACGCTGGTGGTTGTCGCTGATCCCGAAGAGCCCGTCTTCACCCCAGCGATACGTGCGTGCGATCGCGTGGTCGAATGGGAAATATTCCCAGGCGTTGCCGTAGGGCGAGTAATCCTCGCGTACGGTTCCCCACTGGCGATCGCTCAGGTAGGGTCCCCAACGCCGCCAGTGCTCGGTCCGTTTACTTGCGGCCGCGATGCGTTGCCGTTCGGGGTTAGCGTTATCTCCGCCGCCGAGCCAATCCATTGACCAAGCAAGTACGCGACTCTGCGGATGGGACCCCCGTCCCATGTGCGAAAGTGCCGTCCATATGGAAGCCGGTGTGGTGCGCTTGGGCCGCGAGGTGACCCAGGATCGAAATGCGGCTGAGGCACGGGAGTGGCTCGTCCCAAACGGCATCGGGGGGTACGCGTCCGGGACGGTCGCCGGAACCCTGACCCGGCGTTATCATGGGCTGCTTGTTGCCGCGACCTCGCCGCCGGCGGGGCGGCACCTGATCGTGCCCAAGCTCGAAGCCGTGCTCACCTACTGCGGCGTCCGGTATGAACTGGGCACCAATGTCTGGGCCGATGGCAGCGTCTCGCCCCACGGCTATACACTGCTCGAATCGTTCGCGCTCGATGGAAATATCGCGACGTGGACGTACACGCTCGGAGACGCGGTCTTTTCGGTGACGCTAACGATGCAGCCGGGCGCAAACGTGACCGCTCTTGTGTACGCGCTCGAACGCGCGGACGAACCCGCGACGCTGGACGTGCGCGTCCTGGCAAACGACCGCGATCATCACGGAACGAGCCGCCAAGACGGCCGCGTTTTTGCAAGCGACCTCATCCCCGGCGGCGTGCGCGTCGTGTTGCCGTCCCTCGGCGCGAGCCTCGCCGTGCGCGCGGACGCGGAGTGGTCGACTTCGGCCGATTGGTATCGCGCCTTCGAACTCGAGCGCGAACGCGAACGCGGCCTGGAAGCGGAAGAAGATCATCCGATGGTCGGTTCGTTTCGCGCGACGATCGCACCGCAAGGGCAGCTCGGCGTGACGCTTGCACTCGGCGATGGCGAAACGCCGGGTGCGAATTCGATCGTGGAAGAGCGTCGAGCGCTTGACGAACGGTGTGCTTGCGGTGTGAACGATCCGCAACTGCGGGCGCTTGCGATCGCTGCAGATGCGTTCGTCGTTGACCGGCCCCTCGCCGATCGCAGCGTCGGCAAGACGGTGATCGCGGGTTATCACTGGTTCGCTGACTGGGGCCGCGATACAATGATCGCGCTGCCCGGGCTCACGCTTGCGACCGGCCGCCACGACGTGGCGCGCACGATTCTGCGAACGTTCGCGCGTTACGTCGACGGCGGCATGATCCCCAACCGGTTTCCCGACGGAAGCGATCCGCCCGAATACAACACCTTCGATGCATCGCTCTGGTATATCGAGGCGGTGCGCGCGTATGTGGCGGCGACGAACGATCGCGATCTTGCCGTCGAACTCTATCCGACCTTGCGCGAAATCGTCGACGCGTATAAAAACGGCACGCGCTACGGTATCGTGATGGATGCAAGCGACGGGCTCGTGCGCGGCGGCGAGGCCGGCGTGCAATTAACTTGGATGGATGCGAAAGTCGGCGAGTGGGTCGTGACACCGCGCATCGGAAAACCGATCGAGATCAATGCCCTGTGGTATGCGGCACTCCGCACGCTCGAGCATCTCTCGCAGTTGGTCGACCGCCCGAGCGCGCTGTTTCGCGCGCTTGCCGAGAAAACGCGCGCCGGTTTTGCGCGCTACTGGAACGGTGACTACGCATACGACGTGCTCGACGGACCGAGTGGCAACGATGCAACGTTGCGCCCAAACGCCATTTTTTCAGTCTCACTGCATGCAAGCCCGCTCACGCCGCAGCAGCAGCACGCGATCGTCGATGTCTGCGGAAAAGAATTCGTGACCCCGCGTGGTTTGCGCAGTCTCTCGCCCCGCGATTCCGCATACGTACCGCAGTATCTCGGCGACGTGCACGCACGCGACGGGGCCTACCACCAAGGCACGGTCTGGGGCTGGCTGATCGGCCCGTTCGCCTCCGCGCACTACCACGTGCATGGAGACCGCGAACTCGCACGTTCGTTCGTCCTCCCGCTCTTGGGCGAGCTCGCGAACTACGGCCTCGGATCGATCGGCGAAATCTTCGATGCGGAACCGCCATTCGCGGCCCGCGGCACGATCGCGCAAGCCTGGAGTGTTGCCGAAGTACTGCGCGTGCTCAGCTACCTCTCCGACTAAGGCGCGCGACCTTCCTCGCGCACCAAAAGCGCGATCCCGGCGAGCACGAGGACGCCACCGATGGTCGTGAACGGGCTCAGGCGTTCGCTGAAGAGCCACGCGGCGAAGAGTGCCGCAACGATCGGTTCCAGTAGCGTCGTCATCGCCACGATCGTTGACGTTAGCGTGCGCAGTGCGGCGTTGAGTGCCGTATGGCCGAGCATCTGCGAGATGAGCGCCATTGCAAGAATACCACCCCACGCGGTAGTGTCCGAGAGCTGCGGGAATCGGTCGTGACTGATGAGTGCCCAGATGCCGACCGCGATTGCGGCGACCGGATACGTGCGACCGACGATTCCCATCGTCGAGTAGCGTGCGCTGCGCTGGGGTGATTCACCGATCCGCTGTACGATCGTGAGATAGCCCGCGATCGCCGCACTGCCGACGAGCGCCAAGATCGCCCCGCGCAGTGGGTCGCTGCCCGCCGCGCTCGGCCAGCCGACAACGACGGCAACCCCGACGAGCGCAATACCGATGGCAAGCGTGCGAATGCGCAACGAACCGCGTCGTTTCCGGCGGTCGATAAATTCCGTCCACACCGGTGACGTCGTTACGAGCAGCGTCGAGATCGCGACCGTCGTGTAGCGCAGCGAATCGATCCACGTTGCGAAATGCAAGCCGAGCAAAATGCCGGCAAGGATGAGGCGTCCGTCCGTCGCGCGATCGCCACCACGAAATGCACCGCGGAGCGCGGCGATGGCAACCAGCGGGATCGACGCGATCGCAAGACGTAAAGCGGACGCCCACGCGGGTCCCGAACCCAGCAACGCGTAGCGTGCGAAGATCGCGGCGGCACCGATCGCGAACTGCGCGAGTACGAGGACGCCGTACGCGCGAATCACGATGTTAAGGGCCGAATAAGCAGATCATAACTCCAATTTAACTTGCAATGCGTATCACGATGTGTTGAACAACGAGCATCTCCTGCGCGCGTCGCTTTTGGCATTCGCCGCCCTGACCATCGTCGGCTGCAGCGGAGGGTCGTCATCCTCGCCGCTACCAGCACCCGCCCCAACCGCTACCGTCGGCGGAATCCCGACGGCCGCGCCCGTCGCGGGCAGCCCGATTCAACATGTCATCGTCGTGATTCAAGAAAATCGCACGATGGACAACCTCTTTTACGGCTTTCCGGGCGCCAACGTCAGCAAGACCGCGATGACGTCGGCCGGAACGACCGTGCCGCTCGCGCCGGTGCCGTTCGAAGTGCCGTACGATCCGAGTCACACGCACGAAAATCTGCAAAAAGAATATAACGCCGGCGCCATGAACGGCTTCGACCAAGATCAGATCGATTACAACCCCGCGCTAGCGCCGAAGCCGCCCGCCGGGGTTGCCCTCGGCTACGTTCCCTCGAATGAGACGGTACCGTACTTCTCGCTCGCCTCGATTTATGGCCTTGCAGACGACATGTTCGCATCCAAGCAAGTTCCGTCGTTCCCCGGTCACCAATCGCTGATCGCCGCGCAGACGATCGCCGGCAATAATCCGAGCGACTCCTCGAATCCGAAAATCTGGGGTTGCGACTCCTCCGCCGGTGCGACTGCGCCGTCGTTCGTCGCCGGGTCCGAAACGCTCGCTGCGCCCGGTGGACCGCCGTGCTACGACTATCAGACACTCGGCGATTTGCTCGATGCCAAAAACGTTTCGTGGAAATATTACACCGGGAAAGTCGGGACGGCCGATGGCGGGATCAGCGCTTACGATGCCGTCAAGCACATTCGCTTCGGCTCTGACTGGAATAAGAACGTCTCGACCTCGCCGTTCGATTTCTCCACCGACATCGAGAACCGCACGCTGCCGAGCGTTTCGTACATCACGCCGCCGGCGCTTGCATGAATCCCCGTATTACAACAACACCGCAATCCTCGTGACGTGGGATGACTCGGGGGGCTGGTACGATCACGTTGCACCGCCGCTTGATGCGTCTGGACTTCCGCATACATCGAAAAGGACTGGGGCCTTGGTTCGCTTGGCCAGCGTGATGCGGTTGCCGACGATCTTAGCTCGATGTTCGACTACAACCGCAAGCCGATTCCGGCTGCGTTTGGGTTCGTGACGCAGACTTCGAGTAACGCGCGATCGGTGCGATCGGTTCGTTCGCCGCTTCAGAACTACAATGGTCACTCGTATAATCTCGAGTACTACAAGAATCTGGTTTCTACGCGTGCCGTCGATGATGATAAGTAGCGCCCGCTAATCGTCGTTTTCTCGATCGCCTGGCCGGTTGGCTGGGCGATTTTTCTTAGATTGTGGCTTGGCGCGGGTGGGGGTGTGGTGACGGTGGGGACGTCCGAAAATCGACACCCATGTCAATTTTCTACTCGGTGACTTTTTGCTCTCGGCATCCTGCCTTCGCAAAAAGCTCACACGCCCCACTGTCACCACCCCCCCCCCCCACCCGCGCCCTGGCACTATCGTTGGTTCGCCTGGGACCGTTTGTGGATCGCTTGTCGCTTCGCGACTCGCCGGCTGGCTTATTTGACTTTCTCTTGGTTCGGGCGTAGGCTCTACGTTCAATGCTACGGGAGCCCGGTTAACTGGGCTGAGAGGGTGATGGCGCACTTGCGCGTTTCACCGACCGTGAACCTGATCCGGGTTATTCCGGCGTAGGGAACGCTGCTCAGGGTCCGCCTTCCCGTTCTTCGCAGCTTCGCTTGGAGAACTGTATGGCCGAGATGACGACCCCGACCAATGAGACGATTACGCGTACGCCCTTTCCTGGGTCGCGTAAGGTGTACGCGCAGGGGTCGCGGCCTGATATTCTTGTTCCAATGCGTGCGATTGCGCTCAGTAATGGTGAGACGCATACCGTTTACGATACGTCGGGGCCGTATACCGATCCCGATACTTCGATTGACGTTCGGTCCGGCGTTGCTCCGCTTCGTTCGGTTTGGATTGCCGAGCGTGGGGATACTGTTGAGCTCGAACGGCCTTCGTCGGTGTATCGGGTTGCTCGCGAGTCGATGCATGAGTTGGATGCTTTGCGGTTTACGACGAATCGTCGTGCGCGTAAGGCCAAATCTGGTGCCAATGTTTCGCAGATGCACTATGCTCGGCGCGGCGAGATTACGCCCGAGATGGAATTCATTGCGATTCGTGAGAATTGTGAACCGGAGTTCGTGCGCTCTGAAGTTGCTCGCGGGCGGGCGGTGATTCCGACGAATATCAATCATCCCGAGACCGAGCCGATGATTATCGGGCGCGGTTTTCTCGTGAAGATCAATGCGAATATCGGGAATTCTGCGATTTCATCCTCGATCGAAGAAGAAGTCGAGAAGATGGCTTGGGCAACGCGTTGGGGTGCCGATACCGTCATGGATCTTTCGACCGGGAAGAACATTCATGAAACGCGCGAGTGGATTCTGCGGAATTCTTCCGTGCCGATCGGGACCGTTCCGATCTATCAGGCGCTCGAAAAAGTTGATGGGAAAGCCGAAGACCTTACCTGGGAGATTTATCGCGATACGCTCATCGAGCAGGCGGAGCAAGGCGTCGATTATTTTACCGTTCATGCCGGTGTGTTGCTGCGCTATGTTCCCTTGACCGCGAAGCGCGTCACGGGCATCGTTTCGCGTGGTGGAGCGATTCTTGCAAAATGGTGTCTCTCGCATCATCAAGAGAACTTTTTGTATACGCACTTCGAAGACATTTGCGAGATCATGAAGGCGTACGACGTTTGTTTTTCCCTTGGGGATGGGCTTCGGCCGGGGTGTACGGCCGATGCCAATGATGAGGCGCAGTTCGGCGAGCTCGATACGCTGGGCGAGCTGACGCAGATTGCGTGGAAGCATGACGTTCAGGTCATGATCGAGGGCCCCGGTCACGTGCCGATGCATCTCATCAAAGAGAATATGGATCGGCAACTCGAGAAGTGCCATGAGGCGCCGTTCTATACCCTGGGGCCGCTAACGACCGATATTGCGCCAGGGTACGATCACATCACCAGTGCCATCGGCGCTGCGATGATTGGCTGGTATGGGACCGCGATGCTGTGCTACGTGACGCCCAAAGAACACCTTGGTTTGCCGGACAAGCAAGACGTTAAAGACGGCGTGATTGCATATAAGATTGCTGCGCACGCGGCCGACGTTGCCAAAGGGCACCCGCACGCTCGACATTGGGATGACGTGCTCTCGCAGGCGCGGTTTGAATTTCGGTGGGAAGACCAATTCAATCTTGCGCTCGATCCCGAAACGGCGCGCTCCTATCACGATGAGACGTTGCCCGCGCAAGGCGCGAAGGTCGCGCACTTCTGTTCGATGTGCGGGCCTCATTTCTGCTCGATGAAGATCACGCATGAAGTGCGCGAGTATGCCGAGCGCGGTATGGCCGAGAAATCGGCTGAGTTCAAGGCGGTCGGCTCCGAAGTGTACGTTCCAGCGGCGGAAGCGGTGAGCGCGGGGGATTAGGCTTGCCGCGCGCGTAAGCGCTTTTTTGTGAAGATGCGCCCGGTACTTTTGATCGCTCTCGGCTTTTGCGCGGCTATCGCCGCCTGCTCCGGTAACATCGGCGGCGGCGGGCAGACCTCGCTGCCGCCGCTTCCCGGTGCGTCGCAGAATGCAATCGCACAGGTGACGCAGCCGGCCGCTTCGTCATCGCCAAAAGCGGCGAGCGCCGCGGTTACGTACGCGTCCGGGGTTCAGCCGCTCCCCGCGATCGGCGGCATCGGCGGCACCGTTGCATTTCATGCACCGACGCCCGCACCATCGTCGTCGCCGATTACGATCTCGGTGACGACCTCACTCGTCGCGCCCGAAGGCGGACCGCTTTTCGACGAACTTCAGAACGGCAAGAAAAAAACGAAAGCCAAAGGCCCGTATCCGAAGCCGCTGCTCTTCGTTGCATTGCAGTCGACCAAAGACGTCACGCTCGATCAGTATCCGCGCTTCGCATTCGACGTGCCCGCGGCTGAGGTCACGGCGCTCGGGAAAAATCCGCAGTTCGGACTCGCGCTCTTCGACCCAACTGAAAAAGTGCATTACTATCGTCTGGCCGCAGCGGAACTCGATCTTGCGACCGCGGCGCCCACAACGATGCCGACGAGCACGCTGCCGACCGCAACACCGAAGCCCTCGCCGAAGCCGAGCGGCAGCGCGTTACCGGTCGCGACTGGTTCGCCGACGCCGGGGCCTGTGCACGTTGCATTTCAACCCACGGCGTCCGATTTGAAACTCGTTGCAAATAAGATGTATGTCTTTGCGGTCTACGCCGCGACACCAATTCCCGCATCGCCGTCGCCGAGTGCGGCTGCGTCCGGTTCGCCCGCCGCAAAGGGCACGGCGATGCCGAGCCCCGGATCGATTGCGCCGGAAAGTGTGCCGAGCACGCCGAGTTCACCGCGCGCTCCGAACGCGCCGAGCGTCTCCACGAGCCCATCCGCCCGCTAGCGCGCGCGGCTGGTGACCCAGGAGGCGTTTACCGCCGCCGTTCAGTGCTAGGGATACAAAGTAGCTGTTCGCCTCCCAAATTTGACCATGCGTTCCGCGTCCGGTCAACTTGACTCAGTTTCGGCGTGTTCGTCATTCCAGCGTGCGTTCTTATCGCCCGGAAACTTCCGCATATTGGGCGAAATCCGAATTCAGCAAGAGACTGCTACTATGTGTAATCGTATGTTTAGGACTTCCGCTTGGAATCAAGCGCACGCGTGCGTTCGAAGCGCAGACGATGCCGGTCGCGCGCGCCTACGAACTGAGCGGTACGTGCAACGTCGCGATCGCGACGTTGCCGACGGGGACGTCGATCGTGCGCACGTCACAGCCGCTGGATTTGGTCGCCATGTGTTTGCTGGAACCGGAAAGCGGCGACGTACTCGTCACCTGGGATTTCTTCGACGGCGCATCGGTCGGCTCGACTTTCCCGGTGCGACGAATTACCGCTGATTGGTCGGCGTGAGTCTCGAGGTTTTGGTCGCGTCGTGCTGGCCGAAGATGCCGCGCAGTCGCTTGTTGATCGACGATGCGATCAGGCTAGAGCCGAGCAGCGTGAAGTGCACGCGCGGCACGCCGGTTGCGGCGGCGGCATGGGGGCTAACAATTTCGCCGCGGCGGTTCGCGTAGGTTGCGCCGGCGGGGCGCTGGTTGCCGATCGCACGGTCGATCGTTGCGCGAAGATCCGAGCTGATGGCGGTGGAAACGCGTTCGGGTGCGCTCGGCACGGTGCTCGCAACGGCAAGCGCCGGCAATGAAGCGGCTGCGGTCAAAATCCCGATGGAGATCACTCGCTCCCAGCGTATTCTCATGAATTCTTCATTTATGGGGTACTCGACTGCGAGCCTTCGTTGTTCTATTAAATTTCGGGAACTGTTTCTAGGGCTGATCTCCAGCGGGCGATACCGGCGAGGCCGCGGGACTGAGAGCTTCGGGCGAGGCTTTCACCGGAGCCGGCGCCTCGACTCGCCAATAGGCCGCGTCGGGGGTAGGGGCTGCCGAGGCCAGTTTCTTTACCGGCTCGCTCGGCGGGAGGTTGAAGACCCGAGCGATCCGCGAATTGAGGTTTTCCCACACGCGGAGCACGCGCTTGACGTAGGTCTGGGTCTCGGCGATGTGCGGGATGCCGTTGGCGCGCGAGACGGCGTTGGGACCGGCGTTATAGGCGCCGATAGCAAAGCGTGCCGGATCTGCGGCCGCGTGGAAACGGTCGAGCAGAAAGCGTAGGTAGCTCGAGGTGCCCGCTAGGTTTTGATTGGGATTGCGGGGATCGACGCCGAGTTCGGCTGCCGTATGGGGCATCAGCTGGCCGAGGCCGCGTGCTCCGACGCGCGAGAGCGCGTCTTTCTTCCAGTGCGACTCAACGGTCACGATCGCCATGATCATGCGCGGGTCGAGCTTCGTGCGCTTGGCGTTCGCGAGCACTTCGCGGGCGTAGGCGCGGCTCTCGCCGATCTGCAACTGCGGGTTGATCGTCCGCAAGACGCCGGCGTAGGCGGAGATCGGTTCGAAGCCGACGGTCTGGGTGGCACGTGCAGGACCCGCGGTCGTAAGGACGGCGGTACATACGACGATCGCCACCGCCGTGAGGAGCGGAAGTCGGGTCATGTCGATTGGGTTCGCCCCGCCGGTTCGGCCCGCCCCTTGGTGCGGGTCGACTTTTCATAACGCTCGGTTCGTCGAATGGCCAACGGCGCCGACGGCGGGGCACCCGCAGGACGGTTTACAACGCGCGCAACCGGAATGGTTCGGCGACGGCGGCCGCGCGCTTCGCGTCGTCGACGCGAAGCGTGGCCTCGACAACGTCCGATGAATTCATCGAACAGGAGCACAGCTGGCTGCCGCGCGATTGCGGCTGGCAACCGTCCGCCGAATGAGCGCCAATCGTGTGACTACAAACAGGACAAGCGAGAATTTGGTCCATCGATACACCTCAGTACGTTCAGAAGCGTCAAGGTTCTGCCCACGGCGATAGCTCGCTAAACCGCTCTCAAAGCACGAGGCGGTTGCGTCGAGTCACAAGCGAATCAGGCGCAGTGTTCGACCGGCGCAAGCGCAGCGTACTCGGCGTCGGTGAAGACATCGCTCCGCGTCAGGAACCGCACGCCTTCCGGGTTTTCGAGCGAAAACATCCCGCCGCGCCCGGGCACGACATCGATGATAAGTTTCGTATGCTGCCAGTAGTCGAACTGCGCCGCACTCATGTAAAACGGCGCGCCCGCGATCTCGCCGAGCTGGACGTCGGCCGCGCCGAGATAGAAATCGCCGATCGGATAACACATTGGGCTGCTGCCGTCGCAACAACCGCCCGATTGATGGAACATGAGCGGCCCGTGCTTGGCACGGAGCCGCTCGATGAGCTCGATCGCGGCGCTCGTCGCCAAAACGCGCACCGCGCCGTCTGTCGACATGGCTTTAGAAAAAGCCGAGTTTCGAACTGCTGTAGCTGACAAGCATGTTCTTCGTTTGTTGGTAATGGTCGAGCATCATTTTGTGGTTCTCTCGGCCGATGCCCGACTGTTTGTAGCCGCCGAACGCGGCGTGCGCGGGATAGGCGTGGTAGTTGTTGACCCACACGCGGCCGGCCTGAATGCCGCGGCCCATCCGGTAGCACGTGTTGGCATCGCGCGACCAGACGCCGGCGCCGAGGCCGTAGAGCGTATCGTTGGCGATGTTCAGCGCGTCTTCTTCGTCCTTGAATGTCGTCACCGAGACGACGGGCCCGAAAATTTCTTCCTGGAACACGCGCATGGCGTTGTTCCCCTTGAAGACCGTCGGGTGCACGTAGTATCCGCCTTTGAACGCGCCGTCGAGCACGTTGCGCGAACCGCCGATCAGCACTTCGGCGCCTTCCTTGCGGCCGATATCGAAGTACGAGAGAATCTTTTCGAGCTGTTCGCTCGAGGCTTGCGCGCCGATCATCGTCGCGGGGTCAAGCGGGTTGCCTTGTTTCACGGCTTTGACACGCGCGAGCGCCTTTTCCATGAATCGGTCGTAGATCGACTCTTCGATGAGCGCGCGCGACGGGCACGTGCACACCTCGCCTTGATTGAGGGCGAACATCACGAAGCCTTCAACGGCTTTGTCGAAGAAATCGTCGTCGTGCGCGGCTACGTCGGCGAAGAAGACGTTCGGCGATTTGCCGCCGAGTTCGAGCGTTACCGGAATGAGGTTCTGCGAGGCGTACTGCATGATCAGCCGGCCCGTCGTCGTCTCGCCGGTGAACGCGATCTTCGCGATGCGTCGGCTCGACGCGAGCGGCTTGCCGGCTTCGAGGCCAAAGCCTTCGACGACGTTCACGACACCGGGCGGCAAGAGATCGGCGATCATTTCCATGAGCACCAAGATCGAGGCCGGCGTCTGCTCGGCTGGTTTGATCACGACGCAGTTGCCCGCCGCGAGCGCCGGTGCAAGCTTCCACACCGCCATCAGAATCGGGAAGTTCCACGGGATGATCTGGCCGACGACGCCGAGCGGTTCTTGGAAGTGATAGGCGACCATGTCGCCATCGATCTCGGATATGCCGCCTTCTTGGGCGCGGATGGCGCCCGCGAAGTAGCGGAAATGATCGATCGCGAGCGGCAGATCGGCCGCCGTCGTTTCGCGAATCGGCTTTCCGTTATCGATCGTCTCGGCTAGCGCCAGCACGTGCAGGTTTGCTTCCATGCGATCGGCGATTTTGTTGAGGATGACCGCGCGCTCGGCGGCAGGCGTGCGGCCCCACGCGACGCGCGCCTTGTGCGCGGCATCGAGCGCGAGTTCGACATCTTCTGAGGTCGAGCGCGCGATTTCGGTGAACGGCTGGCCGACGACCGGGCTTTCGTTAAGAAAGTACTGGCCGCGAACTGGCGGCACAAATCGGCCGCCGATAAAGTTGTCGTACCGACGCTTGAACGGATTCGTGATGCCGAGCGTCGTGAGATCGAACAAGGTCTGGTGCTCGAGAACGGAAGTCATTTGCTGCCTTCTTTCTAAAGAAATTTCCACCAGCGCTCGCCCGGCTTGCGGGCTGGGCCACGTATGTTCTCGGACGCACGGACGATCCATTTCGTTCACCCGCCCCTTTGCCTCAGAGGGAGCGCAGCGAGTACTTACTTCGCCGGGGCGGGTTCAGCGGCGAAAAAAAAATCAAGCGATTTCCTCATCTAAATCGGGCCGAACTCAAGCACCCCTAGCGATGAATATCATCTTTCCAGAGCACCGACTCGGGATGCTCGACGACGGGGATATCGAGGTTGACCACGATCGGCTCTTGCCCGCTGCGCACGAGTACGCATTCGAGCGGCTCGCCGACGCTCGCGTTGATCTCTTGATGCGGCACGAACGGCGGAACGAAGATAAAGTCACCCGGGCCTGCTTCGGCGATGAATTCGAGTTGCTCGCCCCAGCGCATCCGCGCGCGGCCTTTCACGACGTAGATCACGCTCTCGAGATCGCCGTGATGGTGCGCGCCCGTCTTGGCATCGGGTTCGATCGTGACCGTACCGGCCCACAGTTTTTCCGCACCGACGCGAGCGGCGGTGATCGCAGCCGCTCGTGACATGCCGGTGGTCTGGGGCGTGTTCGGGTCGACATCGCACGCGGCGATGACGCGGACACCATCGAGCTTCCAGCGTTCCATCGGCTAAAGCTTTGCGGCGAGCGTGACCGTGAGCACCGGATAGATCTTGAAATAGTTCAAGTTCGATTGAGCCTTCTGCTGGGCGGCCTGCAAGTCGGTGGTGAACTGCGGGCTCGGGGCGGGGTTGGAACTTGTGAGCGTGACGTTTGGACTGCCTTGGAAGACGGCGCCCGCATCGAAGCTGACGCCGACGCGGTGTTTGGCAGTGCCGTCGTAGCCCAAGCCGAGATACGGCGCAACGCCATTGAACTTGACGGTCCCGTTGATCGTTCCAACGAGTACCGAGGGATAGGTGTTGCCGTTGATCGTGTAGGTCGCGCCGGAAGGTTGGCCGGTGATGTCGACGCGATTGCTATTGAAGAGCAGCCCACCCGTGAATCGAATCGACGTCAGCGGCACGTGCACGTCGGCGACCGCTGCGACGTTGCTCAATTTTGCTTTGCCGGTGTAGTTGAGGCCCTGCGCGTTGCCGTCGGCGTTAAACGTGTAGGCGCCCGTCATGACGCGCGCATCGACGAAGGGCGCGATCCCTTGCGAGACTTCGACGCCGAGCCCGAGTGAAGATGCGCGTACACCGACTTCGGTCGCGGACGCGGTTAGCGGGATCAGAGCGATCGCTGCGACCGAAGCAAAAATGAAACGAAAACGCATGAAAACCTCTCGGCAACACAGGTGGCCCGATTCGTCTCTTTTGACGCACGGTGCGCGGTCCATTTTTCTCGACGCGTGGAAAAGATGATGCGTTCTAGCATGCTGTGAATGCACTATCGATGCGACGTTCGATTTTTCTCAGTACGCTCGGAGCCGGTTTGTTTGCGAACGCGCAGCCCGGCAACGCAGCCGAGCGCGTTTCGGTCTTGCACGCTGGTTCCCTCAACACGGTCTTCGCGCAGCGTCTTGCGCCCGAATTCGAACGGCTAACCGGATTGCACGCTGAAGGCGAAGGCCGGGGTAGCGTGGCCAATGCGAAGCTGATCGCGGCAGGCTTGAAGACGCCCGACGTTTTTCTCTCGGCGGACACCAGCGTGACGCGCGATTTGCTTAAAAACGGGAACGGCGCGATTTCGTGGTACGCGAGTTTTGCGACGACGCGTATCGTCATCGCGTACTCGTTGAAGTCGCCGTTCGGAACGCAATACGCCGAGGCCGCGCGCGGTATGCGTCACTGGTACGACGTGTTGCGTTTGCCTGGCATGCGGATAGGCCGGACCGACCCCGCCATCGATCCGAAAGGGTATCGCACGCTCATCGTGGCCGAACTCGCAGAGCGTTTGTACACGATCCCCAACTTCCGTTCGGCGGTCTTTGGTGCCGAGCGCAACCCCGAACAGACGCTGACGGATGAAGCAATTCTCGTCCGGCTCGAACAAGGCGATATCGATGTCGCTTTCGTGTATGGCGTAGAGGCGACGGTTCGATCGCTTCCGACGATCGGACTCGATCCGCGAATCAATCTTGGGGATCCGCGCTATGCCGCACGCTATGCGACGGCGTCGGTAACGATCGACGGCGTCGTGCGGAAGGGCGAACCGATCGAATACGCGTTCACGATCCCAACGCGCGCCTCAAATCCCAGCGGCGGTGCCGCCTTTCTGCGGTATCTCATTTCCACCGACGGCCGCCGCTCGCTCGACTCTGCGGGTCTGCAGACGCAGACACCGCAGTTTTTCGGCGATCTCGCTAGCGTCCCCGAGGGTTTGCGCTCCATGCGTTAAGCGGCGGTAATCGTTCCGTCCGTCAGTACTGGTACGATTTCGGTACGATCTTGCACGCAGCACCATGTGACGTCATCGGAAAAACCTGCGGCGATGAGGTGTTGGGCGTGCGTTCCGCGCGCGATCGCCGCGTGAAGCGCCCGTGCGTGTCGCGCGTAGGCCGAGAGTGCGGCAAACGCGCCGTCGCCCAGCGCGATGCCCGGTTCGTGGTCGCGCATCGCAGAGACGATCGAACCGGCGCCGATGAAGTCCTCGAAGCTCCAATCGCCGTGCGAGCCCGCACATACGAGCGTTGCATCGCCGCCGCCGGCGAGTAGCGCGCGCGCGACGGCGGTGCGATTGCGTAGCGTCGCGATCAGCACGCTCGAACCGATCTCCGCTGCGCGCCGCAGCGCCCGCGTGCCGTTTGTCGTGGTGAAGACGATCGTCATGCCGTTCACGCGTTCGCGCGAGTAGGCGCGCGGTGAATTGTCCAGATCGAATCCCGGGATCTGGCGACTCTCGCGCTCCCCGCCTAAGATGTAATTGGCTCGGCCGTGGCGTTCGGCGAATGCGAGCGCTTCTTCCGGTTCTTCGACGGGCACGACGGCGCTCGCACCCGCTGCGAGCGCCGCGACGATCGTCGTCGTTGCGCGCAGCACGTCGAGGACGGCTAAAGCTCGACCGGCATCGATCGGACGCAGCGACGCGGGTGTCACCGCGACATCGACGATCACGAAGCGGTTTCGTCGAACACGCGACTCTTGCGGATGTCTTCGGCTTCGATCGTCATCAGCGCGTCTTTGGAGAGAATCCCGCCGAGCGCGAACAGGCGATTTGCCTGTCGCAAGCGCGCGCGACCGATCGCGTTGCGAACGCTGCGGGCATTCGCGAAGAACGGCTGCGTCATACGACGCTCGAGATACGCAGCAAAAACTGCGCGCGCACCCCCGCCAAAATGATAGTTCAAGCGCTCGAGCATCGAGTCGGCGATCTGCAGTAGTTCGTCTGCGGGATAGTCTGGGAAGTCGACGTGACTGCCGACGCGCGACTTCAAGCCGGGATTGCTCGAGAAGAACTGCTCCATACGATCTTTATATCCGGCGAAGATGACGACCAAGTCGTCGCGGTCGTTCTCCATTGCCTGCAATAAGATTTCGATCGCCTCGCCACCGTAGTCGCGCTCGTTCTCGGCTTTGTAGAGATAGTACGCCTCATCGATGAAGAGCACGCCGCCTTTCGCGCGTTTAAGGACTTCGCGCGTTTTCGGCGCCGTGTGGCCGATGTATTGGCCGACCAGATCGTCGCGCGTAACGGCGATCAGATGCCCCTTGCGTACGTAGCCGAGGCGATGCAGTATTTCTGCCATGCGCATCGCAACGGTGGTTTTTCCGGTGCCCGGGCCGCCGGTGAATGACATGTGAAGCGGCGGCGGTTCGGTCGCAAGGCCGATTTGCGCGCGCAGCCGGTCGACGAGGAGGAGTGCGGCGATCTCGCGGATGCGCGTCTTCACCGGTGCAAGGCCGATGAGGTCTGCGTCGAGTTGGCTGAAGATTTCGCCGATGTGCGAATCGGCGAAAGCCGCGTCGATATCGAGCGCGGCTGTCTGTTCGGGGATCATTCGCTGTAGCGCGATCCTTCGGGACGATCAAGAGCGTAGGCGTGCGTGCTGTAGCGCACCTGACGGTCGGCTCCCTCCTGACGCTCGAGACGGAAGCCGGGTTCGTGCGCGGGGCGATTAACGATGAAGCTCAGGGCCGTCGTTTGTCGTCCGTAGCGCGCGTCGTACGCGTTGATTTTGATGTACTTGTCGCCGTGGGCGTCGCGCGCGCGTTTCAGTTCATCCATGATGCCGGCAGCGTCGTGGATATCGAACATCGGCAGTCCCCACATCTCCCAGTAATTGTTGCGCGGGTGCGGGTCGTCGGTGTACTCGATCGAGATCGGCCATTTATTATCGAGCGCGTATTGGACCTGCGCGCGGATCTGCGTGTCGGTGAGCGGCGGCAGAAACGAGAACGTGCCTTGCGTGATAATCATCGTGCGCTCCTAATAGTTCGGGGTCGCGACCGCATCGGGCGTGTCGGTTGACTCGTAGTTAAACGTGATATCTTTCCAGAGATCGAGGGCGCGATCGAGCGGTTTGCAGCCGCGCGCGGCTTCTTTGAGAATGTCGGGACCTTCGTTCACATAGTCGCGGCCTTCGTTGCGCGCGAGGATCATCGCTTCGAGCGCGACGCGATTCGCCGTTGCGCCCGCGGCGATGCCATCGGGGTGTCCGATGGTGCCGCCGCCGAATTGCAGCACCGTGTCCTCACCGAGCAAATCGAGGAGCTGGTGCATCTGACCCGCGTGGATGCCGCCCGATGCGACCGGCATGACGCCGGGCATCGAGGCCCAATCCTGATCGAAGTAGATGCCGTTAGCGAGATTCTTCGGCACGTGATCGAGGCGCAGCGTATCGTAGTAGCCCTTGGTCGTGAACGGATCGCCTTCGAGTTTGCCGACGACGGTGCCCGCGTGTATGTGGTCGACGCCGAGCATGCGGCACCACTTCGCGATGACGCGGAAACTCACGCCGTGCGATTTTTGCCGCGTATACGTGGAGTGACCGGCGCGATGCAGATGCAACAGCACGCCGTTCTTGCGCGCCCACTTCGACATTGAGGTCATCGCCGTGTAGCCGATCGTAAGATCCATCATCACGACGACCGAGCCGATTTCTTTTGCAAACTCCGCGCGTTCGTACATCGCTTCCATGTCGCCCGCGGTCACATTGAGATAGTGCCCCTTGATCTCGCCGCTCGCGGCCTGCGCTTTGTTCACCGCTTCCATGCAGTAGAGAAAGCGGTCGCGCCAGCGCATGAACGGCTGCGAATTGATGTTCTCATCGTCTTTTGTGAAATCGAGGCCGCCCTTGAGCGCTTCGTACACGACGCGGCCGTAGTTGCGTGCCGAGAGGCCGAGTTTCGGTTTGACGGTAGCGCCGAGCAGCGGGCGGCCGTATTTATTGAGGTACTCGCGCTCCATGATGATCCCGTGCGGCGGCCCTTGGAACGTTTTAACGTAGTGCGTCGGGATCCGCATGTCTTCCAAACGCAGCGCCTTGAGTGCCTTGAAGCCGAACACGTTGCCGATGATCGATGAGGTCAGGTTCGCGATCGAGCCTTCTTCAAAGAGATCGATATCGTAGGCGATGTAAGCGATGTACTGGTCGGTCCCGGGAACAGGGTCGACGCGGTAGGCTTTGGCCTGATAGTGTTCGTGTGCGGTAAGGCGGTCGGTCCATACGACCGTCCAGGTCGCGGTCGACGATTCGCCTGCCACCGCCGCAGCGGCCTCGATGGGATCGACACCCGGCTGCGGCGTAATGCGGAACGCGCAGAGAATGTCTGTGTCTTTGGGCTCGTAGTCGGCATCGTAATAGCCCATCTCTGCATAGGGGGCGACGCCTGCGGCGAAGCGATCGCGTTCTTTCGCGCTGTTCTGGATGGTGGCCATCGACGAACGAACCTTTCGGGAGCGGTTGGAAGCGCTTTGATGCTCGCATGCTGACCCATTGACGTCAAATACAAATTCTGTTTAAATTCATAAGCGCTATGTTATCGCTCAGCCAGGTTCGCACGTTCCTCGAGGTCGCGCGGACGGGCTCCGTCCGCGAGGCGGCGGAGTCGCTCGTCGTCTCGCAGCCTGCGGTCTCATCGGCCCTTGCCGGTTTGCAGCGCGAGATCGGGGCGCCCGTGGTCGAGCGTGATGGCCGGGGCGTACGCATCACTGCGGCGGGTTGGTGCCTTGCGACCTACGGTTCGCGTATTTTCGCGCTGATAGAAGAGGCGGTCGCCGAGGCGCGGTTGGCAGCCACCCCTGGCGCCGGGCGCGTGCGGATCGCCGCCGTCACGACGGCGGCCGAACAGCTCTTGCCCGAATTGCTCGGCGGCTTTCGTCACGCCGCTCCGCTGGTCGACGTCGATCTGGAAGTCGCCAACAAAGATCAGGTCTGGGAGCGGCTTGCCCACTGGGAGTGCGATCTGGTGCTCGCGGGTCGGCCGCCGCAGGGCTCGCGGTTGCGAACGCTCGCGATCCGGCCAAACGGCGTCGTCATCGTCGCACAACCCGGGCGAACGTTTGCGCCCGCAGATCTCGCGAACGCGACGTGGCTCTTGCGCGAAGCGGGTTCCGGGACGCGCGATACGACGGAATTCGTGTTCGGCGAACTCGGCATCTCGCCGCCGGTTCTCACGATCGGCTCGAACGGGGCGATCCGCGAGTGCGTGCGCGTCGGCCTCGGCGTCTCGCTGCTCTCGCGCGATGCGGTCGCGCGAGAAATTAGCGATGGGACCCTCGCCGAAGTGCCGACGCCGGTGACGCCGCTCGTGCGCGACTGGCATTTGGTCGCAAGCGACGAACGACCACTTTCGGCGGGAGCGCAGCGATTTCTCGACTACGTCATCGCCGGCGGAGCGTTTACGGCAACTTGATTCACGACGATGCGGCCCTGCGTGATGAGGGCGCGATTCTCGACTTGCTCGTTGCGGCGTTGCCGCACTTGCGCGGCGGACTGCGCACTGAGTCGGCGGCTTTCACCGCCCAGCTCTTGCACGACCACCTCGGACTCGATGCCGCGGCCGTCGTCTCGCCCGATGTGGTGCTCGCGTACGTCGGCGCGGGTTCGGACCATCACGTGGTCGGCGGCCCTAATCTCACCGATCTCACCGCGCGCACGATGCTATCCGGGAATCCGCATACGGCGCGCGATCGAAAAGAAATCGGATGTCCCGAGCCGAGCTGTCCGCTCACGGCCGTCGTGATCGCCCCGCTCATCGTGCGGGGTAACGTCGTAGGCGCATTCAAACTCTATCGCACGAACGGGCGTCCGATACGCGAGCACGATGAAAAAGTCGCCTTCGGCCTCGCGCGCGTTTTCAGCGTTTACCTCGAAGTCGCGGAGCTCGACGCCCGCGCCGCACTCGTCACGCGCGCAGAACTCGATGCCTTACGCGCGCAAATTTCTCCGCACTTCTTGTTCAACACGCTCACGACAATTGCCGCGCTCACGCGTACGAACCCGGCGCGCGCACACGATTTAATCGTCGATTTCGCTGATTTCTTCCGCGAGACGCTCGCCAACCACGGCGAACTCGTAACGCTCGACGACGAATTGATCAACGTCGAACGTTATCTGCGCTTTGAAGAAGCGCGCTTCGGCGAGCACTTGCAAACGACGTTTGCAATCGAACCGCGCGCGCGTCTAGCGCTCGTGCCGGTGCTCGTCGTGCAACCGCTCGTGGAGAACGCGATCGCGCACGGTCTCGCGCCGCGCAACGGCCTCGGGAGTGTTCGTGTTGCGGCGCGTGCAATGGAGGGTGGCTATGAAATCGCCGTTACCGACGATGGCGTTGGCATCGCCGACGAGATTCGCGCCCAACTCCTCGAACGCGGCGCAGGCAACGGTGTCGGGCTCAACAACGTGCACGAACGCCTGATCGGCCTCTTCGGGCCCCATAGCGGCCTGCGGATCACCAGTTCCCGCGATGCGGGGACGACCGTCGCGTTTTGGGTTCCACCGACCCCGGCAAACGCATGAAGGCCCTTGTCGTCGATGACGAGCCGCTGGTTCGCAGCGAACTCATCTACGCGCTGGGTCGCGTTGCTGAAGATCTGGACGTGACCGAAGCGGAGAGTGCGGTCGCCGCCTTCGCGTTGCTCGCTGAACGGCCATTCGACGTCATCTTCCTCGATATCGGTTTGCCCGATATCAGTGGGCTCGAAGCTATGACGGTCATCAAAAAACTGCGTCGCCCCCCGGTCGTGGTGTTCGTGACGGCGTACGACGAACACGCGCTCGAAGCATTCGAACTCGCCGCGACAGACTACGTCGTCAAGCCGGTAAGTGAAGCACGGCTGGCGCAGACGGTCTCGCGCGTGCGCGCCCAAATCGAGCGCAAACCTACGAGCGGCGACAAGAGCGCCGGACGCATCCCGCTCGAGTATGACGAACGCACGCTGCTCGTGCGTATCGACGATGTGCGGGTCGTGCACGCGAACGGCCATCTTGTGACCGCGCAGACGTTCGATCAAGCCTTACGCTTTCGCGGCTCGCTCGGTGAGGCCGCCGCGCGTTTGGAGCCGCATGGATTCTTACGCGTGCACCGCAGCTATCTTGTGAATCCCGAGCACGTGCTGGAAGTGACGCCATTTTTCGGCGGCAGTTACGTTTTGCGCGTCGACGACGAGTCGCGCACCGAAGTACCCGTCTCGCGCGGCTACTTTCCGGTCGTCAAAATGGCGTTCGGCCTCTAGTCCTCAGGCAGGTTGATGAGTGGCGATCACGCGATTGGCGTCCGTCCGACTTACGGATGTGCACATCGTTACGATTACGCACCGACTGCGATTTTTCGACCAGACTGACGTCCTCGATGCGGCGCTTCGCGATGAGGAAATTCGTCGCGCGGGAATCCCCGGGACAACGTATGCCGTGGCTGTCCGCCCGAGTCCGGCGCAAGTATAGTCGAAGGATAACCTCACCCTGCAGAAGACGCGCGCGGCGAGCTTTCCCAGCCGAGCACGCGCGCGACGAGTTCGGTGCGGTTCCGGCTCGTCGTCTTTTCTACCATATTGCGGACGTGATCTTGCACGGTCGACGGCGCGATGTGCAGCCGCGCACCGATCTCTTCGAGCTGCGTTCCGTCCAACAGCAGTTCGAGTACTTGGATTTCGCGCGGTGTGATGTGAAAGCGGCTCGCAGCGCTCGTGAGCAAGTTCGTCGTGGGCGAAGCTTCGATCCGAACGCCGATGTGGAAACCGGCCGCTCCGCTCATCGGCTGTGTCCGAACCACGAGAAACGGAACGGGCCGGGCAACGCCGGGCTCACGTAAGAACGGCTTTTCGTACCACGGCGCGATCAGTGTTCGAACCGTTTCTTCGACGAGCTTCGGCAGATGAGCGGAGAGCTCCGACTCGATGCCGGTCATCGGGATGCGGTGCTGGTCTTGCGCGTTGCTTGCAAGAACGATTGCCAAATTCTCGTCGAGCACATAGAACGCTTCGTCCGGTGCGCAGGCGAGTGGCGCGGAATGCTCTTCGCGTGCAACGGCATGGGCGCTCGTTAACGAGAGTTCTTCCGACCCGGCAGCGACGGCAAACGTCAACATGCTCAGTTCGGGCGATGTAAATGGGCCGAGTTCCGTCGTCCGCATGATCGTGAGGATAGCCGTCGTCCGTCTGCGATCCGCGAAGAAGAGTGTGACCCCGCTTGTGAATTCGCCCGACATCTCTTTTGCCGCGATTATGCGCGGCTCGCGTGCGTTAGCGACTCGATTGCCTTCGAATTCGTGTCGAAGATGTGCGAACCGTACATCGCCTGCATCAGCGGCCAAGAGTCGAGCGATGCGCGCGTCCGAGTCGACGAGCGCGAACGCCCAGCTCGAGGACGGAACGATGCGCAGCATGTCGCTTATAATGGTACGGAGCAGGCCGGATTCGGGAATGGCGCCGACCATGTAAAAACTCCCAGAACAAGGTACGGCAAGTGCGGCGAAGCCGCGCCTTGATCCCGATCAGCAGTGCTGTACCCCGCGAAGTGGCTTCCTATCGGTTTTTCGCAATGTGTATCCCTGAAAAGCACGATACTGCTCGGGCAGGTCCTGCGCTACGGTTGATTACACCCAATGGAAAGAGGATCAACCATGGCTTATCAAAGCGTGAATCCGAACGACGGCAAGATACTCTCCACGTTTGCGGAGATGACTGACGCGCAGCTTGAATCGGCGATCAAGACGGCAGCTGCAGCGTATGAAACCTGGCGCACGACTTCGTTCGAGCACCGCGCGGCGATCGTCTCCAAAGCGAGTGCACTCATGCACGAGCACATCGATGAATTCGCTCGACCGATGACGCTCGAAATGGGCAAACGCATCGGCGAAGCTCGCGGAGAAGTTGAATTCAGCTCGGAGATTCTCGCATATTATGCGAAGAATGCCGAGAGCTTCCTCGCGCCGGAGAAGTTGCATCCGACGCACGGGCACGCGCACATCGAGAGCAGCCCGATCGGGATCATCTTCGGCGTCCAGCCGTGGAATTTTCCTTATTATCAGCTGGCACGCGTGGCCGGCCCGCAGCTCATGGCCGGTAACGTGCTCATGATCAAACATGCCAGCATCGTTCCGCAGTGCGCGATCGCATTTGAGAAGCTCTGGACCGACGCGGGCGCGCCCAAGGGACTCTACACGAATTTATTGATATCGCACGAACAATCCGGTCAAGTGATCGACGACGTGCGCGTCAAAGGCGTGGCGCTGACCGGTAGCGTTGCAGCGGGTCGAAGTGTGGCAGCGCGTGCCGGAACGCAGCTCAAAGTGTCATCGATGGAACTCGGCGGTAGCGACGCGTTCATCGTCCTGAAGGACGCCGATCTCGATCACACGATCAAGTGGGCCGTCTGGGGACGCATGTACAATACCGGGCAGACGTGCTGCGCGGCCAAGCGATTTATCGTCGTCGACGACGTGGCCGATGAATTTCTCGAACGCTTTCGCGCCGCGCTCGCCGATCTGAAGCCGGGCGATCCGATGGACGAGACCACCACGATGGGTCCGCTCTCCACCGCGTCGGCGTTGGCCGACCTGTGCAAGCAAGTCGATGCTGCGATCGCTCACGGTGCGAAAGTCGTGCTCGGCGGTAAACGTATCGAACGGCCGGGTTCGTTCATGCAGCCGACGATCTTGACGGATATTGCGCCGTCGAATCCGGCATATCGCCAAGAATTCTTTGGCCCCGTCGCGCTGTTCTTCCGCGTGAAGAACGAAGCCGAAGCGATCGAACTTGCCAACGATTCCGATTTTGGACTCGGCGGCTCCGTGTTCACCAAAGACCACGATCGCGGGGCGCACGTCGCAAGTCGTGTCGATACCGGCATGATGTTCGTAAACAACCTCGCGTGGTCGGATGCGGAGTTGCCGTTTGGCGGCATCAAAAACTCCGGCTATGGCCGCGAACTCGGTGACATGGGCATCCAGCAATTCGTCAATAAGAAGCTCGTGCGGTTCGGAAAAATTGAAGCCCCGCCGACACTGGCGCCGCGTACGCTCGTAGGCAGCGCACGATGACCGCGCAAACCACGATTCGTCCGGTGCCGCCGTCGCCGAAAGCGACAGGGCCGGTGACGATGAAAGCACTCGTCTATAAAGGGTTCGGCAAGAAGGCGGTTGAGGACCGGCCCAAACCCGGAATACTCTTGCCGACCGATGCGGTCGTGCGGGTCACGAAGACGACGATCTGTGGAACCGATCTGCACATTCTCAAGGGAGATGTGCCGACCGCGAAGATCGACCAAATCCTCGGGCACGAAGGCGTGGGTGTGGTCGACGATGTCGGCAGCGGCGTCACCTCATTCAAACCCGGCGACCGCGTCCTCATTTCGTGCATCACCTCGTGCGGCAAGTGTGCCGCGTGCCGCAAGCTCATGTTCTCGCACTGCGAGAACGGCGGCTGGATTCTCGGTAACGGCATCGACGGCACGCATGCTGACTTCGTGCGCATACCATACGCCGACACGAGCCTCTATCCGATCCTCGACGGCGAAGACGAAAGTTCGCTTGTGATGTGCAGTGACATCTTGCCGACCGGATTCGAGTGCGGTGTGCTCAATGGTCGCGTGACGCCGGGAAGTACCGTCGCGATCGTCGGTTCCGGTCCGATTGGCCTTGCCGCGTTGCTGACCGCTCAGTTCTATTCTCCAGCAGCGATCATCATGATCGACCTCGACGATAAGCGGCTCGCCATCGCCAAGGCCTTCGGCGCGACGCACGTCGTCAACAGTACGGACGGGAAAGCGGCAGAAACGGTTCGTAAGATTACCGGCGGTGTCGGCGTGGACACGGCAATCGAAGCGGTCGGTGCGCCCGAAACGTTTGAACTGTGCCAACAAATCATCGGTCCGGGCGGTTATCTTGCAAACATCGGTGTCCACGGCAAGTCTGTCACGTTGCATCTCGAGCAGCTCTGGGACCGGAACATTTCGATCACGACGCGACTGGTCGATACCTCCAGCACGCCGATGCTGCTCAAGGTCGTGCGCTCGAAGAAGATCGACCCGACGCGCTTGATCACGCACACGTTCACGTTCGCCAAGATCGTCGAAGCCTACGACACCTTTGCCGATGCCGCGAAATCCGGCGCGCTCAAAGTCCTGATCGAGGCGTAAGATGTTCGTCATCCTCGCGGTCATCGTTCCCTCGGTGGCCGCGAAGTTGAACGTCGGGCTGGCTCACTGAGTTCGTCCTACTTCGTCGGAGTCGGAATCGCATCGCTAGCAGGAGCCGTCTATTTGATTCGTGACACCGGCGTTTTGGGCGAAGCCATCGTGGTATTCGAACTCTATGAGCGGCAGTCGAATGTTCGAGCGCAAGTATGCGTGCACGTTCGATCTGCTTTCGTCGATTCCATCGGCGACGAATCCGGCAATTTCGGTGACGTCCGAGACCGACCGGTTTCGCGCGCAGACGACGCGGAACGACAGAGCACGGACCGGCTGGATATCCTCGGACTACTCGCACAACCCGAAGCGCGACTCGGTTCCAAGCGCATCACCGTTTTTCGCTTTTGAGCCGTGGCACGGCGCGATCCGTATTCCGGCGCTATCTTCGGGGCCTCGGCATGGCTTTGGCCGACGCCGAAGAGCACCGCGTCAAGCAGACTTTTACGCTCCTGCAAAACAGAAGCGACTGAATAGATACGAGGCGGACTGCTGCTTCTGTTGCCGAGAGGCGGAGCCCGTTACCGTTCGCGTGCGAAAATCGACGTTTCACGCACGAATCTGTGTGCCGGGACCACGCACGCGGTAGGCTTTGGGGACCAGCCTTGGTCTTCGGGAGTATTTTCTGTCGTGAAGCGCCCCATCATGATCGCCGTGGGCGGCGATTCCGGTACCGGAAAATCGACGCTCTGCCGCGGTGTCTACGATATCTTCGGTGAGGAACGCATCGAGACGATCTGCTTGGATGATTATCACGCGCTCGACCGCGCGCAGCGCAAAGCCGTGGGACTCACCGCTCTCGACCCGCGCGCGAACAACTTTGCAGCGATGGAAGAAGACATGTGGACGCTGCGTGAAGGTGGCACCATCTCCAAGCCCATTTACGATCACGGCGATGGGACGTTCAAAGGCCCCGAAACGATCGCACCAAAGGACATCATCGTCGTACAGGGCCTCTTCCCACTCTACACCCGTGCTCTGCGATCGCTTTTCGATGTAATGGTGTGGCTTGACCCAGAGATCGAACTGAAAATTAATTGGAAGATCCAGCGTGACGTCAAGCAACGCGGATATAACGAAGCCGAAGTACGCGCTGAAATCGAAAAGCGTCAGCATGATATTGCGGCACACATCAACCCGCAAGGCAAACACGCCGATCTCACAGTCACGTTTATGCGCCCGATGGACTACGCGACGAAACCCGACAACGCGCGGCTCTCGGCCCGCATTCGTAAAAGTAGCCGTTTCTCGCCGCTGGATTATCGCGAGTTCGCCGATTCGAGTACGCACTTCAACTTGATCGAATCCAGGCAAGGCTTCCCAGAGACGATCATCGAGATCGACGGCGGCGTTCCGGACTCGCTCTCGCACGCGTTGCAAGACAAAATTTGGGCGCACATGGATTCGCACGCGCACCTGCGCCCCGAGGAGCTCGGCACGTTCAGCGATGCGAGCGGGCCACGCGTGAGCCACTCCCTCGCACTCGCGCAACTGCTGATCGCGCGGCGCGTGTGTTTGGTCGAGAACGAGCTTCTGCAGGGCGCCGCCTAGTGCGGCGTCGCGAAGATGCGCGCATCGAATTTGAATTCGTGCGCGCGACGGAGGCTGCTGCGATTGCCTCAGGCCGGCTCGTCGGTCTTGGAGATAAGAACGCCGTCGACCAAGCCGCCGTCGACGCGATGCGCTTGGTGCTCGGCGACGTCGATGTTGCCGGAACGGTCGTTATCGGCGAAGGCGAAAAAGATGAAGCGCCTATGCTCTATATCGGCGAAGAAGTTGGGACCGGTGACGGTCCCGCACTCGATATCGCCGTCGATCCGATCGACGGCACGACGCTAGCCTCGCGCGGCGGCGCCGGCGCGATCTCGGTCGTCGCGGCGGCCGAGCGCGGCTCGCTCTTCAACACGCGTTTGCCCTACATGGACAAGATCGTCGTCGGTCCGGCTGGCCGCGGGCTGGTTTCGATCGGCGCCTCGGTGCGCAGCAACGTGAACGCGCTCGCGCGTGCGATGGGGCGTCAGGTAGGCGAGGTCACCGTCGCCCTCCTCGATCGTCCACGCAACGAGCGATACGTTCGCGAAGTGCGCGAGGCCGGTGCACGCGTCCGTCTCTTTACGGATGGCGACGTCGCCACCGCCATCATCGCGGCGCTAACCGAGCGCGCGCGCATCGATATGCTCATTGGAGTCGGCGGCGCACCCGAAGGCGTCGTCACCGCATGTGCGGTCAAAGCGCTCGGAGGCGACATGCAGGCGCGTTTATGGACGCGCGACGAGCGAGACGAACTGCTGGCGCGCGAAGAAGGCATCGATATCGGCAAAATTCTCACGCTCGACGATCTGTGCGCATCGGATTACGCCCTGCTCGCAGCAACCGGCGTTACGGACGGTGAAATGCTTGCCGGCGTGCGCTATGCCGACGGCTACGCCTTCACGCAGTCAATCGTGATTTCAACGCTCACGAACTCGCTGCGAACGCAGGACTGCCGCCACAAACTGCTTTCGGTTCCCGCGGTTCCCGCCACCTAACGAGGAGTTCCATGCACGACGCATCCTTACGCGCGGTCGCGGCCGCCATCGTAGCGCCCGGCCGCGGCGTACTCGCAATCGACGAGAGCGCCGGTACGATGAACAAACGCCTGACCGCTCTTGGCGTCGCGGCGACCGACGAGAGCCGACGGACGTATCGCGATCTCTTGCTCACGACGCCGGGGATCGGTGATTTCATCAGCGGCGCGATTCTCTTCGATGAGACGATCCATCAGAACGCACGCTCGGGCGAATCCTTCGTCGACCTGATGCGGCGCAGCGGCATTCTGCCGGGCATCAAAGTAGACACCGGTGCAAAACCGCTCTCCGGTGCGCCCGGCGAGACGGTGACCGAGGGACTCGACGGACTGCGCGAACGCATTGCAGCGTACGTTGACCTCGGCGCCAAATTTGCGAAATGGCGTGCCGTCATCGATATCGACGATATGCGTCCGACGCACTGGTCGATTGAGGCAAACGCGCACGCACTCGCACGCTACGCGTCGCTCTGCCAAGAGGGTGGGCTCGTCCCGATCGTCGAGCCCGAAGTGCTCATGGACGGCGCACATACCATCGAGCGCTGTGCGGAGGTGACGACGCGCGTGCTGACCGCAGTGTTTGCGGCGCTTGCGGATGCGAACGTGGACCTCACGGCAATCGTTCTCAAACCAAGCATGGTGATTGCCGGCAAAAAATGCGACGTGCAAGCATCGGTCGCGCAAGTCGCAACGAGAACGCTTGACGTGCTCGCGCAAACAGTTCCGGCGGCGTGCGCGGGCATCGCCTTTCTTTCTGGCGGTCAAGGCAACGAACTGGCAACTCGGCACCTCGATGCGATGAACCGTCAAGAAACCCGACAGAAGAAGTGGCCGCTCACGTTCTCGTATGGGCGCGCGTTGCAGCAACCCACGCTCGAAGCGTGGGCGCGCGATCCACGCGACATCGCGGGTGCACAGGGTTTGCTCGCGCATCGCGCGCGCTGCAATTCGCGCGCCGCATTCGGCGCCTATAATGCCTCCGACGAGGAGTTGATCGCGCAACCCGCGTGATCGCCCGCGGGAACGTCTGGTAACTCGCATAGAGCATCCGCCGTGAAAACGGTCTTCGAGACGAAACATTCGATTTAATTCTTTCGTTCACGGAAAAAGCTGAATTAAAAACACTTTCCGATGGAGAACGAACAGAATGCTTGCTTCCCAACCTCGCGCAATCGGCGCACTGCGCGCCCTCCTCGCCGGCGGCGCACTTCTGGCTATGAATGCGTGCGGCGGCGGCAGCGGTACTTCCGGTACCAGCCCCGTGCCGAATTCCGGCTACTGCGGAAACGATACGCAGTACGCGCTTGCAAATCCGCAGAGCGGCGGAAATAGCTCGACCACCGGTCAGTCGTTCGAGATCGTGGTGAACGGAAATAACAACCAGATCGCGCAGAGTTTCCAGAACTTCCAACTCGTGCTCGTTCCGCAAAATAACAGCAGCGGCGGCGTGACGACGGGCCCGTTCTCGCGCGCGTCCGATCCTAACGGTTACCACCCGTACACGACGGACTACTATTACACGACGCAACTGCAATCGAACCTGCAGTCTGGGCAAACGTACAATGTGTACGTCAACGCGTTTACGTCGAACTGCACGCCGATCGGACCGATCGGCCAGCTCTACACCTAATTACAGCAACGACGCGTGCGGCTTCAGCGCTCGGCTAGGACTCGCTCGCGCGCTTGCGCGACGAGTGTTTTCAGCGGCAACTGCGGGCGTCCGCCCATGTGCGTGATCACTTCGGCAGCGGCCATGCTGCCGAGGTAGCCGGATTCGACGAGCGTAGCGCCGTTCGTCATGCCGTAGAGAAATCCAGCGGCGTACAGATCGCCGGCGCCGGTTGTGTCGACAACGCGATCAACATCGGTCGGCGGAATTTCGATGACATCGTCCTGCGTGACGACGAGCGAACCCCTGGGTCCGAGCGTGATGCTCGCAATTTCCGTGACCGAACGCAGCTGTGCGATCGCATCGCGCATGGTGGCCGTGCCGAAGAGCGCGTTGCTCTCGGCTTCGTTTGCGAAGAGCACGTCAACGTGGAGTTCGACGAGTTGCTTGAACGCATCACGATGGCGATGGACGCAAAACGAATCGGAGAGTGAGAGCGCGACTTTGCGCCCTTTGGCATGTGCGATCTGCGCCGCTTTATGAAAGGCTTCTTGCGCCATTGGCGGATCGTAGAGGTAGCCTTCGAGGTACGTGATTTGCGCAGACTCGACGAACGTCAAATCGATGTCGTCTGGGTGAAGATTGACGCATGCACCGAGGTAGGTGTTCATCGTACGTTGCGCGTCCGGCGTGACGAGGATCAGGCACCGAGCCGTCGAGGGGCCGCTGGTTGCCGCCGGAATCCGGTAGTCGACGCCTGCGGCGAGGATGTCGTGACGGAACTCCATCCCCAGGTTGTCGTCGTTGACTTTGCCGATGTAGCCGCACTTGCCGCCTAGCGAGGCGACTCCCGCCGCGGTGTTGGCCGCCGAGCCGCCCGAAGAGACAAGCGTCGGACCCATCGTTTCATAGATGATCTTTGCTTGGGCCTCATCGATGAGCATCATCGAGCCTTTGGTCATGTCGTGGCGGGCGAGAAAGCCGTCGTCCGCCGATGCGAGCACATCGACGATGGCGTTGCCGATTCCGATGACGTCAAGCGAGTCGTATTTCATGGATCCGATCGTTCAAGAAAGAAGAACGCCCGCCAAAAGCGGGCCACCCGGGATTCCATGTCTGTGAGGGCGCGAGAGAAGTAAGTCCTGCTTTCCAGCCCGGCGAGCACCCTACAAAAATCTTAAAATGTTCTTCGACTTTCGCTGGCATTGCTGGGTGAAAGAATACATGAAAGCATTTCTTTTCGCCATTTGCCAGCGCGACGCTGATCGTCCTAGGTTCGGCTCCGGCACCCGCGGCCGTCCAGACCGAAAACCTGCGCGGCTCTGTCGTCTCTTCGACTGCCGATTCGTTCGTCGTCAAAACCGCCACCGGAAACGTCACGATCCACTTGGGGCCGAAGGTGGCGTTCGCCGGTGCCGTCGCCGGAACGACCGCCGACATCGCTCCGGGCGAGTTTCTTGGAATCGCAAGCGTCCCCGGCGGCGTGCTCAATCGCGCGCTTGAGGTCGTCGTTTTCGGTGGTTCGATGAAGGGCGTCGACGAAGGCGATTACGCTTGGGATCGCGCGCCCCCGCAGGGCCATTCAGCGATGATCAATGCAAGCGTCGGTGCCGCAAGCGGAACGGCGCAGCGGACGATCCCGATGAACTACAAAGGCGGTTCGCGGAAACTCGTCGTGCCGGCAAATGTCCCAGTTGTGAAAGTGGCACCGGGAACGAACGCGTTGCTCGTGGCCGATGCGGCGTTCGTCGTTGTTGGTAAAAACGGCGTCAAGCTCCCGATGTAATCGCATATCGCGACATTCTCTTTGCTTTAGGTCGTCGTTTGATCGGCTTCATCGTCGCGTAATTTCGGGGATTTGAAGCAAGATCCCAGCTTTTTTGAAGAAAGGAACGGCAATATCAGAACAGGGACAACCGTACGCTATTTGCGAGGTCGAAAAATATATCGAAGCTTCTGGCTGCGGCCAGGCGGCAGTGGCGGCAGCTCGTCGGTCCCCGTTATGCCCTCCGCGGCAGCATCGGTCGCGAGTCTTCCGCATTCGACGCTATGTCTAGCGTCGAATGCGCTTTCTGCCGCGTCGCTTGCGTACCTCAGTCTCGATTTGAAGACTGGAGACAAAGCCGCCCTCGTCGCCTTCTTGAACACGCTCGCCGACCCGGGATTCTTCGCCGATCCGCGCTTCACGGGCCGTTCGAGAAATGATTGGCCGCCCGCGTTTGCTCATCGTATCGATTGCGAGGGCTGCGGCGCTCGCGTGGCAGTCCCGCGATCTCACCTTGTACGAACCGGAGCTACCGGCGCTTTAAAAGGTCGTTGAGTTCGCGATCCATCTGCGTCGGATCCGCCGCACGCAAATGGCGTTTTCTCGGTGGCCGCGGTGCGCGTTTGGGAAGCGATATTCTCCCTCGAACAAGCGGAAGAACGATCAACGTCGCCAGAAGCGCAACGAATGCGAAGGGGAAGAGGCGCAGCATCACATCCATACGATCATCCTAGCATACGGCGCGTCAAAGGCGTTCATTGCTTGGTGAACAGTCGAGTCGGGTCACTCGTGAGAGCCCGTCCAGTGTAGCCCATTGGATCTTGTCGATCTTGGGCGTTGCTAGCGCCGGGGTAAAATTGACCCACCCCGCCGGTTGAAAATTGACCCACCTGATCCTCTCGAACCTTAGGGTTCATGTTGGCAAAGGAATCTCAGGTGGAAATAAGCATCTTGCACCGTCAAGGCAAGGGCATTCGCGAGATAGCGCGAGAGACCGGATTGTCGCGGAATACGGTTCGCT
>JANLVI010000030.1:0-13918 GCA_031363915.1 Vulcanimicrobiota bacterium
CGGAGCGAACGGTGTCGGCTACACGAACTATCCCGATAACGTCGTGAAATACTTCGTCGGCCAGGCGGCGCGCGGCGGCATCGACGTTTTCCGGATTTTCGACGCGCTCAACTGGGTCGAGAACATGCGCGTCTCGATCGATGCGGTGCTCGAATCGGGCAAGCTCTGCGAAGTCGCGATGTGTTACACGGGCGACATTCTCGATCCGCGTCGGCCGAAATACGACCTCGCGTATTACGTCGCGCTGGCAAAAGAAATCGAAGCAACCGGCGCGCACGTGCTGGGCATCAAGGATATGGCGGGCCTGCTCAAACCGGAGGCGGCAAAGCTGCTCGTCCGCGCGCTCAAGAGCGAAGTCGGTATTCCGATCCATTTTCACACGCACGATACGAGCGGAAACTCCGCAGCAAGCGTCCTGGCTGCGATCGACGCGGGTGTCGATGCGGTAGACGGCGCGATCGATGCCATGAGCGGACTGACCTCGCAACCCAATCTAGGTTCGATCGTCGCTGCGCTCCAGCACACGCCGCGCGAGACGGGAATCGACCTCGATGCGATCCACGTGATCTCGGACTACTGGGAAGGCGTCCGCAGGCTCTATCTCCCCTTCGAGAGCGAGATGCGTGCGGGATCGAGCGACGTGTACTTACACGAAATGCCGGGTGGGCAGTATACGAATCTGCGCGAGCAGGCAGGCTCGATGGGTCTGGGCGAGCGGTGGCCGTCGATCGTCAATACGTATACACGCGTTAACCGCATGTTCGGCGACATCGTCAAGGTCACGCCGACATCGAAAGTCGTCGGCGATATGGCGCTCTTCATGGAGTCGTCCGGAACGACGGAAGATGACGTGCTCGATCCCACGCACGACATCGGCTTCCCGCAGTCCGTCGTCGAATTCTTCCGCGGCGATCTCGGACAGCCGCCGGGCGGCTTCCCCGTCGCGCTCCAGCAGAAAGTGCTCAAAGGGATCGAACCGCTTGTGGGCCGGCCGGGCGCGTCGCTCGCCGCCGTCGATCTTGCCGCAGTTCGGGAAAAATGCGAAGAGCTGGTCGGCCGCCACATCCTCGATACGGAGCTTGCGTCGTATCTCATGTATCCCGGCGTCTTCGTCGAGTACGCGAAGCACGAGGCGAGCTTTGGACCGGTCGAGACGCTCGAGACGGCCGTCTTTTTCTACGGCCTGGAGATCGGGCAAGAGATCGCGATCGAAATGGAACGCGGAAAGACACTCTTCGTGCGCTATGCGGCGCTTGGCGAAGTCAACGAGCGCGGCTTCCGTCAAGTGTACTTCGAACTCAACGGTCAGCCGCGCACGCTCTCGCTTGCGGATCGCCGTAGTGCGAGCACGGTCGCTGCGCGCGAGAAGGCGGAGAGCGGCAATCCGCATCAAATCGGTGCGCCGATGCCCGGCCAAGTCGCCGCGATCGCCGTCACGCCGGGCCTACACGTCGCGAGAGGCGCACCGCTGCTTACGATCGAGGCGATGAAGATGCAGACGAACATCACCTCGCCGATCGACGGAACGATCAAACGTATCGTGACGCCGGTCGGCGCCCAAATCGAAGCGGGCGATTTGATGATCGAGTTTGCGTAGGCTGAGAGCTTACGACCCGATCGTAAGCCGTTGCTGGTCGATCGCCGCCAGCGTTTCACGGGAGAGTTGCGGATATGCAAGATCGAGCGCCCGCATTCGATCGACGATAATGTCGGCTATCGCGAGGTGCGTGAGCCACTTGCGGTCGGCGGGGACTACGTACCACGGTGCGTGTTTCGTGCTGGTGGCCTGGAGCATCTGTTCGTAGGCGTGCGCGTACTCCGTCCAGGCGGCGCGCTGCGTGAGATCGGCGGCAGAAAACTTCCACTGTTTCGTCGGATCGTTCAAGCGCGCTTTGAGCCTGGTACGTTGCTCGTCTTTTGAAATGTGAAGAAAAAACTTGATAGTGATGATGCGATTGCGGGCAAGATAGCTCTCGAATCGGTTGATGTCTCGGTACCTTTTGATCCAGAATCGATCGCCTTGCTCGTGCGCCCGCTCCTGAAATTCGCCGAGCAGTTCGGGATGGACCCGCGTGACGAGCACGTCTTCGTAGTGCGAGCGATTGAAGATGACGATCCGGCCGCGTTCGGGCAAAACGCGCGAGCAGCGCCACAGGTAATCGTGGCGCGATTCTTCGACCGTGGGGACTTGAAAGCTGTGAACGCTCACGCCCTGCTGGTTGACGCCGTTCATCACGTGTTTGATCGCGCTATCTTTGCCGGCGGAATCCATCCCCTGGAGCACGATGAGGATGCCATAGTGTTTCTGTGCGACGAGCATTTCCTGGAGCTCGATCATGCTCGTGATGTCGGAGGCGAGTTTCTCCTCGGCCTGCTCTTTGTCGGCGAAGCCGCACGTATTGGCGGTATCGTAGTTTTCGAGCCGGAGGCGCGGATCGAAACGGAGCGTTGCGGCAACTCGTTCGCGGCGATGACTTGAGCCCATCCGCTCAGCTTGTGCATCGACGCGCGCGATGCATCCTAGCCGGAGACGTTGATCGTGGCAGACTCAGCGAGCATGAGGTGGCGCAATCGGCCCGCGCGGCGGATGCTGCCACCGCCATCTTGGAGGCCCATTTGAGCGCCTGCTCGGCGCGAATCCGGGTAAAAGAAGGCGTGGCCCAAATCTCGACCGTTGTCGTCCTGCTCCTTTGCGCGATCCCGCTTATTGCGCTTGCGCGGAGCTCGACGATCCCGTACCCGATCGTCCTCACGATCGGCGGTCTCGCGCTCGGCTTCATCCCTGGATTGCAACTCGACCTCAATCCCGATCTCGTGCTGCTGATCTTTCTGCCGCCGCTGCTGTACTGGGAGTCGATCACCGCACCGACCGACGCAATGCGGGTCAACGCGCGTTGGATCTGGACGCTTGCAATCGGACTCGTTCTTGCCACGACCGCGGCCGTCGCGGCGGTGATTCACGCGCTCGAACCAAGTCTTCCGTGGGCTGCGGCCTTCGTCTTAGGCGCGATCGTGGCGCCGACCGACGAGATCGCTTCCGCTCCGATCGCCGAACGCCTCGGCGTGCCTCGGCACGTCATCGCGGTTATCGAAGGGGAATCGCTGCTCAACGATGCGGGCTCGCTCGTGCTGTATGCGGCGGCGGTCGCCGCTGTTACGACGGGGCAATTCGCGCTCGGTCCAGCGACGTTGGAATTCTTCGGTGCCGCCATCGGTGCAGCGGTCATCGGCGCGGCCGCCGCCGGTATTTCGATCGTGCTGTGGCGTCGCTTTGCCGATGCGCAAATCCAAGTGATCATTTCCGTCTTACTCCCGTTTCTTGCCTACATCCCGGCCCAGTACTTTCACGTCTCGGGGGTGCTCGCTGTCGTGGTTGCGGGTGTCATCGCCAATCGCATGACGCCGGTGGTGATTACGCCGGCGGCGCGGATTCAAGCTGTCGGCTGGTGGGAGAGTACGGTTTTCCTCATGAACGTCGCGCTCTTCATCATGCTCGGCATCCAACTCAACGGGATCGTCGCCCATGCCGTGCAGCGGCACGGTTGGGGCGAATTGCTGCTCGATGCGTTCGTCGTCAACGCCGTCGTGATCGGCATCCGCTTCGCGTGGATCTTCGCACAGGGTGCGTTGCCGTTTTTCGGGCGGATGAAGCCGCACGGTACGAGCGATCCCAAAGATTTGACCGTGACGGCGATGGGCGGTTTGCGCGGTACCGTGTCGCTCGCCGCGGCGCTTGCCATCCCGCTTGCGACGAACGCGCACGCTCCCTTTCCCGATCGCGACCTCATCATATTCATTACGTTTACGGTGATTCTCGTGACGCTCGTCGGCGGCGGCCTGCTCATGCCGTTCGTCGTGCGGGCTCTTGCGTTTCACGAAGTCGATGAGGATCGGGACGAACTGCGTCTGGCCGTCCGCACGATGGTGGACGTGGCGCTAGCATCGATCGAACGGTTGCGGTCGGACGGGAAGATCTCAGGCGAGCAGGCTGCATCGTTGAAAGAACGCTATCAACTCAAGCGCGAGCGCGTCGATTCAGGGGCACAATCACAACTACGCGCTGCGCAGCAACGTCAGAGCGAAGCCGAGAGCATCATCGTCGCGGAAGAACGCGCGGCGCTCTTGGCCTTGCGTAAGAGCGGTTCGATCGATAACACGGTGATGCGCCAACTGCAACTCACGCTCGATCTCCAACAAACGCAGATCGACCGGAGCGACGGTGATGGGACGGCGATCCTCAACTCCACCTCGGAGCTAACTGTCTCGTAATAAAAATGCCTACGGGTTAGCTCTTAGGCTGCGACGGGTTTTGCCAAATGCAGCGCGTCGGCGGAGGACTCGCGTACCCGCTGACACAGTTCTGCGTCGTCTGCGATCGAGTTTCCATACGACGGAATCATCTCGGTGAGTTTGTCGCTCCACCCGGGAAGATCGCTCTTGTAGAAACGCCCGATCACATCGAGCATCACGGCGACGGCAACCGATGCGCCGGGCGATGCGCCGAGGACGGCGGCAAGCGAACCGTCGCCGGCTGCGACGACCTTGGTTCCGAATTCCAGTTTTCCACCGGACTTATCGTCGGGCATGATGACTTGAACTCGCTGACCTGCGACGCTGAAGTGCCACTTGGTCGGATCGGCGTTCGGGAAATATTCGTGTAGCGACGCGTACTTGCTGTCTTTGGATGCAAGAACTTCGCCGATCAGATATTTCGTCAGATCGAAGTTATCGCGGCCGACTGCGAGCAGCGGCCCGATGTTGTCGGGTTTGATCGAGGCGAAGAGATCGCCGTACGAACCGCTCTTGAGAAACTTCGTCGAGAATCCCGCGTAGGGTCCAAAGAGGAGCGATTTTTTTCCATCGACGAATCGCGTATCCAAATGCGGGACCGACATCGGCGGTGCGCCGACGGAGGCTTTTCCGTAGACCTTTACTTCGTGACGTGCGATCACGTCCTGATCGTCGCAGCGTAAGAAGATGCCGCTGACCGGGAAACCGCCGTAGCCTTTGCCCTCGGGGATACCGGATTTTTGCAGCAGTGAAAGTGCGCCGCCGCCGGCGCCCAGAAAGACGGTCTTCGCGGAAATCGTGCGCGACGTGCCGCTTTTTTCGTCTTTGACCGTGACATCCCAGTTACCGCTTGCGACACGTTTGAGATCGGAGACGCGGTGCGAATAGGACACGTTGACGCCCGCGCTTTCGCGCAGATGGGCGAGCAACTGCTCCGTTACGGCACCGTAGTCGACATCGGTGCCGGTAAGCATGCGCGTCCCCGCGACTCGCTGCGCGGGATCGCGGCCTTCCATCACCAGCGGCATCCACTGCGCGAGCACTGCGTGATCTTCGCTGTATTCCATGCCTTTGAAGCAGTGGTGCGCGCTCATCGCCTCAAAGCGCTTGTGGAGAAACGCGACATTGTCCTCGCCCCACACGAAGCTGATGTGCGGCACGTCGTGGATGAACGACTCGGGCGCATCCATCTTGCCGTGGCGCACCATGTAGGCCCAGAACTGACGCGAGAGATCGTACTGGTTGTTGACGACCAGGGCCCGCGAGATGCCGACGCTGCCGTCGGGGTTCTGCGGCGTGTAGTTCAGCTCGCAGAGCGCGGCGTGGCCGGTGCCGGCGTTGTTCCAGGGGTTGGAACTCTCTTCGGCGGGGCTGGCGAGGGCTTCAAAGATCTCGACGTTCAGCTCGGGGCGCAGCTCTTTAAGCATGGAGGCCAAGGTGGCGCTCATGATTCCGCCGCCGACGAGGACGATATCGGTTTGCTGTGTGGACATACCAGACAGACGATAGGGCCAGCAAGGCGTTCCCGTCAACGGCTTCTGGCGCATCCGCGGGGGGTGGAGCGGCGAGATCGGCTTGGTGGCACGAAAAAGCCGCCCGCGGAGCGGACGGCCTTGGCCGTGGCTAGGGCCGGTTAGATCGTTGCGAGATCGATAACGAAACGGTAGCGCACGTCGCTCTTGACGACGCGGTCGAATGCGGCATCGATCCCCGTGACCGCGACGACTTCGATATCGCTCACGATGTCGTGCTTGCCGCAGAAGTCGAGCATCTCTTGCGTCTCTTTAATGCCGCCGATGAGCGAGCCGGCAAGGCTGCGTCGTCCTACCACAAGACTGAAGGCATGCACGGGAATTGCCGTCTCGGGAATCCCGACGATGACCATCGTGCCGTCGGTTTTCAGCAGGCTCACATAGGCGTTCCAATCGAGCTCTGCGGAGACCGTGTTGATGATCAGGTCAAAGGTGCCGGCGAGTTTTTCGAACGTCTTGGGATCGGACGTCGCATAGTAGCTGTCGGCGCCCAGACGTTTGCCGTCGGCTTCTTTGGAGAGTGACTGGCTAAGGACGGTCACGTTCGCGCCGAGTGCGTGCGCGATCTTCACGCCCATGTGACCGAGGCCGCCGAGGCCGACGATGGCAACGTTTTTTCCGGGACCCGCGCCCCAGTGCTTGAGCGGCGAGTAGAGCGTGATGCCGGCGCACAGCAGCGGCGCGGCTGCGTCGAGCGGCAGATTCTGGGGGATGCGTAAGACGTAATTTTCATCGACGACGATGTGGTCGGAGTATCCGCCCATCGTTATGGTGCCGTCGCTGTCGGCCGAACCGTACGTGCCGACCATGCCGCCGTCCGTGCAGTACTGCTCGAGGCCGGCTTTGCAGTTCGCGCATTTGCGGCATGAGTCGACGAAGCAGCCGACGCCGACGCGGTCGCCGACTTTGAACTTGCGCACGCCTGAGCCGACGCTCGTAACGATCCCGGCGATCTCGTGCCCGGGAACCATCGGGAAGCGCGCGCCACCCCACTCGTCGCGGACTTGATGGATGTCCGAGTGGCAAATGCCGCAGAATTTGATGTCGATGACGACATCGTGCGTCCGCGCTTCGCGGCGTGTAAAGGCGTGCGGCGCAAGCGGCGCCCCGGCGGCGGAGGCAGCGTAGCCCTTGGTCTTTAGGCCCGTTCGTTCGATTGTGCTCATGGACTCCCTAACCCCGCCCGAAGCTCGATGTTGTCATTTGGGTGAAGGTTTTCCAAACGCGCCTATCCGACGGCGAATTCCTCACGCCGGCCGGCGACTGCTCTTGCGGGGCGAATCGTCGTTACGAAGGTCTTGGCCACATCGGCCGATGCGTTCACACCCGGATCGCCGCGACGTGTGCACGCGATGGGGCGGCCCGACGATGTTCGCGCGCCCTTACCGCGTGGAGAGATCGACGAAAAAGGCGCGCCCCGGTAACGGATAGCCGGCGATGACGGCGTAGCGTTCGTTGCCGAGATTGATGCTACGCAGCGAAAGGAGCGCACGCGGATTTAGCCGCAGGCGCGCGTATGCGTCGATACGCGTGTAGGTAAAGGCACCGGCAGGATCGCGCAAGCCTTCGGTGTGGGCCACGATGCCGAGCCCGGCAACCCGCGCGCCCGGCGCGCCCACAAAGCCGAGATCGAGGTTGGCGATCGTCGTCGGTCGGTATGGGAGGCGTTTTGCGGTGAGACCCGGCGTGAAACCGAGTGCGCGGTACGTGTCGGTCAGGTTCAGTTTGGTGACGAAGCCGTTGAGCGGGACGGTTTGCACGTCGAAGGTCAAGCCCGAGACGGCAGACTGGGCGATGTTGATGTCGGTGTTTGCCGTGGCATCATACGCGATGAGATCGCGGCCGTTCGAGATAAAATAGCCGATGCTCGCGCCGCCCAGCACGTGCGTGCTGGAGAGGGTGATATCGCCGCCGGCAGTACGTTCGGCGCGTAGCTTCGGATTGCCGAAGTTCGGATAGTAGAGTTCCGCAGCGAACGGCGCGCGGAAGGACGTTGCGCCGTTGATACGCGCGGCTACGCCGTCGGCCAGGGCGAACACGGCGCCGACCGAGGGTGAGATCGCGCCGCCAAGGCCGCCATCGCGTTCCGCCCGCACGCCCGCATACAGCCGCGAGCCGGTCGCAACTTGCAAGCTCTCTTGAACGTACGCCGCAGTCTGGGCGAACGGCCGAGCGGCAATATCGCCCACGCCGTCGTCATTGCGCGCCGATCCGTTGGTGAGATCGATACCGTAAATCAGCCGCGAGGACTCGCTCGAAACGACGTTGCGCAGACTCAGTTGTGCGCGCGATTCGATGTTCGTTTGATTGCTGGGCACAAAACCGTTGGTGCTATCGCGCTGGTCGAAGTCATGCGCACTGACGCGTTCGCGCACACCCGAGACATCGATGGTAGTCGTCGCCTGTTTCCCGTGCTGCGAGAGCACGACGCGCGCGTCGGTCGCGCCGTCTTCTTGCCGCGCCGCGACGGTACCAAATCCGTCGGAGCCCGGAATGCCGAGGTGACGCGAGGTCACGCCGAGGCTCGCGGTGAGTGCGAATGCGCCGAGCGTTCCGGTTGTCGTCGCGCGCGCCGTCGTCTCGGCCGCATCATCGTTCGTGCGCACCGAGGTTGCGGCTCCAGCGACGGGATAGGCATAGTTGTTCGTCGCCACGTGGCGTTCGAACGCGAAGTTTTTCGTTTCGATACTCATGAGCCGATCGCCGTACGAGCCGATCCCAAGATCGATCTGCGGCTGACCGTACGCGGCGCGTCCTTTTGCCGTGATGAGGTTGACGACGCCACCGACCGCGCCCGTCCCGTAGAGTGTCGCGCCGGGGCCTTCGACGACTTCGATCCGTTCGATGCCCGTCGCGACAAATGACGAAAGATCGATGCCGCCGAGCTGATTGCCGCCGACCGGACGACCGTCGAGGAGCACGAGGACCTGACTCGATGACGCGCCGCGAATCGAAATGCCCGTCTGCGCGCCGAACGCACCATAGCGCGTGAGGTTGACGCCGGGAACACGTTCGAGCGAATCCGCAACGGTCCGATCGCCATGTGCGATCATCTCGGACTTCGTGACGACGAACGTGGTGCGCGCGCTGACCGAACGGGGTTCGTCCTGACGATCGCTCGTCGAGACACGCCCGATCTCGGTCAGTCCGGTGGGCGATGGGGAGGGCGTGGGTGTGGCGGCGATGACGCCGACCGATGTAGAAATGACGCTCGCGGCAACTAGGCCGAGAGCGTACGCGAAGCGACGCAACTGATGAACTCCTGCCCTTAACGCGGGGCGGTTGGATCGTGTGGTTGCCTTCGCAGATGTCCTGACTTGCGGATCGTTGCCGTCGTGCTGAGGCCTTCCCATCTTGCGACAGTGACCTTCAGCGGCTCCCCGCTCACAGTGGCGCGACCGTCCCGGATTTAAACCGGGTTCCCATGCGTAAGCTGGTCGATGACTTGCGCGGGACGTGGCCGATTCCTTTGCACCGCTGTCCGGTGCACGCTCACGCCGCATCGCTACGGGTGAAGGTCGCGGCTATGCCGACGCGGTGGCGACCTTCTCCGTTGATGCGCGGAAGATTGCCTGGATGTTTGCGGAGAGCTTCGCATCGAAGTCGACGTCGCTCATCGGACGGGTGAGCCCCTCGACAAGCGCGCGCGAGAAGCTCGCGATCATGTCTTTGTTATGCGCAAGTCGTTCGCAGGCAACGTCGAGCGCATAGCCGCCCGAGAGCGCCACGACGCGGTCGCATTTTGCATGTGCGATCAGAGGCGCATAGAGATCGACCGATTCCGGAATCGTGACCTTGACCATAAACGGCGTCGCCTCCGACCAGCCATCGGCGCCCTTGAGCAATTCTTGCAGCAAGATCGCTTCCGCCGCAGCTTTTGCGGGACTCTTGATTGAGACTTCGGGCTCGAGAATCGGCACGAGACCCGCGCGCGCGATCTGGCGGCCGATCTCGAACTGCTGAGCTACAATCGCTGCGATGCCGGAGGCCGATGCAAGGTTGATCGTCGAGCGCATTTTGGTGCCGTACACGCCGAGTTTGCCGGCGCGTTCGAGCAAGGCGTCGAGGCCGGGGATCGGCTTCATGAGATTCACACCGTCGGCTTCGGCTTCGAGTCCCTTATCGATCTTCAAAAGCGGAACGACGTGGCGGTCTTGCCAGAGATACGTCGGCACGGGCTTGCCGTGCGCTTCGCCGTCCATCGTGCGTTCGAAGAGAATCGCACCGATGACTTTATCGCCGGTAAATGCAGGCGAACTCATGATGCGCACGCGCATTTCGTGCATCATCGCGTACATCTCGACATCGCCGCTGTACGCCGCATCGGGCACGCCGTATTGGCGCAGCGCGCCCGGCGTCGAACCGCCGCTTTGATCGAGAGCGGCGATGAAGCCGGGCTTGCTTTTCATCTGGGCGCGCATTGCATCGTTCATCGATCTTTTTCGTACGGAGCACAGGCAATCGATGCCTTTGTGCCAGGGGAAAAATTCCGTTTATGACGCCCCCTGGCGCTCAAGGCTGGGAGCGATGAGGTGCTCGAAGCGATTCGAATTACACTCGAACGGGCAGGCGTCGAAGTGGCCCTCAACACAGCGATCGAAATTCGTGCACACGATCTGCGCGAAAAGAGGCGATCGGTTCGCATTTGCGCAGGATGAGGGCCGCGTCGCCGCGCGAGTCTCCGGCGGAAACGACACCGACTAGCGTCAAAGTCATCGGCACGATAACAGCCTTAAGTCCGGCGATCTACAATGTGAGCGACACGGGCGATACCTCTTGCCGCGACGGTTCGCCCGGCCGCGCATTCCATCTCACACCGAAGAAGGCGAACGGCCGCTACCAACTCACAGACGTCGTCGTCCAGACAGCATCGCTGCGGTTCTGCACAATCCGATTCTCGGCGGCGGGAGCGGGAACGGGCATCTACGGCGGATTTTACGACCAGCACTGAGATCGGTGGCTATTGGGTCGTTACCGACGGTCTTCCCGACGGCCTCTGGCCAGGGAGCCTCTTTCGGAGCAATCATGGCATCTGGCGCTTCCGCTATCGCAATCTTGCCTTCCCAATGCAGCTTCCCAACGACGTCTTTGAATCGTGACCGCGGCTCACGGTTTCGGCAAACGTTGAAACTCTTGCTCGGGGGGCGCGCACCCCTAGAAGCAATCAATTTGTTTTGACCTAACAAACAAAACTGTTTTTTCTTACATCCGAGATCCGCAACGCCAAAATTCTGAACGCAGCCTCAGCTACGTGCGAACCGATCCACCGTTATTCGGGCATCACCTGGGTTCGCCCGAATTTCTTCGATGAGAGCGCTCCGCTGATTCAGCCATGCAACGATGTGTTCTTGGCCCTGGACGCTTCCATGTTTTTCCTGTTTTATCATATCGATTGCCGTATAACCGTGCCGCTGCGCCCGTGGGCCGTCGCGTCGGACGAGTACGGTTTGGTTATTCTGAATCTCCGCAAGCGTAAGCGATTCGCGCGGATAGGCGTTTACTACGTAAGCAAACATTATATCCGTCGAAATCAGGCCGACACTCGGAAGTATGCGAGTGCTACCGGATATCCGCGCGAATGAGGAGCCTCGACCGACCAGCGTCAGCTTGGTGGGCGAAATCCGCGCGTGTAGTGTCGTTTTGCCTTGGTAAACATCGAAAGTCACGGGTAGTAAGGTCGCGCCAAACCACGTGCTTTGCGTCGTTGCAATCGCCCCGTTCGGGAGCTTCGTTTTTTCCGACATTGAGAATGTTGATCCCGTGCCGGTAACCACGATGGTGCTCTTGAAGATCGCCGGACCCTTGCCTTCGTGCAAAGAATAAACGTACGTCCCGTTCGGAGGCCTCGTAGGCTTTATCTGCGCTGATGCTATAGAAGCGGCGAATAACGCGACGAATACCATACTCGCGATGAAACGAACGTACAAGAACACACGACGTCGATACACCATTGTGAGTAATTACGCTTAAGGCACTGCAATACATGCAGAGGGTTAACTGGTGAACGAATCGCCGTATGACCCTCTCGTCAAATGCGGCGAGTCACCTAATTGACCTGGCTTCATCATCAGAAGATTGAGGCTAGCACCGTAGGCGCCAGCTACTGGACTTTCATTTGTTTGATAATGAGCGTTTTAGCGCTGTATGTATTGTCTCGAAACCACATGATGCAAACGCCACGGGGATCGCCATCGCGGTCATGTTGCAGCTAGGAGTTGACCCGGTTCCGTGGACACTTTCCACCTGATGGAGAAAGAGTCCACCATGGCCAAGCGCCCAACGTACCCGCCGGAGTTCCGGCGTAAGATCATCGACCTTGCTAAAGCTGGCCGCAGCGCGTAAGCAAACTGTAGCAATAGCGATTGCGGTGGGGCCGTATATAAGATCGGTATGGTATTGGAAATAGCGGTCGGCCGCTTAACCCCCGTCCCCTGTTCCTTCTATCCGTCTCGTTCGTCTCGCTTTTGCGCGTCTTGTCACGTCGACTTTGTGTCAAGGCGGCGCCACGGAACGTCGACAAGATGAAAAAACCCCGCCGTAGCGAGGTTTTAAGTGGCAGCCCCAACGGGATTCGAACTCTATTTTTCGTCCCCGAGGACTGGGTTCGATTCCGAAAAACCCATGAATTGTCTTGATTTGATGTTTTCCGCACCCGGCCGACGAGGGACGCTTCCCGGCTGCTAGGTAGCCAATTGGGTAGCCAGTTGTGATTATTTGGCCTTTTCAGTTTCCCCGAGAGCCGCCTCGATGGCGTCCACGGCTGACCGACCACGGCCTTCGATAGCATGAGCGTATGTCCGCAACAAGATGCCGGCCTCCGAATGGCCGAGAATCCGTTGGGCGGTTTTGATATCGGTTCCGGCGGCGAGCATCCACGTCGCGGCGGTGTGCCGTAGTGCATGAAGCGTATAACGCTTGCCTAGTTCTGCTTGCTCGCACACGTGTCGGAATGCGGCGGTCAGGCCGAGCGGAAGAAGGGCGTATCGTCGTCGTGGAATTGAAACGTGGCTCGTGTCCAGATGCCACGGACATGCAGGCCGTGAAGTATGCGGCCCTAGCGAGTCAGTTCACCGTGAAGAGCCTGTTGGAGGCGCATCGCGACTTTTTGCACTCCAAGGGTCACCTGTTATCGTTCGAAGATTTGCACGTGCGGTTCCAAGGGCGCTATAAAGGCTACGACAACATTGATGCTAAGGTGGGTATTCCGCGCATAGTCATCGTCGCCGAGGCTTTTCCACCGATTGTCACAAGCAGCGTCGCGTTTCTATTCGGGCTGGGTCTTTCGATTAAACTGATCCAATTCGCCGTTACGCGGTTCGACCGAATACCCGATGCCTACACCATCACGTTCGAGACGTTGTTTCCGCCGCCAGGTATGGAGTCGTTCATTTCCACGCCGCGTACGCCGACGATTTCACAGGCATTGGACCAGGAAGCAGTTGAGGGCGAAGCACGACAGCAAAACATTGTCGGACAGATTGTTGCCGGAGGTAAGATCCCAGCCGGCGCGGGTCTGGAATTTAAGAGGCCCTACAATGTTGAAAATGCCGAAGAAATCGATGCGTGGCTTCAGGAGCATCGTCCAGCAGTGACGTGGAATCCGGACGCCCGGCCGCCACTCATGTGGCGAGGCGAGAAATTCTCCCCGACGGGATTAGCCAAGCGGATAATTCGCGAAGCCACGGGCCGCGAGCCGCGCACGTTACGGGGACCGGAATGGTGGCTGTACAACGAACGGACTCTCGTCGAACTTGCCACCACTTGAGTTGTGCGGAGGATTGGGTTGGCCGCCGTTGGGGCCTTTGCGACTGTGGGCCTATGATAGGTTCTATCACCCGACGATCATAGAGTGATTAAAAAAAAGAACCCACCGGGGCCACGCGCTGCATTGAAAGCGCACAGTGCCCGGTGCGGCGTTGCCTCCGCGGTTTCCGATTTTCACCTTGCGTTTGCCGGGGAGGGGAGCGTCGACAGCATATCACGGCTCGAATCTCGTAGGCAAAAAAAGTTGGTTTTCGCCGGGTTAAGGTAGCCAGTTAGGTAGCCGAAGCATTGGTCGCAAGTAAAAAACCCCGCCGTAGCGAGGTTTTAAGTGG
>JANLVI010000013.1:0-220275 GCA_031363915.1 Vulcanimicrobiota bacterium
CGGGCTGGGGGTGGGGGGGGTTGCGCCGGTGGGGCGTCGGAGCTTTTTGCGAGCCCAGGATGGGCAAGAGCAAAAAGTCCGCGAGTAGCCTTTTTCCACGACGGAAAAAGGCGGACGTCCCCACCGGCACAACCACCCCCCACCCCGAGCCAAAATGCCCCAAAACCACCGCAACCAAAGTGCCAAAAATCCTGTCATAGGCTTTGGAACAAACCTGGCCGGGTAGCGTACAACATCACGTACGCAGCCCAGGCGGCGGCGAGTTATACAACCCTCCTTGAGTTTCGGTAAGCGGCAAGGCCCGCGTGTTCTACCCCAGGGTGAGCGCAACGGATGGTCCACGATGCTCGGAAAGCAGCAACAACACACATGGCAAAAGTGGTCGGAATCGACCTCGGCACCACCAATTCCGTCGTCGCAGTCATGGAGGGCCAGTCGCCCACCGTCATCGCGAACGCGGAAGGCAACCGCACGACCCCCTCGGTCGTCGCGTTCACGAAGACAAACGAACGTCTCGTCGGCCAACTCGCAAAGCGCCAGGCCGTCACCAACCCCGATCGCACGATTAGTTCGATCAAGCGCCACATGGGCACGGACTTCAAAGTCAAGATCGACGGCAAGGACTACACGCCGCAAGAAATCTCGGCGATGGTTCTTCAGAAGCTCGTCAACGACGCATCGACGTACCTCGGCGAACGCGTGACGAAAGCCGTCATCACGGTCCCCGCGTACTTCAACGACGCGCAGCGCCAGGCAACCAAAGACGCCGGTCGCATCGCGGGCCTCGAAGTCTTGCGCATCATCAACGAGCCGACCGCAGCCGCGCTTGCGTACGGTCTCGATAAGAAAACCTCGGAGACGATCCTCGTCTGGGATCTCGGCGGCGGCACGTTCGACGTGTCGGTGCTCGAAGTCGGCGACGGCGTCTTCGAAGTGAAGTCGACCAACGGCGATACGCGCCTGGGCGGCGATGACTACGACGAACGCGTCGTAACGTTCCTCGTGAACGAGTTCCGCAAAGAACAGGGCATCGATCTCTCGAGCGATCGTCAGGCGATGCAGCGTCTTACCGAAGCGGCTGAAAAAGCGAAGATCGAACTCAGTTCGGTCGTGCAGACCAATATCAATCTGCCGTTCATCACCGCCGATCAGAACGGCCCCAAGCACATGGACCTCACGTTCACACGTGCGAAGTTCGAAGAGCTGACGGCCGATCTCACCGATCGCTGCATGGCACCGTTCAAGAACGCGCTTGCCGATGCCAAGATCGACATCTCGCAGCTCGACGAAGTCGTGATGGTCGGCGGTTCGACCCGTATGCCCGTCATCCAGGAACTCGTCAAGAAACTCACGGGCAAAGACCTCAATCAGTCGGTCAACCCCGACGAGGTCGTCGCGATCGGTGCTGCCATTCAAGCCGGCGTTCTCGCCGGTGAAGTGCGCGACGTCGTGCTGCTCGACGTCACCCCGCTCTCGCTCGGACTCGAGACGCTCGGCGGCGTGAACACCAAGTTGATCGAACGCAACACCACGATCCCGACGCGCAAGACCCAAGTCTTCACGACGGCCGAAGACGGTCAGACCTCGGTCGACATCCACGTGCTGCAAGGCGAACGCGAGATGGCGCCCGACAACAAGACGCTCGCGCGTTTCCGGCTCGAGGGCATCCCCGCCGCTCCCCGCGGCGTGCCGCAGGTCGAAGTGACCTTCAACATCGATGCCAACGGCATCGTTGCGGTCGGCGCGAAAGACCTCGGTACGGGCAAAGAACAGCAGATCACAATCACCGCATCGACCAATCTCAACAAAGAAGAAGTCGAACGCATGGTTCGTGATGCGGAAGTCGCCGCCGGTGAAGATCGGACGAAGAAAGACGAAGCCGAGGTCCGCAACGCTGCGAACTCGCTCATCTACTCGACCGAAAAATCGCTCAAAGAAGTCGGCGATAAGGCCGAGGGCGCGATTCGCGCGGACGTCGAGGCGGCGCTTACCGAACTCAAACGCGTCAGCGAAAACGGCACGACGGCCGAAGTCAAAGCGGCCACCGAAACGCTTCAGCAGGCATCGTACAAACTCGCCGAGGTTCTGTATCAGAAAACTGGCGCGTCGACTGACGGCGCTGCAAACGGCGCGACCAACGGCGCAAGCGCGAATGGCGCGACGCACGACGGCGCTCACGAAGCACCGCACGGCGACGACGTCATCGACGCCGAGTTCAAAGAAGCCAAATAATCCGCGTGTGATCCGCACGCGCGCCCGGCTTACACCGGGCGCGCTTGCGCTCATGCTCTCACTTTGAGGATGCTCCATGGATAACGAAACAGGCGCAGCGGATTCCGCAACGGTGACCGCCGAGGGAATCGACCTCGCAAGCGAACTCGCCATCGCCAAAGCCAAAGCAGAAGAGAATTACAATAAGTTTCTCTATGCGATGGCGGACTTCGAAAATTACAAGAAACGGATCGAGCGTCAGCTCGGAGAGATCGCACTCTCCGGTAAGAAATCGGTGCTGATAAAATTTCTGCCCGTGCTCGACAACCTCGAGCGCGCGCTGACCTTCGATCAGGGATCCGAAGGACTGCGAGGCGGACTGCAGGCGACGCTGCGCGGATTCGAGTCGGCGTTCGCAAGCGAAAACGTCAAGGCGCTGTCGCTCAAAGGCCAGCCGTTCGATCCCAAAGTCGCCGAAGCGATCGGCACGCAAGTCGCTGCAGGCGTCGAGGACGACATCGTGCTCGAAGAAGCGCAGCGCGCGTACATGTACGGCGAAGATCTGCTTCGACCGGCTGCCGTGATCGTGGCGAAAGCCGCCGACTAACCCGCTTTTCAAATTTTTGCTAAGGCTCGAAATGCATGCCGCTCAACTATAAGAACTATTACGAGGTCCTCGGCGTCCCCAAAGACGCTGCCGAAAAAGACATCAAGTCGGCTTACCGTCGCCTCGCGCGCAAGTGGCATCCCGATGCCAACCCGAACGACCAAAAAGCCGCCGAGGAAAAATTCAAAGAGATCGCCGAGGCCTACGAAGTTCTCAGTGACTCCGAGAAACGTAAGAAGTACGACGTACTCGGCAACGATTGGCAACGCGCCGCGCGCGAAGCCGAACAGCAGCGAACGTATCGCAGCGCGCAGCAAGAGTACGGCAATTTCAACGGCGCCGCGGGCGGCCCGGGCGCGGGCCCGAGCGGCTTCTCTGACTTCTTCGACATGTTTTTCTCGGGGATCGGCAAGCGCGGGGCGCCCGGACCCTCGTCGTTCTCCCAGCGCGGTCAGGATCTCGAAACGACGATCGACCTGATGCTCGCCGAGTCGTACAACGGCGGCAAGAAATCCGTCTCGCTCCAACTCGAAGACGTCTGCACGCGTTGCGGCGGCACTGGGACCGATCGCAATCGCATCTGCCCGCAGTGTCACGGTACGGGCCGGACGCTCGAGACCAAGAAGTTCGATGTGACGATCCCGCGCGGCATACGCGAGGGTCAGCGCATCCGCCTTGCCGGTCAGGGCGGCAGCGGAGTGGGCGGCGGGCAGGGCGGCGATCTGTTTTTGGTCGTTCAACTTCGGGCCGATGAGAAATACGAACGCAAAGGCGACGACCTCTACGTCGACCTACCGGTGAGCATCTACGAACTCGTCCTCGGTGGCGACGTCAGCGTGCCGACGATGACGGGTGACGTCACGATGACGATCCCGGCGGGAACTCAGAGCAACAAGCTCTTACGCCTCGGCGGTAAAGGCATGCCCAAGCTCAAGGATAACGGCTTCGGCGATGAATACGTCAAGCTCGTCGCCCAACTCCCGGCTAACCTGACGGAGAAAGAGACGAAGCTCTTTAAAGAACTCGCCGCACTTCGAAATGGGAAAAAATAGACGGGCGTTAAGGTGTTGTTACAAGCGATTTATCTGCTACCAAACCACTACAACAAGTGATTTTTTCAGCGTATTATGGGTGTGCGCACGTGTTGCGCAACACTGATTACAGAAGGATCATCCCCCGTGAAGAGCGCCCCGGTTGTAAAAACCGATGTGAAGACCGAGTCCGAAGCCGAACCCACCCTGAACTTTTCCCGGATTATCAGACTCTCGCCCAGTGCCGGCACCTTCGCCGGATGGGGACCCAAGATGACCGGGTATGCGATTGACGCGCTTCGCCGTCTGAACTAAGCAAAAAACCTCGGCTTGCGCCGAGGTTTTTTGTTACCCTAGGCGGCACCAAGGCCGGGGCCGAGTAACCCGCACGTGCTTCGGTGGAGTTAAGGAAATCGTATGTTAGGTGGCCCGCCGACCCACATGATGTGGTCAAATATGTTCAGTCCCGATAAGCCGACGATCAAGCGTAAAGCCGATTTTAAGCGGATCGGCGCGTTCTTCAAGCCATATTGGCGCGAGCAAATTATGGTGCTCGTCTGCATCCTGGTCGGCTCGCTGCTCGGGCTTCTGCCGCCGCTGCTCACAAAGTGGCTCATCGACGATGCGATCCCGAACAAGTCGATGGCCGGCGTCTTCGGCAACATTGGCGCGATGATCGCGGCGGCTGCGGTCGCCGCCGTCATCGGCGTCTACCAGGGGTACCTCAACTCGCTCGTCGGCGAGGGAATCATGCGCGACATCCGCACGAGTCTCGTCGGGCATCTGCACAACATGCCGCTCTCGTTCTTCACCAATACGAAGACGGGCGAGATCATGAACCGTGTCTCAAGCGACGTCGACAACGTCGACAACGTCGTCACCGGGACGCTCGTCTCGATCGTCACGAACGTCTTCACGATGTTCACGACCGTCGTGACGATCTTCATCCTCGACTGGCGTCTAGCGATTCTCGCACTCGTGATCGTGCCGCTCATGCTCTTGCCGCTCTCGCCGGTCGGACGCAAGATGTACGATATCCGCAAGCAGACGCGCGTCAAGCGCGATGAAATCGAGTCGATCACACAAGAGACGCTCTCGATCTCCGGCATCGTCCTCATCAAGTCGTTCGTGCGCGAAGCTTTCGAACGCAGCCGCTTCTACGCGGTCGGCACGGATCTCATGAATCTAGAGATCCGGCTTGCGATGGTCGGCCGCTGGTTCATCGCCGCGATCACCGCGATGGTAATCGTCGGCCCTGCGCTCGTGTGGCTCGGCGGCGCATATCTTGCGGTGCAGGGCATCATCACGATCGGCACGATCGTCGCGTTCGTCGCGTACCTCTCGCGTCTGTATAGTCCAGCAGCGGCGCTCGCCGGCGTGCAAGTACAGGTCGTCAGCGCACTTGCCGTCTTCGAACGCATCTTCGAATACCTCGACATGGACGTCGAAGGCCACGAAATCGCAAACCCGATCGTGCTCACCGAATCGCGCGGCGAGATCGCCTTCGAAGACGTTCACTTTTCCTATTCACCCGAACGCACGGCGCTCGACGGCGTGAGTTTCCATATCGCACCGGGTCAGATGGCCGCGTTCGTCGGACCCTCGGGTGCGGGCAAGACGACGATCACGCAGCTCGTCCCACGGTTCTACGATCCGCAGTCGGGGACGATCCGCATCGACGGATACGACGTGCGCGATCTCAAACTTGCGAACCTGCGCGAACAGATCGGTATCGTCACGCAAGAGACGTATCTCTTCCACGACACGATCGAGGCGAACTTACGCTACGCGCGTGAGAACGCAAGCGAAGCCGAGGTCATCGCCGCGGCGACAGCCGCAAACATTCACGACTTCATCGCCGGGTTACCGGATGGTTACAAGACGATCGTCGGCGAGCGCGGACACAAACTCTCCGGCGGCGAGCGCCAGCGCTTGGCGATCGCACGCGTGCTCCTGAAAAATCCGAAGATCCTCATCCTCGATGAAGCGACCAGCGCGCTCGATTCGAACAACGAATCGCTAATCCAGTCGGCGCTCGTGCCGCTGATGGAAGGGCGCACCAGCATGGTGATCGCGCACCGCCTCTCGACGATCCTCGCCGCCGACATCATCTTCGTCGTCGACGGCGGCAAAATCGCCGAGAGCGGCAGTCACGAAGCCCTCCTCGCGCGTAACGGCATTTACGCCAGCCTCTACTGGAAGCAATTCCGCGACGATCCGGCGCCGCAGGCGGTGTAGTGTCGCTTCGCGTCGAGGGACTGAACAAACGGTTCGGTAAAAAACTCGCCGTCAACGATCTCTCCTTCGATGTGAAGTCGGGGGAACTCGTCGGCTTCATCGGTCCCAACGGGGCCGGCAAGACGACCAGTTTGCAATGCATTGCCGGTTTCTTGCGCCCGGATGCGGGACGCATCAGCGTGGATGGTGTTGTCATCGAGAAAGAGCGCGGACGGTTGATCTCTCTCATTGCCGAGACTCCGGACGTTTATCCGATGCTTACGCTCTGGGAACACCTGGCGTTCGTCGCACGGGGCTCGCGCCTTGCCGACTGGGAGCCGCGCGCTGAATCGTTGCTCGCACGATTCAATCTTCTCTCCGAGCGGGACACGCTCGGTCAAGCTGCCTCCAAAGGGATGCGCCAGAAAACGCTAATCGCCGCGACGTTGCTCGCGCGGACCCGCGTCGTGCTGCTCGATGAGCCGATGATCGGTCTCGATCCGCAAGGACAGCGCGAATTGCGATCGCTCATCGCGGATCTCCGAAGCGACGGAATTGCGGTCGTCATGAGCACGCACCAGATCGATATCGCTCAAGACATGTGCGAGCGCGTCGTCATCCTCAACCGCGGTAGCGTCGTTGCGAACGGCACGTTCGTCGAACTCCGTGACCTGCGCGATCCGGCGGCGTCGCTCGAATCCATCTACTTCGACCTCACGGCAACCTAGATGTTCGGCGCGCTTCCGTACTTAGAATTCCGGATCGCCGTCAACCAAGCAAAATCCATCGTGCGCAGCCCCTGGCGCCTGCTCGCTTGGACTCTGTACTTCGCCTACATCTGCGGTTTGATCTACTTGCGTTCGCATCGCAGTCACCAGTCGACCGCGACCGCACTCCCCTCGCGCGAACTGGCGACGACCATCGCGGGCGCAACGCTCATGCTACTTGGAATCTCGATTCTCACAGCGACCGGTGATGCGGTCCGGCCCTTCCGTACGCGAGCCGACGCCACGCTTCTGCCGCGCGCTGACGTGAGCGCGCGTGCGCTCGTCCTGTGGCTGCAGCTGCGCACGATCGTCGGCCGAAGCTGGTACTTCCTCGGTTTCGCGCTGTTTTACGCTGTCCAGTTCGTGCCGGTGCGCGGCGGCTTCTCGCTCCTGGCTCGTGTCTCGCTTTTGACGGTTCTCGTCACCGTTGCGACGGCCACGTTGCAGTTACCGGTCTATCTTGCCTCGCTGCAAGGCTGGCGTTCGGGCCTACGCACGCTCGGCGCTCTCTTCGTTGCGGGTGGTCTCACGTTCGGGGCGTTTGTCGGCATCAACGCACTCGTGCATAGCGCGTACGTCCCTCATACGATCGCCGCAGCAGCCGCCGCCTACGTCGCTACGATTCCACTCGTCCCGGGCGACGTTCTTCGTTCCGCTCTCAACGGCAATCCGACGCTCTACGCGGTACTGGTCGCGATCGTCATCGGCGCATCGCTTTTCGCATTTAGCCTCGCGGCCGACGTGTACCCTGAGCTTGTCGGGGCATCGTTCGCGTATTTCGATCGCAGCAATCGAGCCACCCTCGGCGAGCGAAAAGCCAGCTCTATCGCACTCGATCGTCGCGTGCCGCTCGGCACCGCGGTCCTGCTGTGGAAGAACACGCTCGTCTTCAGGCGTACTTCCTCGATGCGCGTCGTCTTCACGGTATGTTCGGTCGTGTCGATCGGACTGGGCACGCTCCTTGGCTTCGTCCTCCGCGATCCCGATCCGCAAGGATTGGTCGTCACCGCGGGCGTTCCCGGGATGCTGCTCGCAGTCGTTAGTTTCGCGTCGACGTTTCGTCTTGCCGTCGATCTTGGCAAACCATTCTGGTGGCTCACCGGCGGATCGCTCTTGGAGCGCCTCATATACTGGACCATCGGCGAATCACGGCGCCCCGCGTTGATCTTTGGCGCGGGTATCCTGGCCGAGACGATCGTCGGCGGCTTGGGGTGGGGGGCCGTAGCGCCTACGCTCGCTGGGGTCGCTCTTTGGTGGGCGATGTACGCGATTGGAACGTTCGTATACGTCTTCGTTCCCGGCGCGATCGACCGTCGCGGACCCGGCATGATCTTGCGCTTCGTAACATCGAGTGTTCCCTTACTGATCGCCGTGGGAGCGGGCGGCGGCGCCTATGCTCTCATGCGCGATGCGTCCGCCGCTTTCGTCGTGACGATCGTCTTCGCGCTTTGCATCGGCCTGGGATCGCTGGCTCTGGCCGCGCAGCGACTCGCGTACGGCGGAGGCGCGCAGTTCGCGCGCGCAGCCGCCGAGTAGCTCTAGCGCCGTTCGTCGATCGCGGCCAGAGCCTTGGGATTTTCGAGTGCGCTCAAATCGCCAAGATCCGCGATTGCCAGATACCGTCCGCGTGCGACGCGGCGCATGACTTTGAGATTGCGCGTCTTGGGTAAATCGTCGACGAAGTAGATCGCTTTTGGTCGCAGCGATTTGCCCATCATGCGATCGACGATCGCAAAGAGTTCCTTGCGCAGTTCGTCGCCTTCGCTCGTGCGATCTTTCGCTACGGCAAGGACCACAACGACATCGCCTTTGACGTCATCCGGCACCGCAATCGCTGCTGCTTCTTTGATCGCGACGTGCGAGACGACGGCGCTCTCGAACTCGGCCGGGCCGACGCGTTTGCCCGCCACGTTGATCGTATCGTCGCTGCGGCCGCGGATGAACCAGTAGTCGTGTTCGGGCGCAGGTTCGATGATACACCAATCGCCATGCACCCACAGCTCCGGAAAACGCTCCCAATACGTCGCAAGATAGCGCGTGTCATCGCCGCCCCAGAAACTCTGCGTCATGCCCGGCCACGGTTCGCGGATCACGAGTTCGCCGACCTCACCGCGCACGGGTTTGCCCTCGGCATCGACGACATCGGCAACCATCCCGGGAATCGGTCCATGAAACGAGTTGGGCACAAGCGGCATCGTCGGGAAACAGCCGATGATGCCGCCGCCGATCTCCGTGCCGCCGGAATAGTTGATGATCGGCGCGACGTCGCGGCCGACGTGGTGCGCGAACCACTTCCAGGGTTCCGTGTTCCACGGTTCGCCCGAGCTTGCGAGAATCCGCAGCGCGGAAAGATCGTGCGCGCGCGGGTGTCCGTCGCCGTGCGTCATCAACGAGCGAATCGCGGTCGGTGCGATTCCCAAATGCGTCACGCGATGTTCCGCGCAAATTTTCCAGAGACGATCGGGACCCGGATAGTCGGGTGTCCCCTCGTAGAGCACGATCGTTCCGCCAAGACCAAGCGTACCGAGCACGAGAAACGGCCCCATCATCCAGCCCATATCGGTAAACCAGAGCATCCGATCGCCGGGCTTCATATCCATACATAGATGCTGATCGATCATCGTCTTGATCGGAAACCCGGCGTGGGCGTGGACCGCACCCTTGGGTTTGCCGGTCGAGCCCGACGTGTAGAGGAGCAGATACGGATCGGTCGACGCAGTGCGTTCGTATGTTGCGAGCGGCGTTGCCGCCGCAACCGCGGTCTCCCAATCGAGATCGCGCCCGGCTTGCATCGGCACATCGAGTCCCGCGCGCTTGTAAACCAACACGTGCTCGATGCTCGGCACGTTTGCGAGCGCTTCATCGGCGATCGATTTTGAGTTCACCGGTTTGCCGCGACGTAACACGCCATCGACGGTCAAGAGCACTTTTGCGCGTGCATCGGCGAGCCGGGCGGAGAGCGCATCGGGACCGTAGCCGGAGAACGCCGGTACGGCGATCGCGCCGCAATAGCCGATGGCGAGCAGCCCGATTGCCGTTTCCGGAATGAGCGGCATGAAGATGCCGACGGTGTCGCCTTTGCGGATCCCAAGGCCCCGTAGCGTTCCGGCAAGACGTGCGACCGCAGCGCGCAACTCCTCGAAGGTGTAGCGGCGCACGGTACCGTCTTCACCTTCCCACACGAGCGCTTCGGCCGAACCGCGCCCGGCGGCGATATGGCGATCGAGGCAATTCGCGGGCGCGTTGAAACCCGCATCCGGGAACCAGCGCGCGAACGGCTTGCCGCGCGAAAGATCGACGATGCTCGACCACGGTGTATCCCAGTGGAGGCCGAGCGTCCGCACGATCTTCTCATTGAATCCCGCAAGATCGGAGGCGACATACGCGAGTAACGCGGCGTAGTCGGGGACGCCGACGGACTTGATGAAAGCCGTCAGGTTGGCGCTTGCGATTTGCTCGCGCGAAGGATGCCAGGCGTAGTCGGGAGCCGTCGTCGTCATAGCCCAAGGGTTCATGCCCGAGCGTCGCGACCCTTGGGATCGGACGGCTCGGCGGAGCCCTGCGCCGGTATGGCTAATCGTACATGAACGTGATCGCAGCGAATGACGAGAGCCTTCCCAAAGTCTCGCTCACCCGCTCCCAACGGGTGCGCCTGATCCTGGTCGGCGTTTTCGTCGCGATCGTTGCCGCGCGCGTCACACCGGACATCGCGCGGCTCTTCATACCGCTGGGCGTCTTCGGTTACGCGACGGACGCAAGCGCCGTCGTCGTCAAAGTCCCCGAGACCCCCGCCGTAAAGGTCCCGTACGCGATTCCCAAGCTCGCTACGCGGCTTCAAATCGGCGACCGCGTTCGCATCGACCTGATCAAACCGTTCGACCGCAAACCCGGCATCGCCGGGACGGGTTATACGCGCGAAAATTTCGATCGCAAATTGCCGATCGAGCGCGACCACAAAGAGCTCTTAATCACCATGAGGGCGACACCGGAGCCGGTCGCAAGTCGGCTCTTCACGCTCGCGCGCATCGTCGTCTTCGTTGCGTCGCTCAGTCTGGGCGCGATTCTCTTTCTCGTCAAGCCCGGATATGCGACGGGCGGCTTCTTCGCATTTTGCATCGGCGGCGAGGCGCCCACCACCTACTTCGATCAAATCTTCGATCCGTGGTATACCGAGGTGCCGCAGTGGATCGGTCACACGATTCAAGGCGGCGCCGGTCCCGCGCTCCTACTTTTCGCGCTCGGCTTGATCGACCACGACAACGTGCGCGAGCGCACGTACGCGATCGCCGCCGCTATCGTCGGCCTGATCATGGGGACCCTCAACGCCTATGTATTCTGGCTGCTTCATTACGGTGCACGTCCTGCGCCAACGATCGAAACGATATACACGAGCGCCTCCGCAACGATCACGGTTGCAACGGCAGTCGTGCTGCTCGTCGGGTACCTGCGGGCGAAAGGGCGGTTGAAGCGCGCGCGCGCGGCGTGGATCGGCGGAGCGTTTGCCTTCGCCGGCATCGCGCACTTGATCTCGCAACGCTTCTACCCGACCTACCTGCCGTTCTGGGTCAACGGAATTCTCGTCTCGATGACGATCGTCCCGATCGTCGTCGTTTGGATCGCTGTCGTTCGCAGCCGCTTCTTCAACGTCGACTTCGTCGTCAGCAAAGCGATCGTCTACGTCGCCATTACCGCGGCCGTGATCGGCGTGATAACGGTATCCGAAGAAGTCCTCACGTACGTATTTTACAACAACACGGACATCGCATACGGCTTCATCATCGTCATCTCGCTTGCGATCGGATCGTTCACCGGCAAGATACGCATGATCGTCGATGGGTTCGTCGACCGCTTCATCTTCCGCGACCGCCACGCGCAGCAGCAGGCACTCGAACTCATCGCCGGCTACATCCTCGATTCGGAGACGGTCGAAGACGTCTACCGGGCGTTGCTCCAAGATGCGGCCCACGCGCTCAAACTGACCTTCGGCGGCATCCTCGCGCGCCAGACCGACGGCGGCTATCGCTTAAGCCAAAGTCACGCTTGGCCCGACGATTGCAAAGTCGCGCTCGGCGCGGGCGACGCGCTCACCTTGGCGATCGCGCGCACGCGTGGTGTTTTGAGTTTCAGCGGCAAGGAGACCTCGCTCATTCGCGATGCCTTTCCGAACGAACGGCTCACGTTCGCAGCACCCATCTTTTTCGATCGCTCGGTCGCCGCGATCGTCGTCTACGGCCACAACATCAGTGGCCTGGACCTCGATCCGCAAGAACGCGCGCTGCTCGTACGCGTCGTCGCCCACGCCTCGATCGCGCTCAACTCGATCGAACTCGCACGCTATCGAAACATGCAGTCAGGCGGCGGCGAGCCGCTCGCGCTGCCGGTTATTTAATGCCCGACGCCCTGGTAGCGGTTCAGACCGAAACGCCAGAACGTATATGCGGCGACCACGAAGGCGATCCCGATCAGCGGAGTCAGCAGACCGACGGCGGGCGGCAAAAATAGCCCGGCTTCGGTTTTTTGCAAAAAGAACGTCGCCGGGAAATAGTTCATGAACGCAAACGGGAAGACGAACGAAAGCACCAGACGCACGCCACGCGAATAGATGCTGATCGGATACCGGGTGAATTCCTGTTCGAGTTCCAGGACGATCCAGCGCAGCGTATCGACCCGAATGAACCAGAACGCCGCCGTCGAGATGATGAGGCTGATCGCAAGATCGATCAGCGCGCCGCCGAGCATGATCAGCGGCACCATCACGATGAAGAGCCAGCCTACGTGCACGCCCGCGAGCCACGTCGCGCCGATAAAGTACGTGATCGCGAGCAGCAGTTCGTCGGGAAATATCTGACCGGGTATCGTAATCGCTTGGAAGAGCGCATCGAGCGGGCGCACGAGCAGCCGGTCGAACTCGCCGTCGCGGATGTGTTCTGGGATATCGCCGATCGCCGAGAAAAACGTATTGTTGATCGCGTGACTCACCATCCACAGGCCGTAGAGGAACGCCATGTCCTTGAAATCCCAGCCGTTCATCGAGGGGAAACTGTGCAGCACGACCCAGAGCGCGAACACCGCCGAGCCGTGGTAGATGAACGTGAACGCGAACCACATGATGAAGTTCGCGCGATACTCGAGCGTCGTGAGAATGTTGATGCGCCAGTAGACGCGGTAGACTTCAAGCATTGCCGCCATGTGCGTTAGCCGCCCTGAACGATCACGCGTTTCGAGCCCGCGCGCCAAACGAACGTGGCGATGACGGCGAGGATCGCAAGCCACATGACCTGCAAACCCATCACTTCGAGGTAGCGCTCCGGCTTGATGATCCCGACATAAATGAGGAGCGGCGTCGAGAACATCGCCGCGAACGGCAGCGCGAAGATCACTTTTTGAAACGCGAGCGGGAAGAGAACGAGCGGCACGATCTGTCCGCCCAAGAGATCGGTGACCCAGGTGAGGATCAACTGCGCGGCGTGGATTTCCAGCGTCCAGAATGCGATGCAATTGAGGATGAAATTGATGAAAAACCCGACCATATAGCCGAGGAAGAAACTCACAAAGAACGCAAACAGCACGCCGGCCGATGGCACGTCGACGTGAACCAAAAAGAGCGCGAGGATGAGTGAGGGCACGATCAGTGCAGCGTGAAAGAGCACTTCGCCCGTTCCGTCGCTGAAGAGGTAGAGCGGCACGCTTATCGGCTTCATGAAATCCGTTGCGATGCTGCCGTCGTGCAGTTTATCGTGCAGGATGCGCGTCTGATCGATGTCGAGCACGAGGCCCATCAAGAGGGCGATCGTAGAGTAGGTGATGATCGCGTGCAGCGGGAGTTCGCTTGGGGCGGCGTTGCGCGAATAGAGCGCGACCCACACCATGCGCAGCAAATAGACCCGCACGACGAACGAGCCGATGGCAGTAAAGACTTCGAAGCGGTACGTCGACTCGCGTGCGATCGCTTTCTTCGCAAACTCGACATACGGCTCGATGCGGAACGCGCGAGCGGTTAGACTCACGTCAGCGAGGGCGCGGGGCTCGGCTGGTGGTAGCCCTCGAGGTAGATCCGGCGCACGATCGATTCGATATCCGGCTCGATGATCGCAACGTCGGTAATTGAGTAGCGCTCGGTCACGCGGCGGATAAGGGCCTCTGCGCTCATCTTGGAGCGGTCGAAGCGCAATTTGACGTTGTTGTGATCGCGACTTACGAGTTCGGCACCCTCGATAGCGAAGTCGGGATACGTCTCCGAGAGATTGACGACCAGCGTGCGGTGCGTGCCGTATTCGGTCCGCAGCCGTTCCAGCGACCCGTTGTAAATAACGGTACCTTTGTCGATGAGCACGATGCGCCGCGAGAGCCGTTCCACATCGGCAAGGTCGTGCGTCGTGAGGATGACGGTCGTGCCGCGGTCGCGATTGACCTCGGCGATGAATTCGCGAATCGCTTCTTTCGCGACGACATCGAGGCCGATCGTGGGTTCATCCAAGTACACGATCTTTGGATCGTGAAGCATCGCGGCGGCAAAGTCGCCACGCATGCGTTCGCCAAGCGAGAGCTGACGCACGGGCGTGTCCATAAACCGTTCGAGATCCAAAATGTCGGAAAAATGCTGGAGATTCTGCTTGTAACGGTCGCGCGGCACGCCGTAGATCGCGCGCAGCAGTTCGAAGGATTCGCGTAGCGGCAGATCCCAGTAGAGTTGGCTGCGCTGCCCAAAGACGACACCGATATTGTGCGCGTTCTCGCGCCGGTGTTCGTGTGGCGTGATGCCGGCAACGGTGATCGAGCCCGAACTCGGCACGAGGATGCCGGTGAGCATCTTGATCGTCGTCGACTTTCCCGCGCCGTTAGGACCGATGTAGCCGATCACCTCACCCGCATCCAGCGAAAGGTTTACGTTTTCGACGGCGATCTTGTCTTCGTACGTGCGGGAAAAGAGCGTCGAGAGCGCGCCTGCGATCCCGGGCTCTCGTTTGATCGAACGAAAGACTTTTTTCAAATCGCGCGTCTCAATTATCGGCATCGGGAGTCCGTTTCCACGAGTCGGCGTTCGAAGCATCCACCGCGAAAGAGCGCTCTTTCCAGCCGAGGCAGCGGAGCTACGCTTTCTTAACGCAGCATTAGAGGACTGAACACCGCCTCGCGGAACTCGCGGGATACCAACACTCGTTGTCGGTATGGATGGTCGGCCAGCTTAGGTCTCTGAGGGTCGGCTGTATCTACAAAAATTAGGGGGTGATTTCACATGGCCGGTAAGAAGAAAGCAATGAAGAAGAAAGCAGCAAAGAAGGGAAAGAAGTAACTTTCTCTCCTTCGATTCGATAAAGCAATAATTCGTACTTATTTCGCGGTCCCTCCGGGGGCCGCGTTTTTTATGCCTGCGCTGCGAGCGTAGCGAGCGTCTGCGTCGCCTCCGCAGCCAGGCGTTCTGCCCGCTTCTGCACGAGCCATCCGGCAGCAAAACCGGATGTTTCGATCGTCTGCACGATGCGAGTCCCCGCGCCCTCCGGCACAAGCGTCCACGTCCTGCGCAGCTGCGCGGCCGGGCCGAATTGCAACCGGATCGCGAAACGTCGCTGCGGTACGACGTCCTCGATAACGTACGCGGTCTGACGCCCGCGCTTCGGCTTGATGGTTAGGTAGGCACCAGGCGCGAGCGATTCATCGACCCACATCCATGCGACGTCCGCATTCCATTCACCCCAGCGCGGGCCATCGACGAGCACGGCCCAGACCGCTAGCGGATCGGCAGCGGCGAGGATCTCGTGTGTCCAAATCACCCGGCGGCGACGGGTGCGTGGCCGAAGAGCGCGGGGATCGCGTGCCCCGCGAAATACGAGATGGCAAATACGACCGCACCAAAGGCGACGAGTTCGGCACCTTTGCGAACCGGGTGGCGGCTGGCAAGCCGCCCGGCGAAGACGCCGATCCCGAAGAGCGCTATGGCGGCGAGCGCAACGCTCGCCGCCAGGGCGACGTCGTATGCCAATCCCGGAACGAGATACGGCAGCAGCGGCGCGACGGCACCGGCCCCAAACGAACCCGCCATGCTAAGCGCAGGGCGCACGCCGCCGCCTTCGGCCTGGCGCGGATCGATGCCGAATTCATCGCGCATCATCTCGTGCAGCCAAATATCCGGGTTGGTTGCCAGGCGCCGAACGATCATCTGAGACTCCTCGACCGTGAAGCCTTTGAGTCGGTAGTAAGCAACCTGCTCGGCAAATTCTTCTTCGGGATTTTCGAGCATCTCAGCGCGTTCCATCGCAATCGCCGCACTAACGACTTCGCGCTCGGACTTCGAACCCAAATACTCGCCGACGCCCATCGAGACGGCCCCGACGACGAGCGAGACGAGCCCCGTGAGTAGAATCGTCGAGCGATCCGGCTGGGCCGCACCGACACCGGTAACGATGCCGAGGGCCGTCAGGAGCCCGTCTTGCATCCCGAACACGATCTCGCGGATCGAGCGCGCCTTCTCCAAACGCCCGCGCTCGGGCGTGTCGGGGACGCGCGGAATGCGCGCCGGCGCCGACTTTCCGTCGATGCCAAGGATCAGTCCCGTTTCTTCCGCGTGGTCGTCGATCATAAATTTTGTATCCAAAAATCCATCTGGCGCGTGAGGAGGTGCCGGAGCTCGGGGATCCCCGTCACGCCGTGACGTTTGCGGGGATAGACGTCGAGATCCACTTGGATCCCAGCTTTAATGAACGCTTGCACCAGGCTGATGGTATTTGCAATATGGACGTTGTCATCGCTCGTTCCGTGCTGCATGAGCAGCTTGCCCTTGAGCTTGGACGCCTTCTCGAGCACCGAACTCTCACGATAGATCGCCGCGTTCTTCTGCGGTGTACCCATGTAGCGTTCCGTGTAGATCGTGTCGTAAAGCGACCAATCTGCGACCGTGCCGCCGGCTTCACCGGCTTTGAATACGCCCGGGGCATGCGTCATTGCGTAGGTTGTCTCGTATCCGCCGAAGCTCCAGCCGGTAATCCCAAGGCGCGCGGCATCGACGAAGGGCTGTGCTGCGAGGTATTTTGCGCCCGCCAGCTGACCCGCAAGCGAACGCGGCCCGAGGGCGTGATACATCGAGCGCACCGCAGCCGATTTGTCGATCTGCGAACCGGGGCCGTCGATGCTGAAAACGATGAAGCCGTGCTGGGCGAGAGCGCGATCGAAGAGTGCGCCCGAACCGCCCCAGGCGTTGCGTGTCGTCGGTGCGGCGGGGCCGCCGTAAATCGAGACGATCACCGGGTACTTCTTCTGCGCATCGAAGTCAGGCGGTTTGATCATCCACGCGTCGAGCGGGCCGTCGGGTGATTCGACGGAGAGTGCAACTTGCTCGGGGAGCGCGAGCCCGGCGATCGATTTACTCTGCATGAACACGCTCGCGTTGGTTCCGTGGAGGTCGCCGATCGAGACGATCGGCGGCGCGTTCATCGTGGAAAACGTATCGAGATAGGCGGACCCCGCCAGCGGGACCGACGTCGCGTGCGTTCCCGCGGAGCTTGCCACGATGCGCATCGCACCATTCGCAAGCCCGATCGCGAGCAGTGATGTATCGCGACGCGTCGGATAGGCAGCGCTGACATACGCGACGCCGGCGTCGATGCGCTCGATCGCGTTGACGTGGTAGCCGTGTGTGAGCGTGGTGTTCGCGCCCGTGCGAACATCCGTGCGCGTGAGGGCCTGCTCTCCCGAGTCTTCGCTCAAGCGATACATCGAGGTGCCGTCGTGCGAGAATTGCGGCCGCTCGCGCGCTTCGACCCATGTTTTCGAATCCTCGCGCGCGAGAATGCGCTGCGTGCCGCCTGCAAACTTGACGAAACGCATGTGCTGCTGCGCGCGATCGAGGATCTCGGCAACGAGCGTTCCGCCGGGCATGAAGCCGATCGTCGGGATATAGTCGTCGTTCTTTTTCGTCGTGTAGTACGTGCGCGGCATCCCACCGGATGCGGAGATTTCGCGCAGCGTTACGACCGGATTCTTCTCACCCGCAAGCGGGTACCGTTCGAATTCCACTTTTTGATCGGCGTTCAAGAAATCGACGATCGGATATGCCGTTACCGGTGCATCATCAAAATGCAAATACGCGATCCGATCGCCCGCGGGGGACCAGCGAAACGCGTGATCCATCGCGAGTTCTTCGGAATAGACCCAGTCCGGATCGCCGTCGATGTTGGTCGGGCGACTCGAGTGTGTCAGTTGCGTTTGCACGCCGCTCTTGAGAGTGACGACGCCGAGCCCGCCGCCATGAACGTAGGCGATGCGATCGCCGCTGGGCGACCACTGCGGATCGTCGACGTCTTTGACGAGCCGCTTCTTGCCCGTGCCCTCCGCAGAGATAACGTAAAGATCGCCACCGTCGAGATACGCGAGCATTCGGCTATCGGGCGACCACTCGATCTCCGCAACCGGACGCGCACCTTTGCCCAGCGCATTTGCTTTGAAGAAGATGCGGTCGCGTTTGGTGCGCACGTCGTAAACGTGTGTGTCGAGCGGCTCCCGTTGGCCGCCGGGCAGCGTGTAGAGAAAGCGCGTCCCGTCGGGCGACCACGTCGGTCGCGCCGGGAGCCGCCCGGTAAGCGGCTCGGCGGCCACGATATCCGTTATTTGCAGCAGCTTTGCCCCAGCGGTATCAGCCGCGGGCGCAGTCAGCGGCAATGCGAAAAATGCCGCCGTGGATACCATCGCGAAACGGAGTAGACTCAACAGCTTCCCCCTACGAGTGAATATGAACGAGAACGAACAGAACCCGATCGTCGCGATGGCGATGAAAATCCGCGCCAGCCGCGATCTCGCCGCAGCCGTCGATTCCGCCACGTCCGTGACGAGCACCGCCGGAACCGACGCCGAAGAATCGTTTGCTGCCCTTGGCGAGGTTCTCGCTATCGGCTCGAAACGCCTCAATTCGATCCTCGGCAAAAACGGCATCACCTTCGTGCGCTTGGAGAAGCCTATCCGCTTTCGCCTGCGTTTCGGTGAGAAGCGTATCAGCCTCGATCTCGACCGCGGCCAGCAACTAGTTATCATCAAAGGCGAGGGTTTCGAGGGCGAATATCAATTCGATGTCGGCGCGAGCTTGCCGTCGTTGATCAACCTCTCGAAACTCTCGAACGACCCGGGCTACGGCGAGGCCATCACCGGCACGTCGCTGCTCAAGGCGATCGCCGCGGATGCGGAGTTGCCGCGGCCCGCGCACCTCGACGTACCGCCGCTCCAACTGTAAGGTTCGCGGCGCGCGTGCGTGCCACGATCGGCGCGGAGGGGCACATCGCTTGCAGCGGGCAGCGTTCGCACTTCGGCGTCGGTGCTTTGCAGATCGCGCGACCGTGGAGGATCAGCCAGTGATGCGCGTACCGCCACTTCTCGCGCGGCACGAGTCTGGTAAGGTCTTCTTCTACGGCGCGGGGCGTGGTGCCGAGGGTGAGTCCGAGACGGTGCGCGACGCGAAAAACGTGAGTGTCGACGGCGAACGCCGCTTCTTCGAACGCAACGGACATCACGACGTTGGCCGTTTTGCGGCCAACGCCGGAAAGCGCTTCGAGCGACTCGCGATCTGAAGGCACGGCGCCGTCGTGATCGCTCACGAGGCCCCGTGCTGCATTGACGATGTTCTTTGATTTCATGCGATAGAAGCCGCACGATTTGACGATCGACTCGACGTCGAGCGGATCCGCCGCCGCAAGCGCAGCGGCGTCGGGGAATTTCGCAAAGAGATGCGGTGTCGTGAGGTTCACGCGCGCATCCGTGCACTGTGCGGAGAGAATCACCGCGATGAGAAGCTCGAAGGGACTGCGATAGTCCAGCGCCGTGACCGCCGTCGGGTAGGTCGTCTCGAGGATCGTCAGCTCTTCCGCAGCGCGGGCGCGCGTGACCTTACGTTTGGGAAACGGAATGTTCACGTCCGAAGCTTGGCGGGGGACGATTCGACGCCTTCACCCACGGGCGCGGCGCGAGCGCTCAAGGTCCCGACGATTTCCGATCCGACAACGTACCTGGTTTAAAAACGAATTACACGTCAGTGGAAATGCCGGGAGCCTATGCCAATGCAGAGGTGAGTGCCGGCAGCGAAACCTTTTGCGGTTCCTGGTGAATCTGAGTCGGCATGCCGTTCTTCAAGCAAAAAGATGCATCGATTCCTCCCGGGCAGTCGCTGACCACCGGCTTCCCGGTGCTTCACGTCGGCGACGTGCCGCACTTCGATCCGAACACGTGGCGGCTGAAGTTTTCCGGGATGGTGGCCAGTCCGTTCGAGTTGAGTTTCGACGAACTTCGCGCGTTGCCGTCGACGGAGTGGCGCGGCGATATCCATTGCGTGACTCGCTGGTCCAAAAAAGAGACGATCTGGCGCGGCGTGTCCTTCAAGTCACTGGTCGAGCGCGCGCAGCCGCATCCAGGCGTGAGGCATGTAATCCAGCACGCGGAGAACGCGTACACCACGAACCTTCCGCTTACGGAGATGCTCGGCGATGATGTGCTCGTCGCCTATGAATTCGACGGTGCCGCGCTCGAACCGATCCACGGCGGTCCCGTGCGGATGCTCGTCCCCAAAAAATACTTCTGGAAGAGCGCAAAGTGGCTGCACGGCCTCGAGTTCCTCGATCACGACGTCAAGGGTTTCTGGGAAATGCGCGGTTACAACAACGAAGCCGATCCGTGGAAAGAACAACGGTACAGCGATTTACCGAGCTGGTTCGGATAACAAAAAAAGTGGAGCGCGATCTGCGCTCCACTTTTTTTAGGGTGCGGGCGTTCTTAGTCGAACGCGCCGACGAGTTGCACCAGAGTCATCCCTTGACCGTCGATCGCATAGACGTCGAAGTTGATCAGCGTTTGATACGGAAGGAAATTACTCGTATCTCCTGCGCCGCTGGTGCCGGAATTACCGATCTGCGCAAGGGACGGGGTAATGGTCGCCGTCGGAATGGTCGACGAACTTTGGGGCGCGACATAGATGCCGATTCCGGAACCCGTCGTTGCGCCGGGAATTATAACGTTGACGGCCGTGCCTTGAGCGGTTGCACCGCCGGAAATCGGTGCGTACGTTGCAAGGGCACTCGCACTGAAGACCTGGTAATTGGCTTGCCCGGGCGTGTAGCTGCCGAAGGCAATCGACGTCGCGCCGGAAGCCGCCGCAGCGGGGGACGCGTGATGGACGCTTACACTAGCTTGGCCGGTCGGTGTCGTAAACGCAACCTCTTGGAAGAACTGGCACTGCGTCCCAGTCGCCGTGCCGCCGCTGTTTGCGAACTTACCCGCGACGACGACCGTGTAGCGCTGGTTGTTCTGGAGCTGCGGCAACGTGCACGAAACAATAGTGTTCGTCTGGCCGGCAGTCGTTGCGACGATCGTCTGCGAAACGGTCGGTTCGTTTTGGAATGCCGTGATCTGACCGTAAGCAAGGCCAGTGCCGCCGGCAAACGTGCCGCCGGTGTTGTTGCCTAAGTGAATGTCGATCAGGCCGGCATCCGGTGAGCCGTTAATGATACGAAGCTGCGCGGTTTGGCTGAGAACCGTCGAGGTCCCCGAGCTCCCACCACCGCAGGCTGCGAGCGATACGAGTGTAGCAAGCGAAATCACCGCAAGTGCGGCGCGCGTATTATTCATGTGCGTGTTCCTCTTGGTCGTTGTTGAGATTGTCTGAGAATGACGCGCAAAGAATACCCAACGACCGCGGGTTCACACACCTAGGATCACTTTTCTCTTCTATTTTTAAGAATCGGCTCGCTTCCTCAAGCCGAGGACGCGAGCGCACAACTCGTTCTTAGTCGAAACGAGCGACGAGTTGCACGACTGTCGTCGCGCTCTTCGAATCGATCGCGAAGATGGAAAGATGATAATCGCCCGTGAACGGAAAGAGGCTTCCCGTGTTCGCCGTATCGATCGCCGCCGGTTCCAATTTAAACGCCGGTGCGGTGGTGCTCGAGGCAGTCTGACCGTTCGCGATGACGTAGAACCCAATACCGGGCGCCGTCGCCGCCGCTGCCGGCACGAGCGAGGGGGTGGGTTGCGGCACCGGCGTCGCGCCGCCCGTAAACGTAACCGTCGAGCTTGCGGAATAGTTGGTCGAACCAGGGCTATACGTGCCCCAATCGATCGCCGATGGATAACTCGGGGCGCTGTGGTGGAAGTTGACTACGCCCTGCAGCGTCGTGTTCGTATACGCGGGCTCGGAGAAGAGCTGCATTTGGACGTTGTTCTTCGCGGAGGTACCCGCGAGGACGACCGTGATCTGCTTGTTTGCGCCCGAGAGAACGGGGGTGGTCACGGCGGGAACGATCGGCGTCGTCGTGCCGGGGGTATCGAATTCGATCTTGTGCGTGACGCCGCCAGAGATCAAGTAGTACGGCGTGATGGCGCTATACGGGAGCTGCGAGATGAGCAACACGCCGTCCACATAGACGTCGAAGTTGCCTGGGGCAGTGGTGTTGCCGATGTCGGGCGAGCCGGCGACGAAGCGCACGACCGCGGTCCCCGTTGCGTTCGGATTGGGCGTCGAAGGCGCCGTTGCGCCAGGCGTGATCGACGATCCGCCGCACGCCGCGAGTGAGACGGCGACGACGCCGATAAAGCCGAGTAACGTTGTACGAATGACCTGCATGGGGGTTTCTCTTCGAACTATCGGAGGCGGATGCCGCTTTCTTCGCGAGTGACGATGCTCTCGCGCTCGAGCGCCGCGACGGTTGGTTCGAGTTCGCTGAGGCGGTCGGATGGGACCACGGCGGCAAGCTCCGCGACGAGCGCGGAGACGCTGAGGACGTCCGTTCCCGAGAGATCGCGTAACCGGTCGATGATACGCCCGCGCAAAAAGCGCGTCGTACGCTCGAACGGCAGCGACTGCTGCGGCGACCGGCGCGGGGCATGCGCGCGCGCTCGCTCGCCTAAGGTAGCTACATCGACCGGCGCCGCGGCACACCACGGCGCGAGCGGGCAAATCGAACACCGCGGTGCGCGTGCGGTACAAATGGTCGCTCCCAAGTCCATCATCGCCGAGTTCCAATCATGGGCAAGTCCGCTTGGAAGCTCCTGGGCCGCAAGACGATCGAGTTGCGCCGACGTCGCAAGCGGCGGATGTTCTAGGCCCAGGTGCGTGCGATGGATGACGCGCCGCAGATTGGTATCCATCGCAACATCATCGCATTCGAAAACGAAGGCTCGCACGGCAGCAGCCGTGTACGGGCCGACGCCCGGCAGGGCGAGCAGGACTTCGCGTTCGCTCGACAGCCCGCCGCGTCCGAGGACGGAAACGGCCAGCGCATGCAGCCGAAGCGCGCGCGAATTGTAGCCCAAGCCCCGCCACATCCGCACGACATCACCGCTCGCACTCGCTGCCAGCACCTCGAAAGTGGGAAAGCGCTCGAGAAACGCTTCGTAGAGCGGAAGCACGCGATCGACTTGCGTTTGCTGGAGCATGAACTCGCTCACGATCACACGGTACGGATCGCGTGTCGCTCGCCACGGTAAATTTGCTCGGCCGAACGTTGCGTACCATCCAAGGAGCGCCTTCGCGCGCGGCGCGAGTAGGGGTGCTATGAGAGCGCCGCTCCGATGCGTTTGATGCCCTCGGCGATCAGCGATTTATCGACCGGCGTGAGCGCGAGCCGAAAATTGTGGTCGCCACCTGACGAGGCAAAAAACGCCTCACCGAAGAGAAACGACGCGCCATTGCGTTCGCTTGCATCGAGCAGCGCGCGCGCGCGTACGTCGCGCGACGCCGTCGCCCAGAGGTAATACCCGCCGCCCGAACGGGCGAGGCGCATCGTGCACGGCCAATACTGCTCGATCGCCGCAAAGGCAATCGATCGACGCTCGGCAAGTTCCGCCCGCAGCAGTTCGACGTGCACGTCGTATGCCGTCGTCATGTAATCGCAGACGCTGGCCTGCACGTACATGCTCGTCGCCATATCGTAGGATTGCTTGCGCAGTAAGAGCCGGTCGTAGATCGTGCGCGGCGCGACGAGCCAACCCAGACGCAGCGACGGCGCGATCGTTTTGCTGAAGCTGCTCAAGTAAATCACATCGTCGCTCGAACGCGCGAGCAGCGGAGGCGTTACCACCGGTGCAAGCTCGCCGTAGGGATCGTCTTCGACGATCGGCACGCCCGCGCGGCGCGCGAGCGTCACCAACCGTTCGCGGCGATCGGCGTTCATCGTGACGCCGGTTGGATTGTGAAGGGAGGGCATCGTATAAATGAAGCGCGGGCGCCGCGTGCGCAAGATTGCCTCGACGTGATCGACGCGCAAGCCCTCGTCGTCGACCGGCACGGGGATCGCGCGCAAGCCGTGGATTTGAAAAATCTGCAGTGCGCCCGGATACGTCGGCGCCTCGATGATGATCTCATCGCCGGGCTCGGCGAGTGACTGCGCGACGAGGGTGATGCCCTGGGTCGAACCGGTGAGCATCAGCACGTCCCGCGAATCCACGGCGCAACCGCGCAGGCGCATACGCTCGGCGATTGCTTGGCGCAGCGGCGCGTAGCCTTCGCTATCACCGTAGGTGAGAACGAAGTTCACGTTGTTGCCGACGCGCGCGAACGAAGCGGAAAGATCGGCGAGCGGCGAGGGTTCGGCGGGCGGCACGCCTTGCACGAAGGCGATGCGGTCGCCGTGCCCGACGGCGGCGAGTTCGCCGAGGACGGAGGGATACTGCCCCACGCGCCAAGGCGGCAAGGTCACCCACCACGGGACGCCAGCGCTGCGTTCGGGCTGTCCGACGCGTTGCGCCGCGACGCGGGAACCCGAGCCGACGCGCTGCTCGATGAGCCCGTCGGCGACGAGTTCACGGTACGCGTGGACGACCGTGCTGCGATTCACGTCCAGACGGTCGGCAAGGCTGCGTTCGGGCGCTAGGCGCGCTCCCTCGGGGAGAGCGCCGGTGAGGATCTGCTCGCGGAGGCGCTCGTAAATCTGCCTATAGATCGGAACGATGCTCGCGCGATCGATCTCGAGCGTCGATTCGGCCCATCCATTTCGCGCCATGGCTCACCCATTTCCGAAGCTGGGCCACCCATTCCCGCCCTGCCACGGGCACAGGTCTGCAATTGGATGGGCGAGAGCTTCAGTTGGACGGCGGAAGCCTAGCCAGGCACTGCTACACTGCGCTCACCTGCCGCGTCCGTGGAGTTGTTTTCGCTATGATCGACACGCCGAATCTCGTCGCCAGCGTCCCCATGGCCGAGCCGCAAGCCGACCCGCAAGAGACGCAAGAGTGGATCGAGGCACTTGACGGCATTATCACCGCCGAAGGCAAGGATCGCGCGCGCGACATCATCGCTGCGCTCGCTCAGCGCGCCCGCACGCGCGGCGTCGAGATTCCGATCGCGCTGACGACGCCGTACGTGAATACGATTCCCGTGCACGATCAGGCGCCGTTCCCGGGCGACTCGGCAATCGAAGAGCGCCTGCGCCACTATCTGCGTTGGAACGCAATGGCGATGGTCGTTCGCGCAAACAAAGAGTCGAGCGAACTCGGCGGCCACGTCGCCACGTTCAGTTCCGCCGCGACGCTCGTCGACGTCGGGTTCAATCATTTTTGGCACGCGCCCTCGGCGACGCACGGCGGCGACCTCGTCTACTTCCAAGGCCACTCTGCACCCGGCGTGTATTCGCGGGCGTTCATGGAAGGGCGCATCAGCGAGGATCAGCTGAACCATTTCCGACGCGAAGTCGACGGGAAAGGCATCTCGTCGTATCCGCACTCGTGGCTGATGCCCGAGTTTTGGCAGTTCGCGACCGTCTCGATGGGCCTCGGGCCGCTCCAAGCCGTGTATCAAGCGCGCTATATGAAATATCTGCACGATCGCGGCATCGTCGACACGAGCGCCCGCAAAGTGTGGTGTTTCCTCGGTGACGGTGAAGTCGATGAACCCGAATCGCTCGCGGGCCTCGCGCTTGCGGCGCGCGAGAAACTCGACAACCTGATCTTCATCGTCAATTGCAATCTTCAGCGTCTCGATGGCCCGGTGCGCGGCAACGGCAAGATCATTCAAGAACTCGAAGGCAGTTTCCGCGGCGCGGGATGGAACGTGCTCAAAGTCATCTGGGGCCGGCGCTGGGATGCCTTGCTCGAGAAAGACACGAGCGGCATGCTCGCACGCGTCATGGGCGAAGCGCTCGACGGCGACTATCAAACGTTCAAATCGCGCGACGGTGCGTACGTGCGCGAACATTTCTTCGGCCGCTATCCCGAGACGCGCAAACTCGTCGAGGATATGACCGATGAAGATATCTGGGCGCTCAATCGCGGCGGCCACGACCCGTATAAAGTGTACGCGGCATACAAAGCGGCAGCGACGCACGTCGGCCAACCCACGGTGATCCTCGCCAAGACGATCAAGGGCTACGGCATGGGTTCGGCCGGCGAAGGCATGAACGTCGCCCACCAGCAGAAGAAAATGATCGTCGAACAGTTGCGCTCGTTCCGCGACCGATTCTCGATCCCGGTCTCCGATACGGATTTGGAATCGGTCCCCTTCATCAAGCCGCAAGCCGGCAGTGCCGAAGAGAAGTATCTCAAAGAACGCGTCGCCGAACTCGGCAGCGTTCCCTCACGCCGACGCAACGTCGAAGCGCCGCTTGCCATCCCCGAGGTGTCCGCGTTCGGCGCATTGCTTGAAGATTCGGGCGAGCGCGAGAACTCCACCACGATGGCGTTCGTGCGCGCGCTGGGCGTGCTCGTCAAAGACAAAACGATCGGGCCGCGCGTCGTTCCGATCGTCGCCGATGAGTCGCGCACGTTCGGTATGGAAGGCATGTTCCGCCAGCTCGGCATCTATTCTCCGGCCGGACAACTCTACCGTCCGCAAGACGCCGATCAGCTGATGTGGTACCGCGAAGATACGAGCGGCCAGATTCTTCAAGAGGGCATCAACGAGGCGGGCGCGATGTCGTCGTGGATTGCGGCGGCGACGGCGTACTCGACGCACGGCGTGCAGACGATCCCGTTCTTCATTTTCTACTCGATGTTCGGGTTCCAGCGCATCGGCGATCTCGCATGGGCCGCAGGCGACATGCGCTCGCGCGGCTTCTTGCTCGGCGCGACCGCCGGGCGAACGACGCTCAACGGCGAGGGTCTGCAGCACGAAGACGGTCACAGCCATCTCTTTGCTGCAAATATCCCCAACTGCGTGCCGTACGATCCGACCTTCGCCTACGAAATCGCCGTCATCATGCAGGACGGCTTGCGCCGCATGGTCGCCGAGCAAGAAGACGTCTACTACTACATTACGCTCATGAACGAGAACTACCATCATCCCGCGATGCCCAAAGGCGTTGAAAAAGATATTCTCAAGGGGCTCTACCTCTTGCGCGACGGCGGGAAAGCGAGCGGTCCGCGCGTTCAATTGATGGGCTCGGGGACGATTTTGCGCGAAGTGCAGGCGGCGGCGGACTTGCTGCGCGAGGACTTCGGCGTGACCGCCGATGTCTGGAGTGCGACGAGCTTCACGCTTCTGCTTCGCGATGGAAACGATACGGCGCGCTACAACATGTTGCACCCAACCGACAAACCGCGTCAGTCCTTCGTCGCGCAATCTCTCGAGGGACACGACGGTCCGGTGATCGCGGCGAGCGACTACGTCAAAGCGTTTGCAAACGGCATTCAGCCCTTCGTCAACCGTCGCTTCCACGCGCTTGGCACCGACGGCTACGGCCGCAGCGACACGCGCGCGCAACTGCGCTCGCACTTCGAGGTCGACCGCCACTGGGTCGCGCTGAGCGCCTTGCACGCGCTCGTCGAAGAAGGCACGCTCGAACCGGGCGTCGTCGCCGAGGCAATCGCGAAGTACGACATCGATACAAACAAACCCAACCCCGTGACGGCGTAATCATGGCGCAGACGATCGACATCGCCGTCCCCGACCTTGGCGACTTCCACGATATCCCGGTCATCTCGATCCTCGTCAAAGCGGGCGACACGATCGCAAAAGACGCGCCGCTGGTCGAACTCGAATCTGAAAAAGCGACGATGGAAGTCCCCTCGTCCGCCGCGGGCGTCATCCGCTCGATTCGTGTGAAGCTCGGCGATAAAGTCTCAAAAGGCTCCGTGCTCGCAAGCCTCGAGATCGAGGACGCCGCCGTCACCGCGGTGAGCGCCGCGGCACCCGCGCAAGCCGCCGTTCCGACCGCAACGCCCGTGGCCGCAGCAGCTCCCACCGCTCCGCAATCGAGCGCCGTCATCGAGATCGCCGTTCCCGACATCGGTGAATATCACGACATCCCCGTGATCTCCGTGCTCGTCGCACCGGGCGATACCATTGCCAAAGACGCGCCCCTAGTCGAACTCGAATCCGAAAAAGCCACGATGGAGGTTCCGTCATCAGCTGCGGGTGTCGTACGCGACGTCAAAGTCAAAATCGGCGATAAAGTCTCGCGCGGTTCGGTCATCGTCACGCTCGAAACGACCGCGCCCGCAGCGCAAGCGCCGCTGGCACCGGCCGCACCGACGTCTCCAGCGCAACCCGCGCGAGAGACGACCGTCCTTGCTAACGTCGCGAACGTCGCACCCTCGTCGTACGGCGCGCCCGGGACGAACGGATCGAGCAACGGCGTTGCGCCCGCGCACGCAAGCCCCGCGATTCGCCGCTTCGCGCGCGAACTCGGCGTCGAACTCGGCCGTCTGCGCGGCACCGGTCCCAACGGCCGGATCACGCGCGACGACGTTCAGAATTTCGTTAAGTCCGCACTCGCGCATCCGACCGTCGCCGCCACCGGAACGTCGGGTGCCGGACTTAACCTGCTGCCGTGGCCGAACGTGGATTTTGCAAAATTCGGTCCGATCGAACGCAAGCCGCTCACGCGCATCCAAAAAATCTCCGGCCCAAACCTCGCGCGCAATTGGGTGATGATCCCGCACGTCACGCAGCACGAAGATGCCGACGTGACCGAACTCGAGGAATTCCGCAAAGCGATCAATGCCGAGCAAAAAGACGTCAAGGTCACGATGCTCGCGCTCATGATCAAAACGTCGGTCGCGGCGCTGAAGAAATTCCCGCTGTTCAACACCTCGCTCGACGGAGCCGAACTCGTTTTCAAACAGTACTACAACATCGGCTTCGCCGCCGACACCTCCAATGGTCTGCTCGTTCCCGTCATCAAAGACGCCGACAAGAAAGGCGTTCTCGAAATCGCACGCGAGACGGGCGAACTTGCAGGCAAAGCGCGCGATGGAAAACTGGGACCTGCCGACATGAGCGGCGCTACGTTTACCATTTCATCGCTCGGCGGCATCGGCGGAACGTATTTCACACCAATCATCAACGCGCCCGAAGTCGCGATCCTCGGCGCGTGCCGCACCGCGGTCAAACCGGTGTGGGACGGCAAAGCGTTCGTACCGCGTACGATCTTGCCGCTCTCGCTCTCGTACGATCATCGCGTGATCGACGGTGCGAGCGCAGCGCGCTTTGCAGCGTACCTTGCGGGCGTGCTCGCCGACATGCGCCGGACGATGCTCTAATCGCGGGGTGCGTGCGAACGTCTAACAACGCGAACGTCACGAACGAAAACGCACCCGTGCCGCGCTTCGCCGCCGAGATGGGACTGTCGTATGACGTGCACGAGGAAACGATCGGCGGTCAGACGCTCGACTTTCACATCGATGTCGCGCTCCCCGTGATCGCTCAGGCGAAGCGGGACGTTGTCGTCCTTCAAGAGTACAGCACGTTTCCGCTAGCCCGGCTCGCGCTGGTCGGTGATGCGTGGCTGCGGACAATTCATAGCGGAATCGCCGAAGCGAATCCTTACGCGCCGTAATCGGGCAAGCTCGATCTTTGGAACGTCGATGCCTATCATCCGAGTAACGCGGGCACGTATCTCGCAGCGGTTCGCTCATGGGCAGCTCGTCGAACCCGACGCACGCCCACGGATGCGACGGCAATCCTGGCAACAGCCTTAGGGCTCAATCCGTACCAAAGCAATTAGCGGGAAACGCCGACATTGCGGGACGAAAACCGCGTCTCTTAACTTTTTTCCACGAAAGCTCGTGCATGCGTCGTTTGTTCTTTGCGCTCTCTCTGGCTGCGCTGTTTGCCGTTCCATTCGCGAACGCAAGCGCTCAGGAGGCCGCAGAATCAATCACCGCCTCACCGGTGTCGACCGCGACGCCTTCACCCCCGTTTAACCGCCTGGGCTGGCGCGAGATTGGACCGGCCGTTGCAGGCGGCCGCCTGACCTCAGTCGTCGGTTCTGCGACCGATCCGCTGCTCTATTTTATTGGTGCGGCCGGTGCCGGTGTTTGGAAGACGATCAACGGCGGCGCGACGTGGACGCCGATGTTCGACAAGCAGAGCGTCAGTTCGATCGGAGCACTCGCGCTCGATCCGAAAAACAACGACGTCATTTGGGCCGGGACCGGCGAAACCAACCCGCGCAACGACGTGAGCTACGGCGACGGCATCTACAAGTCCATCGACGGCGGCAAAACGTGGACGCATCTGGGCCTGCGCGAGACGATGCAGATCAGTTCGATTGCGATCGACCCGCGCGATACCGATACCGTCATCGTCGGCGCGATGGGAGACTTTTTTGGCGATAGCGAGTCGCGCGGCATCTACCGCACGACCGACGGCGGCAAATCGTGGACGAAGACGTTCTATGTCGGACCGCAGAGCGGCGTTAGCGACCTTGCCGTCAACCCGGTGAATCCCGATGAAATGTATGCCGGCATCTGGCAATTCCAACGCATGCCGTGGACGTTCAAGAGCGGCGGCCCGGACGACGGACTCTATAAGTCGATCGACGGTGGCCTAACGTGGAAGAAACTCATCGGGAACGGCCTACCCGCCGGCACTACGGGCCGCATCGGCCTTGCCATCGCGCCGAGCAATCCCAAACGCGTTTACGCGACGATCGAATCCAAAGACGGTATTCTCTGGCGCAGCGACGATGCGGGTGCGAGCTGGACGATGATCTCCGACGATACGCTCGTTAACCAGCGTCCGTTCTATTTCAGCCATCTTGCCGTCGACACGAAGAATCCCGATCACGTCTTCGGCGTCTCAAACGAGCTGGCGGAATCCAAAGACGGCGGCAAACATTTCAAGATTACGGCCGATAACGTGCACGTCGACTATCACAGCATGTGGATCGCACCGAACGATCCTAAGCGCATGATCGCGGGTGAAGACGGCGGCTACGGTCTCACCGTCGATGGCGGAAAAAACTGGTCGTTCTCGCGAAACCTCGCGATCGGTCAGGTCTATCACGTCGGCTACAGCGATGAGACTCCGTATCGCGTCTGCGCGCCGCTGCAAGACAACAACGGTTTCTGTGGACCGTCGGACTCGCTCAACCCGCAAGGCATTTCAGACGACACGTGGGAGCGCGTCGTCGGCGGCGACGGCATGTGGATCGTTCCCGATCCGCATGATACGAATTTGGTATGGACGGATCTGCAGGACGGACACATCTCGATCTTCGATCGCAAGACGCGCCGCAATGCCTCGATCCAGCCCTTTTACAGCAATGCCGCTGACGACTTCAATTTCGGCGCCGCGAGGTATCGCTTCAATTGGGATTCGCCGATTGCGTTTGCTCCGTGGGATACGCGCGTCGGCTGGTTCGGCGGCAACGTCGTCTTCCAAACGATCGACAAAGGCGCGCATTGGACGACAATCTCGCCGGACCTAACGCGCAACAATAAAGAACACCAGAAACCGCCGGGCGGTCCGCTCGCGCTCGACGTCTCGGGCGCGGAATTCTCCGATACGATCCTGTACATCGAAGGCTCGACCAAACACGTCGGCGAGATTTGGGTCGGCACCGACGACGGTGTCGTGCAAGTGACGCTCGACGGCGGTAAACACTGGCAGAACGTAACGCCCCCCGGCGTCCCCGAATACGGGCGCGTCGAAGTCGTCGCGCCCTCGCCGCTCGTCGACGGAACGGCATACGCCGTGGTCGATCGCCACATGTCGGGTGACCGCACGGCCTACGCGTTCGTCACGCACGATCACGGAGCGCACTGGACGTCGATATCGGCAGGGCTCCCCGGCGGTCAAGAAGCGCGGTCGATTCGACCGGATACAAAGAACCCGCACCTCGTGTATCTCGGACTCGAGAATTCGCTCTGGTCCTCGTACGACGATGGAGCGCACTGGCAGTCGTTCAATTTCAACTTGCCGCAGGTCGCCGTCTACGACATTCGCGTCCAGCCGCGATTCAACGATCTCTTGATCGCAACGCACGGCCGTGCGCTGTGGATCTTCGACGATCTCACACCCGTGCAGATGCTTCCGCAAGCGAAGGCCGCCGGGACCATGCTCTTCCCGATCCGCGATTCATACCAATTCGGACTGCACGCCGATGACGAGGGCCTCTACACGCGCTTTGCGGGCAAGAATCCGCAGCGCGGTGCGGTGATCGCGTTCTATCAAACAACGCCCGGTGCGCAAGCGCCGGAGATCGAGATCCTCGATGCACGGCACAAGCACGTGCGCTGGATTCGCGGCACGAATCGCATCGACGAAAAAGAAGTGCCGATCGTCACCAACCTAGCGGGTGTGAACCGCGTCGCGTGGGACTATCGCGAAGACGGTCCCGTCCGTTGGGAAGGCGCACACAAAGACGAATACAAAGGGCCACGGACCGGCGTCGGCCGCAATCCGGGATCGTACGTCGCGCGGATCACACTCGGCGGGAAATCATCCGAGCAGCTTTTCGTCGTGCGGGCCGACCCGCGGCTGTCGACCACGGCAACGGAATACGCGGCAGCGTACGCCTTTGCTAAAAAACACATGGATGAATTCTCCGCAATCGACGTCGCGCTCAATCGCATCGACACCGTTATCAAGTCCGAGAAGATGCCTGGTGCGGTGACGCAAGCGCGCGCGCTGCGCGATCGCCTGACGGCGGACTTTCACAACGGCGAGGACTCGCTCCAGCGCCCGGGTCGCCTGCGCGAAGATATGGAGGGTTTCATCGGCGGGAGCGGGGGCAGTTCGGCGCCGAATCCTGCGCAGCGTGAAGCCGCTGCGCGCATCGATGCTGAGTACGCTTCGGTCATGCGGGACGTCAACGCGTTTCTCGCCGGCACCATTACCATGGCTCCTAAATAACGTGCCGCTCCCGCTCGCCGCAGCCTTCGCGTGCTGCGTCCTCGTCGGTCGCGTCCACGATAGCGACGGTCGGCCGCTCGTCGGCGCGCACGTGCACGCGGTCGCAAGCGTGTCGAACGATGCCACGACCGATGCGAGAGGCGAGTTTCGCATGACCCTGAGGGGCGGACGCTACCGCGTGACGATCGACACGTTGGGATTTCAATCGCTCACGCTCGATGCGCTCGAGGTACGCGGCACCGACACCATCGATGCGGCACTCGAATCGCTTGCGAGCAATCGCGTGCGTACGATCGGGCGCATCACGGTCGATGGCAGACTCGCCGTCCCGCGCGCGACGATTCCCTCGCGCGAGATATCGCGGGCCGATTTGGATTCGATCGGATTCGATCGCGCGGCCGACGCACTGGGCGCACTTCCTTCACTAACGGCGGCTCGTCCGAACGGCGGCGGTCGCGGCGTACCGACGGTCGTGGCACTACGCGGACCCGATCCATCGGAGACGCGCATCACGCTCGACGGTCAGACGATCAACAACGCGAATACGGGCGATCTCGATATCGGTCAGCTCCCGACGAGTATTCTTTCCGGGATCGATATTAGTGAGGGCCTTGGGCCGAGCGACAAAGGCGGCGCCAACACCATCGGTGGAGAGATCAATTTTCTCACCCTGCGGCCGACAACGATACCGCAACGTCTCGCGCGCTTCTCCTTCGGATCGTTCGGATCGACGGCAAGCGAACTCGAAGCGACGGGCCGCCACAAAAAACTCGGCTACGCCGTCGAAATCGGACGTTCGGACCAAACCGGCTACGTGCACGATTTTCCGGCCTCGATCGGCGGCAAGCTCGTAACCCTCGGCTCGGCGCTCACCGCGTCGTCGGCACTGGCAAACCTCACCTACGATCTCTCGCGCGCCTCGACCGTGCGCGTTCGCGCGATCGCGCTTGACGACGTACGCGATACGAGCGCCGCGCTCAACGCGCCGATCGATTCGAGCAACGACCGTCCGAGCGGGACGTTCAGCGGCACCGGGACGCAGGTTCGTTCGCAGAGCTTGCGCGCGCTGCTCTCCGGCATATCGACGCGGTTCGGCAGCGGAACGCTAAACGCAACCTACGCAACGTCATCGGTGAGCGTAGCGCTCGATGCAATCGGTACCGGACCGTACGACGTCTCCAACGTCGATCGCATCGGCACCGCGTCGCTGGATTGGACGCGATCGTCCGGCGGATTCGATCTCTCGCTCGGCGGTTTCGCGCGCGGTGAGAGTCTCGATTCGCCCGATCGGTTTACTTCGCGTTTGAACGAACGCAGCTATGCCTATACCCTGCGCGCATCGACCGACGTGTCGAACCGCTTGCGCTTGAGTGCCAGCGCGATAGACTCGCGCTACTCGACGTTCGGTTCGAGCCTCGACGCCCGGCTCGGAGCGCGCTATGCTACGGGCGGCGGGGCGCTGCGCGCGTCGCTCGGCACCGGCTTCCGCGCGCCGCTTCTCGCCGAGCGTTTCAGCTTGCCAATCAATCGGCTTCCGCCCGATGCGAACTGCGTGGGCGTCAACGGCAATCCGAGCCTGCATCCCGAGCACGCGACGGAATATGAAGTCGGCTACAGTCGTCCGCTGGGAACGAACACGACAGCCGATGCTACCTACTACCGCACCACCTTGCGCGATCCAATCGAAATTTTCTATCCACTCGGCACGACGTGCACGAGCGGCCCCACGACGACCATCGCGCAGAGCTACCCCATCAACGTTGGCAACGTTATTTACCGCGGCGGCGCCGTCTCGCTCGCCCACCGCTTTGGCCGGCTCTTCGCGCGCGCAGAGTACGGTGTGAACAACGCCTATCCAAGGCAGCTTCCCGCCTACGTAAATAACCCGACGTCGGGGACGAACCTCGTCGTCGGTCAGCAGTTTGCCGGTATTCCGCTGCAGACGGTGTCGCTCAACCTGCGCTACGCGCAGGCGGACACCCATGCCGCCGCCGACGTAAACCTCAAGAGCACGAATAACGAACTCAATCAAGGCCGTTACGCGCTCGTCAATGCCGCATTCGGAAAAACGTTCGGCAAGTACGATCTCACCGTCTCCGGCCGCAACCTCACGAATGTAGCGAGCGGACGATTCACGCGGCTCGGCCTCGGCGTTCCGTATGCGACGCCGACCGGCAATGTCGCAACCGATGCGTTCGTCATCGAGCCCGCCTCCGTCCACCTCATTCTCTCGATCCGTTAGGAGCACCATGGTCCGTCGATTCATCGCGCTTGCGTGCGCCCTCGTGCTGCTGGCTCCGCCCGCGCTTGCACAGCAGACGCGCGGCGTCGACCCCGCGCTCATATCCGGCATGCATTGGCGCATGATCGGGCCGACGCGCGGCGGGCGCGTCGTTGCTGTAAACGGCGTGACCGGCGATCCCAACCACTTTTACTTCGGTGCCGTCGGCGGCGGCGTGTGGCGAACCGACAATGCGGGACGCACCTGGAATCCAATTTTCGACGATCAGCCGATAGCATCGATCGGTGCGATCGCCGTTGCCCCAAGCGACCCGAATACGCTCTATGTAGGTTCGGGCGAGGCCGACATGCGTTCTGATATCTTGCAAGGCAACGGCATGTACCGTTCCACCGACGCGGGCACGACGTGGACGCGCATCGGCCTTACCGATTCGCGCGCGATCGGCCGCATCGCCGTCGATCCGCACGATGCAAAAACACTGCTCGTCGCAGCGCTCGGACATCCGTACGGACCGAGTCACGAGCGCGGCATCTTTCGCTCGACGGACGGCGGCGCGACATGGAGCAACACGCTCTTCGTCGATGACAATACCGGCGCGATCGACGTGACCCTCGACCCGAACGGTGTCGCCTATGCAACGATGTGGCAGACGCGCCGCCCACCGTGGAGCGTCTATCCGCCCTCGAACGGTCCGGGTAGCGGACTCTATAAATCGACCGACGGCGGTCTCACGTGGACGGCCCTGCGCGGCAACGGTTTCGCAACCAAAAGCCTCGGCCGCATCGGTATCGCCGTGGCACCGAGTGATTCCAAACGCGTCTATGCCGTCGTCGATGCGAAGGACGGCGGACTCTACCGTTCGGACGATGCGGGGGCGTCGTGGAAAAAGATCGACGATGAAGCGCGCATCTGGGGCCGCGGCTGGTACTTCAGCGAAGTCGCCGTCGATCCGAACGAGCGCGATATCGTCTACGTCTCGAACACCTCGCTCTACCGATCGAACAACGGCGGCGCGTCGTTCACCGCAATCAAAGGTGCACCGGGTGGTGACGATTACCACATGCTGTGGATCGATCCGACGCAAAGCGCGCGCATGATCCTTGCAAGCGATCAAGGCGCGATCGTCAGTACCGACGGTGCCAAGACGTGGAGTTCGTGGTACAACCAGCCGACCGCGCAGCTCTATCACGTGGCGACCGATACCCGCTTTCCGTTTACCGTGTACGGCGCCCAGCAAGATTCCGGCGCGATCGCCGTGCCCTCGCGCAGCGGGCGGCTGGGCATCAGCGCGCTCGATTGGCGTCCGCAGCAAGCCGGCGGCGAGAGCGACTACGTCGCGGTCGATCCGCGCGACCCGGATTTGGTGTACGGCGGTCGCGTGCAGCGTCAGAACATGCGTACGCGCGAAGTCCGCGACCTCACACCAACGCTCGTGCATCCCGGAGCGTGGCGCGATGAGTGGACCCTGCCGCTGGTCTTCTCGCCGGTCGATCCGCGCGTGCTCTACTATGCAAACCAGCAACTCTTTCGCACGGCCGACGGCGGCTCGTCCTGGCAGATCATCAGCCCAGATCTCACGCGTCTCGATCCCGGCGTTCCGGCGAACCTCGATGGGCCGACGGCAGCCGACGTCCCCTCGCACGAAAAACGTCGCGGCATTATCTACACGATCGCTCCCTCGCCGATCAAACGCGGCACGGTTTGGATCGGCACCGATGACGGCGTCGCCGCGCTCACTCGCGACGAAGGCAAGAACTGGAGCATCGTCACGCCGAGCGGCCTTGCGCCGTGGAGCAAATTCGGGATCATCGAAGCCTCGCATGTAAACGGTGGCGAAGCGTACGCCGCCATCGACCGCCACCGCGTCGACGACGTGCACCCGTATATCTATCGAACGCGTGACGGCGGGAAATCGTGGACGAACGTCGTCGCGGGAATACCCGACGGCAGCTTCGTCAACGCCGTGCGCGAAGATCCGCTCAAAGCCGGTCTGCTCTACGCCGGAACCGAGACCGGCGTCTTCGTCTCGTTCGATGACGGCGATGCGTGGCAACCGCTCCAGCTGAATTTACCAAACGCCTCGATTCGCGATCTAACCGTGCGCGACGATGCGCTCGTGATCGCGACGCACGGCCGCTCGTTCTGGATTTTGGACGACCTCACGCCGCTGCGCCAGTCAAGCGCTGCGCTCGCGCGCGAAGCCGCACATCTCTTCGCACCGCAAGTCGCAACGCGCGTACAGCCCAAAGACGACGAAGGCACGCCGCTCCCGCCCGATGTGAGCGTGGGCGAGAATCCGCCCGATGGCGCGATCCTCGACTACTATCTGGGCACGGCCGCACACACGGTCGCGCTCGACATCCTCGATCGAACCGGCGCCTCGATCCGCCGCTTCGCAAGCGACGACAAGATCGACCCGATCGATCCGAGTAAACTCGACATCCCCGCCTTTTACGTCAAGCCGCAAGCGGTACCCCAGACGGCGCCGGGCATGCACCGGTTCGTGTGGGATTTGCACTATCAGTCGCTCGCGGCGGGACGGCGCCCCCAGCGCGGGCCGGGCGGCCCGTGGGCCGTACCCGGAGCCTACCGCGTTCGTTTGACCGTCGACGGCAAAACAAGCGAGCTGCCACTCACCGTGCGGCTCGACCCGCGCGACCGCGTCACCCTGCGCGATCTCCAGGCCCAATTCGCGATGTCGCTTGCAATCGATCACCTCAAAGGCCGAATCTCCGAGGCTCGTAGCGCGAAACTCGAAGCCGCGCGCGACCTCCGCTTGCTCGGTGCATCTCAAGCGCTCGATGAGCTGGAGGCCTCGGTCGAAAGCGCGCCGGGAGCCCCGAGCGCCGACCAGCGCGCGGCCTTCGCTCTGCGGCGCGACACGGCCGAGGCCGCACTTCGCGTAAACGCGAAACCCTGAGGGCTCTTTCTCTACTCGTAGGAGCGGATGCTCGCGCCGCAGTTGAGCGCGACGAAAGGAAGTCTATCTCGTGGCAAATCATAGCGTCGACGCAGTCGTCATCGGCGCGGGTCCCGGCGGATACCACGCTGCGATCCGCCTCGGGCAGCTCGGCAAAACCGTTGTCTGCTTCGACCGCGACGAAGTCGGGGGCGTCTGCCTCAATTGGGGCTGTATCCCGACCAAAGCGCTCTTGCACGTCGGCGAGGTCACTCGGCACATCAACCACGCCGAAGAGATCGGGATCACCGTCCCACAAGCGATCATCAATCGCGAAGGCGTCGTTGCCTTCAAAGATAAGGTCGTCAAAGCCAACGTCGGCGGCATCTCGCAACTCTTCAAAGCCAACAACGTGCAGTTTGCGTACGGCGACGCGTCGTTCACCGGCAAGAATACGATCGCGCTCAAGAAGCGCGACGGCGGTGAAGATATCTATGAATTCAAAGACGCGGTCATCGCGACGGGTTCCGCGCCGATCGATGTGAAGGCGTGGCCGCGCGATAGCGATTCGATCATCAATTCCGATGATGCCGTGCAGATGAAACGGATTCCGAAAAACCTGCTCGTCGTCGGCGGCGGCGCGATCGGCCTGGAGTTCGCGACGGTATTCGGCCGCTTGGGTGCGAAGGTCCTCGTCGTCGAGGCGCTCGGCCAGCTGCTCACCGGCACCGACTTGGAAATTTCGAAGACCATGCAGCGTATCTTAAAGAAACAGGGCGTCGAATTCGCGCTGAACACCAAAGTGGAAACCGTCGAGAAGACAGGACCGCAGACGGTCAAGGTCACGATCAACGGCGAATACACGAACAACAAGCCCGAGACGCGCGATTTCGATACCGTACTGGTGTCGGTTGGCCGTAAGCCCATCACCGATACGCTGAACCTCGCCGCCGTCGGCCTCGCGACGAACGACAAAGGTTTCGTTGACGTCGACGCGCAGCGGCGCACCAAGGTTGCGGGAATCTGGGCGATCGGCGACGTCACAGGCGCACCAATGCTCGCGCACAAAGCGATGAAAGAGGGCGTCGTCGCCGCGGAAGCCATCTCGGGCGATAAGTCCGCGGCCTTCGATCCGGTCGCCATTCCGAACTGCGTCTACACCGATCCCGAAATCGCGACGATCGGTCTCTCCGAGGAAGAGGCAAAAGCCGCCGGCTACGAGATCAAAGTCGGCAAATTCCCGCTCATCGCATCTGGCCGCGCGCGTACGATGAACGAGAGCGATGGGCTCATCAAACTCATCGGCGATGCGAAGACCGACTTGCTGCTCGGGATGCACATCATCGCGCCGCAAGCAGAATCCCTAATCGGCGAAGGCGTGATCGCACTCGAAATGGGCGCGACGATCGAAGACATCGGTCTCTCGATCCATCCGCATCCGACGCTCACCGAATCGATCGGCGACGCGGCGGAATTCATGCACGACAAATCCATCCATATCATCAACGCAAAGAAAGTCGCAAAGCAGCCCGCGGCGGTCTAACAAGCGATGAACGACCGTCGCGAGGTTCGGCTGCTCGACCTTGGGCGCCGCGGCTATCGCGACGTCTGGGCGCTGCAGCGCGAGCTGCACGCGGCCGTTGCGGAAGACCGCGAGCAAGAAACGTGGATCGTCGTCGAACACGATCCAGTCATCACGCTCGGACGCAAGGCAAACGAGAGTAACCTGTTGCTCTCGCGTGCGCTGCTCGAGGGGCGCGGCGTCGACGTCGTCGCGGTCGAACGCGGCGGCGATGTGACCTACCACGGACCCGGACAAGTCGTGCTCTACCCGATACGCAAACTCGAACGCTTCCGCGAAGTCGTGCCGCTGGTTTCGCAGTTGGAAGGCGCGGTCATCGCCGCACTCGCGGATTTCGGCATCGCGGCGAGCGGCCGCAAAGAGCATCGCGGCGTCTACGTCGGCGAGAAGGCCATTTGCGCGGTGGGCCTTGCGATCCAGCGCATGACCTCACTGCACGGCATCGCGCTCAACGTCTCAACCCAGCTCGACTACGATCGCCTGATCACGCCCTGCGGCACGCCGGAATTCGGGATCACCTCGATCTCCCACGAACTCGGCCAGGCCGTGGATTGGGCCCGGGGACGCGACGTTCTCCTCGGTGCCGTCGAACGCAACTTCGGAATACGCTTCACACCCCTCGAAGCAGACGCAACCCCGGCGCCTTCTTCGGCGTCGCTACCGGTAGGAACATGATCGAACAAACGAAGCCCCATACGCCCAAACCCCCGTGGCTCAAAGTGCAGTTGCCGCACGGCGAGAGCTACGAAGGCGTGCGCGCCGAGGTCAAACGCCTCCAGCTCAACACCGTCTGCCAAGAAGCAATGTGCCCGAACATCGCCGAGTGCTGGGGCGCCGGCACTGCCACCATCATGATCCTGGGCGATACGTGCACGCGCGGTTGCCACTTCTGTGCGGTCAAAACCGGCAGTCCCAAGGGCGAAGTCGATTGGCTCGAACCCAAGCGCGTCTCCGAAGCCGTCGCCGAGATGGGCTGGAAGTATCTCGTGCTCACCGCGGTCGATCGTGACGATCTGCCCGACGGCGGCGCGACGATTTTCGCCAACACCGTGCGCATGATCCATAAAAAAGTGCCGGATGCAAAAGTGGAATGTCTTACCGGCGATTTTGCGGGCGACCTCAAGGCGCTCGAGATCGTCCTCGAAGCGGAGCCCGAAGTGCTCGCGCACAATTTAGAGACGGTGCGCCGCCTGCAGCGCTCGGTGCGCGATCTGCGCGCAAATTTCGATCAGTCGCTCGCCATTCTCGCGCACGCAAAGAAGAGCGGCCTGGTGAAATTCACGAAGACATCGCTCATGCTCGGGCTCGGTGAAACCGACGACGAGATCGAAGCGACGATGGATGAGGCGCGCTCGGTCGGCGTCGACATCTTCACGATGGGCCAGTATCTGCAGCCCTCGAAAAAACATCTGGACGTCGTCGAATTCGTGACGCCCGAGAAGTTCGAGGCACTTCGCAAACTCGGCATGAGCAAAGGCTTTCGCCAGGTCGTCTCGAGCCCGCTCTCGCGCAGCTCGTACCACGCCGAACAAGTCTTCCACTAACCGCCTGGAACACCAAGACGGACTGCCGCCGCACAGGCGCCGCCTCGCCGTCATCACCGTCGCCGTCGGCACGTTCATGGCGGTCCTCGACGGCACGGTTGCAAATACCGCATTGCCGACGATCGCAACCGAATTACACACCTCGGCTGCCGCCTCGATCTGGGTGATCAACGCCTTCAATCTTGCGGTGACGATGTCGCTGTTGACGTTCGCATCGCTCGGCGATTCCGTCGGCTACAGTCGCATGTATACGATCGGGCTTGCGGTGTTCACCGCGGGCTCGCTTGCGTGTGCGCTCTCGCATTCGCTCCCATTGCTCATCGCATCGCGCGCACTTCAGGGTTTGGGATCGGCCGCCGTGATGGCGGTCGGACCGGCGATCTACCGGCAGATTTATCCGCACGATCAACTCGGTCGGGCACTCGGTCTCTCCGGCGTGATCGTCGCGACGAGCTCCGCTGCAGGTCCGACGATCGGCGGCACGATCCTCGCTGTCGCCGCATGGCCCTGGATCTTTGCGATCAACGTTCCGCTGGGTATTTTCGCCGTGCTTTTCTCACGTCGCGCCCTCCCCCGCGAGCCCGGCAGCGCCGGACGGCTCGATCCCGCAAGCGTCGCACTCAGCGCCCTGGCACTCGGATCGCTGATCTTCGCAATCGACGGTTTCGCACGCCGCACATCACTTACCGAGATCGGATGCGAAACGGCGCTCGGCATTCTCTGCGCGTTCTTCTTCATCCGACGTTCGCTTGCGCTCCCGCGTCCGCTCATTGCAATCGACCTCTTCACCAAAGGGACGTTCTCGCTTGCGACACTCACCGCGCTCTGCACGTACGTCGCGCAAGGGCTCGCATACGTAACACTGCCGTTCTTTTTCCAAAGCGCGCTCGGACGCACGCCGTTCGAATCGGGTTTGCTCCTCACGTCGTGGCCGCTCGCCGTTGCGTGCGTCGCGCCAATTGCCGGACGCCTCTCCGACCGCTACCCGGCGGGGATTCTCTCGACCATCGGCCTCTCGATTCTCGCGCTCGGACTCGGCCTCTACGCCGCGATGCCCGCGCACCCAAGCGCGCTTGCCATCGTCGTCCATGGAGCGATCTGCGGAATCGGCTTCGGCTTCTTCCAATCCCCCAACAACCGTTCGCTCATCGGCAGTGCCCCGCGCGCCAAGAGCGGCAGTGCATCGGGTATCCTCGCAACGGTTCGCCTGACGGGTCAAACGCTTGGCGTCGCCACGGTCGGAATCATATTCGCCACGCTCGGCGCGGCGGCGTCACACGGGCCGGCGCTTGAATCGGCCGTCCGCACCGCAACGCCGATCGCGCTCTGGATCGCATGCGGCGCAGCCGCCACGGGCGCAATCATCAGCGGCCTTCGCTTGAGTTCGCACCAGGTTGCTGCGCCGCAAGGGTGAAGCGCTACTCCTTCAAGCCGCTGGAGAATCCGCATGGTTGAAGCACGTACGTCGATCGTACCGCACGAGAAGCTCATCCCGTTCGCGCCCGGAATTTCGTGGGCCGTTCTCCCGGGTGACGGCATGACGCTCGTCTACTGGGTCTTCGAACCACCGACTTGCGGCGATGTGCCCGTGCATCAGCACGCGGTCGGCCAGGGCGGCGTCGTGCTCGAAGGCTCGATCCACTTACACGACGAGCACGGCGTGAAGACCACCTTGCAGCCCGGCGATATGTATACGCTCCAAAGCAACGCCAAGCACGGCGCGCTCTTCACCGAGCGTTGCGTCGTCGTCGACGTTTTCTCACCCAACCGCGTGGAATACGAAGAGCGCTACGCCGCAGGCACGCAAGCCGACAAGTTCGTCGTCGTCACCCGCTAAGGAATCGTAACGACGATTTTTCCTCGACCGCGAGCGCGTTCGAGCTGGTCGGTCTCCGTTTTCTCGGGCAAAGCCCGAGCTGGAACTGCAATTTTGCTCGTTCGCTGATCACATCGTACAAAATCACTCGATAGAAGCGGGCTCTGCCCTCGCCAAAGTCGCCCAAGTGATGATGAGGTATCCCATTCATGCTGAGGATCGTGGCGCACAATGCGCCGCGCCCTTTGATCTCGTCCAAGCTACGTATGAATTTTCTGGCAAGGAGTACTTAGAAGACGCCGCCCACTTTTTTTCAATCGATATCCCAGCAGTGTTAATCGAGCTGAGTCGATCCAACATTGCGATCGAAGACGACGATATCGATCTCCGCGATCGAATCTCAAACAAAAGATTCACGGTCGTCGTTTCCGGTCCAGGTTTCGAAGATACAGACAACGCTTACGCTTCGCTGGAAGACGCGAATCGCGTCGCATCGTACCTCCGAGCAGAATCGCAAGACGCAGTCCAACTCCTATCTACGCCCAGACCGGAAGACGGCTACGTCCTTTTTTTGTGCCAGAACGCATAAAAAAAGCAACTGACGTAACCCTCCGAGCTATACGGTAACATCGTCGCACGTTCTTACGGCTTGGGAGATGCACGCTCACCGGGCCTCGTTTTCTCGAAACGGGTCGTACTGACTTGGCTACATTCGAGAAACAGGCGCATCAACTATTGTGAGTAGGCGCGGCTACTTATATGAGGCACCTTTCGAAGTCATTCTAGTCGCATCGTCTCACGTCGGCCTCGCGACGGCGCGCACCGCTACCACGCGATCGGTTTAGATTCGAACCAAAACCGTCCGGTCACATCACTAGGGGCGCGCGTCGCTAAAAATATGGCCGTCTGGGTTGCCTCATGCGGTTCTATCTGCGCGTTCGGACCGCCCATTTCGGTCTTCACCCAGCCGGGATGAAACGTGTCGACCATGATCTTGCGGTCGTGCAGCGCTGCGGCAAGCGAACTCGAGTATGCGTTGAGAGCAGTCTTGCTGACGCTGTATGCCGTCGCGTACGGCGTAATGCCGTCGCTGAGCTGTCCCATCGTCGAACCGACGTTGATGATGCGCCCGCCCGCGGGGATCAGCGGCGCAAAGGCCGCGCACATCGCCATCGAACCGAACAAATTGACCTCGAGCGTTTCCCGCATGATGCGCGGGTCGAGCGTATCGGCACGCGTTTCCCTGTCGCCCGGTATGAAGATCGCCGCATTGTTAATGAGCACATCGATGCGCGGAAAACGGTCACCCACCCGATCGCGTAGGGCTCTCACGGAAGCCTCATCGGCAATATCGGCGATCTCGGTCGTGGCGCGCTGCGGATTGCCGAGCGCTTTTACCAGCGAATCCCGTTTGAAGGCGTCACGGGTGGTAAGAATGCACGTGGCACCCTCAGCGAGGAAGCGCTCCGCAAGCGCGAGACCGATCCCGCGGTTCGCGCCGGTGATCAGGACATTTTTTCCGTTCAGTTCGTTCATACCGTGGGTAAGATACCATACGATGAAAACAACGGTCGACGAACTGCTGAGCCTCGGTGATACCGGCTCGACGATCATCAACGCGGGCGAACACGCCGGTGAACGGGAGATCGCGGGCGCGATCCGCTATCGGCCCCACGATCTGCTCGAACCCGAGCATCTCGCGCTCCCGATCGCGCGGGACACGCCGGTCGTCCTCTACGATTCGCGTGGCCCATCCGGGAAACTCGACGAAATCGCCGACAAACTTACAGGCGACGGCTTCAACGACGTGCGAATCCTCGATGCAAGTCTGCGCGATTGGGAAAAGCGCGGGTTACCGGTTCAAGAGCCGACGATCGAACAGATCGTGCCGCCGCAGCGCCCAAGCCAAGTCGACGGGCTCGACCGTCGCCTCTAGGCGTGCGTTCACTTTGCGCCGCAGCCAGAGCGAAACTTTGACAATTCAGCGCTCGGTAGCTGTATCCAATCGTTAACGCTGGTCGTCCAAGGGACAGAATACTAGCGTCGTTGCCCACGCGATAGGTCGGCGTGGTCGTGACGACAGAACTGCAAAAGGAGCCTCCGGTGCCGTCCGTTACGCGCGCGTCATACAAGCGCGATCTCCTCGTTTTTCGCGTGCTCTTGGCCCACGTGCCGGTTATCGCGCTCGTGGGAATTCTCAACTCCACCTTGGTCCTCGCGCTGGTTTCGGGGCTCGCGATCGCACTCGTGGCGACGGTGGCATATTTCACACTGGGCGGAAAACGCGCGTTCCGCGGCGTCGCCGGCGCACTGCTGATGATGGATTCGGGCGCGCTAATCGCTGCAAGCCACGGCGATTCCGCGATGCATTTTCACGTCTTCATCACGCTGACATTCTTGATCTTGTACTTCGACTGGTTGCCAATCGCAACCGCGACGGTCGCAATTGCTGTGCACCACGTGATCGGCAACCTCTTCTTTCCGACCTACGCATTCGATACGGGCATGTCGTGGACCATGGTCATCACGCACGCGGTATACGTGATCATCGAAGCGGTCGCCGCCGGGTACGTGGCACTCCGCATTCGAGCGAGCACCCTTGCGATTGCAAAGACCGCCGATCGTCTGGCCGAGCAGCAGCTCCCCGCATTCCGCAGCGCGATCGAAGCGATCGCCCACGGCGATTTGACGCATGTTTCGCACTTTACTGCCGAGCCGCTTGCCATATCCGCCTCCGATGAGATCGGTATGGTGGCTGCATCCTTCAACCGCATACAAGATGAAATCGCATCGAGCGCAGCAGCTTTCAATGCGACGCGCCAGCAGTTGCGCGATCTCGTCACCGGCATCGCGTCGGCATCCGGTAGCATCGCGACGGCGAGTTCCGAGTTCGCCGCAGCGACGAGTAGCGCGAGCCTCGTTGTCGAACACATCTCCTCCGCAACGGAAAACGTCGCAATCGGAACGCAAGAACAAACCATTGAGATCGCGGCGGCCAGTACCGCAGTCGAACAGCTCGCGCGAGCCGCATCGCAAATCTCCGATGGCGCCTTCGATCAAGCCAACGCCATCCAGTCGGTCGTCTCCGAGGTAAACGACCTCGACGGTCAAATCGCACAAGTGGCGACGCTCGGCGCAACGCTCACCACCGCCGCTCGCGCGGCGAATGCCGAAGCGGTCAACGGCACGGACGCCGTCACGCGCAGTGCCGAAGCCGTCGAACAGCTGCGCGAACTCTCGATCCAAACCGAACGTGCGATGACCTCGCTCGAAGACCGCTCCGGTGCCGTCGAAGAGATCGTCGCGACGATCGGCGAGATCGCCGACCAAACGAATCTCCTTGCGCTCAACGCAGCGATCGAAGCGGCCCGGGCGGGCCAGCATGGTCGCGGCTTCGCCGTCGTCGCCGATGAAGTGCGCAAGCTCGCCGAACGCGCAGCGAAATCGACGGGCGAAATCAACAGCATTCTCTCTGCGATCCGCCGTGAGACGGTCACGGTTGCGAGTGCGATGCGAACCTCAGGAATGGCAATGGAACAGGGACTCGCTCTTGCGACGAGTGCCAAAGGAGCACTCACCTCGCTGCGCGGACGCATCGAGGAAACCGGCCAGATCGCCGATTCGATGGTCGCCGGATCGGACACGATGCGTTCCTCGAGCCGTCGCGTAAACGAAAACGTCGCAGCGATCTCGGCCGTGATCGAAGAGAATGCCGCTGCCGGCGCCGAGGTTTACGTAACGACGAATCACGTCAATCAAACGCTAGGCAAGATCACCGACGCCTCACGCTCGCAAGCGCTGACGGCCGAGGGTGTGTCAAATTCGATCATGGAACTAGTCGAGCACGTTCAAGAGATGGATGCAAACGCGCTCGCGTTGAATGCGCAGTCGGACGGACTGAGCGCGATGATCCGCAGCTTCAAAGTCGGTAGCGACGAACCCGGCATGCCAGTCCTCGGCGTGACGCCGGCCGAGCGGCGCTCGTCCTTCGCGCTGAATTCTGCACCGAGAAAAGCCGAGCGCGTCGTGGCCGATCGCCGCTAAACGACCGCGACGTAGAAAAGGAACCTCGCTCGCCGCGAGGTTCCTTTTCTATTTGCCGGGAATCGACTTACGCGTAAACGCCGCGCATCTTGAGCGAGGTAACGACGCGTTCGATCGCGACCATATAAGCCGCGGTGCGAAGCGTGACGCCGCGCGCATCGGCAAGCGCGCGAACCACGTGGAAGTTTTCGATCAACTGTTCTTTGAGACGCTCGTTGACTTCTTTTTCTTTCCAGAACCAGCCCTGACGATCTTGAACCCACTCGAAGTAGGAGACCGTCACGCCGCCTGCGTTGGCGATGATATCGGGGATGACGACAATGCCGGCATCTTTGAAAACGTGATCCGCTTCGGGTGTCGTTGGACCGTTTGCGCCCTCGACGATGAGCTTCGCTTTGATGCGGTGCGCGTTCTCGATCGTGAGCACTTTTTCGAGCGCGGCGGGGACGAGCACGTCGCAATCGACTTCGAGCAGCGCGGCGTTGGATATCTTCTCACCGCCGCGATAGCCCGCCAGGGAGTGATGTTCTCGCGCGTAGGCGATCGCTCCATGGATGTCCAGCCCTGCCGCGTTGTGATACGCGCCCGTCACATCGGAAATGCCGACGACCTTACAGCCACCATCGACGAACATCTTCGCCGCAACCGATCCGACGTTGCCGAAACCTTGCACGACAACGCGCGCGCCTTCGATCTGCATACCCATGACGGCCATCTGATCGAATGCGGTGAGCGAAACGCCGCGCCCCGTTGCCTCGACGCGCCCGCGCGAACCACCGATTTCAAGTGGCTTGCCCGTCACGACGCCCGGCGTGTTCGCATGCGTGTGCATCGAGTACGTATCCATGAACCACGCCATGATTTGTGGCGTCGTGCCGACATCGGGGGCAGGAACGTCTTTATCGGGGCCGACGACTTCGACGAGTTCGGCTGCGTAGCGCCGCGTGATGCGTTCGAGTTCGCTCTGCGAGAGCGTCGTCGGGTCGCAAGTGACACCGCCCTTACCGCCGCCGAAGGGAAGATCGACGGCCGCGCATTTCCAGGTCATCCAGAACGCGAGGGCCGTGACTTCATCGAGCGTTACGCCGGGGTGATAGCGGATGCCGCCCTTGGCCGGGCCGCGTGCGAAATTGTACTGGACGCGGTAGCCCGTGTAGACTTCGAGCTGACCGTTGTCGCGCTGGAAAGGGATCGAGAAAATGATCTGACGCGAGGGATGCGTGAGGATCGCTCGCATTCCGTCGTCGAGATTGAGCAGCGCGGCAGCTTCGTTGAAATACGTAATCGCATCACCGAAGACAGAAACGTCGCGCACGGCAGTCGTCATTTGTAGTGTGGCCTCCTAAATATGCCGCGTTCAGGCTTTAGGACAAATGGCGAATTTCCCTAGCGTATGATTCGACATTTGGCGAGTCATCGCTATCCTAGTTCCTCACCCTCTTCCCGAGTGCCCACGAACCCCCCGTGGGCTAGACGTTGAAACGGAAGTTCACGACGTCACCCTCTTGCATGACATACTCCTTGCCCTCGCTGCGCATGAGCCCGGCCGCTTTGATCGCCTCCATCGTCTTGAGGCGTGCATAATCCTCATACGAGACGATCTCGGCCCGGATAAAGCCCCGCTCGATGTCGCTATGAATCTTGCCCGCGGCTTGCGGGGCGCGGGTATTCTTATCGATCGTCCAGGCGCGCGTTTCTTGTTCGCCGGTCGTGAGGAACGTCATTAGGCCCAGCAGGTCGTAGGCCGAGACGATCAGCTGGTCGAGGCCGCCGCTATCGATGCCGAGTTCCGTCTTAAACTCATCGGCTTCCTCATCGGAGAGTCCGACAAACTCCGACTCGACTTTGCCGGAAAATGCGATCGCGCGGCTGTTCTCAGCCTTGGCATGGGCGAAGACCGCCTGCGCAAGCGGGCCAGGCTTGCCGATCTGGTCCTCATCGACGTTGGCGACGTAGAGCATCGGCTTTGCTGTGAGCAGAAAGCTTTCGCGCGCGAGCTCCATCTGCAAGGAGCCAGCGGCAAACGTCCGGGCCGGCTTTCCGTCTTCGAGAGTTTTGATGAGGTCCCGCAGCGCGTCGAGGCGCGGCACGATCTTCGGGTTGACGCGGGCTTCGCGGGCGAGTTTGTCTTCGCGCTTTTGCAAGGTCGCAAGATCCGCCAGCGCCATTTCGATATCGATGATTTCGATATCGCGCAGCGGATCGGGGCCGCCCTCGACGTGCGTGACGTTGTCGTCTTCAAAACAGCGTACCACCATCGCCACGGCATCCGTTTCACGAATGTGACTGAGGAACGCGTTGCCCAAGCCTTGGCCGCTGGCCGCACCGCGAACGAGACCGGCGATATCGACGAACTTCATCGTCGCATAGACGATTTTCTTCGTATGGCTGATCTCGGAGAGGACCTTGATCCGGTTGTCCGGGACGGGAACCTCACCGATATTGGGCTCGATCGTCGCAAACGGGTAGTTTGCCGCGAGCGCTTGAGCGGAACGGGTAAGAGCGTTAAAAATCGTCGATTTCCCGACATTGGGAAGTCCGACGATTCCACAGGATAAAGCCATGGAGGCTCTCTTTGATCCAACCAAAGGATTCGCCCTACATGCGTAGGATTCTCCGGTGATGCGTCAGATGAAGGTTGACAAGCTCGGAATCGATTTGCTAACGCACGATCCGGTCGTCATCCTAAAGGATCTCGAAGGCAAACGCTACTTACCGATTCTCATCGGTCCTTTCGAGGCGACCGCAATCGCTCTTGCACTGGAAGGAACGCAGGTTCCGCGTCCGCTCTCCCACGATCTCATGCGCAGTATGCTGGAATCGATGTCGGCAAAACTCGAGCAGATTATCATTCACGACATCAAAGACTCGACATTTTTTGCAAAGTTGATCGTGCGTCAGAACGGCGACACGCAAGAGATCGACGCGCGTCCCTCCGACGGCATCGCGCTCGCGCTGCGCATGCACGCACCGATCTACGTGACGGACAAGATCGCTCTCGAAGAAACGGTCCCCGACAAGAAAGCCGATGTCGAGGATACGCAGCGTTTCAAGAAGTTCATCGAAGAGCTCAAGCCGAGCGACTTCCGGGAATAACTCCGCGCGTGTTCGCGGCGCGCGATTAGATACTCCACTCCCACGCATTCCACCACGGCGCGATGGTGGGCGAGGGGCGGTAGCCTTTCATGTCGCTGTTGCGCACGCTCAATCGCCGCAGCTCGTACATCGGCAGGTAAGGGATGGTCTCGTGGATGCGGCGTTGGACCTGGGCGTAGATCTTCGCGCGTTTCTGCGGGTCATCGACGGTCAGTCCCAGGCGTTCACCCGCGTCGACCACCGGATCGCAGTACCGAAACGAGTTCTCGCCTTTGGGCGGGAAGCGATCGCAGCCAAGATAGGTCAAATTGTCGGGATCGTAGTTGAGCGTTTCCGAATAGTATGCGAAATCGTACTTGCCGGTGATGATCGGGCCGTCATAGGCAAAGACGATGTTGTACGGATAGTTTTTGATCGTCATGCTGATGCCGACGTCGTGCAGCCAACCTTGAATCTGCACCGCAAGCGCCCGGCTGTTCGCCGAACCCGCGATCCCCGACATCACAAAGTCGAGTTTCTCCGTCCCTTTGGCGCGGGTGCCATCCGCGCCGACCTTCCAGCCGTTCTTATCCAAAATCGCGCGTGCCGCGGCGGGGTCATACGCGTAGGGCGGGTTTTTTACGTAGCCAATGGCGATCGGTGGGATGATGTCGTAGGCGCGTTCGCCGACACCGTGCGTCACTTTGGCGATGATCGTATCGAAATCGATCGCGCGTGAAATCGCGCGCCGCACGGCGGGATCGCGCAGGCCCGGTCGCGCGTTGTTCATCAGGAAGATCGACTGACCGCTCCACGGTGCAAGATCGACCGTCACGCCCGCAAGGCCGCGAAATTGGTCGACGAGCGAACCCGGCGGACTCACGACGAAATCGACGTCGTGCGATTTCACTTGCGCGAGTATCGTGTTGTCGTCGGGGATCACGACGAACTCGATGCGATCGAGTTTGGGTCGGCCGTGAAAATAGTTCTCGTTGGCGACGAGGGTGATACCGCGCCCGCGATCCCAGCGCACGAATTTGAACGGTCCCGTTCCGATCGGCGCGGCGTTGAACGCCGCTTCGTTGATATTGGGCAGCTTGCCGAGCAGATGCTCGGGGAGGATGGACTTTGCTCCCTCTTGCAGCGTCGTGAAGAACTGCGTGACGAACGGCGGATAGCGCCGCTTGAGATGCACGACGAGCGTCGCGTCGTCGGGCGTGTCGATCCCGGCGACTTCCGAATAGCCTTCGCGGTGAAAAACGTTGTTGCGCCCGTTTAAGACGGCCGTCCACGTCCACTTAACGTCGTGCGAGGTGAAGCGCACGCCGTCGTGCCAGACGACGTCTTTGCGCAAATGATAGGTGACGGTGCGGCCGTCTTTGCCGATACCGCCGTTGGCGAGGGACGGCACCTCAGTCGCAAGATCGCCGATCAGTTTACCGTTATCGTCGGCGATAACTAAATACGAGAACACAAGCGAACTCAAGCCTTCGACCAAATCCATCGTCGAGAGCAATGGATTGAAATGATCGGGCTCCGAGACATCAGCGATTCGCAACACGCCGGCCTTGGTATACGGGTGGCGATCGCCCGCGATTGCTTGCGGATCGACCCGCGTACACCCCACGACGACGAGCAGGCTCAAAATGAGGGCGCACAAGCGAAGCATGGTCGCGGGTTCGCGCGATGGGGGAGGGAGCCTTCCGCTGCCGCGCCGAACGCGCGGCGTTGCCTTCCACCCACTACGAGGAGACCACGTTGGCGAAAGAGCACGCCGAAATCGGCGTCTTCGGCGGTTCGGGCTTCTACAGCTTGATCGAGAACGCGCGCGAAGTCTGGATCGAAACGCCATACGGCATGCCGAGTGACAAAATCGCGCTCGGAGAGATCGCCGGACGCAAGGTCGCATTTCTGCCGCGGCACGGCAAAGACCATCGCTTCCCGCCGCAAGTCATCAACTATCGTGCGAACGCCTGGGCGATGAAAGAACTCGGCGTCGAGCGGATCATCGGGCCGACGGCTTGCGGTTCGCTCAAAGCCTCCGTCAAGCCGGGCGACATGGTCGTCGCGGATCAAATCGTCGACCGCACGAGCGGGCGAAAAGATACGTTTTTCGACGGCCCGGTCACCACGCACGTCGGCTTTGCCGACCCGTACTGCGCGCAGCTCCGTCCGATCGCAATCGAAGCGCTCCGCGCTGAAGGCATCACCACGCACGAAACCGGGACGATCGTTGTCATCCAGGGCCCGCGGTTTTCGACGCGCGCTGAATCGAAGTGGTTCTCGAGCCTCGGGTGGGAAGTCATCAACATGACGAATTACCCGGAGTCGTATTTGGCGCGCGAACTCGAGATGTGCTACGTCAACATCTCGTTAATCACGGACTACGACGTCGGCCTCGAGGGTGACAACGGGATCGAACCGGTCTCGCACGCAGGCGTGATGAAGATTTTCGCGAGCAACAACGAGCGCGTTAAAAACGGGATCTCCCGCATCATCGAAAACACGCCCAAAGAACGTACGTGCACGTGCGGCAGCGCCCTCGCCGGCGCGCAAGGATGAAGCAGCGGTTGTCCGGGGTCGATCTCGGCGCTTACGTCACGGCGTTCAGCCACCTCGCGCGCAACCCCGCGCTTTTCGTCGCGCCGCTGCTCATGACCGTCATCGGCGTACTCGTGCAGCAATTGCTGGGGAATAGCGGCGGCGTGATCGGCGGCATCACGGGCGGTTTTGCGGGTCTCTTCGTGTTCTTACTGGACTCGTTCGGCTTCGGCGTTGCGATGATCATCGCCGATGACATCTGGCGTCACGGAAAAGGCAGCTTCGATCACGGCTGGGAGGAGGGCAAACGGCGCGGCGGCGGCATTCTGCTCGCGGCGATCGGCTACAATTTCATTCTCTTCGTCGCGGGTTATGCGGGAAATCTGGTCGGGCCGCTTGGTCTTGTCGTGATGGCGGTCGCAGCCTATTTCTTTATCTATACGATCCCCGCAGCGGCGATCGGCGGAATCCCAGGCGGCGCCGCACTCCAAGCATCGCTCGAAAAAGCGCGCGCCAATCCCGTTCCAACGTTGATTCTCGCTATTGTCACCATTCTCGTCTACGTGTATCTGGGAACGATGCTCTTGCCGCCGCTGATCTCGGCGTTTCTCTCGCCGTACAACTTCACGGGCTCGACCATCGTCGACTTGCTGATCTCCGCGATCGTCCGCGCGGTCGCACTCTCGTACGTCGCACTGGTCACCGCGAAAGTCTACAGCGACCTCGCCTTCGGCCGCCGCCCCTAAGTCTTCGCGGGCGGCGCTGCGGGCGGCTGCTGTGAGGGCGGCTGAATGTAGGTGAGCGTGTGGTGCGTGATGATCGCGCCGCGCGCGTCTTCGCACGTCGCCGTGCCGAAGATCAACTGGTCGCCAACATCGGAAACTTCGGCCTCGCACCAGAAATCTTCACCGCGCACGCCGGAGAGAAAACTGGTACGCATCTCGGTCGTGACCGCCAGCTCGGCTGCGGGACCCAGCGCTGCGTAAACGGCAAGCCACATCACGACATCGGCTGCCGCCATGTAGATGAAACCCGGCACGACCCCACCCGGTCGGACGTAGTGCGAACGAAACGGGACGCGCGCGCGCACGCGATGACCTTGGATCGACTCGATGACGATGCCGTATTCGCGCGTGAAGTCACTCGTATCGAGGATCGCCTGCAAATCCGCGATCATCGGAGTGGAGCGAGCGCCATTCGGACGAGATCGACGACGAGCGCGGGGGAGACGTTGGTGCGCGCAGTTTTTTCCGCCTCGCCGATCGCCGCGAGCGCGCGCACGAGAACCGCCGGGTCGGCCGCCGGCAGTCGCGCGAGTTCTTCGCGCTGATCGGCGAGGAGCAGTGGGACATCGGCGCCGCCGACGGCAAGCGCAAGCCAATCGCGTGCGAGCATCTTGATCGTCCCCACACCGTCCTCGAGTGTCGGACGCGTCGCCCAAGTGCCGTCGGCAACATCGCCCCGCACTGCGGCGTAAAAATAGGCGATCGCCGCATCGCGCGTGCCGCCTTGACCGTCGTCCAGATATGCGCGTGCGCGCGCGGCGCTGCCTTGACCGATCGGCGCGGCACGCGCGGCATCCGCCTCACTCGCGCCGCCGCGCTTGAGAATCTCAGCGATCTCGATAAGATCGAGACGAGGGAATGCGACGTCGACCAGACGCGAGCGGATCGTCGCGAGCAGCCGGCCCGGTGCGTTTGCCGTCACGATCAGCAACACGCCCGCCGGCGGCTCTTCGAAAAATTTCAACAGCGCGTTTGCCGCCTCACGCGTGAAATCCGCATCGCTCAAAATGAAGATCCGCTTCCCTCCCGCGTACGAGTGCAGCGAGAGCTGCCGTACGAGATCGCGCGCCGTCATCTCCGCGCTCTCGTGGAATCCCGAGCCGCCGTCGCGGTCGCCGATCTTGAGCGACCCTTCGGCAAGAAACAAGTCGGGATGCGTGCCGGTCTGCACGCGCGTGCAGCCCGTACAGTGGCTGCAGTATCCAAGCAGCGTGGGTTTGGGTGTCACGCACAAGAGCGACTGCGCGAGCAGCAGCGCGAACGTTTTCTTCCCCACCCCCTCATCGCCCGTGAACAGATAGCCGTGCGCGAGCGTTGCAACAGCGAGGTGGCCGAAAAACGTGGTGGGGCCGGCGGCGCCGACCACATCGAAGATGCCGGTAATCCCCGCGCGGCTCATACCACAACCCGGCGAGCTTCGATCACACGCGATGCCTCGGCCGCGAGGACATCGGGTGGGAGCATCGCATCGAGCACCACGATGCGCGCGAACCGCTTTGCAAGTTCCAGATATCCAATTCGAACGCGAGCGTGAAAATCAAGCGACTCGCGTTCGAGTCGATCGGAGGTGCCACGCTGCTGCAGCCGCTCGCGGGATCGTTCGACCGGAAGATCGAGCAGAAAGGTCAGATCGGGCGCGATGCGGCGCGTCGCCGTGAGCGAGAGTTCGAGCAGCATCCCCACGTCGAGCCCCCGGCCGAAACCCTGATAGGCGATGGTCGCATCGAAAAATCGATCGCAGAGTACGAGGCGCCCCGCGCGGAGTGCGGGCGAGATGACGTCGGCGACCAGTTGGGCGCGTGAAGCGTTGATGAGAAGTGCCTCCGCCAGCGGGTCGATGGTGAGGTCGGGGTCGTAAAGAAAGATAGAACGTACGCGGTCACCGAGCGGCGTACCGCCCGGCTCGCGCGTGACGTGGATATCGATTTGGCGGTTGCGAAGGTCGGAGGCAAGCGTCGCGATAAGAGTCGACTTGCCGGAGCCCTCGACTCCCTCGAAGGTAATGAGCACCCGATAGGAGTTCTGCCCACCCGACGGTTTTGCTTTCGGATCGGGCGCATCGCACCATGTTCAACGAAATCATGCGCGTGATTACGGGTCGTGGCGCCGAACGGCGGATACACGATCGTAAGAAAGTGCGCTTTCCGGTACGCGTGATTATCCCCGATCAGCCGACACTGCCGGCCGTCGGGATCGAGATCAGCGAATCGGGATTCTCGTTCGTCGGCAAAGACGTCCCGGATCTCCCCGAACTCAACGTGCAGATCGAATTGCCGACCCGCTCGATCAGAGCGCGCGTCAAGGTCTCGCGCAACGACGCCGTCGTGCAAAACGGCGTTCAGTGGAAGATGCTCGCGGTCGCATTTGTCGGAATCCCGTCTGATGACTGGGATGCCGTTTATCGATTTATCAACGATACGGCCGAGCCCGATAATAAAGCAAAAGACGAACTCAAGAACAAGCTCTCGCAGGACGACGATGCCTACCGCCTCCTGCCTTTACAAACGCAAAAAGTAATCGTCCAGCATCTCGTCAATAGCAAACGCCTCATCGATCCGGGTCCACACGGAACACCGCTCTTGAAAATGAGCTACCTTGGAAGCCAGCGGAGATCTGCTGACCTCCAGGTGCACCGTTTTAAAGTCCATAGCCGCGTGAAAGTTCTCGACGAGATGATGCAGTACGATACGTTCTTTAGCGTGGACGACGCGGGGAACGTGACGCTCGAGGAAACGGGCCGCTAAACGTCCGATCCCTTATAGAGCCGCACGCGGCGGTTCGGTTCGAGGCCGGTGCTGCGCGACTGCACGCGGTAGCGTTCGGCGAGTTGATGCTGCATGCGGCGGACGTACGACGTCTGGGGTGAGAGTTCGACCGGTTTCTGATCGAGTAGCACCTGGTAGACGGCTTCTTCTGCTTCGCGGATCGCGATGTCTTCGGTATCGATCGAGGGCAGGTTGAAGACGTCTTTGAGTGCGTGCTGGATTTGCGCGGTCGTATCGGTTTTGATCGAGACGATCGGCACGTTCTCCGCCGCGATCGTTTTGAGGCGCGCAGACTCTTTGCGCTCCATTGCTTTGTGTACGAGCACGACGTCGGCTTCATCCCACTTGCGGGCGATCGTCGCGTTGACGCGCAGGTTATGGATGGCGCGTTCGATCTTGTTGCGCGAGACGCCATAGGGGAAGATCGCGACGGGGCGTTCGTCGATTGCGACTTCGCCGCCGCCCATTCCGAAGAGCATCTGTTCTTCGCGCATCTGATCCATCGGCTCGCCGGATGCGGAACGCGAGAGCTTTCCGGGGACCGCTTCGGGGTTGGCTTCCTGAATGACCGTGACACTGCCGGCGGCAGTCCGCTGACGTACTTCAGGCTGCGGTGAATAGCCGCGCAAGAGGGCGTCGACGACTTCACCGACGTTGGTGTGAATCGCAAGGCGGTCGCGGTCTTGGATCTCGATCAGCACTTCGAACGTCGGCGGCGCTTTGCGCTCGAGGACGGTCTTGCGGGTGCCGCGACGACGCGCTTCCTCATCGGAGAGCGTGACGGCGCTGATGCCGCCCATGAGGTCCGAGAGCGTCGGATTCATGAGTAAGTTTTCGAGCGTCTGACCGTGTGCCGTGCCGATGAGCTGCACGCCGCGCTCGGCGATCGTGCGCGCGGCAAGCGCCTCGGCCTCGGTGCCGATTTCGTCGATCACGATGATCTGCGGCATGTGGTTTTCCACCGCCTCGATCATCACGTTGTGTTGGAGCGCAGGATCGGAGACCGGCATGCGTCGCGCATGACCGATTCCTGGGTGCGGGACGTCGCCGTCGCCGGCAATTTCGTTCGACGTATCGACGATCACGACGCGCTTGCGATCTTCGCTGAGCACGCGCGCGCATTCACGCAACATCGTCGTTTTGCCGACGCCCGGACGGCCGAGCAAGCAGATCGATTTACCACTGCGGATCACATCGAGAATAATATCGATGGTTCCGTACACCGCGCGGCCCACGCGACACGTGAGACCCACGATCTTCCCCGTCCGATTGCGGATCGCGCTGATGCGATGCAGCGTTTTCTCAATACCGGCGCGGTTGTCCGCACCGAACGGAGAAAGCCGCGAGGCAACGTGTGCGATGTCTTCATGTGTGACACCGACGTCGCTCAAGAAGACGAAATCGTCTTCGAATCGCGCTTCAGGCGGCCGACCCAGATCCAGCACGACTTCGATCACCGAGATGATGTTCGGAAGCCGCACGAGCGCTTGTCTGATCGGGAGGGGGAAGATGTCGAGAAGCTGCGTCAGCTCCGAATTCGGTGAGAAAGACTCGGCGTTAACGGCCAACACTCGTCCTCATTTTCCAGCGTTCGGTGTCCTAATCCCCAGGGGCACCGACGGAGAGAACCCTTCCGGCGCTTTCCGTCTGGTCCCTTTAACCAGTTGTCGGTCGTTTGAATCCTGACGCGTAGGCGATCGCCATTCTTACTGCCTGCGGAGCGGGAACATCATTTTACGCGCTTCCTTGCAACAGCGACATCGAAAATGCAACGCGTTCGACCAACTCGACCAAAACGTGCGCAATAATTTTACATCCGCGTCCGATGGGGACCATCGAACGAGGGCGGAACTTCGGCGCGGTTCGACGGTTCTAAGTTTCTACGCACCTGTGATCCCCCCCGTTAAGGAGTATACCGTGGATGTAAAAGACAGCAAAGGTACGACGACCTGGCCCGAGCTCGCCGAAGGCTTGTATAGTTTCTTGACCGGCCGCGGCGCAACGATCGAATATCATTTCGATCATATGGAGATCGGCGTACCGAGCTCGGCGCATGCAGATGCGACGCGCGCCACGTGGCACATAAACGGAGCGATGAAAATCCGCACGTCGGAGAAGTAGATCGTGATCGACATCGCGGCCCGGCTCGACGTCGTGCTTGCTGACGGGCTGAAGCTACGGATCGACGGGCACGGCCGCGACATCGATGTCCGCATCAGCGGCGACCCGGCGGGAATCGTGCGGACGTTGATGGGAGCGCGAAAGACACTCCCGCTGCTACGAGCAGCGACGGTCATGCTCGCCAAAGCCGGCATCGAAGCCACGCTCTACGCGGGAGACCGCGCGATCGGAAAGATCGGTCGCGACGTCGAGTCGGACGGCGCGGCGAAAATGCTTGGCATACTTCACGCTCGAATCGGGCTTTGATGCACGTTCTGGTTACCGGAGCCACGGGGTATATCGGCGGTCGTCTGATCCCGACGATGGTCGCGGCGGGGTATGCGGTCCGCGCCCTTGCACGCGAGCCCGAACGTCTAGCCGGACGCTTTGCCGGTATTGAAATCGTCCGCGGCGATGCCTTCGATGCCGCATCGGTTCGCGCGGCGCTCGAAGGCATCGACGTCGCGTACTATCTCATTCACTCGATGACCGAGGCGCACGGCGACTTCGCCCAAAGCGATCGCGAGGCGGCGCGCATTTTTGGCGCGGCGGCGCGCGCGGCCGGGGTCGCGCGCATTATCTACCTCGGCGGACTCGGGCAAGAGGGGACGGGACTGTCGGTTCACCTACGCAGCCGTCACGAGGTCGGGGCGATTTTGCGCGAGAGCGGCGTTCCTGTGACCGAATTCCGCGCAGCGATGATCGTCGGATCGGGCAGCGCATCCTTCGAGATGATGCGCTATCTGACCGATCGATTGCCCGTGATGATCGCACCGAAGTGGGTCGCAACACGCTCGCAGCCCATTCTCGTCACCGACGTCATCGCGTACTTGCTCGAGACGCTTGAACGCCCCGAGACGGCCGGAAAGATCTACGAAATCGGCGGGGCCGATATCATGACGTACAAGCAGATGATGAAACGCTACGCGGCGTTGCGCGGCCTTAGTCGCCATCTCCTGGTCGTGCCGTTTTTCACACCGCGCCTGTCCTCGTATTGGGTGCATTTCGTCACGCCGATCCCGGCGGCGATCGCACGACCACTGATCGATGGTCTTCACAACGAGGTGATCGTCCACGACGATGCCGCGCGACGCGATTTCTCCGTCGTCCCCGTCGGTTACGACGAGGCCGTGCGGCGCGCGCTCGATCGCTACGCCTCGACAGGCCCGGCGACCACGTGGTTCGACGCCTACGACGTGCGTACGTTGCCGAGCGAATTTGCCGGCCTCACCCAGGGAATGCTCATCGACCGCCGCGCCCGCACGGCTCACGTCTCGCAACACGCGCTGTTCTCGGTCTTTACAAGCTTAGGCGGCACGCGCGGCTGGCTGTATGCCGACTCACTCTGGGAGATTCGCGGCGTCCTCGATCGCCTCGTGGGCGGCTTCGGCACGCGTCGCGGCCGCCGCTCGGCAACCGATCTGCGCGTCGGCGATGCGGTCGATTTTTGGCGCGTAGAAGCGTATCGACCGGATTCGCTGCTGCGGTTACGTGCCGAAATGAAGCTGCCGGGCAAAGCCTGGCTGCAATTCGAGACGGTCGAGAACGACGATGGCCAAGTAAGCTTACGTCAAACAGCGTTTTTTGAGCCGCAAGGTATCTTCGGTTATCTCTACTGGTATAGCGTTATGCCGTTCCACGAATTGATCTTCGGGAACATGGCAAAGCGAATCGTCGAGGAAGCCATTTTGATCGATAATGCAAAGGCGCGCGGCGGAGCGGCAGTTACGGCGTGACCGACGGACGGCGATTACGAATCGGTTGGCTTCGGTAAGGGCACTTTGGCGAGCGTTACGATCGTGTTCGCGTCGATTTGGAAACGCAGTTGCGACGCGTCCCCGGCCGATCGGGAACGACGTATCGCACGCGGATCGACTCTTTTGGCGAGAGACGTCCGGGCGCTTCGGTCGTCTTCGCACCGACGAACGGACCGCGATAATCCATTTCGACCTTACTCTGGTCGTCGAGGAAAAGAGTCGTGCGGAAATTCGGCATAATCGGAATGACGGACGGATTCGATCTTATCGATCCGAATATTTGCCCCGCCGTATTTCACGTAAATGCCGATTTTCGAATCGACGAATTGCACTTGTTCGCCCGCACCGGCGGGCACGAGCAGAGCGCAGAGGGCGAGGGCCGCAAAGAAGCTTTTCATGCTCGCATTTTCTCAACGCGAACATTTCTTTTGCCTTCCCCGGTCGACAATTAACGAACTTACACGAAGGCAACTACGACGATGGAGTGCGACCGACACGTTCGATGGATACGATCGGCACCGAGCGGAGGGGCTGCGCATCCCGCAACGTGTCGAATGCCCCGAAAAAGCCGACAAACGCGCCGTTCATGAGAACCGAGGCCGCAATCGCGCGACGCCACCGGATTCGATCGAGAGAATCATCTACGACGTTCATGCGCTCACCCCCGACGTCTCCCTTAGACAGCGAGCGCCGAAAAACCACTCGGGGCTTACGCGCCGATGACGACACGTATCTGCTTGAGTTCCGAATCGTACGGACCTTGCATCTTCACACCGGCGCGTTTTTCGAGATCGAGGTAGTCGATGATTTCTTTGGTGATGACTTCGCCCGGTGAAATCACCGGAATTCCCGGCGGATACGGCGTGATGACCTCGGCACATACGCGCCCCGCGCTCGTCTTGAATTTCACGATTTCCGTGTCGGCCAAAAACGCTTCGCGCGGCGAGAGGCGGATTTCCGGAATCTTCGGCAGTTTGTACGTGCCGGTTTTGAGGCGGCGTTCGAGGACGCCTGAGGGCGAGAACACGTCGATCGGACGATCTTCGCGCGCGAGTTCTTTTACGCCGTAGACCAGACGGTCTGCGGCTTCTTGCGTTGTACCGATCGTGTAGAGCGCAAGCGTGTTGAAGAGGTCCGCGAGTTCGCACTGCACGTTGTAGCGGCGCCGCAGAATCTCTTCTGCTTCGTAGCCCGTATAGCCGAGGTTCTTCACGGTGATCGTCACCTTGGTCGGATCGAGATCGAAAACGCCGGGGCGGCCTTCGAGTTCGTCTCCGAAGCAGTACACGCCGCTGATTTCGTTGAGGCGGCGGCGTGTGTCGTTTGCGATCTCGATCGTGCGCGAGAGCAGCGCGCGACCTTCGATTGCGGCCTGGCGGCGCGCGACGTCGAGCGAGGCGACCATAACCAAGTTTGGTGAGGTGGAGAGAAAGAGTTTGTAGACAGCTTTGAGCCGGTCGCGTTTGATGCGGGGACCTTGCACGTGCAGCATCGCGGTCTGCGACATCGAGCCGAGCATCTTGTGCGTCGAATTGATGCACATATCCGCACCGGCTTGCATTGCTGACTGCGGCAGCGCCGGATGGAAATGGAAGTGCGGGCCCCAGGCCTCATCGACAAGCAGTGGCACGCCGTGCTCGTGTGCGACGGCCGCGATGCCTTCGAGGTCGGCAGCTACGCCGTAATAGGTCGGGCTCACGACGTAGACCGCCTTGACGTCGGGATGCTCGGCAAGCGTGCGACGCACGGTTTCCGGTGTCACCGTGTGATCCATGTGCAGCGCCTCGTCGACCTCGGGCTGCATGTAGACCGGGAACGCGCCCGACATGACGAGCGCACCCATCGCGGATTTGTGCGAGTTGCGCGGCAGGGCGACTTTGTCGCCCTGGTTGAGCGCGGTCATGAGCATACACTGGTTGCCGCTCGTCGATCCGTTGATCAGGAAGAACGTTTGCTCTGCACCGAAGGCCTCGGCCGCTAGCTCCTGCGCTTCGACGAGCGGCCCTTCGGGCTGCAAGAGGTCGTCGAGCCCGCGGATCTGCGTCAGGTCGATCGAGAGCACGTTGTCTCCGACGAACTCGCGGAAGGCGCGGTCCATCCCGATGCCCTGCTTGTGGCCGGGGGTGTGGAACGGAATGACGCCCTGGTCGACATAGTCGAGCAGCACTTGAAAATAGGGCGTTCGCGTCTGGTCGAGACCCGACGCCTTGGTCTTGCCGTTGGCCGCATACTGCGACCGCGTCCGCGTCTCCAAAACGAGCCGAATTATAGCACGCGCAGAAGCGTTTTTACGATGCTTTTCACCCGTACTTTTTCATCACCACTCTCGCTTGCGCTCCTGCGTGCCGGCCGCGAGCATGCCGGTCTTCTCCAGCGGCGGCCCGGGAGTCATCAAGCTGCTTGGCCGGACCGGGCGCTACCCGATCGCCTTTCCGGTCGGCGCCTATGTGCTGGGTATGTTTTTCGCGGACAGATGGGGCCAGACGTATGCGCCGTCGCAGTCTTTCTCTGGACCGCGATCGTCTTCGTTTTCGGCGAGCTCTGGCCGAACCGGTTCCCGTACGTCAATGGGTCGCGTGCACGATTGCGATGGGCGTCACACCATTTTTGATCGGCGACATCACAAAAGCGCCGAACGCAGCACGCTTCTGAGGTCTAGGCGACGCCAGCCTTGAGGCGATCGTCTTCGCCGACGACCGGCGGATCCAGACGCATCGGGAAATTGACGCGAACGAAGAGCCCATCGCGGCTGCGCGTCATGACTTCGCGGAGCTTCGCCTTAGCGTCGTAGACGACGCGCACGCGGTTGCGCGGATCGAACGTTCGCCGATCCCCGGTCTTGCGGTCACGCAGGATCGGCAGCGGTACGTCGCCCGTGAGTTCGATAAACGCATCGAGCGCGTCGTGCGTGATTTCTACCGTAACGAAGCCGTTGGAGTAGCGCAGAGCCAGATCGGGATTCTGCTGTTCCTCAAAGGGGACCAGCGAATCGCCGCGGCGTGCGATGCCGAGCTGTTTGACGGGCGCGGTGTTGCGCTCGACTCTGCGGATCATTGCTGGCTATCCACGAACGACTCGACGTGCTCGCGCGAAGCGGCGATGCGTTCCATCGCTTCTTGCGCCTCGAACTCCGCGACGCCCGCGGCCTTCGCCGCGTCGTCGATCTCCGACTGTGTCGCAGTCCGACGAAAGAGGACGCGGCCTGCCGCGTCCGTCACCGTGATAAAAGCCATGCATCATCCTAGTGTGCGTTCGATCACTCAATCCGTTCGTCGATCGAGACATTGTAGAGAAAGAGAAACTTGTGCCATTCACCGGGCAGCGTGTTCCGCTTCACCCGGATCCATGGTATATACTTCGGCGCTTTTGGCTTACGCTTGAGCGGCATGTTCGCGTGCTCGGGGGTACGATTATTTTTGCGGTTGTTACACCGCATGCACGCGCAGACTAGATTCTCCCAGGTCGACGGTCCGCCTTTTGACCGGGGATGAACGTGATCCACCGTCATCATCCGCTCGCCGCGCAGGTTGCAGTACTGGCACGTGTAGTCGTCACGCAGCAAGATATTCTTCTTCGTGAGCGCCACTTTTTGCATCGGCCGCCGGATGTAATACAGCATCCTGATGATCGAGGGCATCTTCATCTCGAACGAAGGCGAAACCAGACGCCGCTCGTTGCCGTGGACCACCTCGGCTTTGCCCGAGAAGATCAACTTCACCGCGCGCTGGAAACTGGTGATGTTCAGCGCCTCATAGGTGAAGTTCAGAACGAGGACTTCACTCACGAGTTCAACCCTTCACTGTTTGGCAGAGACGCAAAAAGCGAGACAATGCCTCGCTTTTCCATAAAATCGCACGCTTTGGCCCCGCCCCTGGTTCGAGACGGTATTCGGACCCGGGTAACATTCCCAAGCTGCAGCATCATGTTACGGATTCGCCCTTCTTAACGTTGTTTCTTTTTTATCGCTCTTGGGTGGGGTGGTGGCGGGGAGAGGTGGGGGTTCGGCATGGCGAGCGATTGCGCGTTCGGGCTCGCGTCTACGCGGAGCGAGTCATTTTGATGAAATATTCGTGCATGCGGCGGTCGCGGGTTAGTTCGGGGTGGAAGGAGCTTGCGATGACGTTATTTTCGCGTACGAATACGCCGTGGTCGTCGATGCTTGCTAGTAAAGTTACGTTCGGACCCGTTCGTTCGATCCAGGGTGCGCGGATGAACACTGCGGGAAAGGGCTTTGGGCCGAGCGCTTCTACCCGTACATCGATTTCGGCGCTGTCGATTTGGCGGCCGAAGGCGTTGCGGCGTACGGTGATGTCGATGAGGTCGAGGGTTTTTTGATCGAGACCTGCGACGTCGTGCGCGGCGACGATCATTCCCATGCACGTGCCCCACAGCGGCATTCCGGCGCGGACCCGGGTTTTTATTTCCTCGTCTAAACCGAAACGTTCGAGCAGGCGGATCACCGTGGTCGATTCACCCCCGGGGATGATGAGGCCATCGACTTTTGAGAGGTCCTCCGCCGTCTTGACGGACGAGGAAACGGCGCCGGATTTCTCCAGCGCCGTGCGGTGTTCGTCGACGTCGCCTTGCACGGCGAGCACGCCGATGCGCGGTTGGGCCAAGCCTACACGCCGCGCGTGGAGAGCATGTCTTCGGGCTTCAGCTGACGCAGGTCGAGCCCCGGCATTGCGGTACCGCTGAGCATCTTGTGCGCTTTGACGATGACGTTCGCATCATTGAAGTGCGTGGTTGCATCGACAATCGCTCTTGCGAACATGGCGGGGTTCGAGCTCTTGAAGATACCCGATCCGACGAAGTTGCCTTCGGCACCGAGCTGCATCATGAGCGCGGCGTCGGCCGGCGTCGAGATGCCGCCCGCGCAGAACAGCACGACGGGGAGTTTGCCGTTTTTCGCGACGTATTCGATCAGGTCGAGCGGTGCGCCGTAGTCGCGAGCGCGTGCCACGTATTCTTCTTCCGGCACGGCCGTAAGTTCGGCGATACCGTCGCGAATCGCGCGCATGTGGCGCACGGCCTCGACGATGTTACCGCTGCCCGCTTCGCCCTTGCTGCGAATCATCGCGGCGCCTTCAGCGATGCGGCGGAGCGCTTCACCCAGGTCGCGGGCGCCGCAGATGAACGGCACTTTGTAGGGGTGCTTGTTGAGGTGGTATTTATCGTCGGCCGGCGTGAGCACTTCGGATTCATCGATGAAGTCGACGCCGAGCGCTTCGAGTGCCTGTGCTTCAGCGAGATGACCGATGCGGGCTTTCGCCATGACCGGGATCGTGACGGCATCCATGATGCGTTGAACGAGCTCGAGGTCGCTCATGCGAGCCACGCCGCCCATCGCGCGGATGTCGGCGGGGATGCGCTCGAGAGCCATCACGGCGACGGCTCCGGCTTCTTGGGCAATAACGGCTTGTTCGGCGTTCACGACGTCCATGATCACGCCGCCCTTGAGCATTTGCGCCAAGCCGCGCTTCACTTTGATAGTACCCGTCTGCTTTGACATGACGACCCTCCGATTATGTTTGCGTGTCTCTATCTTATCAGCCCGCAGCAATGCGAACATTAGGGACAATCTTTTCGACGCCGTGGATGCCGTAAACGGTTGCGCCTAGGGGCTGGGAGTGGGCTCAGGAACTCCGGTGACCTCAGGTTGCGTCTCGCCCGGGGCATGTGTAGCCAGCGGTAGCAGGAGCGGCGGCGACGTATATGCGGATGACGGCGGGACCGGAGAGGGCGTCGCGGTCGGACGTGCCGTCGGGCGCTCCGTGGGGCGCAGGAACGGCGTCGGTGTCACGCGCGGATCCGGGAATGCGGGGTCGGTTGCGACGCTCACAACTTGTAGCCGTTTCCAATTGCGCTCGAGATTCGAATTGGTCGTCTGCACGACGGGCGTCGCATTCGCACCCGCGATCGGCACGCGGCGGCCGGTCGATTGGTTGAGGACGCGATCGCCGAGCCGCTGACCGATGCCGATCGAAATCAACAGAATCGCCGCGCCGCCGATGAGCAGTAGCGAGATTCGGGGGCGACGGCTACGCACGCGCCTGGGTCCGCAGAACTAGCACGCCACGAAATAGGCGAGAACGCACGCGATCACCTCGTTTTAGGCGGGCGCGAGCGCGATCGATGCGTCGGGCGCAGCGGGCGTCGCCGGCACATGTTGATGCTTGCCGATGAGCCCGATGTCGACAAGCGCGCCGGAGGGGACGGCCGAGTGGTGCGTGCGTCCGCGGAACTCGACGGAAACGTTACGCGCACGATCGTTTTGATTGCAAAGAAAGAGGCGCACGGCTCCGCTTGCGTCTTCAAATGCGACCGCACCGATGTCGACCGGCGACGTCGTTATTTCGTCTGTGACATCTTTGCCGGCATAGTAGACCGTGTACGGTTCGTCGGCGGAAGCTTCGGTTAAATCGCCGTATACCGCGTGATTCTTCGCATCGATCACGTAGGTGCAGCGTCGGCCGCCCCAGTGGACGCGCACGGCGGCCGTCCATTCCCAGCCGGAAGGGATAAGCGGAGAGAGATGCGGGCGTCCGCTCGTGCGATACCCATCGAGTCCGCAAACCGTCTCTGCAACGCCCCAGAGATACTTCGCACCCGTCCAGGGCGAGAGATACATGCCGCGATTGGTCAGCGATCCGCCGTCAAACCATTCACCGAATTGACCCGGAACGGTATTCAGACGCGCGCCCGCTTCCATCGTTTCGTAGATCACTTCGAGCCAGTGCGCCGCATCTTCCGGCGATCCGTTGCGCGCGAGGGCGACCGCAAACCACAGCGTAAGGTCCGGCCAAATTCCGCCCAGCAAACCGAAGCCATGCGAGGGGAAATACCACGAATCCGCCGTGGAGATCGTGCGCAGACCGACGGCCGTCGTGAAGTCCGGCTCCATCAACCGGCGCAAGATCGCTTTACGCTCCGCTTCCGGCGCAACGTTGAAGAGAACCGGGAACACTTCGTCGGCGGTGAAGTTGTCCTGATAGTTCTGATCGTGATCGTAGTTGAGCACGAAGGCCGAACTATCGCGATTGAAGAGTTTTTCCATCATCGCGCTCTGCAGCGCGGTCGCCTCACGGGAGAACTTTTCCCAGTTGTCTTTATCATCGCAGACGGCGCAAATCATCGCCGCGGCCTCGAGTGCAAAGTAGGCTTCGGAATTAATTTCGGTGACCGCGCCGTCGAGCGTGTAGTACGGAATGATGTTGCGCCACGAGGTGATACCGAACATATCCACGCCGCCTGCCTTACAGAATACGAGACCGTTCCCATCGCGCTGCGTTAGCATGTAGTCGGCGATCTTGATCACCAGCGGCAGTACCTCGCGCAGCCACGCGTCGTCGAGCGTCGCATTATAGTGATGCAGGATCGCGATGATGTGCAACGGCGTATCGTCGTTGATATTGAGATCGTACGAGGTCTTGAAGCCGTTGACACCGCGTACGTATTCGACGACTTGTCCCGTCGGTTCGATGTGGCGGTTGAACAGTTCGATCGCATCGCGGCTGAACTGCGGCAAAAAATAGTCGTAGCCGTGCACGAACCACGAGGTGTCGCGCGAGACGAGGATGTCGGAGGGCGGCGAGTTCGTCGAGCCCCAACCTTGCGGATACTCTTTGATCACGCGCAGCATGTTGGTTTTCGCCCAGACGACGCCGCGATTGATCAGCGGTGAGGGCGTCATCAAGCGCGCGTCGGCAAGTTTTGCGGCGTAGTAGCGCTGCGTCTCGTGGAGGGCCTTGGGATCGTGCAGCAACTGATCGAAAACGGGTTTGCACTTTTCATCGCCGTCTTTGTGAAAGACGACCGCCAGACGCAGACGTTCGCGCGCACCGGGCGCGACGTCGATCTGGTATTCGAGCGCGCCGAAAATGCGGCGGCTGACGAACTCGGCAAGTTTGGGCGTCACTTCATCGAGATGATCGGCGGACTGCAGGGAGCCGGTCATCATGCCTTGCAAGATCGTCTGTTCGCGCAACGCCACGACCACATGACTCGGTTCGCGCGAGCCGCCCCACCAGCGTACGTAGTTCGTGTCTTCACCGTGAGAGCGGACGTACGGGCCCTCGACGCTGGCGCGTACTTCTTTTTCCGGCTCGCCGTAAAAGCGCTGTCCGACGAGCAATGCCCACGGAAAAATCTTCACGCGCTGGGACGTGGCCCCAGAATTGTGCACGGTGATATCGACAATGAAGCTGACGACGCGATCGTGGCGCGGGCCGTGCGGCACGTAAAAAGCCTCGGTCACGCCGATCGTATCGGTCAAGTGAAATTCCGAGATCTGCGCGTAGGTCAAGAAGGTAAACTCGCGCACGATCTGATGCGGGAAAAGCGTCTCGGCGTCGCCGACGCGATAGGCAACCTGGTGCGAGCCGAAGATGATCTGATCGGTGTCCGCGTCCCAGAGCCCGCGAATACTGCCTTTGGGCGTCGAGGAGGCAAACGTCTTGAAATTCCCGAGAGTCAACCCGAACGGCGTCTGCGACTCCGACAGCACGTAGGCACAAAACTCATTATGCTGGGCATCATAGCTTGGACCCATATGGCCGTAGCGTACCCGTTTTTTTCTCTGCCGCCTCCCCATGCGCGCCGATTCGTCGGCAGGAAGCGCGCGGCACGCGCGGGACTTTGAGCGACGTGCTCGCTCCCGCCAAGATCAACCTCACGCTCGAAATCCTCGCCCGCGGCGACGACGGCTACCACACCCTGCGCAGCGTCATGGTCCCAATCGCGCTGTGCGACGAGTTGACGATCGCCCCGGCGCCGGTATTTTCGTTTACTTGCGAGCCTGAGGCACTCGCACACGATAACCTCGTACTACGCGCGCTTACATTGCTCGATCGCACGTCATCGCCGCTCGCCGTCCGGTTGCGCAAGCAGATTCCGGTCGGGGCGGGACTCGGCGGCGGTTCGAGCGACGCCGCGGCGGTTTTGCTCGCCGGGATGCAGGGCGAGCTCGGAGAGCTTGGCGAGCGCGACTGGATCGCACTGGCGCGCTCACTCGGTTCCGACATCCCGTTTTTCCTCGTGGAGAGCGGCGCGCTCGTCGAAGGGACCGGGGAACGCGTGACAGCGCTCGGAGTATCGCCGCCTTGGTGCACGGTCGTCGCAATTCCGCCGGTCGCGGTCGACACGGGTGAGGCATACCGCGCACTCGCTCTCGCTCGGCTCGACGCGCCGCCGCCGAGCCGACCGCGGAGCGATTCGGCCAGCTTGCGCGTCCTCGAAGCGATTCAACGCGCAGATTTCGCGACCGTGTGCGCGCACGCGTGCAACGACTTCGAGCCGGTCGTGACGGCACTCGAGCCGCGAGTCGACGCTGATTTGCGCGCCTTGCGCGATGCCGGAGCACCGCTTGCGATGCTTAGCGGAAGCGGTGCGTGTTCGTTTGCACTTTGCGCGACCGAAGCAGATGCGCGCGAACTCATGCGCGCCGTGCGCGTTCCGAGCGACACGAAACTCGTCGTCGCCCCGTTCGCAAACGCGGTCGCGTGGCGATAACCGCGGTCGTCCTCGCCGGCGGTGGACCCGATCGCATCAGCGCACTGCAAGACGTCCCAAACAAAGCTTTCGTTCGGATCGGCGGCATCGCGCTCGTCGAGCGGACCCTCGACGCACTGCGGACGAGCGCGCACATCGGCCGCATCATCACCGTCGCTCCGCCCGAAACGTTCGACCGTGCGGAATTGCGCGCGAGTGACGACCGTCGTCCGGCGGGCGCACGCATCAGCGAAAGTCTGCTCGCCGGACTCGCCTCGCTCGATACGGAGGAACAGGTGCTCGTCAGCGCATCGGATTTGCCGTTTCTCTCGGCCCTCGGGATCGACGACTTCGTCGCGCAGGCACGCGCACGTGAGAGCGACCTTGCCTACGCGTGCGTCGGCAAGCGGGACCACCTCGCACGGTATCCCGAGGTCCCGCATACCTGGGCCCGGCTGCGCGAAGGGTCGTTTTGCGGCGCCGGATTCATAGCGATCAAGCCCCGCGTGCTGCCGAGTCTCTTGCTGTTTCTCGAACGGCTCGGAGCCGCGCGCAAGAACCCTCTTCAGCTTGCGGCGATTTTCGGCTGGGATACGTTCTTGCAATTTGGGCTTGGGCGCTTGAGCATCGCGGCCGCCGAGGCACGCGCGAGTCGTTTGCTCGGCGCGCCGGTTGCGGCGATCGTGAGTCGCTACCCGGAGATCGCCGTAAATGTCGATCGGGTAAGTGACGTGGCGCTAGCCGAACGCATCGCGGAACGCATGGCACGGGCCTGAGGGAAGGTCGCCTCTCCGGCGCTCCGTATCACCTCGCATCGTGGTAACGCTGCTCGTCGATGAAGGCCGTCTTTCCGCTGGTCTGGGTCCGGTCGCGGTGCACGTCGCCAACGCCCGAGTGCTCACGCCCGCCGCACTGCTCGAATCGCTGATCGGAGCGCGCGTCGTCAACGAAAGCGAGCGGCGCGCGATTCTGCGCGCGCTCGCACGCTCGCGCGAGGACATCGCCCTTTCCGCTGCAGTGATAGAGAGCGCATCGTTCGCGCATCGCGCCGCTGCTGCAATCGATCAAACCGACCATCCGGAGCGCGCCTTCTTCGAGCCGCTTATCACACACTATCGCACGCTTCTTGCATTCGGAAACGTCTACGACGAAGGATCGGCCCTCGCAAAAGCAATCGCCGAGTCGCCTCAAGGCCCCGCACCGCAGTTGCTCGTCGATGGCACGCTGCTCGAGGGCGAACGCGGATTCGTGTGGCGGCGGCTCTTCGCGGCGCAAGCGATCGAATTCGAGCCGCTCGCACTCGGGCCGCTGGCGCCACCGGCACTCGATCGCGGGTTCCTCGATGCCGTCGCAACGCTGGTCAGGTACGCCGCTTACGAACGCGATGCCGACGCACGCCGCGTCGCAATCGGTGCGCTCTCGCCGATTGCCCCAGACGACGCAAGCGCGCTTTTGGTAGCAGCGGGCGAGCGGGCACTGCTCGAAGCGATCGCGAGCGGCCGCGCCAGTCTTTCACCGACCGACATGCACGCCGCGCTACGCCTACGGGATTTACTCGCTGCGATCGTCTCTGCATATCGCGCCCCCGACGCCGGCGCCGGAAGCGTCCTCGGTGCCATCGTGGTCGCGACCGGGCTTGCCACGGACGCTGCGCCGACGACAAAGCTCACGTTGCTCGCGCTAGCGCAGATCGCACGCGATTTCGATTCTGCGCGCGCGCTCGCACCCTCTTGGGAAGCACGGGCCTTTCTCGCCGATCTTCGCGCAGAGACGGGCACGGCACGCGCGGCCGATTCTGTGGGCAGCGCCGCCGGTCCGTTACCCGTGCGCGAACGCGAACTGGCACGCGCGGTGCCGATACGCAAGACACATTTTAGCGCATCTTCGCTCAACGCCTATGCGGAATGTCGCCGGAAGTGGTACTACCGCTACGTCTGTTCTGCCGTTGAGGACCGCGGTTCATCGGCATCGTTTTACGGCACCGCCTTTCATTCGGCGCTCGAAGAATTTCATGAGAAATATCCCCGAGTCGATGGCGTCGAACGAACGACGCTCGAACGGTTTCTCGAAGCGTGTGTCAACGGGGCGTTCGATCGCTTTCGCACGCGCTTCGATGCGGTCGTCGAATTCGAACTCCAGAAGCGCCGTGCGCGCCGTACCGCGGTAAAATACGTCAAGTGGATTCTCGAGCGGACGGCGCGCGAGCCGTTTACCGTCATCGGCAACGAAGTCTCGGCCGATCTAGATCTCGACGGTCACGCCTTCGTCGGCTATATCGACCGGCTCGACCGCGACGATCGCAACGGCGGTGTCACGGTCGTCGATTATAAAACGGGGACGATCGCCGAGAGCGCCGCGGAATATCGCGAGAAAGTCATCACGTTTACCGACTTCCAGCTTCCGTTCTATTATTGGGCCCGCACGGCCGCGGGCGACCGGGTGACGCGCCTCTCGCTCATCCCGCTCAAAGATGCGCTGCTCGACGTCGCTCCCGTCGAACTCGAGATCGCGCTCGTGCCGATCCAATCGCGCCGCAACGACCGCTCGACCGTGGGCGTGATCGGCATCGGTGATTTAGAACGAGCCAAAGCAAAAATGATCGAACTCGCCTCCGAGATTGCAAGCGGTGAACTCGCCGCGTTCCCGGTGACGGACGATCCCAATGCGTGCACGTACTGCGCGTATCGGAACGCGTGCCGCGAGCGCCCCGCCGTCGTCGACGCCCGGTTCGGCCGATGATCGATCTTGCAAGCCCGCTCGCACGCAGCGTCATCGACGCGCCTGCCGATGCCCCGCTCCTCACGATCGTCGGGCCGGCGGCGAGCGGCAAATCGACGTTGCTTGCGCGGCGTTATCTCGCGCTCGTCGCGCAAGCAGGGCCCCAATCCATCATCGTAAGTGCGGCGAGCGCGAGCAGTGCGCGGGCTTTGGGCGCGCGAATCGCCTCGTTTGAGGGACCCGCCGGGCCTTTCGTCGGCGTGCCGCTGGAAGACGTCGCAATCGAGATCTTACGCGAACAAGGCCTGCGTGCGGGACTTTCGCTGGACATCGACATCATCGAGGAGATCGATGCCGAGGAGATCTTCGAGCGCGCCGCCGCACCGCTCTTCGCTCTTGAATGGACCGAGTTCATCAGCGCCGAGATCGATCCGGAGATTCCGGGACTGCGCGCACCCGAACGCTTCGCCGCCGCGGCCCTGCGCCTTATCCGCAAACTGCGCGACGCACAGATTGGGCCGGACGATTTTCTTGCGGCCGCACTGCGCGGGTCGAACACGTTTTACGCAAAGCCGCCGAATTTCGCGAATCCCTCGCTGCTCTTCGCGACCAAAGACATCTACCGCGACTCGCTAAGCGTCGGCCCCGAGGAACTCGAACGGCAGCGCCGCCGCGAACTCGATCTTGCGAAGATCATTGCGAAACTCTATCGCGCGTACCTCGAAGAACTCAACAACCACGGCTGCCTTACGGCGACCGATGCGATCGCGGAGGCGATCCGCATCCTCGCGAACGACGCGAGCTTGGCACGGATCGTGCGCAATCGATTCCGTTTCGCGCTCGTCGATGACGTGCACGATTTACGGACCGGCGAACTGCGTCTCTTGCAGGCGATCTTCGGAAAAAATCTCATCGACGTGACGTTTGCGGGCGATCCGGACGCCGCCACCGGGACGTTTGCCGGCGCGCGCCCGGAGCGCACGTTCGCACTTGGCGGGACGAGGATCGTGCTTGCCCCGAGCGGCCGCGTCCCCGCGCAAATCGCAGCAGCGGCGCACGCGATGATCGCCGAAGACTTCGCTTCGCCGCTTCCCAGCGGCGAAGCGATCGCCGTACACCGTGCCTCCGATCAACCTGCCGAAGCCGCGTTCGTCGCAGACTGCGTCGCAAGGCTCATCAATGCGGGAACGCCGCCGGAGCGGATCGCGGTTCTCGCGCGTTCGCTGCGCTGTATCGCACCGTACGAATCGGCGCTGCTCGAGCGCAACGTTCCCGTCGACCTCGCCGGTGACGACCAACTCTTCGCGCACCACGATACCCAGGATGCGCTCGCCATGCTGTGGTCGGTAGCCGATCCGTTTCGGCACGATTGGCTGCTACGCGTGCTCGAATCCCCAGTAGTTCACCTGAGCGATGCAAGTATCGCCGTGCTCTGCGGCGATCCGCCTAATCCGCAGGCGCTTCTCTTCGAACTTCCCGCGATCGAAGAATCCGATCGCAGTAATCGACGCTGGGACAAACGGCGCGACTTGCGTCTGGGCACCAACGTGTTGCGCGCGGACCGCGACGGCGATCTCTCAGGTGAGGCGCGAGCACGCTTGCAGGCTTTTCGCGAACGCCGTTCGCGTTGGGTTGCACTTCGCACGCACACGCCTCTCGCACGTCTCGCGCGCACGATCGTTGAAGAGAGCGGGACCGCGCTTCCGCGCCGCGGCGAGACCGCCGCACGTCACGCGCAGCGAATCGCACGCATCGCGTCGCTCATCGAGCGGATCGAGCGCTACGCCGCGCGGCGACCCGACGACAGCCTGCTCGACGTGCTGGTGTACTGCGAACGCATCGCGCAATCCGATACGCCGCTGAACGTATCCGGAACGGAACTGCCGGGGTTCGTTTGTCTTGCCTCGATCGACGCCGTCAAGTCGCGACGATTCGCGCACGTCTTCATCCTCGATGCGCGGGCCGGAGCGTTCCCCCCGTACTACGTGCCGGATGCCTTTCTGTTCAGCCCGCAGCACGGCATGATCCCAAAAGACAACGTCGGCGAGACGACGGCCGCGCGCACTGCCAAGTTCACGTGGTATTCGCATCAAGCCAAGTTGCGCGATGCCTACGCCCGCGAAGACCGTCGCCGGCTTGCATGCGCGATGATATGCGCCGATGAGACCGTCACGGTGAGTACCAGTGGTCACCCCACCAGAGCCGTGGCAGCGCCCGAGTTCCTCGTCGAACTGCAATCGCTGCGCCCGGCACCGGTAATCGCCGAGCGAACGACGAGGACGACGTCGGATGCGTTCGCGCCGCGCGAGCTCGCCGCAATCGAAGCACTCGACCCTCCGGCGGAGATCCTCGTGCCGGGCGAACCGTTCGAACCGGGCGAGTTTGAGGCAAGATTGCTCGCTTCCCTTGCATCGCCGGGCGCATTCGCGCCGTGGGAACGCTCGCCGCAAGCCTGGCACGTCGACCGACCGAAATGAAACGCGCCTTAAAGTTTCGCTAAAAATCTCTCGATCGGCCCGAAAGCGAGATAGATTCGCCGTACGGTGCGTTAGGACGTTACGTTCGCTCTGATTTCGCGAGGCCAATGTGAAGCTCGATACTTCAACCGATCCGCAAACCGGATTCCGACCGCCGGGTACGCTCGGTGACGCCGCGACGGCGCTCGCGCGATACGATGGCCGCTTTACGATGCGCGGTGCCGCACACTTGCTTCGACGTGCCGGTTTTGGCGGAACTGCCGCCGACGTTGCGGCGCTGACGCCGCTCGGCGCGGATCGTGCGGTCGATTCGCTGCTCCATCCCACCGGTACCCAGATCGACTTCCCGTCGTATCCGCCGACCGACATTCTTTTCGATCAAAAGAAAAATCGCCACGCAACACAGCTGTGGTTTCTCGATCAGCTGGTTCGCACGAATCAGCCGCTCGTGCAGAAGATGATGCTCTTCTGGCACGGCCACTTCGCGACGAGCATGCAAAAAGTGCCGCCACAGCTGATGGCCCAGCAAATGAATCTCTTTCGATCGCAGGGTTTGGGCAAATTTTCGAATCTGCTCTCAGCGGTTGCCAAAGATCCCGCGATGCTCGTGTGGTTGGACAATCGGGGCAATTCGAAAGCCCATCCGAACGAGAATTTCGCGCGCGAAGTGATGGAACTCTTTACGCTGGGTTTGGGCAACTACACGGAAGACGATATCAAAGAAGGCGCGCGCGCCTTCACGGGTTGGACGCTCGACCGGAGCTCGGCCTTCCTCGACAATGCCAAAGTCCACGACGACGGCGTGAAGACCGTGCTTGGAAAAACCGGCAATTGGACGGGCGATGACGTCATCAACATCATCATCCAGCAGCCCGCGCACTCTCGTTTCATGGCGCACAAGTTGCTTGAGTTTTTTGTGTATAGCGACCCCGAACCCGAATTAATTGAAGCGCTTGCCGGTGTCTACGCGCTTTCGGGCTACGATATTCCGAAAACAGTCGGTACGATTCTGCGTTCGAACGTCTTCTACTCGACCCGCGCGTACCGAGCGATCCCCAAGAGCCCGATCGAGTTTGCGGTCGGCACACTGCGCTACATGGGCGTTACGACGGTCCCCGATAATCTGCCGTACGCGCTCGGGCGAATGGGTCAAGATCCGCTCAATCCGCCAAGCGTTAAAGGCTGGGATGGCGGACCGACGTGGATCAACACCGCGACGCTGCTCGCACGATTCAATTTCGTGAACGCACTAATCGCAACGTCGATCCAGAAGAAACCTGCCGCCGGTGCGACACCGGTTATGCCGCTTGCGGCATCGACGATTTCGCCCGATGCGATCGTGGCGCAAGCCGGCGGTTTCGACCCCCAAAAAATCGTCGGAAACATCGTCAATGCTGCGCTTCAAGACGACGTCACCTCCGACGTTCGCTCGACGCTCGTGTCGTTCGTCAACTCGACGAACACCCGCGCTGCCGTCGCAACCGCGATGACGACCGCGGCCCCCGCGGCGTCCGCGGCCTCCGCACCGCCGCCCGCAAACGCGATTCCATTCGGGCCAGAGAACTATCAAGATAAAATTCGCGGAGTCGTCGCGCTCACGCTCAATCTGCCCGTCAACCAACTGAACTAGGAGCCGCTGATGTCATCACGCCGCGCGTTCATCCACCAGGGTCTAGGAATCGCCGTACTCGGCGGCACGATGCCGCTCGCCTTCACGCGCACAGCCTCCGCGCAGGCGCTCCCGACACTCGGATCGAGTATCGATCCCGGCAACGTGCTGGTGGTCATTCAAATGGGCGGCGGTAACGACGGCCTCAATACAATCGTGCCCTATTCTGACGACGCGTACCACAACGTGCGGCCGACCATCCGCGTCGCGGAAAACACGATTTTGAAAATCGACGAGCGGATCGGCCTCAACCCCGCGCTCGCCGGCTTGAACGAACTTTACAAAGAAGGCCGGGTTGCAATCGTTCAAGGCGTCGGCTACCCCAATCCCAACCGCTCGCACTTCGAGGCGACGCAAATTTGGGAAACCGCCTCGCCCGGGCTGCGCGAACAAACCGGCTGGCTCGGCCGCTATCTCGACAAGACGAATCCCGCGGGTGAGAAGTCGAAGAACCCGTTTCAAGCCGTCGCGCTCGGCGATCAAATTCCGGTGGCGCTCGTTTCGCAGCACGTCGACGTGCCGGCGATCGGCGCGCTCAACGCGTTCAACTTCAACGCCGGTCGCGACGCAAACGCCAAAACGAGTGCCGGGGTGCTATACGACGGCGCGCGTCCCGGACAGTCGCCGTATCTGACGATGCTCGAAGATACCGCGCGGTCGGCCTATCACGGTGGCGACGTCTTGCGTCAAAAAGTCGCGTCGTATAAGCCGGCCGTCACCTATCCGAAAGACGGTTTTTCCCAGCAACTCCAACTCGCCGCCCAAATGATCGGCAGCGACACGGGAACGCGTATCATATTCGTCTCAATCGGGTCGTTCGATACGCACGTCAATCAGCGCGCACAGCAAGATCGGCTCCTGGGCTACCTCGGTTCCGGATTACTCGCGTTCTTTCAAGATCTCAAGGCGCACGGCAAAGACAAGAGTGTCATGACGATGACGTTTTCGGAATTCGGTCGCCGCGTCCAGCAGAACGCCAACAACGGCACCGATCACGGCACTGCCATGCCGCTCTTCGTCATCGGCGGCGGGCTCAAAGGCGGCGTATACGGCACGCACCCTTCGCTCACCGATCTCGATCGAGGCGATCTCAAATTCAACACGGACTTCCGGTCCGTCTACGCGACGGTACTCTCGAAGTGGCTCGGACGCAATCCGAGCGACGTGCTCGCGGGGCAATTCGACACGATCGCGTTCGTGTAGGGACCGACCAGGCCGCACTCGGTGCGGCCGCCAAGGGTCATCGCGATGCGCCTTGCGACGATTCCGATCCCCGACTACGTGGCGACGGTTCTGCCCCAAAGCAAGACGCTCTGGGCCGGGTCGCGTTCGTACGCCGAATACGTCGCCGAATTGCAGGAGATCGCCGCGTCGCCGTACGGCACGAAACGCTTTCGCACCGTCGGTTTACGCGTCGACGGACGGCTCGTCTGCTCGTTCAAACGCTACGAACGCGAACTGAGCTGCGGAGCTCGCACCTTACGCGCGTTCGGAATCGGCGCTGTGTTCACGCCCCCCGAAGACCGCGGGCGCGGCTACGCATCCGCGATGCTCGGCGCCGCACTCGATGCTGAACGCGAAGCAGGCGTCGACCTCGCCTATCTCTTCTCAGATATCCATCCCATTTTTTACGAACGCCTCGGATTCATCACCCTCCCCTCACGCATCGTCACCCTGAACGTCGATCTGCTCGATAACCGGCGCATCGACGCACGACCGATTGGCGAGGGCGATTGGGCCGGGGTCCGCCGCTGTTTCGAGCAGCTGGAATCGCGCCGCGCGATCGGCTTGCGACGCACGCCGCTCGTATGGGATTTCATTCGTTTGCGCTCGCACTCGCGCGAGCATACGGGTCAACGTGTCGAACTGCTGGTGCGCAAAGGACGGACGGTCTCAGCGTACGTCTTCGGGCGCCGCATTCCGGAACGCGACGCGTTCGTCGTCGATGAATTCGCCTACACGGGCGATGAGGGATTCGATGCGATCCCGGCGCTCTTGCGCAGCGGGGCGGGAGATCTCCGCAAGGTGACCGGTTGGCTGCCGCCCGATATCGCGCGCGCCGCAATCGCGCGCGGTGCCGTTCGCAAACGGAAATCCGCGATCACGATGATCGCGCTGCTTTCGCGCGCGGCGCGAACGGCATGGAAAACCGCAGCGCCGACGATTCTTGCCGATGACGCCGACCGCGTTTGGAGCACCGACCACATATGAGGACCACGCCCTAATGTATCCACACCCGACCCGCGGCATTGCCCGCTCGACGCGCGCGATGATCGCATCGCCGCACGCACTGGCAACCCAAATCGGCCTTGAAGTCCTCCGCCGTGGTGGAAACGCAATCGATGCGGCAATTGCAGCAAACGCCGTGCTCGCCGTCGTCTATCCCGCTTCGTGCGGCATCGGCGGCGACGCGCTCTGGATCGTACACGAACCGAAAACGGGCGCGACGGTCGCGTACAATGGGGGCGGCGCCGCGCCGCAAAGCGCGACGCTCGAGCAGGTCGCCCACCACGGTGAGATGCCGATCCGGGATGCACTCGCCGTGACGGTTCCGGGCGCGGTCCGTTCGTGGTACGACGTGCACGCGAAGCACGGCTCTATCGACATGGCCGAACTGCTCGCACCGGCGGAGGGCTACGCACGCGACGGATTCGCGGTCAGCGACGTTGCGGCACGGTATTTCGAGCTCAACGCCGAGCTGCTGCTCGCCGACGACGACGCACGGGCGCTTTTCTTGTCACGCGGCACGCCACGGGCCGGTTCCATCGCTCGAAACGAGCCGCTCGCAGAGTCGTTTGCCGCCATCCGCCGTGATGGACCGCACGCATTTTATGACGGTGCGATCGGCGAGTCGATCGTCGCAACGCTGAACGCGCACGGCAGCACGATGACACTCGACGATCTCGCCGCGCACCGAACCGAAGTCATGGAACCCCTGCGCTTAGCATGGAGGGGTCTCGAGCTGATCGCGCATCCGCCGAACTCGCAGGGTGCAACGACGCTCATGGCACTCGGGGCAATTGCAGCCGACGCATTTGCAGGCGAGCCCGCCTGGACGCACCACGCGATCGAGGCAATCAAACGCGCTTTCCATCGACGCGATGCTCTCTTCGGCGATCCGCGCTTCGTCGATACACGCGTCGAGGATTTTCTCACCCCCGACGGCCTGCGCTCGATGCGAGCCTCGATCGACGAACGCGCACTCCACGAACGCTCGCCGCTCGGTGACGGCGATACGATCGCCCTCGTGGTCGTGGATGAAGACGGTCGCTGCGTCTCGCTCATTCAGAGTCTGTATATGAATTTTGGCAGCGGCATCATGGCCGCCGGAACCGGGATCTTTTTGCACAACCGCGGCGCGTATTTTAATACCGTTCCGGGACATCCGAATTGCTTCGGCGGCGGCAAACGTCCGGTCCATACACTCTCACCCGCCATGGTCTTCCAAGACGGCAAACCCAAACTCGTGCACGGCACGATGGGCGCGGACGGCCAGCCGCAGACACAAATGCAACTCATCCACAACATCTTCGAGCGCGGGATGTCGGTCCAGCAAGCACTCGATGCGCCGCGTTGGCTGCACGGTCGCATCAACGTCGCAGAAAAACTCGATTCCGTACGCGTCGAATCGCGTATGGACCCGGCGCTCATCGCAGACTTAGAACGACGCGGCCACGAAGTCACGCCGATCGGCGCGTTCGAAAGCCTGATGGGTCACGCGCACGCGATTCTGATCGATGAAGAACTCGGGACCCTTGCCGGAGGCGCCGACCCGCGCGCAGACTCAGCCGCACTCGGACTCTAACTTGGAAAGAGCGAGATCTGGCGTTCGGCTTCTTCGGTGAGCGAAGCGATGCGCGTGCCCAGCAGACGGATCGGTTGGCCCGCGATTCCGGCGCGCTGCCAACAGTGGCGTGCCGCATCGAGAATGATCGATTCGTCGTCTGTTGCGACCGCGAGGTGCGTTTGGCGCCCCAACACAGTGAAATCTGCACGCTTGATTTTTATACCGACGGTCGAGCCACGCAGATTGCGTTTTTTCAAGTACTGCGCGAGTTCTGCGGCCTGCGTTGCGAGCAGGGCGAAGACGCGTTCTTCGTCGCGTACGTCGTATTCGAACGTCTCTTCGGTTGAGACCGATTTCCGTTCGCGCGATCCATCGACTTCGCGGTCGTCGTTGCCGCGCGCGAGTTCCCGTACTTCGCGACCCCACTTCCCAAAAAGCGCAAACGCACGCGCGTCATCGAGTGCGGCGACATCCCCGATCGTCTGGATCCCCGCCTCGGTCATGCGAAGCTGCGTCTTGGGTCCGACGCCCCACAGCCGCCCTACGGGCATCGGAGCAAGATATACCGCCTCCGTACCCGGTTCCACGATCGCTATGCCGTTGGGTTTGCACGAGTCGCTCGCGATTTTTGCGACCATCTTCGCGCGCGCGATCCCGGCGCTTGCGGTCAGGCCGACTTCGCGGAAAATTCGCGCGCGCACGCGTTCGGCCCAGGCCCGCGCATCGTCTAAATTCTCCGTCGGGAGCGCGCAAAAGGCCTCATCGAGCGAGAGTCCTTCGACCGCGGTCGCGCCGTCGGCGAAGATCGCAAACACCGCGGCCGAACTTTCTTTGTAGCGTTCGAACGTCGGAGGAACGACGACGAGCTGCGGGCACGCGGCGAGCGCCTTCCACAACGGCATCGCGGAGCGCACACCGTAGGGCCGCGCTTCGTACGAAGCCGTCAGCACGACGGAACGCCGGCTCGAGCCCGCAACCGCGAGCGGCTTCCCGCGGAGCGAAGGATCGTCGCGCTGCGCCACCGACGCGTAAAACGCATCGAGGTCGAAGTGCGCGATCACGTCTCTTGGAAACGAGCGATCGCTGCGATGAGTGCGACGAACCCGACGCCGAACGCAAAGGCGCAGTCGGTGACGAAGCGCCCGGCGAGAAAGCCGCCGTCGGTGTTGAAAATATTTTCGGGCAGCGTGATGAGGTTGTAGCCGAACGGCTGTCCGGCCGCCGCAACGAAGATCACCAGACCCAAGGCAAAGACCGTCGCCTTGAGCGAGGTCGAGAAAAGCACGCTTGCGAGCATGGCAAGCGCCAGGACTGCCCACGCGCAAACGAGCGCGACGAACGACGGTTGCGCGAGACTCGCAAGCCCGATGATGCGATGGTCGACAAGCGACGCCGCCGCCACGATCGCAACGCTGCAAAGCGCGATGAGCGAAAGCCACATCCCGATCACGGCAAACTTCACGACGACGATCGTCGGGCGCCCGAGCGAGGATTGCGTGAGCAGGCCGAGCGTGCGGCTCTCACGTTCGGTCGCTACGGTACCGATGCCGGCGATGAGCGCGAGGATGATCAGTGCCCGCGCAAGACCCCGCCCGCACCACTGCGTTTCGATAAACGCCGGATACGAACGAAAGTTGTGCAGAATATCCGCGACGATGTCGGCGGGCGCTTTCGAGTTTGTGGTCGCAAGCGAATACGAAAACGCGAAGAACCGCGGCATGAGCGCCGCAATCGCGCACACGAGCACGAAGCCGATCGCAAAATAAATTCGCCGCTCGAAGAACTCTTTTCCAAGAAGTGCGCGCGTCACGAGGCGACATCGAGTGAGGCGACCGACACGATTCGGGCACCGAAGCGTATCGCGTTTTCGTCGCTCGCGCACGTGACGAGCACGGTAGGGACGAGTTCGAACGCGCGGTCGAGCGCGCCGATTGCCGCTTCGTCAAATTCCTCGATTCCCTCGATGATAAGCACGTCGGGCGAGGTTGCGACGAGCAACGCGACGACGAGCGCACGCGCGTACGATCGCTTCAAGCGGCGAATCGCGTGGTGCGACTCGAGCCCTGCCGCACCGCACACAGCAGCGAAACGTGCGGCGTCCCACGGTTTGGAGATCGCGGCTTGAAAACGTCCGGCACGACCGACGCTCATGTACGGATAGGGTCGCAGATCACGTCCCGCGCGTGCGAGGCGACCGAGCCGGAGCGCCGCAAGGGCGACTGCCCCATCCGCCGCGGCCGACGGCCCCACGAACGCGACGCGCTCGCCGCGCGCGATCAAGCAGCGCTCCTATGCGGCGAAGCCGACCATTTTTCGAACGAAGGCGAGTGCATCTTCGGTACCGTGGACGAACGAGACCCCGGAGCGGCCCGCGGGCGCGCTGCGCACCACGTCGCCGGCCACATCGTGCGAGTGGCCGTGGACCGGGTCGGCAAAAGTGACTTCGATCGTGTCGTTAGCAAGCAGCGCATCCGTAGAAACCAGGAGCAGTCCGCTTCGCGAAATGTTCTCCACGACACATACCTTCGCTAGGCCCCGGTTCACTTTAAAGGTCACGCTGAGGCTCGTTTTCATGCGTGTGGCGATCCGTCGATCGTCATCGGTCGTCGTCATGTCGCAGCTCCTTCGAAGATCAGACGGATGGCACGCATGTTTCGCTCGTCGTCGGCCTCTTCGCCGGGCGTCTCGAGAATCGCGGTCTTGCCGTTCAGACCTGCATGTGCGGCAAGTGCGCGAAAGCCCTCGAAGCCGATGAGCCCTTCCCCAATGTGCCAGTGGCGGTCCCGGTGTCCGCCGAGCGCGATCTGCGTGTCGTTGAAATGGAAAAGAAGCACCTTATCTAAGGTGATCGTCTCTTCCACGTGTGATACAAATCGATTAACCGACTCAAAATCATTAATGGCATAGCCGGCCGCCCATGTATGCGCCGTGTCGAGGCAGATCCCGAGTTGCGGGTGCGGAACGGCGCGCAGGAAGCGCCCGAGTTCCTCCATGGTGCCACCGCAGAGCTGACCCGCTCCTGCGCTATTTTCCAACACGAGATAGACATCGGGGGCGATGTCCTCCAGCGCCGCCTCGAGCGCACGGCACACCGCGCTGAAGCCCACTTCACGATCGCGCTTCCCATATGACCCGAGATGCGTGTTGACGTACCGGATTCCGCCGGCAGCGGCGACCGCGAGATCGTTCTTCAAAAGACCCAGGGAGCCCGCGACCATCTTGTCGTCTTCGCTTGCGAGATTGATTAAGTACGAGGTGTGAATGACGGCGGGATCGAGGTCGGCGGCTTTGCGCTTGTCGCGAAACGCTTCGAGCGCGGGAACGTTCATTCTCCCAACGCGGTACGTTTTGGGATTGCCGCTGAAGATTTGGAGTGCCGTGCAGCCGAGCCGCTGCGCGTAGTCGACTGCGGCATCGTAGCCGCCGCTGACGCCGATATGCAATCCTAAACGCATTCTAGGTGTCCGATGGAACGGTCTCTATTTACGGCGCGTAAAGCGTAACTGGTTGGCCCGCATGCCGCGCGGCATGAACGTTTTGGCGCGACCGCTGGCGATCGATCGCGAAGGGTTTTTCTCAAAGGTGGTTCCGGTGAGAAGAACGGCATCCGAGGGCCGTTCGCGCCGACCGACGCGACCGATCAGCTGTTCGGTTTCGCCCTCACCGAACGCATCGGCATCGGTGATGACGATCAGATCGGCGGCCGGGATATCAAGGCCGCTGCCGACGAGGTTGGTGGCGGCGAGAATCGCGGGCGCACCGCGACGGAAGGCTTCCATCATCTCGACACGCGTGCCGATGTTGCTGACTTTGACGCCGCGGCGCACGTGGCGGCTCTTGTGTTCGCCCGTATCGGCCATATCGCCGCGGAGCTGCTGCACGGGAAAGCCGTACGTTTCTTCGAGCCGCTGCGCGAGTTTGGGCACATCGTGGCGCGTGCGGCTGATGACGAAGATGCGCGACTTGCGCTCGAGGTGAATGCGGATGAGTTCGTCTGCGCGCGACATTTGCTCGATCGGCGGTTCACCCCAGACGCCCTCGACTTTGTGCACCTTCGTCGGAATGACATCGAAGGGCATTTTCTTCATCGAGACGATGTTGCTGTAGGCGCCGATGCGCGTGAGGAACGAGCGCAACTCGTCGGGCGTCGCCGACGCGAAGAGCATCGGGCAGTCGAGGTCTTCGAGTAAACGCAAGTGTTCGCGTTCGTCGAACGCGTTGACGTCATCGACGACGAGCAGCGAGCTCTCGTCGATCATGCGCCAGAGCTGATCGCTCACCAGCATCATCGCCGAGCCGACCACGACGCGGATCGAACCGTCGGCAAGTCCCGCCATCGTCGCTTTGCGTTCGGCCGGCGAAATGCCGCCGTGAATCTGCGCGACGCCCAGGCCCGTGCCTTCGAGGCGTTCGGTGAAGTAGGTGAAGTGCTGGCGCACGAGATCGCGCGTCGGCGCGATCAGCGTAATGTACGAATCCTCGGCGAGGATCGTATCGACCGCCACGCGCATCATGACTTCGGTTTTCCCCGAGCCCGTCGGGGCTTTGAGCAAGAACTCAAAGCCGCCATCTTCCAGACGGTCGCAAATCGTGTCCACTGCTTTTGCTTGGTCTTCGGTGAGGCTAAACGTCTCGCCGGGCTGGATCAGTTCGTGCGCGATCGCAACGGCTTGGCAATTCGAGTCGATACGATCCCAAATCGCGTCGTCGTCGTTGGTCACGTTAGTGTTGATTCCGTAGTCTCGCTCTCTTCGGTTGTTTTCTTCGCAATCTCATCGGCGACGATTTCGTCGATCGCGGTGGCGACCGTTTCGGTCGGAATCGGCAGTGCCATTTCGATCGGTAGGCCCGCATCGACGTCGATCGGCGGCAACTCTTCCAAACTGCGCAAACCAAAAGCTTCCAAGAATTCCGCCGTTGTCTTGTAGAGGATCGGACGACCGGCGACTTCTTTGCGCCCGCCTTCAACCAGAAACCGGCGGTCGACGAGCGTGGCGATAACGGAGTCGGCACTCACGCCGCGCACGCCCTCGACTTCGCTTTTCGTGACCGGCTGCATGTATGCGACGATCGCAAGCGTCTCGAGTGCGGCAGGCGAGAGATTCGTCTTGGGCGGCAACAGATACGCTTCGACGACCTCGCGCGCTCCAGGTGAGCTTGCGAAGCGATAACCGCCAGCGATCTCGCGCAGCACGATCCCGCGATCCCCGAAGTCTTCTGCAATCCGCTGGAGCGTGAGAGCAACCTCGGTTTCTTCCGCGCCGGTCAGCTTGGCGAGCGTTTTGATCGAGAGTGCCTCGGAGGCGACGAAAAGTACCGCCTCGATGCTGCGCTGCAGCGTCCCGGTCTCGATCAGTTCGGTCTGCATGGGCTCGTGCTCGGCTACGGCCTCGGCCGGGAGGGCGAGCTCCTCAGTTTGCATTGGCGGCGGGTATCGGATCTTCCACGAACGGCAAGAGTTCGATATCGGCGAAGGCGTTACTCTGTGCGAATGCCAGGCGGCGGCGGCGGACCAGCTCGAGGACGGCCAAGAACGTTACGATGATCCCGCCGCGATCGAGGCCGAAGCACAGCTCGAAGAACGAGGCACGGCCCCGCGTGCGGACGGTCCGGGCGACGAGTTCCATCTGCTCGATGAGCGAGACGCGCTCGCGGACGATCGTGCGCTTCTCGGGCTTCGCGGCCCGCAGGGCGGCGGCAAGGGCTGCAGAGAGCTTGGCGGCGTTGATTCGGTAGCGCTGGGTAATATCAGTCGTTGGGTCGCCCGCATCGCGCAGATAGAAGGCCTTGGCCTCATCGGCGCGGCTCTTCAGTTCATCGCCTGCAGCCTTGTAGATCGAATAGGCGATCAGGCGCTCGCGCAGTCGCTGCTCGACGACCTCGGCGGATTCTTCGGCATCCTCGAACTCGGCCGGAATCGCCGGGAGCATCGCTTTGGATTTGAGGAAAACCAGGGTCGCTGCGATGACGAGGTATTCGGCGGCGAGCTCGACGTCGATCGACTCCATCGCCTCGATGAAAGCGAAGTACTGATCGCACACCGCCGCCAGCGGCACCGTTGCGATATCGAGCTGCCGTTCTTTGACCAGGCTCAAGAGCAGGTCGAGTGGGCCGTCAAAAAGATTGGCCAGCGAGACGCGACAGGCGCGTTCGTCCTCGACCGGGGCAGCCGCGTTCAACCTGCGCTGATGTCTTGGAGGGCCTCGCTTACGAGCGCGACGGTCTCCGTCTCGAAGAGCCCCGTGCCTTCGGCTTGGAGATACTCAAGGCCAAGGTCGATCAGGCGCTTTTCGTTGACGTACTTGAGGTTTTTCTTCGCGGCGCGGATCTCAAACCACGCGGCTTCATCGACTTCGTGGTCGTGGTTGGCCGTGTCGCCAGAGAGATAGCGCATCAAATAGAAGTGAACCGACTTCTTGTGCTTGGATCGGTTCAGGTAAAACCAATACGAGATGTCCGAGAGCTTCATGAGGATCTCGGCCCAACAGCCGGTCTCTTCGCGGACTTCGCGGAGCGCGGCTTGCTCGTGGGTTTCGCGGTGCTCGACGTGCCCTTTGGGCAGGGACCATACGCGAGGCTGGCCTCTGCCGATGAGCAGGGCCTCGAGCTGAGCTCCGTTCCGACGGAGGACCAAGCCTCCGGCAGACACCTCGTATTTGATACGCATGGTTGCTTTCCCGAGCGTTCCCCGCAGTCCGGGGGTACCTTTGATTATAGCAATGGGGCCCAAGAAGAAACTACCCCATCGAACGTTTGTTCGTCACTTATTTTTCGGTCGGTATGGTGGCTTGAGGGGCTGACGGGCGGGGCTGTCGGTGGGGACGTTCGGGTTTTCCCGTCGTTTACGGGAGAGAGGGGTAGGTGGCCGAACATCTGTTTATGCGCGAAATACATTCGCATGACGGATCAGCGCCCTAGTCTTGCGATCGCTTAGAACCGTACGCATCGGTACCTGCATTGCGTTCGGGCTCGCGGTGTTTGCTGCACGGAGGTCGCCTCGGACGACCAATGCTGTTGTCGGGCTGATCACCGCGACGATTGGTGTTGCCCATGGTGCGGCCGACGATGCGCTGCTTTCGGCCCGGCCTTCGGCTCCGTTTTCGAAACGGGCGATTGGGGCGGTTTACGGTATTTCGGCGGTATCCGTTTTTCTTGCGTCGCGTCGCTGGCCGCGGCTTGCGAAACAATCGCTCTTTGCGCTTAGTTGGCTGCACTTTGGCGCCGGCGACTCAGCCTTCGCCGCGGCGTGCGATGCACGCCAAATCAGTCGTTTTGCGTGGGCGCTTCGGGGAGCTATTCCACTTGCGTGCACGTGGCCGTGGGTTCATCGACTCACAAATCTTATCGCCACAATGGGCGTGATCGACGCTGTTCGCCGGGGGCGAGTCGGCGATGCCTTCGATCTCGGCGTCCCGACGCTCGCGTTTGCGATCGCACCGGGAAAGGCGACGTTTGGGGCGTATTTCGCGCTTTGGCACACGCCTCGCCACCTCGCCCTTGCCGTCGAACGCTATACGGTCGGCAAATCGCTGAAGGAGCGGGTTGCTACGTTCGCAAGGGCGGCTTTGCCGAATACGCTCATCGCACTTGCGGCGGGCGTTCCGCTCGTCGCTTTTGCCGGGACTTCGTGGCGGGACTCGGTCGACGGTCTCATTCTTGCCGTTACGGTGCCGCATTCCGTTTCCGTAGCGATGCTTGAGGCTAGCGCGAAAATATCGTAAGGCGCGATGCACCTTTTTCGAATGTGCTTTTCGTTCGACGTATTGCTATCGCACAAACGACAAAACCATCCCGCGCGCGAGGTGTCGGGTATTTACTTCGTTGCGGGGTGCCAGCGCAGGTCGGGTTGACGTGCGGCGCGCGTTTCATCGACACGTTTGACGGCCGTGTTGATGGGTGCATCCATAATGGACTGCGGGTTTTCGCGGGCGGCGGTGAGGATCTCGCGGAAGACTGCGATGAAGCCGTCGAGGGTTTCTTTTGATTCCGTTTCGGTCGGTTCGATCATCAGACACTCGGGGACGAGCAGCGGGAAGTAAACCGTTGGGGCGTGGTAGCCGCGGTCGAGTAGCGCTTTGCCGATGTCGAGGGCGCGCACGCCGGTTTCGCGTTTGAGGGCTTGCGCGGATGCGACGAATTCGTGGCGGTTGTACTCGTCGTACGGGATCTCGATCAGGTCTTTGACCGATGCTCGGATGTAATTGGCGTTGAGGATAGCAAGCTTGCTCACCATCGTGAGGCCTTCGGCGCCGTTTGCATACGTGTATGAGAGCGCGCGGACCATATGCGCGAAGTTGGACCAAAACGAGCGCATCGTTCCGATCGAATCTTCGCGGTTGAAGTCAAGGGCGAACGTCATCTCGTCGCTCGAACGCCAGCCTTCGTGTTCGTTCACGATGTTCGTGGCACGTACGACCGGGGTCGGCAAGAACGGCACGAGGTGCCGCGCGACGCCGACGGGGCCAGCTCCCGCGCCGCCGCCGCCGTGCGGGATCGAGAACGTCTTGTGCAGGTTGAGATGCATCAAGTCGAAGCCCATGTCGCCCGGGCGCGAGTTGCCCATGAGAGCGTTGGCGTTAGCGCCGTCGTAATACATCAGGCCACCGACGTCGTGCACGGCGTCGGTGATCTCTTTGATTTGATCTTCGTAGAGACCGAGCGTATTCGGGTTCGTCATCATGACGACCGCCGTATCCGGGCCGATCGCCTTTTTGATTTCATCAACCGAGACGCGTCCGCGCGCATCGGACTTGAGTGAAACGACTTTGAAACCGACCATCGCGGCGGATGCCGGGTTCGTGCCGTGTGCGGTATCGGGGACGATGACGGTCGTGCGCGTCAGCGCCTGACCGTACTTCTTGAAGTATTTTTTGGCGATCAGCAACGCGGTGAGTTCGGCGTGAGCGCCGGCGGCCGGGTTGAGCGAAAATGCAGCCATGCCAAAAAGCGAGACGAGGCTCTTCTCCAGCTCCCACATGATGGCGAGCGCGCCTTGCGCGAGTTCGTCGGGGACCAGCGGATGCAGGTCGCGCAGCGCGGGAATATTCGCCATAGCGTCGTTGACGCGCGGGTTGTACTTCATCGTGCACGAGCCCAGCGGATAGAAGTTCGTATCGATGCTGAACGTTTTTTGCGAGAGACGCGTGAAGTGGCGCACGACGTCGAGTTCGCTATTATCCGGCAGCGGAAGTTCGTCGCGCAGCGCTTCTTTGGGGAGAAAATCCGAGAGCGGTGCGCCTTCGGCGAAATAGTTATTCGCGCGGCCGTCTTGGCCGATGTCGAAAATGAGCGGGGTTTCAACGAACGCCGGCAAGACTGCGAACCTCCTGGAGAGCGGTGACGAGCTGCTTGATTTCCGCGTCCGTCGTGACTTCCGTCGCCGTCATGAGGATCGTATCGTCGAGTTCGGGATACCAGCGGCCGAGGTCGACACCGCCCAACACGCCTTGTTTTTGCAAGGTTTTGAGCACGTCTTTGGCACTGCCGCCCGGCACACGCACCGCGAATTCATTGAAGAACGGCGCGGAAAAACGCTTCGTGAAACCGTCGATCGACGTCACTGCTTTTTCGAGATCGCGGGAGCGTTTGAGGTTGGCCGAGGCGCAATTGCGCAACCCGGTTTTGCCCATCGCTGCAAGATAGATCGTCGCGACGAGCGCGCAGTGTGCTTGATTCGTGCAGATGTTCGACGTCGCTTTTTCGCGACGGATATGTTGCTCGCGCGCTTGCAACGTCAGCACGTAAGCTTCTTTCCCGTCTTTATCGAGCGACTTGCCGACGAGGCGTCCGGGAATACGGCGCAGATGTTCGGTCGTGCAGGCGATGAAGCCGACGTACGGTCCGCCGTAGGCGAGCGACACGCCGAAGCTTTGCCCCTCGCCGACTGCAATGTCGACGCCCCACGACGCGGGCGTCGCGAGTGCGGCTAGCGACAGCGCCTCGGCGGTAACGCCGATCACGAGTGTCCCGGTCGCTTTGATTTTCTCGGCCATGCCGATCGGCAGTGCATCGAGCGCCCCGAACATGTTCGGTGTTTGGAGAACGACGGCGGCGTAGCGCTGATCGGCGAGTGCAGCTTCGATCGACGACAGATCGGTCGTGCCGTCGGCGGCGTACGGCAGTTCATCGACATCAAGATCGAGGCCATCCGCGTACGTCTTGAGGACGGCACGATAATTGGGATGCACGGCACGTGAGACGAGCACGGCTTTGCGGCCGGTCGCATTGACCGCCATGATCGCGCCTTCGGCAAGCGCCGTCGCCCCGTCATAGACCGAGGCGTTGGCGACGTCCATGCCCGTGAGAAGCGCGATATAACTCTGCCACTCGTAAATCGCTTGGAGGTAGCCTTGTGAGACTTCCGCCTGGTACGGCGTGTATGCCGTCAGGAATTCGCCGCGCATCGCAAGCGTCGCGATCACCGGCGGCACGTAGTGCCGGTAGGCGCCCGCACCGAGGAACGAGGCGTAGTCTGTGGCGCCCACGCGAGCCGCAAAGCCCGCAAAACGCGCGGCGAGCTCGGATTCCGGAAGCACCGGAGCAACTTCGAGCGGAACCTTGATGGCGACGGCATCAGGGACTTTGACGAGTTCGTCGAGCGACGATGCGCCGACGACGCGGAGCATCGCCTCGATGTCGCGCTGCGTGTGCGGTGTATACATGACCCTCGTTAGACTCACGGCTAAGGCAAAACCGTTTCAGGTTCCCGAACAATCCTTGGAAGTCCCTATTCACGCAACCAACCGCCCGGGCGGCCTCGCGATGCCGATCGGCGTTCGCCATCATAACAACGCTCGCGATCCACGGCAAGCCACTCCCACCCGCGAATCTTGGCGCGCTGATCCTGCCGGGAATCGGAGAGCTCACCGCCTCCGCACTCACGCGGGCAACCCGGAGATCATCCAGTATTTCGATGCGCGCGGCGGCTGTTTCTTCGGCTCGACGATGCGGATCGATCGCGCCGCCGACCAAACGCATTAAACAGAAGCGACGAGTTCGTCGTACTTTTCCGGTGTCAGCAGATTTTGGTTCTGCGTCACATCGGCGAGTTTGACTTTGAAGAGCCAGCCCGTGCCGAAGGGTTCGCGATTGACGAGCGCCGGATCGGCCTCGAGTTCGCCGTTGACTTCGACCACTTCACCGCCGACGGGGGTGTAAATGTCCGAGACGGCTTTGACCGACTCGATCACGCCGATGTTGCCGAACTGCTGGAGTTCCGCGCCGACGCGCGGGAGTTCGACGTAAACGATATCGCCGAGCGAATTTTGCGCGTACTCGGTGATGCCGACGGTGGCGACATCGCCGTCCATCTTCACCCACTCGTGTTCTTTGCTGTACAGAAGTCCGGTCGGCTGCGCCACGTGGTGCTCTCCTTAAACTTTGGGTCGTTTGTAAAACGGTAATTCGACGACGGTCGCGTCGTGCCGCGTTCCGCGAATTTCGACGCTCACGTTGGAGCCGATGGTTGCAGCACCCGGTGAGATGAGGCCCGTCGCGATGTTTTTTCCAACCGACGGGCCAAGCGACCCACTACGAATCTCGCCCACATCGATGCCGTCATCGAAGACGCGGTAGCCCGCACGCGCCGGAACGCGGCCCTCGAGGACGAGCCCGACGATCTTGGGCAGCGCGGCGTCGGCCGCTTGTGCTTCGAGCGCCGCTTTGCCGCGAAACGCGGGTTTGGCGAATTTCACCGCCCAGCCGAGTCCAGCTTGAATCGGACCGATCTCCTCGGTCATCTCGTGACCGTAGAGAGGCATGCCCGCCTCGAGCCGGAGGACGTCGCGCGCGCCCAGACCCGCGGGTTCCAGGCCGTGCGCCCGGCCCGCGGCGAGAATCGCGTCCCACAGCGGCGTTGCCGCGTCGCCTTCAACGAAGAGTTCGAAACCATCTTCGCCCGTATAACCGGTTCGCGCGATTACGCCGCGCACGCCGCCGATCGTCGCCTCGGCGCACGTGTAATATTTCATCGGCGCGAGTTCCACATCGACGAACGATTGAAGAATGTCGACCGAACGCGGTCCTTGGATTGCGATGAGCGCTCGCTGCCCGTGGTAATTCGTGAGCGTCACGTCACTTGCGCGTTGCGCATTGACGTGCGCCCACATCTTATCGGCGTTACCCGCGTTGACGACGAGCAGCCAGCGATCCGGCAATCGATAGAAGATCACATCGTCGTGCGCGCCGCCGTTTTCGTTTGAGAAAATGTTATAGCGCGCTTGCCACGGCTTCATCGTCTCGACGTTGTTGACCGTGAGCGCGTCCGCCCATGCGCCGACGTTCTCGCCGCGCCGTTCGAACTGCGCCATGTGCGAGAGATCGAAGAGTCCCGCGCGTTTGCGCACGGCGTCGTGTTCGGCCAGAATTCCCGCGTATTGTACGGGCATTTCGAAGCCGCCGAACGGTACGATCTTCGCGCCGAGCGCGCGGTGCGCGTCGAAGAGCGCGGTACGACGGAGAATCGGTTCGCTTACCATACTGACCTATTTCTTGGGCGGCGTATTGAGAAAATTGAGCGTGGCGTGCGCGACCAATCGATCGCCGCCGGTAACGCGCACCTCGCCGTACACGATGCGCCGACCGGCTTTGAGAACCTCCGCCTCGGCGATGAGGTCGTGCGGCGGAATTGCGGGCGCAAGAAAGTTACACGAAAGCGCCGCCGTCGTCGTTTGTTGTTCGTGACCGTAGATCGATGCGAGCGCAAGATAGAACGCTGAGTCACAGAGAGCGACGATCGCACCACCGTGGATCGCACTCGTTCCATTCGTGATCTCGCGCCGGTATGGCATTCGCATGCGCGCCGTCCCCTCGCCGATCGCCAGCAGCTGGAGCCCCAAAAGGGCGACGAAAGGCGCTCGCTCGCTTGACCAGCTCGCCAAGAGTGTGACGGCGTCGACGCCTATTTTGTCAGCCACGTAAGCCGATAACCAACGAGAGCACGGTGCGTCGTTTCACAGCGTACTGAATTCGCCATTCCCTCTGCATAGCATCCGGAGTCGAATCGTCGCTCGATTCACTCGAGTCGCTGACCCGGCCCTGCTCGTCGTGGCGGCAGCCGGACTAGTGGAAAACGTCGCCTGATTTTTCCAGCTCGGCCCGCAGGTAGCGCGGCAGGCTGAAAATCCGGCGATGCGTCTCGGCATCGTAGAAGTAATTCTCGCCCCGCAACTGTGCGACGTACGCACCGATCGTCGCGGGTTCCAGCGCCGCAACATCGGCTCGGTCGCTGCACGCGATGAACGCCCAATCGTTATCGAAGGCCGGAACGTGGGTGTAAAAACTACGAACGTGCTTGAAGTGCGCGCGCAGCGAGCGCGCCATTTTTGCATGCAAGCCCATATTGTGGAAACCCGCCGTACTCGCTTGGAGCACGTACACACCGCCCGGCACTAAACGCGCCTTGATGTCGCGGAAGATCTCGCCGTTGAAGAGCGGGAACGAGGGCGAATCCGGCAGCGGCTCGGTCAGATCGGAGATCACCGCGCCATACGAACCCCTATCTTCTTTTAAGAAGGCGAGCGCATCGCCGATGATCACGCGGGCGCGGGGATCCTCAAAGGCGCCGTCAGCCCACTCCGCCAGATATTTTTTCGAAAGTTCGACGACTTCGCCGTCGATGTCGACCATCGTGCAGCGCTTCACGCCGGGATTGCGGAGCACTTCGCGCAGCGTAGCACCCTCGCCGCCGCCGAGGATCAGCACTTCATCGCGCGATTCGCACGCGGCCAGCGCCGGGTGGACCAGCGACTCATGATAGATCTTCTCGTCGTGCTGCGAGCTCTGCGTGTCGCCGTCGAGCACGAGCATCTTCCCGAAGACCGGCGTGCGGATGACCGCGACCGATTGGAACGGTGTCGTTCCGGCGTAATACGTTTCGTCGATAGCGTGGTGGTGGAATTCGGTTGGGGCGAATTCCTCGACATACCACTGCCAGTGTTCGGTTTTCGGCATAGCGATCCGAGGGTTGGGCGTACGATGCGGCCGGACATGCAAACGGCCGACAACTAAGCGTCGGCCGTTCGGCTACCGGATCGAGGCGGCGAAGAATCGCCTAGGCGGTCATTTTCGCGAATGTCTGCTCTTCGTGGTCGGCAGTCACGACATGCGTGAACCGCCCGGCCGAGGCTTCGATGCCGCGTTTCACCTCAGTTGTGAGGATCGATTCGGCGCCGAGTATCTTGGCGGCGTATTCGCACGCTGCCCAGGGATCGGTATGGTCGCCGCACGTGTAGAAATCCATCGCTGCATAGCCGGTCTCAGGCCACGTGTGGATCGAGAGGTGCGATTCTTGGATCACCACGACGCCGGAGACGCCTTGGGGTTGGAAGCGGTGAAACGCGGTCTCGATGACCGTGGCGTTCGCTTCACGGGCTGCGGAAATCATCATGGTGCGGACCGCTTCGATATCGGTCAACGCTGCCGGGTCGCATCCCGAGAGCTCGCAGACAATATGGGTACCGAGTGCTTTCATATTAGGGGCCTCCTTAGGGCTACGCGGGGGAATCCCACCTCCAGGCTCGTCAGCGGACGCATGCGGTACATCGTCTCGTCCGTGACCTATCGACGAGTGCTTGCTGGGATGTCCTTCGACACATCCGAACGACTCGTCGCACAGGCGCGTTGGGCGCGCCGTCCCTCATACCCGTCCCCGACACAGACCCCGAGTTCTAAGCTCGGGGTGAGGTCGAGTCCGACAAATATGATACCCCCTGCACCCCCCCCTGTAAAGTACTCCGGGTCCATAATCGCCTTAATGTGAGTCTGTGCTAAGGAAAGGCTTTTCCTTAGCATAAGTACGAAGCCGTGGGCGGCAAGGCGGGGGTTCGAGTCGGACAAATCTTCGAGCCATCTTCGAAGCGACGACCCGCGTCGGCGAGAAGCATCGCGACCGCGCGTCCCGCGCGACCCAGCACAGTCCGTTTGCCGCCGGCGTCAACTCCGGTACTCCGCCGCCACGATTCGAAGCCGGTGCGGGTTAGATAATACAGATACCCCTGCACTATCTTGACATTGGTCGTCCAGCGGGGTAGTCTAACGATTGAGGCGGACTCTGGTTCGCCGCACTTTTCATTGAGGTCGATACACGCATATATGGCAATCGAAGTGAAGACGACGCCCCAGGATTTGATCGAGGATTATCGCCACGGTTTCCACGATTCTGAAGAGAAGTATGTCTTCAAGTCGGACAAGGGGCTCAATCGCGAGATCGTCGAGCGCATCAGCTCGATGAAGGATGAGCCCGCGTGGATGCTCGAGTTCCGCCTCAAAGCGCTCGAAACGTTTCGCTCCAAGGAGATGCCGCCGTGGGCCGACACCGCGCTGCTCTCGGAGATCGACTTCGATAACATCCACTATTTCGTGAAGTCGACCGACGGCACGCAAAAATCGTGGGACGATGTCCCCGACGACATTAAAAAGACGTTCGATCGCCTCGGCATCCCCGAAGCGGAACGTAAGTTTCTCTCGGGCGTCTCGGCGCAATACGAATCGGAAGTCGTCTATCACTCGGTCCGCGAGGACCTCGAGAAAGAGGGCGTACTCTTCTGCGATATGGATACCGCGCTCAAGCAGTATCCGGAGATTCTCAAAAAATATTTCGCGACCGTGATCCCGCCCGGCGATAACAAGTTCGCCGCGCTCAACTCTTCGGTGTGGTCGGGCGGCTCGTTCGTCTACGTTCCGCCGGGTGTTGAGGTGAAGACGCCGCTCCAAGCCTACTTCCGCATCAACACGGAAAATATGGGCCAGTTCGAGTGCACCCTGATCATCGCCGATAAGGGCTCGAAAATTCACTACATCGAGGGTTGCACGGCGCCGAAGTTCTCGACCGCCTCGCTGCACTCGGCGGTCGTCGAACTCATCGCCATGGAAGGCGCGTCGATCCGCTACACGACGATTCAAAACTGGTATCGCAACATTTTCAACCTCGTCACGAAGCGCGCCGTGGCATACAAAAACGCGACCGTCGAATGGGTCGACGGAAATATCGGCTCGCGCCTGACGATGAAGTATCCCGCGATCTATTTGATGGGCGAAGGCGCACGCGGCGAGATCCTTTCCGCCGCATTCGCCGGTGAAGGACAGCATCAGGATGCGGGCGCGAAAATTATCCATGCCGCCCCGAACACGACCTCGGTTGTGACGAACAAGTCAGTCTCCGCGCACGGCGGCAAAACGACATACCGCGGACTCGTGGAAATCTTCCCGGGTGCGGTTGGTGCGAAGACGCGCGTTAAGTGCGACGCGCTCATCATGGACGACATCTCGGCCAGCGACACCAAGCCGACGATGAAAGTCAACGAACAGCGTTCGACCGTCGAACACGAAGCCAGCGTCTCAAAAATCGGGGAAGAGCAGCTCTTCTACGCGATGAGCCGCGGCTTGACTGAAGCGGATGCGACGGCGATGATCGTCAACGGCTTCTTCGACTTCTTCGTCAAGGAGTTGCCGATGGAATACGCCGTCGAACTCAACCGGTTGATCAAAATGGAAATGGAAGGCTCGGTCGGCTAGACCGAACCCAGCGTCTGTTGAGAAAAAAAAGGCCGGTCGAAAGACCGGTCTTTTTCTATTGGGACGATGAGATCGGTTTCACGTTCGGCCCTTTAAATACGGTAAACAAAAAAATCAGTGACGGGATGAGGAAGAGCGCGCCGATGGCACTTGCGATGAGGAATGCTTCGAGCATCGCGTCGCTCGATGCGGCGTTCGCGAGCGTGTAGTGTCCGGGCACGAGCGCCGGTGCTTGTGCACCGAACCAGCCGACGAGGATCGCTAGCGCTTCCAGTCCGACGAGCGTGCGCGCCAAGCCGTTGCGATGCGCGTGCAGCGCGTATGCGACGCCCAGTCCGAGCGCCATTGCAACACCGATCGCAATGAACGCTGTCGGTGTGAGGAGGGCGGCGAAGAGTCGCGGTTCACTCTGACTCGCGATCAGGCCCGAGATCGCGCCCGCGACCCACACCGCGAACGTCGCGCGTACGGCACGCCGACGAAAATCGCGGCGCAGTTCTTCGTCGTCGTAGATTTCCTTTGCTAAAAACACTGCGGCCATTTGCGCGCACACGACGATTGCAAAGACGCCGACCGAGAACGCAAAAGGCGAAGTCCAGGCGTAGTCGCCGGTTGCGAGCCCGCCAATCGCGTCTCCAAGCCAGAACGGCGCCAGCAGCGAAGCAACGCCGAAGATCAGCGTCCAGAAGTGGGCGAAATGAGGCGCTTCATCCGTGTGATTGCGAAAGACGAACGCCGCGCCGCGCATGACGATCCCCACGAGCGCGAACGAGAGCGGCGCGTTCAGTCCGGTAGCGATATCGGAAAACGCCGGGGGGAAACACGTGAAGAGCACGACGATCGCAAAAATCACCCAGACGTGATTTGCTTCCCACACCGGACCGATCGCATGGGTGATCGCATCGCGCTGTGCCTGCTTGCGCGGTCCCGTTGCCAAGAGATCCCACACACCGCCGCCGAAATCCGCGCCGCCGAACACGGCGTAGAGCGTGATCGCAAACAAGGCGACGAGCGCGGCGCCGAGCGCGAGGGTCATCGCGCGACACCCGCAACGCGGCCGTGCGTGCCGGACGCCGCCGGCACGCGGTCGACGCGACGCATCAGCCACCAGCATGCTGCGGCGAGCACCACGTACACGACCGAGAATCCGTAAAACGCGATGTTGACGCCGGGTGCGATCGTTACACCATCGCTCGTGCGCAACAGTCCGCGCGCGATCCACGGCTGGCGACCGAATTCCGTTACGAACCAGCCCGCTTCGAGCGCGACGAGGACGAGCGGCGCCGAGAGCGCGATCGCGACATTCATCAAGCGCGGCAGTTCGCGCTTACGGAGCGTGAACCAGAGCCAGCCCAGCGTAATGAAGAGCAACGCTGACGCCGAGCCGACCATCGCGTCGAACGAGAGATGCGTGCCGAGCACCGGCGGACGGTCGGCACGCGGAACGCGGTCGAGTCCGACGATTTCGCTATTGAAATTCGAGTTGGCAAGAAAACTGAGCATCTTCGGAATCTCGATCCCCCAGGCGACCCGATCGCCGCCGACGGGTATACCGCCGAGTGTAATCGGCGCGCCGTGCTGAGTGTGATACAGCGCTTCCATCGCGGCAAATTTCGCGGGTTCATTTGCCGCAATGAAACGCGCCGCAACATCGCCGATCACCACTTGCGCGGGCAGGGCGATCGCACCCATGATCATCGCGATGCGCAAACCGGCAGCGACTTGCGCACGTCGGTCGCCGCGCAGCCAAGCAAACGCGCACACCGCCGCCGTGCCGAATGCGGTAAAGACGAACGCGGCGAGCGTGCCATGCGTCACTTCGGTAGCCCAGGGCTTCGCGAACATCGCGGCAAGCGGATGCACGTCGGTCACCTTGCCGCCTACCATCGTAAAACCGGTCGGCATCTGCATCCAGGCGTTCGCCATCGTAATGAACATCGCTGAGATCGGGCCGCTAATTACGATCGGCAGCGCGGTGAGCCAGTGCACGCGCGGCGAGAGGCGGTCCCAGCCGAAGAGGTAGAGCCCGATAAATATCGCTTCGATGAAGAACGCGAAGCCTTCGAGCGAAAACGGCAAGCCGATGATTCCGCCCGCGTAGCCCATGAAGCGCGGCCACAGAAGCCCAAGCTCGAACGAGAGAATCGTGCCCGAGACGGCGCCGATGGCGAAGAGTATCGCCATGCCTTTGGCCCACGAACGCGCGAGATCGTAATAGGCGCGATCTTTGGTGCGCAGCCACATGCCTTCTGCGGCGAACACCAAGAGCGGCAAGCCAACCCCTAGCGCAGCGAAAACGATGTGGAATGCAAGTGATGTCCCCATTTGGGCGCGGGCTGCGATAACGTGTTCCATGGTGCAAGCATCGTACCGCGTTTTTGCGATTTGAACGGCTTTCGTCGACTCGGCGAGGGTCGGCAGATCGATCCTGCGTACATCCGAGGCATGGCTCGCTTCTTTTGTATCGTCGCCTTTCTGCTACTCTTCGCCGCTCCGGCACGCGCGCTGGACTGCCCCGGCGCGATTGGCACCGTCATGGTCGACAAAATCGAGTCCGGTTCCGCGAAGGCCGGGCAAGTTTTTCGCTTCAAGACGTTGGCCGACGCGCGAGTGGGCACGATGCCGGTTCCCGCCGGGACGATCGGCTATGGGATCGTGCGCAACGTCGACCGTGCCGGACGACGCGACCACGACGGGTCCCTTGCCCTCGAGCCGCGCTACCTCATGGTTGGAAAGCACGTGCTCCCTGTCACGATGGACCCGCATCTTCCCGCGAGTTGGTCGCCGCGCGATTCGCTCATCGAAAGAGGCGCGACGCGCGTGAATCCGGTTTCGGGCATCCTGATGAGCGGCGTCAATATGCTGCGCTTCGGTAAAAATATCACGCTTGGGCCCGGCTTTGCCTTTCGGGTGGTTGCGATTCCCGCAACGCTTGAAAAGAGCATCTGCCCGAACGCGTAACGAACCTCACGTGCGATGACAAATGAATCGAATGCCGTCGCGAAGCTGAGCGAGATCGCACCGGGGACCACGAAAAAAATCACGATCGGTTCGACCGACGTGTTACTCTGCAACGTCGCGGGAACGATCCACGCGATCGAAGATGTCTGCTCGCACGACGGCGGCGAGCTCGATCAAGGCGAACTCGATGACTGCCGCATCATGTGCCCGCGTCACGGCGCGTATTTCGACGTGACGACAGGCCAAGCGCTCACCTTACCGGCGATTCTCCCGATCCCGACCTATTCGGTCACGGTCGCGGGAGACGAGATTCACGTTTCGCTCTAACTATTTTATCTCGAGCAATTCGACATCGAAGATCAGGGTCGCGCCGGGCGGAATCAAGCCGTTGCCCGCGCCCTTATCGCCATAGCCGAGCTTCGCGGGGATGATGAGTTTGCGGTGGCCGCCTTTGCGCATCGATCCGACGCCTTCGTCCCATCCGGCGATCACTTGGGCGAGCCCGATTTGAAATTGGAAAGGCTCGTTCCGGTCGCGGGAACTATCGAATTTCTTGCCGTCGACCAGCGTTCCCGTATACTGCACGGTCACGGTTTGTCCGGTTTTGGGCAGCTGTCCGGTGCCGACTTTGACATCTTCATACTGAAGACCTGAGGCGGTCGTATGCAGACCGCGAGCGGCTTTCGTGCTTTTGATTGCCTTTGGGGCTGGCTTCATCGTGGACCTCGCGGCGGGATGGACCGATCCGGTCGGCACAGGCGTCGCGGCAAGTGCAGCGGACGTACCGAGCACGACGAGCGTGAAAGTGAGGGCGGGGAGACGTTTGATCATCCCCGCCTCTCCTCCGATCAGACGTGCTCGTCCTGGTCCGCGCGATGTGCGTCGGCCTGATCCTCTCGGTTTTCGTCTCCCGATGACTCACCGTAGATCACATCGATGCCCTTGATACCCGCCGCCTCGGCCTCGCGTGATGTAAGCGTGCGCTCGTTGTCTGCGCGCGTGCGTAGTTGACGAGGCATTCCCGAATCCGGATGATCGTCTACTTCATTTGGCAGGGCGTTGCGGAATTCGTCGCTTGATTTGTCCATGCGGTCGCTTTCCCGCAAATCACCCAAAGCCAACCACACGTGGCCCGGCTTTACGCATTGCACAATGTGGACATAATCGAAAGCAGCTACACTTGCATCATGAAGACGCGGATACTTATGTGCGAGCCAACACACTTCAGCGTCAGCTACGACATCAACCCGTGGATGACGCGGAACGTCGGCTATTCTGCCCCCGATGCCAAACGTCAATGGGCACGGCTCGTCGAAACCCTAACGGTCGCAGCCGACGTGCAGATCGACTTACTCGATCCCGTCCCGCATCTGCCGGATCTCGTATTCACCGCGAATGCAGCACTGGTGAGCGGAAAACTTGCGATTATCAGCAGCTTCCGTCACGAACAGCGACGCGGCGAACAAGCGGTCTATCGCAACTGGCTCGCACAAAACGGCTTTGCGACGACGTACCTGCAGCAGACGTTTTTTGAAGGCGCCGGCGATGCGCTCTTCGATCGCGCCCGTCCGCAGATCTACGCCGGTTACGGATGGCGCTCGGAGCGCAACGCGACGATTCAACTCGCCGAGCACCTCGATGCGCGCGTGGTTCCGCTCTTGCTCGTCGACGAGCGGTTCTACCATCTCGACACGGCGCTCTGCCCGCTGGCGAGCGGCCACGTGATGGTCTACATGGACGCCTTCTCACCGCACGCCCAGCAACTCTTACGCCGCAGCATCGATCCGGGCTACTTGATCGAACTCGCGCTCGACGACGCCCTGAGCTTCGCGGCAAACGCCGTCGAAGTCGGCGATGCGATCGTCATGCATTCGGCCTCGGCTGGCCTGCGCGAACGCCTCCACGCCGCCGGCTACCGGGTATTCTGCACGGACCTGGGAGAGTTCCATAAGGCGGGAGGCTCCTCCAAGTGCCTCACGCTCAAGCTCGACGACGGCCCGGCGGCGGCGGTGGTCGCCGCCTAGCCTCCCGGGCATGGAAACCCGTCGAATGCCGTTGACGCGCTTTGCACCGCCGTGATAAACTCCCAAAGTTATGTACGCGATCATCGAGACCGGCGGAAAGCAGTTCCGCGTGTCGGAAGGCGATATCATTCGCACCGACCTCATCGAAACCGAAGTCGGCTCTGAAGTAACGTTCGACCGGATTGTCCTCGCCTCGGGCGGCGGCGACAAACTCAGCATCGGCAGCCCGGTTGTGGCCGGGGCCGTCGTTTCAGGTACGGTCCTTCGCCAGGCGAAAGACAAGAAGATCTTGGTCTTCCGCTACAAGCCCAAGAAGCGCGTGCGGAAGCTCATCGGCCACCGCCAACGCTTCGCCGAAATCAAGATCACGAAGATCGACCTTCCGTAGGGAATGCTCGAGATCGCTTTTCGCAGAGACAGCCGGCAACGGCTGTCTTCTGTTTTTGCCGACGGCCATGCAGGTTGGGCTGACGACGGCGAGGATATCGTCTGCGCCGCGGCTTCGGCGATTCTCCAAGCCGCCTGGATGGGGCTCGCCGAACACGCCCACGTCGAGGTCACAGCCGAACGCGACAAAGGGCGTCTTTGGCTCGGTTGGCCCGAGGCTGACCGCGACCGCATCGACCTGATCGCGATCGTCGCGACGGCGGAGCTTGCGCTCGGACAGATTGCGCGCCAATATGAAACGCACGTTCGCGTGCGATCGGAACCTGAACCGGAAACCTGCGCGTCGAAAGCGGGTATCAGCACGGACAAAGGAGAGCAATCAACCTCATGACGGACACCTACAAACCCACCGGCAACGGCAGCGGCCTGCCCAAAGAAACCCCGAGCGTTCCGGCCGATGCGGGTCGCACGGTGCTCGTCGGCGTCCTCGGCGGACTCGTTTCCGCCGCAGGATACCTCGTGTACCAGCGCCTCCCCGACGAACAACGCGAACGGCTCCACAAGCAAGTGCGCTCGTTGCTCGAGTCACGCATCAACGAACTGCGCCAAAACTTCAACATCTAAGAATTAGCGCAACGGGTTCGAGGCACTGCCGCATTCATGCGGCGGTGCCTTTTCGTGTCAGCGCTTCTCTGCGCACTTGCGACTCCGGTGTCCTCAGCCGAGTCGATTCAGGCCGCGTACGCATCGGCGCTGCGCCGGTTTGACCGCGAGCTCGGAAGCTCGGAGTCATACCGCTTAGCCACTCGCGTGGTCGGCGAGGCGGATGCGTGGGGACTCGATGCGCGCCTGGTCGTCGCGCTCGTTGCAGTCGAGTCGTCGTGGAATCCACGGGCGGTCTCCCCGGCCGGGGCCACGGGTTTGGGTCAGCTCATGCCCGGAACGGCGGCGGGTTTGGGCGTCGATCCAAACGATCCCGAGGCGAACCTCCGCGGCACGGTACGGCATCTTCGCGGCTTACTCGACCGCTATGCGCGCTTCCCAGCGCAGGAACGCTACGTGCGTGCGATCGCCGCCTACAACGCGGGTGCTGGGGCTGTGGATCGATACGGCGGGATCCCACCGTACGCGGAGACGCAGCTATATGTTCGCCGAGTGATCGGGCTCTGGCGCCGCCTTGCCGGGGTGTAAGGTCGTCTCGGAAATCGACTCGGGCGGTTGAGCGAGTTCGTGCTGCATCGCAACGGGCGGACGATCGGCCTCGGGCGCGGCGGCCTCTGCGAGCGCAGGGCCCGCGTGCGGGCCTGTCATTTCGTGCGGATGCCCGATCGGCGGCACGATCGCATCGAGTTCCTCAGCCGTGGGAAGGTGCAACTCATCGCCGTTCGAGGTCGCGCCATAACCGTGCATCGGGTAGGCAGGGTCTTCCGGATGCTCGGGGGGTGCCCACGGTTTTAGCGGCTCGCTTACATCGGCAGCGTGCTCCATCTCGCGAATGAAGCCTTGCGAGGTGTTCTGAATATCGCGCATGACGTGCCCCGCCTTGCGCATCACACCGGGAAGTTTATCCGGGCCAAACACGAGGAGGGCGAAGACACCGACGATTGCGAGATCGGGAATGGAAAGCATAGCTGAGGAGGGCTCTTTCCGCACGTCGTGCAATCGATCCCGTCCGCGAAAAAGGCAAAATACAAACGAAGGCGTGACCGATCGCTTGAAGATCATCTACACGCGGGGCAACCGAACCGAAACGCTCGCATCGATTGCGACGCTCCGAAAAATTCTCAACCGGTTCGTTGCCCACCGCGTCTTCTACGAAGTGAGTTCGCGCAACAAGCGCGGCCATGAGTTCTTCTCCGCGAAGAACACCTTTGTCGTTGGCTCGATCGAGATCGTGAATCGCGATTATTTGACGATCACGATTTTCGATGCGCACAATGCGAGCCACTCGATCGAGATCCTCAATCCCGCCGCAATGCGCATCTACGACGATACGCTCGGTAAGGGTTTTGCCGTATCATTCCTGAGCGAAAATGCCGGCGGCGTGGAATCACGCTGCTATCTGCGCGATGAGGGCGATGAGGGCGAGGGCATCAAGTCCAAGAGCGCGCTCGAGAAAATCACCTTACCGCAGCTATTCGAATATCTCGAGGTGATCACCAGTGCGGACATCGTAGCGGTGCGCGACTAGGGCTCGAGCTTCGTGCTCACACCAGCGCGTAGATTTTTGCGTTGACCAACTGCGGCTCTTTACCGAAGAGATCGAGCAGTTCGCGATCCTTGAGCGCTTCGGCGACGTAGCCAAGCGCGAGATGCTTGGGCTTATACGGACCGTCGCTTACGCGACGCGCGCCTTCGATGAACATGGCGAACGCCTGTTTGTCGAGCCAGGCGGACGTCGAGCCGTCCGTGCTGTGAAAGATCAGCGTGTCGTAGCGCTTGAACGGGACGCTCTCGCCTTCGGGCAGCGGGCCCTCGGGAATCGCGAACACCTCAGGCAAACGCGGTTGTTTCGCCGAATCGAGCACGCGCTCGCGGTCGACGTCCTCGCCGACGGCTTCGGCAAACGCCGGATCGTCGAGCAGGGCGAGCAACACGTGCGGCGGCGTGATGAACTCCATGTGGTCCTCACCCGCATAGCCCGCGGCTTTGCGCATGAGGTCGAGGAGATCGCGGGAGAGGGAAAGCTGCTCGACGTCCACGTCAGACCTTTCGTTTTCGCTTGCCTTCGAGCCGATTGGCCCGGCGCAGGTGTCGGACTGATTCGGCACGGCGCCCGGTCTTCTTGTAAGCGACTGCTAAATTGAGGTGGGCGATATGGTAGTCGTCGTCGAGCCGCAGGGCCGCCTCGTAGTGCTCGATCGCCTCAGCATCGTCGCCATCTTCGAGTAAGAGGTTGCCGACGTTCGTGATCGTGGGGACGTAGCGCGGGTCAAGATCGAGGGCGGCGATGAAATCATCCAGCGCCGACACGCGTTCGCCGCGACGGACATGGGTGACGCCACGTTTGTTGAGCGCATCGGCGCGTTGGGCATCGTCGGTCGCATCGTCGTACGCGGCGGTGAAGAACGCAAGCGCGTCAGCCAGGCGGCCGCGGTCGAGTGCGATCGCGCCCTCGGCGTACGGGGAGCGCTCGGGTGGCAACCCAACGGCGAATCGGCGAAGGAAGTCGAAGAACGGCACATCGCTATGTTGTCCATCGACCTCATCACGCTCTTCCCGGAGATGTTCGCCCCGGTTATCGGCCTCTCGATCGTCGGCCGCGCGATCGAACGCGGCCTCGTCGACGTACGCATGCATCCGATCATCGACGCGCTGCCCCCGGGCGAACGCGCCGACGATCGTCCGTTCGGCGGCGGTCCCGGGATGGTGCTGCGCATCGAGCCGCTTGCGAACATTCTCGATGGCATCATCGCTGCGGCGCCGCCGGACGAACGCCGTCGCATCATTCTTACCGCGGCCGATGGCACGTCGTTCGCCCACGCCGATGCCGTCGCGTTCGGCAAACTCGATCGGTTGATTTTGATTTGCGGACACTACGAAGGTGTCGACGAGCGCCTTACCGCGCTCTTCCCGGTGGAAGCCTATTCACTCGGCGAGTTCGTGCTCACGGGCGGTGAGATTCCCGCGATGGCCTTCCTCGATGCGACGGTGCGTTTGATCGAGGGTGCGATCGCTGCGGATTCTGCAGCGGAGGATTCTTTTGCCAATGGCAGCGTCGATCACCCGTCGTTTACGCGACCGCCGCGTTTCCGCGGCATCGACGTTCCCGCCGTCTTACTCTCAGGCGACCATCAGGCGATCGCCGCCTGGCGTCGCCAACAATCGCGCGCGCGCGCGGCAATGCGCAGGCTGTGAATCCGTTGCGCGGCCGCTTCGGTTACACGTGATATGAAACAGCGGATTTTAGGCAAGAGCACAATCGCCGTCGGTGAGATCGGCTACGGCGCGATGGGGCTGACCTGGGCGTACGGCAAGCCGATCGTGGGCGATGAAGAACGCGATGCGGTCGCGCTTCTCCACCGCGCGATCGACCTTGGCGTGTCGCTTTTCGATACCGCTGAAGTGTACGGACCGTTCACGAATGAAACGCTCGTCGGCAAAGGCCTCGCCGGACGACGCGATGAGGTCGTCATCGCAACAAAGACCGGTTTCGTACCGCAAGCTCCGGGCGAGACAATGCGCCGCGACGGTCGTCCCGAGACGATCCGCAAAGCCGTCGACGGGTCGCTTGCGCGTCTTGGAATCGAGGTTATCGATCTCTATCAACTTCACCGCGTCGATGAAAACGTTCCGGTAGAAGAGAGCGTGGGCGCGCTCGCGGATCTCGTGAAGGCAGGGAAGGTGCGTGCCATCGGCCTCTCTGAAGTCGACGTGCCGACGCTCGAGCGCGCAAGCGCCGTCCATCCGATCGCGACGCTGCAATCCGAACTCTCGCTTTGGACGCGCGACGCACTTGCCGACGTGCTGCCGTGGTGCAAAGCGCACGACGTCGGCTTTCTGGCCTTCTCACCGCTCGGCCGCGGTTTCCTCACCGGCCGCCTTACGCAAGATGATATCGCACCGGGTGATTTCCGCGCGACCCTGCCGCGTTTTCAAGGTGAAAACTTCGACCGCAATTTTCAATTGGTGCGGCGCGTCGAAGCCGTCGCGACTAGACTCGGCGTTGCCGTCGGCCAAGTAGCGCTCGCGTGGGTGCTCGCACAAGGCGAGAACGTAATTCCGATCCCAGGAACGCGACGCATCCCGTATCTCGAGGAAAACGTAGCCGCAGCGGACGTAAAACTCAGTGTAAGCGATCTTGCCGAACTCGACGCGCTTGAACCCGCAGTCGGCGCGCGTTACGCGACGTAGCCCTCGCTAGCGCGTTGTGTGCGCGGCATCTTTTTGCCGCGCGAAAGCCAGGTGCCCCGGGCGCGATTTTTGCTAGACCCCGGGCGATGCGTTTTTCTGTCGTCCCGGGGTCTTTATCGCAGCGGTTGTCACCGCACTAACAGCCTGCGGGAGCGGCGGAGGCAACTCGACGATGCCGCTTGCCATCAGCACATCGACCGCAACGTCGACACCGACGCTGACGGACGCGCCGACGTCTGCGCCAACTTCCCGCGCAGTTCAACGGAAACACGACGCGCGTCGATGCATTCGGAATCAAGAACGCATTTTTGTTGAACTGCTCCGACGGCTTTGAGGCGACCGTCGGTGAGAACGCTGCAACATTCGCAGAAGATCGTGCAACCACGTTCGCACGGTTCATCAACGCGGTTCCGGCCGAATTCAAGAGCCTCGCGCAACTTCACGCACCGTATCGCATTGTCGAACCCGGTGCGGACGGCTTCAATAGGGGCGGGGCGTACGCAAATTACTACAGCGCCTATGTCGACCAGGTCTGGCAGAGCAATGGGCTGACGATTCCAAAACCCGGGCCGAACGGCAGCGGTCTTGACGCCTCCCCGGATCTCTGCGCGGCGCTCTATCGACATACGGCCGCACCCGGCACGTTCAATCCGGACGGAACGCGCAAAGCCACCTCGATGTGGAACGACAGCACGACATTCTACCAAAGTGCACCGGCCGACTACTACGCAAAGTTTTGGTACGACAACGGCATCAATGGCAAAGCGTGCGGATTTCCATACGACGATGTCGGCGGCTATTCGACGTGCGTCTCGCACGCTAGTCCACAGTACGCGCTCATCGCAATCGGCTGGGAGCCACGGTAGGGTCGGGGGAAGAGTGCGGCGCCTACGCGCTCGTCGCGTCGTCAATAAAAAGTAGCCGTGAACGACGTGGCCCGCGACCCCCAAACCAGTCATGCGGTGAGCCGTCGCCTTGCACGAGTTCGCCGACTTTCGCGCGCCGATCGCGTGGTGCATGGATTTTGGCACGACGTCGTCGCTTTGTCGACCACAGACCGGCCCGGATCATCGCAAGTCGCAGGCGTTCGCGTTTGATGTTGATTCCGTCGCACTCGTTCAATTTCTCGCACGCGAGCATTGGTCCGAAATCGAAGTACCGATCGCGGACACGGTTGATCGCCGCCTCGATGAGGGCGGGTCGGCGCGATTATTCGAAGTTCACCCCCGGCGCTTCGAGACCACAGCGGCCGGGACGAGCAATCGAAATGCCCGGACGGGTCGCTTTACTTGGCGAGTGGAAATTCCGAGTCGGGCAGCGGCGTCGGCCTCGTTGATCTGGCCGGACCCAAGGTTCTGAGCAACTTCGAGACAGTCGAGTTCGGATTTGGACATGGTGTAGAGCGGCTTCATCGGAGGCCCTCGGCCCTCGACGGGGGACATCTTCACTGGTCACGGATGGGGACGTCTCTACCTGAAGCCTGCACAACTCGCGGCCCGGCGTTGCCAGGGGTGAGGCCCGCGTGATACAATCCCGGGGTTGCCCGCTCGCGGGCCGTCCTGACTTTACGAAGGCCCTCGACCCCCCGGGCGAGCGCGTCATGAGAGAGCCGAAGCTATGAACGTCATCAACCTGATCCAAAAGGAACAGGAGAAGCCCTCCGTACCCGACTTCCGCCCCGGCGATACCGTCAAGGTGTACTCAAAGGTGGTCGAGGGCGGCAAAGAACGTACCCAGATGTTCGAGGGGATCGTGACCGTCCGCAAGGGCGGCGGGATCGGCGAAACCATCACGGTCCGTCGCCTTTCGCACGGCATCGGCGTTGAGAAGTCGTTTCTGCTCCACAGCCCCCGCCTCGAGAAAGTTGAAGTCTCGAAGCGCGGCATCGTGCGTCGCAGCCGCCTCTATTATCTGTCGGATAAGATCGGTAAGGCCGCCCGCATCAAAGAGAAGAAAGTCGTCCGCAGCTAGCCTGCCGTGACGCCCCTCGAACTCTTTGCGCTGATTTGCGTCTTCGCGGTTGTCCGCGTCGCAATAAGCATCAAGCCCGAAGCACCCGTCGCCGCGACCTCTCTGGTCGCGGACGGCGTTGCCGAACCCGCGCCTTCGGCGCGGACGATCATCCGCGAATACCTCGACGCCTTTATCGTGGCCGGCCTCGTCGCCTTGCTCCTCATCACCTTTGTCGTGCGGACGTTCTTTATTCCGTCCGGCTCGATGGAGCCGACCTTGCAGATTCACGATGTGCTCCTCGTCAACGAGTTCGAGTACCGCTTCTCCAAGCCGCACCACGGCGACATCGTGGTATTCCCCCCGCCGATCACGACGACCAACGACTTCATCAAGCGCACGATCGGCATCCCCGGCGACAAGTTCCGCATCCATAGCGGCACGGTCTATATCAACGACGTGCCTCAGGACGAGAGGTACATCGCGCAAAAGCCCGCTTACGAGCTGGAAATCAAGAATTACGGGATCTTCGTGGACGGGGTCCCGCTCACGCCCGACATCGCGAATATCCCGCCGAAGGCCATGTGGCAGGAGCCCGACCGCATTCCCCAGGGCTTCTACTTCATGATGGGCGACAATCGGAATAATTCCGAGGACTCGCACATGTGGGGCTTCTCCCAAACCGGCGGCACGTTCGCGGCCGGCCCGCGTAAAGGCGTCGCCGCCGGCTTCACCGGCCATGCGTTTCTACTGTTTTGGCCGCTCAATCGCATCCGTATTCTCCATTAGGAATAGCAGGCCGCAGGTCGAAGAATACGCGCGTGGCTACCGTTCGAACGGCGGCAAACGTAGCGATCCAAATCGCACTCCTCGCGCTCATCGCGGCGGCGTTCTTTTTGCGGACCCCACAGGTCAGCGGGCTCTCGATGGAACCGCGGATTCACCCCGGCGAATTCGTCCTGATCAACACGTTTGCGTATCGGGTCGGACCGATTGCGCGCGGCGAGATCGTCGCCTTCAAGCATGAATCGCGCACCAGCGGCGAAGCGCAACACTATATCAAACGCGTCATCGCTCTCCCCGGCGATCGCGTCATGATCGACCGCGGAACGGTTCGGCTCAACGGGGCTCCGCTCGGCGAAGACTACGTCGCGTTCCGCGATTCGCGCAGTTATCCCGAAGTTATAGTTCCGGTAGGCGCGATTTACGTGCTCGGCGACAATCGTGCGAACAGCGATGATTCACGCGATTGGGGTTTCGTGCTCCAAAGCGACGTGATCGGTCGCGCGGTCCTCGGTATCTGGCCAGTACGGCCGCTCGGATGGCGCTCGTGATCAGCCAAGAAAACGTCATTCAGTGGTATCCCGGACACATGGCAACGGCCATGCGCCAACTCGTCGACAAGATGAAGCTGATCGACGTGGTCCTCGAAGTGGTCGACGCGCGTCTGCCGCGCATCTCCTCAAACGACATGCTCGATGCGGTCATCGCGAAAAAACCGCGCATGCTGGTGCTCACGCACGACGACCTAGCCAACCCCGCCCAAACGGTGAGATGGCTTGCGTATTACAACGGGCAGCACCGCCGCATCGTTGCCGTGAATTCAAAGGACCCGGGCAGCATCAGCAAAGCAAATTTTCACCTCGGCCAGCTTACGTCCGGCAAAGGCACGCAGCGCGCGATCGTGCTGGGCATTCCGAATACCGGAAAATCCTCGATCATCAACGGGCTCTTGCGACGCACTGCCGCAAAAGCCGAAGATAAAGCCGGTCTGACCCGCCAAATGCAGTGGTTCCGCGTTCAGCCTACGCTCGAGCTGATGGATACGCCGGGCATTCTCGTGCCGAAGATCGCGACGGCCGAAGCGCAGTGGATGCTCGCCCTGACCGGCGCGATTCCGCGCGAACGATTCGACGCCGAAGACGTTGTGAATCGTTTTCACACCTGGCTGCTCGCGGCGTCGAGCGGTCGCACGAAAGTGCCGAGTCTCGAGACGTTCGCGCAGGCGCGCGGCTTCATGCGCAAAGGCAGCGAGGTCGATTACCATAACGCCGCCGGATCGTATATCAAAGATTTCAACGACGGCAAATTCGGACGCATCACGTTCGAGGATCCGCCGGCCGCCGAATGACGGAAGGGGACCGCAAGCGCGCGAACGTGCGCGCCGCCGAACGTCGGCGTCTCCAGCGCTTGCACCGCTACGAGAACGCCGCTCGCGAGCGCGGCTTACTCCTTGTCGCAGGCGTCGATGAAGTCGGGCGTGGGCCGCTCGCGGGTCCGGTGATCGCGGCCTGCGTGCTTACGGATAGGCCGCTCATGCTCAGCGGACTCAACGACTCGAAAAAGGTTCGCCCGGAACTACGCATCACGCTTTCCGAGCAGATTAAAGCATCGGTCGTCGCGTGGGGAATCGGCTCGGCATCGGTCGCCGAGATCGACTGCATTAATATTTACTGGGCAAGCGTGCTTGCGATGGAGCGGGCAATAGCGGCACTCTCACGGCTCCCCGACTATTTGATTACGGACGCCGTACGCATCAAGTCGTACGTCGGCGAACAGGAACCCGTCATCAAAGGCGACGCCAAGTGCGCGACGGTCGCCGCCGCCTCGATCATCGCCAAAGTCCACCGCGACGGCCTGCTGGCCGAACTCGATCGGCTACATCCGCAATACGGCTTCGCCGAGCACAAAGGTTACGCGACCCCACGACACCTCGCCGCCCTCCAAGCGCACGGCCCGTGCGACCAGCACCGACGGGGCTTTCGGCGCGTCGCAGCAGCCCTCGAACTACCCGGAATCAGGACGGCATCATGACCGAACGTAACGAGCGCGGCCGCGTCGGTGAAGATTTGGCCTGGCAGCACTTAGCAGAACGGGGGTATCGCCTTATCGGCCGAAACGTACGCGTTCCAGGCGGAGAAATCGACATCGTTTGTTCAGATGGCGCGACCATTGTTTTCGTCGAAGTGAAAGCGCGCACCTCAGGAAATTTCGGGGCCGCACTCGCTGCCGTCGACGCCCGCAAACGCCGGAAACTGCGTTCGCTTGCGGCGGACTATTTGCAATTCGCCGCACCCCAAGCCCGCGCGCGCTTCGACGTGGTCACGATCGAAGGAACCTTCGTTCGCCATCACCGAAGCGCGTTCTAGGTAATGGAGCTTGCGGGCCGCACCCTCGGCAATCGCTATCGGATCGACGCGCTTATCGGTCGCGGCGGGATGGCCGACGTCTACTCCGGCGTCGACACCATGCTCGAACGCACCGTAGCGATCAAAATTCTGACCGATCGTTCGGACGACGTACGCAAACGGTTCCTGCGCGAAGCGCAATCGATGGCGCGGCTCAATCACGCTAACATCGTCGCGGTTTACGATGCCGGACAGACCAACGGTCTCTCGTACATCATCATGGAACTCGTGAAGGGGCGCACGCTTGCGGCAATCCCGGCCTCCGAACTCACAACGCATATAGCGATTAAGTATTTCATCGATCTGCTCGGCGCACTGCAATTTGCGCACGACTTGCAGATTATTCATCGCGACATCAAACCCGCGAACATTATGGTGCTTGATGATAGTACGGTCAAAGTCATGGACTTCGGTCTCTCGCGCCGCACGAGCGAGATGTCGCAGATCAGTCAGGCCGGCGAGATCGTCGGCACGATCGCCTATCTCTCGCCCGAACGCTTTCTTGGGAAAGCTGCCGACGCGCGCAGCGATCTCTATTCGGTCGGCGTAATGATGTACGAAGTCTTCGCCGGAACCGTGCCGTTTAAAAGCGAAACCGACGATTTGGTCTCGGTTATTTTCGCGCATGTCAACGAACCGCCGCCGTCGATGCGCACGATCAATCGCAGCGTCCCCGTCCCGATCGAACGCATCGTGATGAAACTGCTCGAAAAGCAACCCGACCGCCGCTATCAAGCTGCAAGCGAAGTTATCGCCGATCTGCAGCATCTCATCTCGGGCGGCAGCGGCGGACTGAAATCGGCCATGGAATCGACGCCGATCAACGGCGAGGCGTCGGCTCCCGGCGAGCCCCCCGTCGACACTTCGGTCCGTGAAGCGCTGGATCGGACGTTCGCACCGACGTTTACGCTCAACGAAGCGTACTCGCAAGTTCTCGCGGGGATGCTTGCGACGCGCAAGCGCGATTACCCCGAGGCGATGCGAACGTATCAAATGGCGATGCGTGCATTTCAAGAAGTCTCGAACGAGCTCGAGCATGCGAAAACGGCGCTCAAACTTGCGACGATGATCCTCCAGAAAAATACGGAGATCGATAAACCTGACAAGAATGAAATCGACCAAGCCCAAGAGGCACTCGGCACGGCCATTCCCGTGCTCCGAGGGAGACGGATGCTCAAAGAACTTGAAGAAGGCGAACGGATTCTCTATGCATTGCAGCGCGTCGGGCTCCGTTATCGTTAACGATGTCAGCGGGAAGTAAGGCAACCCTCCGGCGTTCGGTTACGCCGTGGGGATCATTTTCGTGGGGCTATTCCGATGTCGGCGCCGACATCTTCGTCGGCCTCGGACTGGTCCTTGGCGCCGCGGGCGGCGGTTCGAACGTTGCGTTTCTCTTTGCGGGCATCGTGTATGTCTGCATCGGCCTCGCCTACACCGAACTTGCCGCGACCTATCCGGTCGCCGGCGGCGGGCAGTATTTCGTCTTACGCGGATTGGGCGATATTTTCGGCTTTATCGCCGGTTGGGCCGTCTTGCTCGACTTCACGATCGACATCGCGCTCTTCGCGTGGTCGTGTATCGATTATCTGGGATTCTTGATTCCGGCGCTCGCGCTCGGCAATCATCCGATCACACACTTCATCGCCGTCACGTTTGTGATCGGCGGCCTGTGCTTGCTCAACGTCATCGGCGTTCGCGAATCGACGACACTCAACGGCGTGGTGAGTGCGCTCGACGTCGTCAGCGAAACGGCGATTCTCTTCTTTGGTTTCGTCTTCGCGTTCGATCCGAACATTCTCGTTCACGCGATGACCGTCACGTGGCCGACGCCTTTCAACTTGCTCAATGGCGTCTCGCTTGCGATCATCTCGTTCGTCGGCTTGGAGTCGATCTCGCAGGCCGCGCAAGAGACACAGCGACCCGCCTCGATCATCCCTCGCACGTCGATCAGCCTCATCCTCACGATTCTCATATACGCGCTGGCCTACTCGAACCTCGCGCTCGGAATGACGCCGGTCCATCCCGTTCCACTCGACGCGCAGCACCACGTCCAGAGCTTCGTGCAGTTCCTCGGCAACGACGACAACAACGGACGCTCCGTCGCCGTGCTCGCCGCGAACGTACCCTACTTCGGTGCGATCGCCGCGTACTACGTTCCGATCCTCGGGGCGATTTTGCTCCTCATCTCGAGCAACTCCGGCGTCTTCGGTGCCTCGCGCATCGCGTACGCGATGAGCCACTCGCGACTGATGCCGACGATTTTCCAAAAGGTTCATCCGCAGTTTCGCACTCCGGCCGTATCGATTATCACGTTCTGCGCGCTTGCGTTCGTGGTGATGGCCTTCGCCGCGCTTCCGAGTCTCAACGCTGGCGCGAACGCGCTCTACACGCGGCTTTTCCATGGCGAGAGTGGCATCGGTGTTCTCGCCGATCTGTACGCCTTCGGCGCGGCGACGAGCTACTCGTTCGTCTTCATCGCGCTCATCGCGCTGCGCCTCAAAGACCCGCTCTCGCCGCGCAAATTCACGATTCCGTTCAATATTCCAATGACGTGGAACGGACAAGCGGTCAAATTCCCCGTCGTCGCGGTCATCGGATTCATCGGCATCTTCTCGATCCTCTGCTTTACGATGTATACGCACGAGATCGGCCGCGTCGCGGGTCCCCTCTGGGTGATCCTCGGCTTCTTCGGCTATCTCTTGTATCGCAAACGCAAAAAGCTGCCGGTCTTCGGTTCGCGCAAACACGAGTGGGAGCAGCAGCAAATCGCGATCCTGCGCGATGCGGGCGAACTCGAACTCATGGACGAGTATCTGAGCAACTTGCGCAAGCGCGATGAAACGCGCGCGCAAGCTGCGAGGGGCGCCGCATGATGCGGCGTCGGACGCCGCCGCCCCTTGCGATCCTGCGTCTGCGCGCGATCTTCGGCCTTGCGTTCATCGCGATGGGCGTCGTCATCGGCTACCAGGTCGTTTCGATCGCGCACACACCCGATCGCGCCGTCATCGGGCTGATCTTTGCCGTCGCACTTGCCGGTCTCGGCGTCATGCGCATCCGCAACTATTTGCTCGCGCGGAGCGGCCGCTAAGCGATGATGACGATACATACGAGCGGCGTACTTGCTGGTTTTTTCGTCGTCATCTCGGTCTCGAGCACGATTTGGTGGATGCTCCACCCGCCCAAGACCAAAGCCGACAAAGCCGCAAAAGCCGCCGAAGCCGAACTCAAAGAGATGGTCGGCTCGGTCATCGTCGTGTTCTCCGAGGATATCCATTCGGAATCGATGATGGTCCTCGCCGCACGCTTGGCGCGCCGCGAAAAAGCCGAATTACTCGCCGCCTACATCATCGAGGTGCCGCTGATTCTGCCCGAGGGAGCGAGTACGCCCGAGGAAGACCGCGTAGCGCTCGACGTGCTCGCGACCGCAGAGGCGATCGCGCATACCAACGGTATCCAACTGCGCAAAGAGACGATCCACGCCCGTCAGATCAGCAGCGCGGTGCTCGATCTTGCGAAACGCGAAGAAGCGCATTTGCTGATCATGGGATCGTTCCGGGAAGGCAAATACACGGGCGCTCCGCTCGGTCGAGCGATCGAACAGATCGCAACGCACGCGAAATGCGACGTTCTCATCGGCGTTCCGGGGCAACACGGCACGCTGCTTGGAACTGACTAGCACAGGTCGACGTTAACGGACCGACGTAGCGTTGCTACCACTGGAGGGTCCAACCATGAAACCGATTCTTTCTCTCGCCATGCTGCTGGCGATCGTCGTTGCGCCGCTGGCCGCACAAGCCGGCGCGCTCGATGAAGCAAGCGAAGCGCTTGCAAAAGTCAACGACTATACCACCTCGCTCGTCGTGCACGAGATCCTCGGCACGGCAACGCAAGACCGCACGTACGGCTATCGCTTCAAAAAACCGCATTTCATCGGTGTCGACGTCATCTCGGGCCCCGACGCGGGTGCGGCGATCGTCTTTAAGGGCGGCACGCAAGTCCGCGCGCATAAGGGCGGTATGCTCGCGATGATCAAGATGAACATGGACTTACACGATAAGCGCGTGCTCTCACTGCGCGGCGATTCGATCGACACCGGCACCTTCGGTTCGGTGGTCGACGAACTCAAGTCGCTGAAAGGCACGCTGAGCGAAGCCGACGGCGCAGCGGTCGACGGCATCGCGACGACGGCCCTTACCCTCGTCGTCGCCGATCCCGCTGCCAATCACAACGTGAGCAAGGAAATCGTGTCTTTCGCAAAATCATCGCACTTGCCGGTGCGACGCGAACGCTTCGAAGGCGAGCGTCTGGTCAAAGACGAGAAGTGGACGAGCGTCAAACTCAACGTCGGCCTGACCGAGGGGAGCTTCTAAGCCGCGACGTACTTCCGACGCAGCTGGTCGACGATCACCGCAAGCAAGATGACGGCGCCGAGCACGATCTCTTGCGTGTACGATTCGATGTTGAGCAAATTCATGACGTTGTTCAACACGCCGATCAGCAAGGCGCCGGCGAACGTGCCGACGACGCTGCCGCGTCCGCCCGTGAGACTCGTGCCGCCGACGACCACGGCGGCAATCGACTGCAGTTCGTTGCCGATCCCGGTGTTCGGCGAGCCCGATGAGAAGCGCGCCATGAGCAGCATCCCTGCGACCGCCGCGCAGGCACCGGAGATCATGTAGACGATCGTTTTCGCGCGCGCGACGTCGATACCGGCGAGCCGGGCGGCTTCTTCGTTTCCACCGAGCGCATAGACGTAGCGGCCGAAGCGCGTACGGGTGAGCAGCACCGCGAAGATCGCGACCAGCGCGAGCATCCACAGCACGGCGATCGGGATGCCGGGCAGATGCAGCGGAGCGAGGACATCGCTTAAAATATAACCGGTGCCGATCGAGTCGAAGGCATGGGTGTTGAGTGCGATCGGTTGACCGTGACTGAGCTTGAACGCAAGCCCACGAGCCATAAGCATCATCGCAAGCGTCGTGATGAACGGCGGCAGATTTAAGCGCACGACGGGAACCGCGTTGACGAATCCAGCAAAAGCGCCGACGAGCACGCCGACGAGCAGTGTTGCGAGTACGAGCAGTACGCCGTCGAGCCCGGTCGCGTTCGCGAAGAGCGCCATGACGACGCCGGAAAGTTCGATCAGCGAACCGACCGAGAGATCGATGCCGCCGGTGATGATGACGAAAGTTTGACCGATCGCCAAAATCGCGTTGTAAGTGATCTGACGTAAGACATTGGTAAGATTACCGGCAGTGAGAAAGTTGCCGTGCGTGAAGATGTTGACGACGACGATGATCGCCGCAAGCACGGCAGCGAAGATGCCGAAGCGTGTCCAATACGTACGCCACGCTTTCGCGCGAGCGTCGCCGGCACGGTTTTCGAGATTCGCCCGGACCTCGGCCTGGACTTCGGCCATTACGCCGCGGCTCCGGCAGCAACGGTGATGATCTTCTCTTGCGTCGCATCGGCATGTGAGAATTCGGCGCGGATCTGACCATCGCGGATGACGAGGATGCGGTGCGCCATGCCTAAGACTTCAGGCAGTTCGCTTGAGACCATCACGATTGCCGCTCCCTTGCGAGCAAGATCGACCATCAACGTATAAATTTCCGCTTTCGCGCCGATGTCGATGCCGCGCGTCGGTTCGTCGAAGAGAAAGATGCGCGCGTCGCCGACGAGCCACTTCGCCAAAACGACCTTCTGCTGGTTTCCACCGGAGAGGTTGCGCACGAGTTGTTCGTCATTCGGCGTGCGGATTCGCAGCTCGGCGATCGACTTGTTCGCGGCGGTATCTTCTTTGTGTTTGTCGATGAAGCCACGCGTGGTGAATCGTTCGAGATGGGCAAGCGTCGTATTCGCACGCACGCTCATCCCAAGCACGAGGCCCTGGTTCTTCCGGTCCTCGGTAATCAGAGCGATCTTCGCCGCGATCCCGACTCGCGGGCTCGTGATCCGCACGACCTTGCCCTCGACCGTAACTGTCCCCGCATCGGGCACGTCGGCGCCTGCGATCGCGCGCACGATTTCGGTTCGGCCCGCACCAACGAGCCCGGCAAGCGCGATGATCTCGCCCGCTCGCACGGAAAAATCGACGCCGTTCACGCGATTCCCGCGCCGGAGCCCGGCGACTTGCAGCATTACCGGTGCGCCAGTTGGGACCGGGGGCAGTTCGGGGAAGTGCGCGTCGAGCGCGCGCCCGACCATAAGGCGAATCATTTCATCTTGCGGCAGATCGGCCAGCGCCCGCGTCTCGATCGCCTTGCCGTCGCGCAGCACCGTGATACGGTCGGCAATGCGCGGTAATTCTTCGAGCCGATGGGAGATGTAAATGATCGCAACGCCGCTCTTCTTCAGACGCAGGATCAATTCGAAAAGCCGGTCGATCTCGCGGTCGGTCAGCGCCGCGGTCGGCTCGTCCATCACAATGAGCCGCGCCTTCTTCACAAGGCACTTGCAAATCTCGACCATCTGCTGCTGCGCCACCGAAAGGCGCCGCACGGGAACGTCGAGCGGCAATTCGATGCCGAGTTCGGCGAGCACCGTGCTCGCCGCGTGCGTCGCACCCTGCGGATCGAGAAAGAGCCCGCGCACGGGCTCGATGCCGAGCATGATATTTTCGATCACGCCCAGGTCCGGGACGAGGTTGAATTCCTGATAGATCATCCCGATGCCAAGAAGCTCGGCGTCTTTTGGCCCGGCAATTTTTGCGACCGCGCCGTCGACGACGATCTCTCCGGCGTCTGCGGGCTGCGCACCGGAGAGAATCTTCATCAGGGTTGACTTGCCCGCGCCGTTCTCACCGACGAGTGCCAGCAGTTCGCCCGCGCTGACATCGAGCGTCACACCCGAGAGCGCCTTCACCCCAGGGAACGACTTCTCGATGCCGCGCATCGCGAGCAGCGGGCCTATTTCGTGTCGGCCTTTGTGAACGTTCCGACCGGGACCGCGATCTTCGCGGCGGGTTTCTTACCCGCGAAATAATCGGTGATTGCATCGACCGTCTTCGCGCCGATCTGATCTGGATGCTGGATGGCATCGCCGTACATCGTACCGGCTTTGATTGCGGTTTGAGCTTCGGGTGTCGCATCGTAACCAACGACCAGCACTTTTCCGGTCATACCCGCAGCTTGAATCGACTTTGCGGCGCCGAGTGCCGAATCATCGTTGATGCCGAAGACACCTTTGAGATCCTTATGCGACTGCAAGATGTCGTCCGTCGCGCTACTCGCTTTGGCTCGCTCGCCGCCGCCGTCGATATCCGCAACGATCTTCGCGTTCGGGCAACTCTTGGCGAGCTCGGCTTTAAAACCGCGCACGCGGTCCTGGACGCTCGTCACTTCGGGCTCATCGAGAATCGCAACGGCACCGGCTTTACCGGGCAATGCGGCGCACATGAGCTTCGCTGCCTGTGCGCCGCCTTGGACGTTGTCGCTTGCGATGTGCGCGACGACCGTGCCGTTGCTCGACGCGTTCGCGATATCGGCGGTAAAGACCGGAATTCCGGCCTTATTCGCCTCGGCGATCGCGCTGCCGATGGCTTTGGAGTCGTACGGCGTAATCACGATCGCCGCAACTTTTTGCGAGATGAAGTCTTCGACTTGGCTCTGTTGTTTTGAGTTATCGCGGCTTGCGTCAACGACGGTGAGACTGTAGCCCGCTTTTTCAGCTTCGGTTTTCATACCGGCTTCAAGCTGCTGATAGAACTGTGCTTCACGATTTTGCACCGAGAAGCCGATGACTTTGGAACCGCTCGCGGGGGCAGCCGACGAAGAGCTCGTTCCACTCGATGAGGTCGTCGTCGACGACGACGTCTCAGTCTTCGCCGAGCAACCGGCAAATGTTGCGCCGAGTGTGACGGCAACCGCGCACGTGAGAAAACGTTGAACCATAGAAGTCCTCCAGCCGCGAGCTATGCGGGAATGCGTGCAGATACCCCTGCGCACGCGCGCGCGAGGTCTGCGATGATGTCGTCTGGGTGTTCGATTCCGCACGAAAGACGCAGCGTCGCGTCGGTCACACCGAGTTTGTCGCGCGTCGCTTTGGGCACCGGGCGATGCGAACTTACAACGCTGTACGAAATCGTCGATGCGATTTCACCGAGGCTGTGAACGATCGCGATCGTCTCGAGACCTTTGACGAACTGCGCGACTTCGGCCCGCCCGCCGACGATGTCGAAGGCGACGATGCCGCCCGTCCCCTGTGGATAGAGTTCGCTTGCTAGCGCGTGTTGCGCATGGCTCGGAAGCGAAGGGTGATGGACGCGGACGATTCCGGGCATGGTCGCAAGCGCCGCCGCGACCGCGCGGGCGTTCTCCGAGTGTCGGGTCATCCGCAGGCCAAGGGTCCTCACGCCGCGCAGCGCTAGCCACGCTTCGAAGTGCGGCAGCGTGGCCCCGGTGCGGACGAGGTAAGCGCGGGCGCGCTCGATGAGATCGCGCCGACCCGAGAGAACCCCGGCCCCGACATCGCCGTGGCCGCCCAAATATTTTCCAACGCTGTGGAGCACCAGATCCGCGCCCCAGCGGACCGGTTGCGCAAGGGCTGGCGACGCGAACGTCGCATCAACGATCAAGATCGCCCCATGCCGGTGGGCAATCGTGGCCAGACGCGGGATGTCGGCTACGTGCATGAGGGGGTTGGTTAAGGACTCTACATAGAGTGCCTTAGCGTCCGCGCGTTCGAAGGCGGCTTCGACGGCCGCAAGGTCCGTTTGGTCGACGAAATCGACGCTCACGCCGCGTTCTTGGTAATCATTCTCAAGTAGAGAATACGTGCCGCCGTACAACTCCGTGGTGCAAATCACTCGATCACCCGCCCGGAGCACTAAAGCTAGGGCCGCGTCGATTGCAGCCATGCCGCTTGCGGCTCCGACGGAATCCTCGGAAAACTCCAGTTCGGCCATTGCTGACTCGAAATGGAGCGCGTTTGGACCGCCATACCGCCCATAAATCGATCCCTGGCGGCCTCCACTATAGATTGCCTCCACTTCGTCGAGGTCAGCGAATTCATAGGAAGAGGCCTGATAGAGGGCGGGGCTGGACGGCCGATTTTCCGGCTGTGGGAAGGACCCGGCGTGAACGGCCGCGGTGTCGATGTGCGCTTCGCGGGGCTGGTGCGAGGCGTTATCCACAGTGGCGGCCCGCACACCTGTGCACGGTGTGGAAACTGAAAGGATTCATGGATTCCAGCGTTCCGGGGGTCCGAAATCGATGCCTTCGCACGACCTGCAGGCGGGGTTTACACGCCCTCATGAAACGGTCGTCCGGACGTCGCTGCACGTTCGGCGCCCTGTCCACGTTCGTCGCACTTTTTGTGCCCGGGGCCGGGCCTGCGGCAAAAGTCGTTCGGGAGGACCCGGAGAGTTTCGACATCGTCGAGACCCTCACCCAAGGGGCCGTCTCCGTCAATACGCACGCGCGGCTATGAATCGGCAAAGCTCGCTCTCTTCTCGTATGAAGCCGATCTGCGGGCACCGGGCGGTTCGCAGCATACGCCCGTGAAACCAACAACGCACGGCGTAACAATCGAGATCCCGGGACGGCGTGTCGCCATCGCTGCAGACCCGACGGGCTCCACCATGGCCCTGAGCGGCAACTTCATCGGAACGCCGTTCATCATTCCGGCACTCAGGCAGTCCAACGGCGCAAAAACACTGACGATGGCTGTGCTCCGGGGCGGTCCGCGAGTCGTGGCGAGCGTTGTGCCGGATTTTCACGTTGAACGACCCTCATCGGTCCCAGCGACCGATGCGAATGTGACGATTCTGCTCGGTTCGATTCAAGAAACATTCTGGTACGACCCGGCAACCCTGACGTGAACGACATACGTTCACCCGAAACGCACTCGGAAATCCGATTGCTGTCCCGCGTTGCGTCCTCGGCTGCAACCGGAGCCGTAACGAGCATCACAACGACAGTGCCGACTTCACTCCCCACGAACGCCCCCCACTTTCGTAGTGACGATGTCACTTCCATGTCGGCCGACGGCGTTACGCTCTCCGCCGCGCTGAGGATCCCAGATGGAACGCGCGGACCGTTGCCCGCAGTCGTCCTTGTTCACGGCAGCAGACCCAACGATCGCGACGAGCGGATCGGTCCAAATGCGATCTTCTTAGAATTGAGCAATGCGCTCTCGAATGTTCATAAAGGTCGGCGCGGAAGAGCCTCGCACGCCAGCAGTTACGGTCAAGCATTATTTTAGGATCCAGGATATGATCGATCCGCTGGTGCTGCAAACGTTGACAGCATGGCTCGATCGCCGGACGGCAGCGCAAACGACCTAGCGGCGCACGAAGCAGCGCGTGATGGAGACGCATGCTCTCTGCTGCTTTTACTTGCGCGATGCGCGGGGTCGACGGGCACATCGTGCGCGTCGAGGCCGACAGTTCGCCCGGCGTTCCGACCTTCTCGATCATCGGGCTCCCCGATCGTGCGTTAAATGAAGCGCGCGATCGCGTACGGGCTGCGATCGTCAATTCGGGATTCGGATATCCACCCGGACGGCTGCTCGTGAACCTGGCGCCGGCGGATATCCGCAAGGCCGGCCCCGGCTACGATCTGCCGATTGCCCTCGCCTTACTTGCAACAGACGATCAACTCGAGGGTGCCTCGCTCGCCGATTTTGTGACCGTGGGAGAACTCGCGCTCGATGGAACGCTTCGGGCCGTCGCCGGAATGCTGCCGATGCTCATCGCAGCGCGCGCGGACGGTTTCACCAAAGTGATTCTCCCCGCTGCGAATCTTGCCGAGGCAACCCTGCTCGACGGGCTCGAGGTGTACGCCGTACCGACACTCTCCGATGCAATCGCAGTCGTGCTCGGACACGGGGCGAAATGGCGTCGCCGGACAACGCCGCTCACGCTCGACCGCACGCCGTGCAGTGACGACGGCGACTTCGCAGACGTTCGCGGGCAGGTGCTCGCGAAACGCGCGCTCGAAATCGCGGCCGCCGGCGGCCATAACGTGTTGTTCGTCGGACCGCCGGGTTGCGGCAAGACGATGCTCGCGCGACGGCTCCCTTCGATCTTGCCGGTGATGAGCCGAGCAGAGTCGCTCGATGTAACGAAGATCTACTCGGTGGCCGGACTGCTCGGTGACACGCCGCAAATCGTAACGACACGACCGTTTCGTTCTCCACACCACACGATTTCGCAGACGGCACTCGTTGGCGGCGGAACGATCCCCAAGCCCGGTGAGATTTCCCTCGCGCAGCACGGGGTGCTCTTCCTCGATGAACTCCCGGAATTCAGCCGTAGCGCAATCGAGGTGATGCGGCAACCACTCGAAGAAGGCACCGTCACCCTTGCGCGCGCCGCCGGGACCTTTACCTATCCGGCACGCTTCACGCTCGTCGCCTCGATGAACCCGTGCCCGTGCGGCTATCGCGGCACCCGCACGAACGACTGCCGCTGCGATGATGCGATGGTGGATAAATACGTTGCAAAGCTCTCGGGGCCGCTACTCGATCGCATCGATCTTCACGTTACGGTCTCGCGCATATCTTTCGAAGAGATGGTCGACGCCCAGCCCGCGGAATCGTCGCAGGCAATTCGCGTTCGCGTCGACGCTGCACGCGATCGCCAAAGCGCGCGCCTCGCGGACTCCGGCGTTGCGAGCAACGCGCAGATTAACGGCGCAGACGTCCGTGCACTCTGCCCGCTCGAACCCGCAGCGATGGAACTCGTCCGCATTGCGATGTCGCGCGGCGCGCTCTCGGCCCGTGCGTTCGACCGCATCGCCCGCGTCGCACGCACGATCGCCGACCTTGCCGCCGCCGAAAAAATCACGCGCGAACACGTTGCGGAAGCACTGCTCTACCGGATGATCGAGCGCGGTGCCCGATCGAGCGCCGCATAGGAACGGAACGGTTTGTGCGCCCCAGCTTACGGTCGCGCCGGACATCCGCTAGGCGCAGCGTCTTCGCTTGGTTCGACGACGGCATTGAGATTGGACAAGTCCGCAGGGATTGCAAACGCGAGTGTAAGCGATCTCGGTGCGGCCTGCACGTGCTCGAAGACGATCCGCACCGAATCGAGTCTCGCGCGGCCCCACTTTAGCGGAGCTTCGGTGGCCTCGCTCTCGATGTACGTCGCACCATCGGTTGTGACGAAGTGCACGAGCCACGGCGTTCCGCTTGCGCTCTTCCCGGAAAAATTTCCGTCAGTTCGCGCTTGTACGACGGCGCCGGTTGCCTTCGCGACCCACACGTCGCGAAGACGATTCGACTTCGGTTCGCTGACGGCAATCAGCGCAAGGTGCGTGGTCTCTTGCCCGTCCACGGATTCATCGCCGACGATCGTGACCCGATACCGACGATCGGCGTTGGTGGCGATGGAACCGATCACTTTCACATTGTCATCCGCACGTACGCGATTTGCGGTGCGACTCGAACAAGAACGGATGCCGAACGAGTACAGCGGCGAGATCTCGGGAACCGCAAAACGCTCGACGGCAGCCGGCGGATTCAGCACAATTCCGTCCACCGTTTGGGGTCCATAACGCATTCCTGCGGAAAAACCTGCGACGAAATTGATCCCGTGCGGTACGTGCGGATGCGCGATTTCGTAGTCGCTGAACTTGTTGACACGAAATTCCCCGGATGTGGATTTCACCTCTCCGGTGTAGCGGTCCGTTCGGACGCTCCCCGCCGATGTTACGGTAACGGCGACGACATACTCTGTGACTTCGGGATACTTCATCATCGCCCAAAGCGTTTTCGCGCGATCGAATACGGCCGATCCAGCCGGATCCGCGACGCTCACGGTCGATTCGACGCTCGATAGCGCGACAAACGCCACGAACGCGATTCGCACAATTTGTGAAACGGCGAGTTTACGCCCGTATCTTTTCATCCCGCAGGGCCGTATCCGGCCTTTCCGGTTGCGATGCCTGCTATTTAATCGCATGCGTTAGGGCGTAACGGAGTAGATTTTTCTCCGGGATTTGGCACCGACTTCATCGTTGAACTGCCCCTTCCCCGAAACGGTCATCCCGCCGAAGCATCACGGCTCGTGTAGCGCATCCATCTTCGCAAGACGCGGGAAGACGAGCGCCCATAACACGACGACCGCGAGCGTCGCCGTTCCGCCGAGCACGACGCTCGGAATCGTGCCGAGCAGTGCGGCGAGCGTCCCCGATTCAAACGCACCGAGTTCGTTTGATGCGCCGATGAAGACGTTCTCGACCGCTGAGACGCGACCGCGCATGGCATCCGGTGTGTTGAGCTGGACGAGTCCCGAGCGGATCGCCACGCTGATCATATCGGCTCCGCCCAGCACTGCAAGAGCGATGAGTGAGAGCCAGAGTGATTGCGAGAGTCCGAAGACGATCGTACCCAGTCCGAAGACGGCAATCGCAAGTAGCAACGTGCGTCCGACGTGATTTTTTGGCGGCTTGCGTGCGAGCAACACCGCGATGATGAAGCCACCGACCGATGGGGCCGCGCGCAGCACGCCCAAACCGAACGGACCCACGTGCAAGATCGCGTCGGCGAATGCCGGTAGGAGCGCCGTCGCGCCGCCGAAGAGTACCGCGAAGAGATCGAGCGAGATCGCGCCCAAAATAATGGGCTGCGCGCGAATGAACCGCAGTCCGCCGAGTGCGTCGTGCCAGCTCGCCTGCGATGCAGGCGCTTCCGAAAGACGGCGCGGAAGCGGCAAGAGCGCAATGGCCGCACCGCCGATGGCGAGCATCACGATCGCCGTCGTGAGGGCGACCGGCGTGCCCACTACGACCAGCGCTCCACCCAGCGCCGGTCCGCCGACTTGCACGACTTTCCGAATCGAGGAAAAGAGCGATGAGACATGCATGTATCGGTCGCGCGACACGAGATTGAGCAGCATGCCGCGTTCGGCCGGCGCAGCGAAAGCACGCGCGATTCCGAGCAGCAGAATCAGCGCGAGATACGGCGCCAATCGATCCACGTGCAGGTTCGAGAGGATGACGAAGCAACCCGTTGCGATCGCTTCGCACGCGATCGTCAGAATGATGATCGATTTGCGGTCGAAGCGATCGGCGGCGAGGCCGACGACGAGCGCGAGCACGATCGTCGGGAGAAACAACGTCAGCCCGACGAGACCTAAATCGAACGCGCGGTGGTGCAACGTGAAGATGTACCACCCGATTGCGACTTCCTGAATCTGACCGGCAATTTCGGCGCTAACGAGCGCCACGAAGAACGCCGCGAGACGTCGGTTCAAGCAGATAGCCTCTCGCACGCGGAATTAGAACAGAGGTGCAGACCGCTTGGGTCCAGGTTTAAGGAGGGCATACTTGCCCTCTACTGTAGCTGCCGACTCTGGGTGGTTGCGGTGACGTTTGACGCATTTCCGCAATACTGCCATGACACGAATGGAATGCGACTTCGGCCCTCAGTCAGCTTTTCGAAGGCACCAGCGCAGAGGCGACCTACTCGACGTAATTCTCGACGACGCGGGCCTTGCGCAGTTCGGTCTCTGCGGGATGCTGGCCGAATTCTTCCTTAGCAAGACGTTGGCGCAGCAGATTCCAAAGCTCCCGCTCGACGCGAATCGCTTCGGGACGGTCTTGTTCGTGGGCCGCTTTGCCACTTCCAGCCTGTAAAATACGCTGTTCTTCCTCAGCAAACTCTTCGATATTTTGATCGTTCGTGGACGTCGTATCCCCACTTTTTCGCGCGCTACCACAACGGAGTCACGCGGACGACAGGCGGCAGCGAATCACATCCCAACGCGTTCCGTCAGCACGCGTGACGTGTTCGCTCAAGACTTCTTCTTCAAGAAAACCGAAGCGGCGATAGAGCGCCCGCGCCGATTCGTTATGGACGAAGACGTCGAGCGCGAGCGTCGTCAGGCCGATCCGTCGAGCGTGAGCGATCGCAAACGTCAGCAGCGCCGAGCCGATCCCGCCTCCACGCCAAGCGGCGGCGACCATCAGCCCAAGAAAGCGCGTTCCCTCATCGCCGTGCGGTCCGCGAAACAGTCCAAGCGTTCCGACAATTGTGCCTTGCGCGCGCGCGACGATTATCGTTTGCTGCCCGATCGCGATCGCGCCGACTAAGCCGGCCGTACGCGCCTCGATGTCCAGGGGCAGCTCCGTTCCGATCCAGCGCCCTTCGGCCGCAACAGCGGCGAGCAGTTCGGTTGCTGCGTACTCTTCACCCGGCCGCAGGTACCCGACGTCGATCACGCCGGGCGTTGAATCGCACTCGTGTGAACGCGGTGACACGCAACGCACAGCGTTTCAAGATTTTCCAAATGATGCGAGCAGCTGAGAATCCCGTGCGAACCGTTGCACGGAACGATGTGGTTAATTTCCAAGCGATCCGTGCGTTTGGCTTTGCGCCAGTCGCGCATCGCGGCAAGATACGCCTTGTGGGTCGCCGCCGTCTTCTTGCTCGGGCGCACGGGCGGTTTGTGCGCGCACTGAACGCACCGGTATTTGTCGCGCCGCTTTGCGGCACTGCGTGCGAGCGTCCACCAATGATTGGTCCAGAACGCAGCGCCGCACTTGTCGCTGCACCACGTGCGACGGCGGGGCGGAAGTTCGGCCGCGCACCACGCGCACGAACCTTCGCGCACGGGAGCTGCAAGCGAACAAATTTGTAAGAGGGCCTTGCCGTCGGGCCGTTCGGCGATCACGGCGCAACTTTCATACCGAGTCGACCCGCGGGGACATCGACTACCAGCACGTGCCCTGCGAAAAGCGCGTTGCCGATCACACCGTCGAACGGCTGCGCGATTGCGGCGGCGCTCGTCCCTGCGGTTACGGCATAGGCCAGCGGTGATGCGAGCCTCGCCGATCCGACGTGCAGCGCGCCGGCCGTTGGGGCGCCAATCAGCGCGACCGGCAACCCGAACTGATTCGCGTTAACGCGCGTATTGCGTCGATCGCGGAGGGATCGACCCGTGATCGCGGGCCAATCGCGTACGTTGACCACGAGCGCGAACGGGCTCGAGCCGACATCGAGCATCGCGCGTTCGTATTTCTGCTGACCGACCTGCATCGCCAACACGAGCTTGTTGCGGTACGTGCCCGTCGATTCGTAACGCATCGGGACGTACACAACGTCGCTGACATCGTTCGGCAACTGCCCGACGGTGGGTGCCAGCGCGTATCGGTTGTGAACGAGATCGAGTGCGAGTGCGTGCGTTATGAAAAAATCGGCTCCGAGGATCCCGACGATCGGTCGACCGTCACTTTGACCAGCATCAATCGTTCCGCTAACCACGCCGTCGAATGACTGCTCGTGCGCGCCGAGCGCCCCGTGCAGTCGCGCATCGGCGCCGATCGGCACGTGATAACGCCGGATCGTTCCGCCGTAGAGAAACGTCGTGTCCGCGCCGAGATCGAGTTGCAGCCAGCTCCAGCCGATGCCGTCGATTTTTGCCGGAATGAGGACGTTACCGAGCGTTACAGTCTGCACGCCGAGCAACGCGGGTGCGGTTTTGAACGACTCCCACGGCGCTTCACGCGAACACGCGGCGAGCATCAGCAGCGCAGCGGCGAGCGCCGCGGTCTTTCGCACGCTCCGGAGCTTAGCGCGAAACGAGTTCGCGCGTATCCTCGGCCAGCAATTGCGGTGAGGCCTCACCCGCGAGAAACTGCGGCAGCTGCGCGACCGAAAATTGCATCCCGGTCCAGAATTGGCCGAACGCCGCATACTTGGCACTCGCCTCATCGAAACGCATTTCGTAGACGAGCTTCTTGAACGTCATCGGATCGTCGGCGTAGAGATCGACGCCCCACTCCCAATCATCGAATCCGATCGAGCCGGAGATCACCTGGTTCACGAGGCCATGGAACGAGCGCCCGATCTTGCCGTGGTCTTGCATCATGTCCGCGCGCTCTCGGTACGGCAGCATGTACCAGTTCACAGCTTCTCCGCGCTTCTTATCCATGGGATAGAAACACACGTAGCGGCGATGCGGGATCTTTGCCCACAGCCGGCCGGCATTCCGCGGTTCGCGCGCTTGCATCGCAAGCGCTTCGTCGAATGCGGCGTTCCAATCATCGGAATGCGGTTTAAGTCCGCGCGCCGTTAGATCCGCGTGCATCTTCCCGGTTGCCTCGTAGAGCCCAAGCTCGAGAATCGAGACGTACGAGGCCAGCGGTTCGAGATAGTCGCGTAGTTCGAGTCGGTCGATTGAGACCTGCATCTCGCCGAGTGCATCGAACGACTTCGCATAGTGTGTGAACATCAGGTCGGCTTTGTGACCCAAAATCTGCGCGAGGCCCAAGTCCGCATTCGGATCGCGCGCGAGCGTCGCCAGTACCGGCAGCGCTTGTTCGGCGATAGCGGTCTTGCGTTCGAGCGGCAACTGATCCCAGCGGCGGCGATCGAAGCGGAACATCCGGTGCAGGATGCTCCAGCTATCGAGGCTCTCGGGGACGTTGGGATGGCGCATCGATCCTCCTCGGGTCGGCTTAGGCGGGGACGGCGCGTGCGTAGCGCGCGATTTCGGCGCGGATCTCCGCGTCGAGGGCATCGGGGCGTTCGCGATATTTCGCCCAGAGCTGCGGCATGTTCGCGATGTCGCTCACGATTCGTGCATAGACAGCATTCACCGGCGTCTTGACGCCCGCGGCGCGCCCGGCGGCGGCGACCGCGCCGTTGAGGACATCGACTTCCGTTTGGCTTTTCGCCGCGCGTAAGTCCCCTAGGAGCGAGGGCGGCTTGCGACCGCGCGCTCCCGCGACGCGACTCGCAAGAATCGCCCGTGCCACCGGGGTCGGCATCTGTGCAACAGCCTGCAGCACGCGCACGGGATAGCGCGGCAAATCCATCGCGGCGATGCCTTGCGCCTTCATCACCGCACGCACTTCGCGGATCGCGCGAATTTCAAATTCGAAGACGTGATCGAGATGGACGAGTCGCTCGGGCAGGACGTTGAGAATCGCACACGATGCGTTCGCGACAACGTTGAGCGCCAGCTTCGACCACTTGAGCGAACGATAGTCGCTCGCCGACTGCACGGCGATGCCGGTGGAACCGAACGCCGCGAGCACCCAGTTGTGGCTCGACGCGCCGACGGGCGCAAACGCGATGCCGCCGGCATTCGAGGCTTGAGATTGCCCGTCGCGATCGACGCCCACCGGCACCGTGAGCGCGCACGCCATAATCGCATCCGCGCCGAAGGCCGCCGCGAGTTTCTCTTCGTTACCGACGCCGTTTTGCGGCGTGACGATCGTCGTCTTGCCGGGATCGCTCAGCGCGCGTGTGAGCGTCGCGATTGCACCGTCGGTATCGAAAGACTTGACGGCAACGATGGCAAGGTCGGCTTCGATCCGCTCGACGGCAGCGAGGTCGCGCGGCGCGTACACAACGTCGTTGCCGATCTTCGCAAGCAAATCACCCAAATAGCGTCCGACGGCACCTGCGCCGACGACATAGACGTTCATCGTCCCGTACTCCCAAAGCCGCCCGCACCGCGATCGCTCATGCCAAGTTCGGTCACTTCGCGAAAGAGCGCCTGGATCACCGGCGCGACGACCATCTGCGCGATGCGGTCGCCGCGGCGGATCGTGTACGGTTCGCTTCCCAAATTTGCGACGATCAAGCCGACCGGCCCGCGGTAATCCGCATCGATCGTCCCGGGCGCGTTGAGCAGAGTGAGTCCGGCCTCGAGCGCAAGGCCGCTGCGCGGTCGCAACTGCACTTCATAACCGGCCGGAATCTCGAGTGCAAAGCCGGTCGGCACGAGCGCGCGCGCCAGCGGAGCGAGAACGAGGTCCTCGGCAACGGCAGCGACGACGTCGGCCCCGGCGGAATCGGCGCTCATATAAACGGGCAGAGGCAAACCGATGCCCTCCGGCAGGCGGAGGACACCGATGCGGACGTTATTATTTGGCAAGCAGGTCCGAGAGTTCGGCTTGGAAACTCTCCACGTCCCGGAACGAGCGATAGACACTGGCAAATCGGATGTAAGCCACCTTATCGAGCACCTTGAGGGCTTCCATCAGCTTCTCGCCGACGAGGGTCGAGGCAACTTCATTCTCGCCACGTGAAAAAAGTTCGCGCTCCAGGTTCGAGATGACCTCGTCCATCTGGGCATCGGAGACGGGGCGTTTTTCGCAGGCGCGACGCAGCCCCGAGAGCACCTTGTCGCGGTTCCACTGCTCGCGGCGGCCGTCTTTTTTGACGACGAAGAGACGCGGTGCCTCGATCCGTTCGTAGGTGGTAAAGCGCTGCTTGCACGCCAGACATTCACGGCGGCGCCTGACCACGGACTCATCGTCGCGGCTGTCGACGACGCGTGTCTCGCTCTTGCGGCAGGTGGGGCAGATCAGAGTCTAGTCCCCCAGCGGTACAACATCTAGTGGCACCCTTCGAGTATAGGCCACAACATGTCTGCCCGGCAAACAAAAAAGCCCGCAACGTGCGGGCTTCCTCGACTTCGTGGACTCGGCTTGGCCTAGGTGGCGGCGCCGATCTTGAACATTTTCGTGCCGCATTCCGGGCACTTGCCTTCGGTCGCCGGGCGGCCGTTCTTCATGGTGATCTGCGTGGCGTCTTTCATTTCACGCTTGGTTTTGCACTTCACGCAGTATGCTTGGCTTGCCATCTCGTTTGTTTCTCCCATCGGCCGCGCTTGGGTAAGGGAGGCGCGGCCGCAATCGCCCCCCCGTATTCCGAGGGTATCGCGGCAATCCTCGTGAGGGGCGTACGAGGGATTCACGAGGGGAATTGCCGCCCCGTGCCGAGGGCGTGATAGGCGGGTGTGAACGCAACCGACCTTCCACCGACCGGCCGCCGCTTCGTTTCCCGCGCCGAACTCGACGAAATCGCCGGCGATCGCCTCGCGGGCCTGGCGCTCCCGGGATTATACGTTGCCGGATCGCTTGAGGGCCTTGCCGCCCCGACGGTCGCGATCGTTGGGACGCGGGCGCCAAGCGAGGGAGGTCGAGAACGCGCACGCAGACTCGCGCACGAGCTGGGTCTCGGAGGCGTTTGTATCGTCTCCGGCCTTGCCCTTGGGATCGATTCCGCCGCGCATGAAGGCGCGCTCCTTGCCAGCGCCCCGACGCTCGGCGTGCTCGGCGGCGGGCACGACCATTTCTTCCCGCCGCGCAATCGCGAACTCGCCCGACGCATGATCGCGGGCGGCGGCGCCGTTCTCTCGCCGTATGCGCCGCACGAACCGGTGCGACCGTATCAGTTCTTGCAGCGCAACGGGATCGTCGCCGCGCTCGCCGACGCCGTTGTGGTGGTCGAGGCCGCCGCACGCTCGGGCGCGCTCAACACCGCATCGTGGGCGGCGGATCGCTCGCTCCCCGTCCTGGTTTTCCCCGGCGATGTGGATCGCCCCAAAGTCGCGGGGTGCCTCGCGCTTATCCGTGACGGCGCAACACTCGTACGACATGCGGACGACGTGCTTGATGCGCTCGGGCGACCACGGATCAAAAACGCAGCTTACGAGCTCGCAATGCTCACCAACGAACGGCAACGGCGTCTCCTTGCCGCCGTCGGAGGTGAGGGAAGCACGTGCGAGATACTAGCCGAACGTACGGGACTCGGCATCGGCGAATTGCTCGCATTGATCGGCGAATGCGAGTTGCTGGGAGCGCTCGTGCGCGACGGCGATCGCTATCGCATCGCATGATCCACAAACGTGCGAGAGGCGAAGTCCGGTCGTGTAACGGTTCCGGGTAAAGAATCGGACGACATCGCGCCAAAGACTCGGTCTTGAATTCTCCGACAGGCAGGTTTACGATGAAGTACCCCCGTGGTATTCGAGCCGACGCCAACCGGCTATTCCGCATATGTCGTCGACATGGACGGCTGCATCGCAACGGGCGCGCGAAGACGGTGATCCAATTCCAGAACCCTCAATCGTCGAGTACGTCGATATTCGCGTTCCGTATAAGCGGCGCTGATGCGTCCCAAACGCGCGGTCCGAGGGTATTTGCAGCGGCGGACCGTTGGACGGCTCCATAAGCGCGACGTCGAGAGAACATCCGCGTTGCCATGGAGATGCACATCGAGGGAATGCGTGAAGCAGGCGACGTGGTCCCGGAGCCATGCGGAGAAATGATGATCCGACGATTCGTGGTTGACGATGCTCCTCGCGTGTGCGAGATTTTCTACCGTTCCGTCCGTGAAATCGCATGCGCACTTTACAGTCGGGAGCAGATTGAGGCATGGGCACCGACGGTTCCAGATTCCGATCGCTGGTTACCAAATCTGCTAGAATATAAAACTTTTGTCGCCACGAATGACGAGGGCATTGTTTCCGCGTGGATTTCGATGACGGACGAAGGATACATAGACATGTTATTTTGCTTGCCCGAAGCCGTTGGCAAAGGGTTTGCAGCTCGATTGTATGCCACCGTCGAACGAGAAGCGATCGTGACCGGAATCCAACGCCTCACGGCTCACGCAAGCCTCCTCGCGCAGCCGTTCTTTGCCAAACATGGATGGATAGTCGAAAAACATGAACATCATGTTCGCAATGGCGTAGCGCTTCCGCGCGCAGAGATGTCAAAGACGCTGAACCCGTGACTGTATGGCACTTCGCTTCACCGTCAAAAACATATCCGCACGCGCGAGGACGGCGATCCCGTTCCGAAACCTTCGATCGCCGAGTACGTCGATAGTAGGTCCCCGTTTAAACCAGCCGCTAACTGGTCGTGAATATATTCCCGTCCACGAGCGCCGGATTTTGGCATCGGACATGCGCGGTCGCCGGAGTGGCGCCCACGTTAGAAACGTGTATCCAACACGGCGCTGCATCCTTCGTGTCTTTCCGCTGGTTAGGGACCATCGTGCTGGTGGCGAACGCAAAGTCGATGCAAATGCGTTTGATCGCCGTCGGCAAGGTTCGCGAGGCGTACGTGGCATCGGCGGTCGCGGATTTTCAGAAGCGAATCGTACCGTACCATCGCCTCACGCTCGACGAAGTCCGGGCAGCGGACGGCGGCGCACCCGAGCGCGCGGTAGCGACCGAGGGCGACGCAATTCTCGCCTTGCTCGCCCCAAGCGATCACGTGTGGCTGCTCGAACGCACCGGCATCGAGATCGCAAGCGAAGAGCTGGCGAGCCGGATCGAGGCGCTCGCAGTGGGCGGGACGCCGAAGATCACCTTCGTCATCGCCGGGACCTACGGAGCTTCAAAGGCGCTGCAAGATCGGGCCAACGTACGCTGGTCGCTCTCGAAATTGACGTTCTTGCACGAGTGGGCGAGGGCAATCGTGCTGGAACAGCTTTACCGCGCAGCGAAGATCGCCCGGAATGAACCCTATCACCACTGAGGCGGGTACGCTCCTCACGCTTCCCCAGCTCGCCGGTCGCTTCGAAAACGCGATCCGCAGTCTCTATCCGGGCTCCGAGCCCGCGATTCACTTTGAGCCGCCGCGCCGCGCCGAGTTCGGCGACATGGCGACCAACGTGGCATTTTCGCTTGCGAAAACCGCGCGCCGCTCGCCAAGCGACATCGCCGGTGCGATCCTCGCTCGCGCGCTCGAAGATCCCGACGTCCGGGCGACGGTCGAGAGCGGCCACGCCGTGGTGGGCTTTATCAATCTGCATCTGGTGCCTGCGTTCTGGCAGCGCACGGTTGCGACGATTTTGCGCGCGGGTGCAGAGTTCGGCAAAAGCCCCAAACGCAACGTCAAAGTCTCACTCGAATTCGGCAGCGCAAACCCCACCGGTCCGCTCGTCGTCGTGCAGGGCCGCACGCTCTCGATCGGTGCCACGCTCGCAAACGTTTTGCGTTTTGCGGGCTTCGACGTCTTCACCGAGTGGATCATCAACGATGCGGGCTCGCAGATCGATACGCTCGGACGCTCGCTCTACGCGCGCTACCGCCAGTTATGGGAACCGGAGTTTCCGTTCCCCGAAGACGGCTATCCCGGCGACTATCTCTTGCCCGTCGCCGAGGCGCTGCGAGAGCGCGACGGCGAGACCTGGCGCACAGCCGATGAGGCCGCGTGGCTTCCCGCGGTTCGCCAATTCGGACGCGACACGCTCGTTGCCGGTCAGCGTGAGATCGCCGCGCACTTCGGCGTCCATTACGATCTGTGGCAAAGCGAGAAAGAACTGAACGAACGCGGCGCGATCGAAGCGGGACTCGAACGCCTACGCTCGATGGGCCTCACGTACGAAAAAGACGGCGCGACGTGGGTGAAGACGAGCGAATCCGGCGACGATCAAGATCGCGTCGTGATCCGCTCCGATGGCCGGCCTACATACTACGCCGCCGACGTCGCGTACTTTTACGAAAAATTCCAGCGCGGCAACGATCGCGCGGAGATTATCCTCGGTCCCGATCACCACGGTTACATCGGACGGTTGAACGCGCTTGCGACTGCCTATGGGCATCCGGGCGGAATCAACGTGCTCATCGCACAGCAGATCACGCTCATGCGCGGCGATGAAGTCGTAGCGATGTCCAAACGCGCCGGGCAGATCGTCACCTTGCAAGACATCATCGATGAAGTGGGCGTCGATGCGGCGCGCTTCTTCTTCGTCATGCTAAGCCCCGACCAGCCGCTCACGTTCGATCTTGCGCTTGCCAAAGAGCAATCGAGCGACAACCCCGTTTTCTACGTGCAGTACGGTCACGCGCGCATCGCCTCCGTGGTTCGCAAAGCCGCCCAGAAGAATGCGGCACTCGTCGAGCGCGCGCAGCGCGGTGAGGCACTCGCGACGCTGACGGACCAGGCCGAACTCGCGCTCGCGCGTCGACTCGCCGAGTTCCCCGATGTCGTTGCCAACGCCGCGCAAGCGCTCGCACCGCATCGCATCGCGCGCTACGCGCGCGACGTCGCAAGTGAATTCCACCAATTCTATACGACATGCACGATCATCGGCGACGACGCTGAGGTAACCGTCGCGCGTCTGGGCCTCTCGCTTGCGGCGAAAACCGTGTTGGCAAGCGTGCTCGCTCTTTGCGGTGTGGGTGCACCCGAGGTGATGGAGCGCGCCGAACCCGCTTAACTACTGACGGTAACGCTCAGCGACTCGGACGTGACCTCGATCGTCGGCGTCTGTTCTTCGAGAATTTTATCGGCTTCGAGGCGCGCCAAGTATGGCGTGATGAAAAAGCGGAAGAGCACTTTGACCAGCGCCGCTGCGGGGATGCCGAGCAGCAAACCCGGCAAGCCGAAAAGTTCGCCGCCCGCGAAAACCGCGAACATCACTCCGATCGGCGAGACGCCGATGGATTCGGACATGATCTTCGGCACGAGCACGTTGTCGCCGATACGCGCGATGATGAAGATCGCAACGCTCACCCAGAGCACCATTCCCGCACCCTGCGGCAACGCCAGCAATGCCGCGAGCACTTGCGCGACGAGCATTCCGACGAACGGAACCGAGTAGGCAAGGCCGCACACGACAGCGACGAGCAAAGCGAATTGGAAGTGCGAGAGCGCGAGCACGATCCATACCGAGACGCCGACGATTGCGCTCAGCAGCGCCTGTCCCGCGACGAAATGGCCGAAGATCGAGGCGATTTCGATGAACAGGACCTGGACGGACTCGCGCCGCGCGGGCGGCACGAGCACGAGCAACGAGCGCAACACGCCGCGTCCGCGTGCGAGGAAAAAGATCGAGAGAATCAGCGATGAGATGCCGATGAAGAGCGCACCGATCGTCTGCAGGGCAATCGATCCGGCTGAGGCGATCGCAAACGAAAGACCGCTGGCGACACGTTGACCGACGAGCATCTGCACGTCGGCAAGACTCGGAAACTGCACGTGCGGTCCCAAACGTGCGCGCACGATCTGCTCGAACTTCACCACCAATTGCTGCGATGCGACGACGTAATCGGGGCTATTGAGCAAGAGCGCCTGGACCTGCGCAAACGTGATCGGAACGACGAGCAGCAGCACCACGACGAGTGCGCCGAGCAAGCCGAGATAAACGATCGCGATCGCCGCGGCCCGCGGCATGCGCTTCTCCAAGCGCGAGGTAAGCGGGTACGCACCGAACGCGATGAACGAGGCGATGAGGAAGACCGTGAGGGTTCTGGGGATTTTGAGCGCGACGTAGATAAGTGCTAGCGCGACGACGATGACGATCGAACCCACGACGATGCGCCGCGTCACGGTGGAACTCACGCGAGCACCTTGGTGAGCAGGCGGCGCTCGGTTTGAAAACCGGCGTTCGTATACAAGTCGACAGCGGCCGCGTTCGCATCGGTCACCATGAGCGAAAGGTGCGGCAACCCGCGCTCGCGCGCGACGACTTCGGCGGCCGCGATGAGCGCTCGGCCGACGCCGCTGCGGCGGGCCGACGGTTCGACAGCCATGTACGCAACGAACGCTTGCGGTGCCGCCGTTACTTCATCGGGCAACTGGTCGAGCAAGAGCAAGAATCCCAGCTTGCGATCGCCTTCGTGGGCGAGCAGCGTCACGTGCGACTGATCGAAGACGTATTCTGCCAGGCGTTCGAAGGCGAGCTCGACGATCGGCAGCGTCGTCTCGCGCAGAGGCGAGACGCTCGAATCGACCGTCCGTCGACCCAAGTCGTAGACGTACTCGCGATCGCCACGCTCGCCGCGACGGATGGCGATCGCCGCGTTCACGCCAGCGCCGGTGCGGCACGCCACGCGCCGACGAGCGATTCGAGCGCAGCGATCAGCACGGCGTTTTCTTCCGGCGTTCCGATCGTGATCCGCAGATGATGCGGCAGACCCAATCCGTCGCCGCTGCGCACGACCACGCCGCGTGCGAGTAAGGCTTCGTACGCTTCTTCGGCGACGACAGGGATACGCACCGCGATAAAATTCGCCGCCGACGGATACCACGTGAGGCCAAGGCGCGCGAACGCGCGTTCAAAATAGACTTTTCCCGCGGCGTTCGTGCGCAGCGTGCGCTCCATGAACTCTGCATCGTCGAGCGCCGCGAGCACCGCGGCGACCGCGGGGCCCGAGACGTTAAACGGCGTGCGCACCCGCTGCACGACCTCGATCATCTCTTGCGATGAGATCCCGTAACCGAACCGCAACGCGGCAAGCCCGAAGATCTTCGACATCGTACGCGTCACGATCGTCAGCGGACGGCGTTTGACGATGTCCGCGCCTTCGACGCTATGGGCGGGCATGTATTCGCGATACGCCTGATCGAGCACGAGCACAACGTGCGCGGGCAGCGCGTCGACGAAACGGTCGAACGCGGCCGGATCGACCTGCGTGCCGGTCGGATTGTTTGGATCGACGACAACGACGAACTTGGTTTTCGGCGTGATGGCGGCCAACATTGCATCGAGATCGTGCACGCCATTCTCGAGCGGTACGCGTATGGGCACGCCGTCGCGCAAAAGCGCGTATTTCGGAAAGAGCGAAAACGTCGGATCCGCCATTACGATCTCATCGCCCGATTCGACGAACGCTTCGAACACGGTCATGAGCACGTCGTTGCTGCCGTGACCGACGATGACGTTCTCTTTGGTCAAACCGAACGGCGCGGCAAGACGCGTGCGCAGTTCTGGATAGTCATCGTCGAAGTAGACGCTCAAATCGCCGACGCTCGCCAGGGCCGCCGCAGCCTTCGGCGAGCACCCCAGCGGGTTCTCATTTTGCGAGAGCTTGACGACGTGCGTGAGACCATACCGCGCTTTTGCTTGGTCGACCGTCGTACCGGGTTTGTACGGCTTCTGACGGAGCACGGCGGGACGGACGAGGCGGTTGACCGGGGAATCCATGCCCCGCTCTTCGCTATGCGGGCTTGAGAAACCGCGAGCCGGGCTCGGTGATCGGCTCGCCTGCCCGGCACTGCGGACAGTCCGCGGGCGGGTAGCTCTCGATCGGCAGATACAACAGCGGAAATGTCGGTACGCCAAAGTCGACTTCACTGCGCTGAACGATCACGCCGACTGCGGCCGGTGCGGCGCCTTTGGCCGTGACGACCTCGATCACTTCGCGCACGCTCAAACCCGTCGTCACGACGTCCTCGACGATGAACGCCCGGTCGCCCGCATCGAGGCCAAAACCCCGGCGTAGCGTTGCCACGCCATTTTCTTTTTCGACGAAGATACCGAGCACGCCGAGTTGGCGCGCGACTTCGTAGCCGAGTACGATGCCGCCGACCGCCGCGCTCACGACGACGGTCGGTCGGTGCGGCCGAGCGGCGTCCGCGAGGGCTTTTGCGGCGACTTCGACCAGCCTTGGATCTTCGAGGATGCGAAACTTCTGCACGAAGCGATTGGAATGCCGTCCGCTCGAAAGTTTGAAGTGACCCTCGAGGATCGCGCCGCGAGCTTGTAGTTCGGCGAAAAGTGTTTCCGAGACGTCAGCGCTCAAGCGTGCCCCACTTCGTCGAGAATTTGTTGCGCCGCCGCGACGGGATCGGCGGCTTCGACGATCGGGCGGCCGACGACGATATAATCCGCACCGACCGCGTGCGCTTCGGCCGGCGTCGCGGCACGTTTTTGATCGCCGTGCGCCGACCCGGCCGGTCGAATCCCGGGACAGAGCGTTGCAAAATCGTGACCGAAAAAGCTCTTGAGATCGGCGACTTCGCGCACGCTGCAAACGACGCCGCGGCAGCGCGCGTCGCGCGCCAGAGCGGCAAGCCGGATCGCGTTCTCGCCGGGTCCGCCGCTCAAGCCAAGTTCGCCCAGATCCTCAGCCCCGATGCTCGTTAAGATCGTGACGGCGAGAATCCCCGGTGCCTCGATGCCGAGTTGTGCTGCGCTTTCTTCCGCCGCATCCACCGCAGCTTTCATCATCTCGCCGCCGCCGAGTGCGTGGATCGTCACCAGCTTTACACCCGGTCGAACGAGCGCGGACATCGCGGCGCCGACCGTGCGCGGAATATCGTGCAACTTCACATCGAGCATGTACTGGGCGCTCGAGCGGTCGAGTACCGTACGAATCGCATCGCCGAAACCGTAGACCGCTTCATAGCCGATCTTGAACGTCACGCCGAGCGGAGCGAGCGCCGCGACGAGCGCTTCGGCCCGCACGAGGGTGGGAACGTCGAGGGCGACGACGAGTTGAGGTTGCACTAGCCTTCATCTCCCCTGACTGCACTTTTGAAGCCGACATTCGCTTTACCGATAATATCTGCAAGCGATGCGAGTCCGCGCTCCGTAAGATAGTCGCGGATGCCCGCAGCTATGCGAATCGGCGCACGCGGATCGGTGAAGTTTCCCGTCCCGATCGACACAGCCGTCGCACCGGCCAAAATAAATTCTAACGCATCGGTGACCGTTTCGATACCGCCCTGACCGACGATCGGGATCGAGACGGCGCGTGCTACCTCGTACACGGCGAGCACTGCGATCGGACGGATCGCCGGGCCCGATAGACCGCCGGTCACGTTGCCGAGGCGCGGCTTCCACGCATTCACGTCGATCGCCATGCCGCGCACGGTGTTGATCACGGCGAGCGCATCGGCTCCCGCCGCTTCGGCTTCGCGCGCGATCGCGGCGATGTCCGTGACGTTCGGCGAGAGCTTGACGATGAGCGTCTTCGCGGTCGCCTTGCGTGCTGCGGCGACCACTTTGTGCGTGAGGCGCGGGTCGCACGAAAACGTCTCGCCTTCGCTTCCGACGTTCGGACACGAGATGTTCAGTTCGATCGCGTCGATCTCATCGCACGCGCCGAGTTTCTCGGTGGTGTAGGCGTAATCGTCGAGCGAGAATCCCGCAACGCTCCCGATGACGCCGCATGGCCGCGCGGCAAACTTCGGCACATCGTGCACGAGATAATGATCGATCCCCGGATTCTGCAGACCAATGGCGTTGAGCAAGCCGCCCGGCGTTTGCACGAGCCGCGGCGTCGGGTTACCGAGGCGCGGCGCACGTGTGACGCTTTTGAGCACGACCGCGCCGATTCCGGCGAGGTCGATGAACGGTGCATACTCATCGCCCGATCCATAACATCCACTGCCCATGAGCGTCGGATATGCAAGATCGAGACCGCCCAGACGCGTGCGAAGATTCGGTTCTCTTGCAATCACGGCGGTCACCAGCGCAGCTCGTGAGCCCAAAAAACGGGGCCTTCTTTGCAGATGCGCGCGTGGACGTAACTGCGCGATTCGTCGGCTCCGGCTTCGGGGAAGTTCGGCGCTTGAGCGCTCGCGCGATCGAGCGGAATCACGCAGCCCCAGCAAGCGCCCACGCCGCACGCGAACGTCTCTTCGAGCGATAGCTGCGCGCGCAGTCCGCGTTCGTTTGCGACGCGCGCGACCGAACGAAGCATCGGCGTCGGGCCGCACGCGAGCAGCAGCGTCGGCGCCTCGCCGGCGCGCAGTAAATCGGTGACATAGCCGTGGTGCCCAAACGTACCGTCGTCGGTTGCACATTCGATGGCGCACCCGGCTGCAGCGAACAGCTCGCGATCGACTAGCGACGTCGCGGTGCGCGCACCGTAGTAGAGCGTCGCACGCTTGCCACGCCGAACGATCTCCTCGGCTGCCAAGAGCACCGAGGCGAGGCCCACACCACCGGCGACGATGCCGACATGCTCGGGTAAGTCGTCGAGAAAGAAGCCGTTCCCAAGGGGTGCCAGTAGTTCGAGCGTCGCGCCGGGCGCGAGCGACGCGAGCGCTCGCGTCCGCGGCCCCGCCTCGACGAGCATCACGCTCACGCGCTCGTCGCGCGCTTCGTACACGCCCAGGGCAACGGCGGCTTGGACGCCTGCGGGCGGGATCGCCATCACAAACTGGCCGGGGCGAGCGGCCGATGCGAGCGCAGGTGCGTGCAGTCCGAGGATCACGATTCCCGGTCCGGGCTCGCGCCGATCGATGACCTGCGTCGTCTGAATCATTGGTCCGATGTGGAGAGTGGGCATCCCGGCAATCTTCGTCGCTGTGGAATATTTACACTGTTGTAGGCGTTCCTACTGAACTTGCTGGGCACTACGTCCGTTAATAGAAGCAGAGACCCAATCCCAAACGCCCATAAGGAGGGCATCGAGATGACAGGAGTTATGGTGTTCAGGACCCTAGCCGACGCGCTGAGAGCGGGCTATCAGGTCTACGATCGCACCGAAGCCGGCTATCTCGTTCGCACGCGAACGACCGCGGGCTGGGCGATGGCGATCGTCCACTGCAGGTAACCCCCGCCAGCTACAAGCAAAACGGAGCGCTCAGGCGCTCCGCTTTTTTTTTCTTGCACGATATTTGCCGATAGGACACTAGTGAGCAATCTCGGACGAATCCGCCGCGTCGATACCGGCAACCCAAGCGAAATCACCGGATCCGGTTCAGCGCCGCGCCTGCCGATGGCGACGGAAGATCGCTCGGGGATCGTGCCATCGGTCTCGGGGACGGCGATTCTCAACCTGAGCGACGACCAGACGACGAACATCCGTCAGTTGCTCATCGCGCTGCGGCGCGGCCAGAAGGCCGCATCCGACGTGCGCAGCCAGATTTTCGGTCTGCTCAGCGGCGGCCAGCGTCGCGTTCTCGACGCGGCCTACTTCATTATTTCCGTTCGCGTCTAAGCGCTAGCGAAGATCGGGCGGCGGCACGGGCCGCTTGATTTCCCCGTACGTCGCCGCGCGCGTCTGCGGGTGCGGCGGCTCGTAGTAGCTGCTGCCGACGTTGGGGGGAGGTTGCTGGTTGCCATAGCCAGCAACCGGCGGCGCTGTAGCCGGATTCACCGGAATTCCAAAGCGTGCGCCCGAGAGCAGCGCGATGATGATTTGTGCGATGCCGATGAACATCGGAATCAGTCCGCCGAGGAGCCACGGACCCGGCTCGAGCGACGGCCCGCCGAAGGCACCTTCGTGAGCGTGATAACCGATAAACGAAAGGCCGATGAAGATCGCAAAGCCGACGAACGTGGTGATGATGCCGCCGCGGAGTGCCCGCTGCGCTGCGGGGACGTCGTAGTATTCCACCTGCGTTTGCGGCGCGGGTCCCGCTTCCGGTGCGCCCCACGAGGGCGCTGCCTGGGTGTAGCCGCCGCGAAATCCGCGCTTGTCCATGTTCGGAATATAGCCGCGCTTGATCATCTCGATGCGCTCGCGATGCGCGAGCACGCGCATGATCACGAACGCCAGAATCGGGCCGCCAAAGATAAAGAAGATCGCGAAAATTCCAGCGATATCGCCGCCGCTCATGCTAGACCCCACTCACGTAAGAGAGAGTAATCGACCCGTTTGACGCCGTGACGGTCAAGGCTCCGCTGCCCGCGCCGAGGGTTGCAACTTTGTTATCACCGTCGTCGTGCAGCACGATGCCGTCATCGGCATTTACCGACCCGTTCGAGGACGAGGCGGTAACAATCGTGTTCGAGTCGCGCGGCAAACCGATGCTCACACTGCCGTTTGATGCCTCCATCGAATACGTCCCACCTGGCGCCAACCTTCCGGTAAATTCGATCGGCGCGTTCGACGCATTCAAATCCAGCTTGGGCTCATCCCCGGCAAGGGCGATCTGTTTGGCGTTGACGCGGCCGTTCGAAGAATGGATCGTCAGCGATTCGGTCCTGATGTTTTCGGCCGCGACGGCACCGTTGCTCGCTTCGATTTCGACCACGGCCGACGAAAGATGCTTCAAATCGACCCCGCCGTTGTGCGCCGTCACGTGCACTTCGCCGCCCAGGTCGACCACCGAGGCCGAACCGCAATCGGTAATTTCGAGATTCGTCGATTTCGGAACTCTCAGGCGAATACGATGATCGCTCAAGCCCAAGCTCATGCTGCCGCTCTCGCTTGCGGAGAGCGTCGCTCCGTCGTCCGTCGTCCTCAGCGCGATCGTGCGCTTTCCGGTCCGAATCACCCCGGTATGCTGACTGAGATCCTCGTAGGCAACTTCTCCGTCTTTTCCGACCACGATTTCGAGCGCGAAATTCCCCGCCTCGATCACCACGTGCGGATCGGCTCCAACGGGAACGGCATTCCGCCTTGACGACGGATGTTTTACGCCACTCTCGCCTGCCATAGCGACCGACGGGCCCGAACGGCCCGAACGCCAGGTAACGGCAGTGATCATTGTGCCGATGACGGCGAGTTCGACAAGTGCCAATGCGAAGATCAGCCTGCGGCGTTTTGGATCGAAGTTCATGAGAACCCAAGAGGCGAAGGGACGGTTGTGATCATGGTCCGAGCTCCTCGTAGAGGGTGGTGCCCCATGTACGATTTCGAATCGTCGATGTTTCGCCGTCCCGCTCGAAACATCGACCTAGCGCGTCCGTACATGCGGATACCGTGGCAGTCGCTTTGACGGAACTCCCCCCGTTCGTACGTATGGTCACCGACGAAGAACTGATCGCCCAAACGCTGGGCGGTCGGCGCGAAGCGTTTGGCGATCTTGTCGAGCGCTACGAACGCGCGGTCTACCACCTCGCCTATCGCACGTTGCACGATGTGGAAGAAGCCAAGGATGCGACGCAAGAGGCGTTTTTCAAAGCGTTTCGGGCACTTGCGACGTTTCGCACCGGGGCGAAGTTCTCAACCTGGATTCTCTCGATCGCCTATCACGCGTGCTGCGATCGGCTCGCTCGGCGCAAACGGCACACGTATGATGAAATCCCCGATGCCGCCGACCCGGGCGCCGGACCCGAGCGGCTCGCGGTGCAGAGCGATGAGGCTCGTCGCTTACGCGCTGCAATAGACGCGCTACCCGAGAAGTACCGCACGGTCATCACGCTCTACCATCTCTCCGGGAAACAGTATGACGAGATCGCCACGATCCTCGACGTCCCGATGGGTACGGTGAAGACACATCTTTTCCGCGCCAAAGAGCTGTTGCGAAAAGCACTCAGCGCCTCGGTTGCAGAAGTGAGGGAATAATGAACGACGCTGCTTTGGATCGTGCGCTTTTTGCGCTCGAACTCGAACAACCACCGGCCGATCTGCACGGACGCATCCTTGCGGCTACCGTGTACCGCCCGGCGTTGCCGTTCAAGATGTGGGAAGTGTGGGTCATCGGGACGCTCATGGCCCTTGCGGTGTGGCTCATGATCGCCGTGCTCGCCTCGGTCCCGGACGCCGGTCTGCGTCTTGCGAGTGCCGCCGTCTCCATGCTCGAACGTCTCGAACGCGACGTTTCTCCGAGCATCTTGGGCTGGGTCGTCGTCGGTGCGAGTTCCGCATTTTGGATCTCGCAATTTACTCTCCCGCGCGCGCTGCCTGCGCGGCGCACCCGCTGAGGGAGTCCTTTGAATAACGGCGATCGTAAGTACAAGATTCTCGTCGTCGAGGACGACGTTCAGATCAGCCGCGTTCTCGAACTCGAACTCAAACACGAAGGCTACGAAGTCGAGACGGCGCGCGACGGTCTCACGGGCCTCGAGCGCGCGCTCAAAGAGCCCGACTTGATCATCCTCGATTGGATGCTTCCCAAACTCGACGGCCTCGAAGTGCTCAAGCGCATCCGCACCAAGAGCCAAACGCCGGTCATCATGCTCACGGCAAAAGACCGCATCCCCGATCGCGTCTCCGGGCTCGATACCGGTGCCGACGACTATCTCTCCAAGCCGTTCTCGATCGAAGAACTGCTCGCGCGCGTCCGCGCCCGGTTACGCGACCGGGCGCCGGCGGAGAACATCCTGACGGCAAAAGATCTGAAGATGGATCGTGACCGCCACGAAGTCGAGCGCGCCGGCAACAAGATAACGCTCACCGCAAAAGAATACGCGCTGCTCGAATATCTCTTGCTGCATCGCAACAAAGTGCACACGCGCGACGAACTCTTCAACGGCGTCTGGGGCAGCGATTTTCTCGGCGACTCCAATTTGATCGACGTCTACATTCGGTATTTACGCGGCAAAATCGACGATGGGTACGACGACAAGCTCATTCAGACGGTCCGCGGCGTCGGGTACGCGCTCAAAGAGTAACGACCGATCAACTCGCTTCGCACGCGCATCGCCGCCTGGTACGCGGCGCTGATCGTCGTGATCATCGCGATCGCCGCCATCGCTCTGTCGTTTGCGTTCCAGCGTATTCTCTACGATCAAGCGCGCGCGCACATTCGGACGATTGCCGAGCGCATCCAAAACGACGTCGATCCTTCGCACGCGACCGGCGGGTCGCCGATTCTCCTATTGCCGATCGACGCGGATCGGCTGCTGACCAACCAACAACAGCTCGACTACTATTCAAGTCCCACGACCTACGTGACGATCGATAGCTTCGATGGAATACCGCGCGGAAAATCATCGAATCTTGCCGCGCCGCTGCCACTCGATCATCCCGCCGACGGCGCGTTTCACGTCGATCGGATTCGTAATGAGGATTTGATCGTCTACGACGTGCCGATTTTCGAGGGTTCCCATCCCACGTACACCGCGATCGTAGCCGAACGCCTGGAGAGTATCAACCAGCTTCTCCTCACCGCGAAGCGCGTTCTCGTGCTGGTCGCACTCGCTTCGGCGGTGGTTGTCGTCGGCGTCTCGATGTTCATCGCTAAAGCGGCGATCGAACCGATCACGCAGCTGACCATCGCGATGACGGAGATCGGTTCGGACCGGCTCGACCGGCGCCTCGCCTGGAGCGGGCGCTCCGATGAAGTCGGGCGACTCGCAAGCGCGTTCAACGCCATGCTCGCGCGATTGCAAGAAGCCTTCGCGCGCGAGCGGCAATTTATCTCGGATGCCTCGCACGAACTCAAAACGCCGCTGACGGTCATCAATGCGAACGCGCAAATGCTCGAGCGTTGGGGCGACCGCGATCCGGTCGTGCGCGTCGACAGCCTTGCGGCGATCCGCAGCGAGAGCGCGTCACTCGCCGCGATGGTCAACGGCATGCTGACGCTGGCAAAAGCCGATAGCGGCGACGACGTCCCCAAAGAACCGCTGATCCTCGAACGCTTGGTTGACGAGGTCGTCGTCCACGCGCGCGAACGCGCCGAGCGCAAAAATCTTCTCTTATTATATGACGGAAGCGCCGGGACGCGTTCGGTCGTCATCGGCGATCCATCGCTTTTGCGCCAACTCTTCGCGAACCTGATCGAGAACGCGATTAAATTCACCGAACGCGGCTCGATCGTCGTACGTTCTGGGGCCTCGGAGACCGAGGCGATCGTCGAGGTGCTCGACAGCGGCGTTGGGATCGACCCCGCCGTCGCCGAGAAACTCTTCGATCGCTTCTTCCGCAGCGATGAATCGCACACGCGCACCGTTGAGGGCACGGGGCTCGGCCTTGCGATCGTGCGCAGCATCGCCCGCGTCCATGGAGGCCGTGTCAGCGCCGCACCGCGACCCGAGGGCGGATCGGTCTTTCAGGTGACTTTACCGATCGCGCGCGAAACGATCATCGACCCTTAATGATGATCCGGTCGTACCAATCGTACTATGGTAGTCGTGCTTCCTTGGTTTTCTGCGAGGGTCCGGGCTCTCGCCAGTCGACTCGCTCTATCCGTGGTCCTATCGTTGCTTCCGGTCGCGGTAGCGGCTCAGACATCTACATTCGACGTAGCCGACCGAGCGATCGTTTCCATCGAGGCACGCCAGGCTGATATCCAGATCAAAACCTGGGACCGACCAACGGTGCAAATCGAGGGCGACGACGATTTCAGCGGGCAGAAAGGCCAGTATCCGGGCATTCCCGACGTGCCGGTGCTCGATGCACGGCTTCATTTCGGCGAAACGACGCTCACCCTGCCGAGGGAAGATTTTGCCGTTTTGACCGTGCCGCACGGGATGCACGACGCCATAAAGATCGGTACGCCGCTAGCCGCCGGAGTCGTCACCGTCACAATCCCCGCAAACACCGCATTCATTCTCGTGCGCGCGGTCGGCGGGCGCATCCGTATGAACGACTTTCAAGGCGGGACGTTCTTCGTGCAACTCCGCAACGGCGCGATCGCGATGACGAACGTGGGCGGCGACGGATTCGTCCAGCTACTGCGCGGCCATCTCTCGGTGACGGACTCGAACTTCTCGCGTCTACGCGCGCGAACGGCAGCCGCTAATATGCTCTTCGAAAACTGCCGTGCGCAACAGATCGAGACGTCCAGCGTCGCGGGTTCGATCGTGTACGACAACGGCGGATTCGACGGGACGCTCGCGCGCTTCGACTCGCAAGAAGGCAACGTAGCCGTCGGCGTTTCCGGGAGCGGTCAGATCGGCGCGCGCACGGGTGACGGCCACATCTTTACCTCGTTCGGGCGCAACGTGCCGATCGAATCGCGGCCCAACGAAACCAACGTCACGCTCGGCGGTCCGGCGTCGCCCGCGATCAACGCATCGAGTGCGCGCGGCAACGTCTTTCTCTATGACGGTTCGCTCGCGAACAAAAACGGGCTCTCCGAGGAGTGGCAGCCCATGCGCCAACTCTACATCAACCGCCGACGCAACCTCACAACGCACGTGGGACCGCGCGTGCAGCCCCGTCTCCCGAACCCACGCCGGCCGCCCGGCGCTTCGTTCCGTCCGATCAAACTTCGCTAAAGTAAGAACTTTCGCATCACCGCGACGTCGAGCTTGAACGTGTGCTGCGGGAGCACCGCTTCGAGTTTGTAGCCGCAAGCTTCGAAAAAACGCTGGACGTCGCGATCGTGAAAAACTTCGACCGTCACCTTGTGGCAGTTGTAGTAATTCGCGATCTCCTCGCAGCGTCGCACAAGCGCCGCGCCGACGCCGCGCTTGCGATGGCCGGGATCGACGACGAGCGCTTCGATACGGGCGAGCGATGCGGCGATGCGCGTCTTGAGTGCGCCGACGACGGTACCGTCGACGCGTGCGAGAATCTCGTGCCCCTGCTCGTGCCACACCACGCGAAATTCCCACAGCGCCGAGCGCCAGTCGCGGTCGTGGGTTTGCCAATAGCCGTCCAGTTCGCCGGGCTTAGCGCTCTCGATCTCAAGCAACGTTGTACGTCCAGCCGTCGTACGCCGCATACGCCCGTACGCCGATTTCGTCTTCGATCGCGTGTGCGAGCTTGCGCGGATCGCGCTCGAGCATCTTCGTTCCGAAGTGCGTCATGATGACGGCGCCCGGCCGGATGCCGGCGATGAGTTCGCGCGCATTATCGAAGGTGAGATGATCGACGTCCATCGTGTCGGCGTAACGCAAGACGTTAAGGATGAGAACGTCGGGGGCGTGCGCGCGATAGTCGTCGATCAAGCCCGGAAAGAAACGCGTGCACGGCAAGTACGAGACGGTCTTGCCCCCATACCGAAAGTGCATACCGTACGTCTCGACCGGATGCACGTGACGCACGGACGTGCGCAGTTCGACGTCGTTGATCGCGATCGGTCCGCCGCGTTCGACCAGCACTTCTTCGCGGGGAACGAAGCGCCGCACATAAGGAAAGATCACCGGTTCGCCTTCGAAGGCGTCGAGCGGTGCGATCAGCGCGCCGCGCGGCTTCCAACCGCCTTGCGACATCGCCTCGACCATCACGTTTACGTCGTTCGCGTGATCCAGATGTTTGTGCGAGAGCACGATGGCATCGAGCAGCGGCGGCTCGCAGGGCGGCACCGCCGAGAGCGCACGCACGAGTGCGCCGGGACCCGGATCGACATGAATCTGGGTATCGCCGAAGCGCATCCAAATGCCGCCCGAGGCGCGAATCTGTTTTGCGACCACGAAGCGCGCGCCGCCGGTGCCCAGAAATTGAAGTGCGATCATCGAGTGATGGGACTGCTCCGCGCGGCTAGCCATTCCTCGACGAGCGGCCACGTCGCGTTACGCGCGCCGCTCCCGGCAACGAGTGCGATGTGCCCACCGCGCACGCTCGAGAAGCGCCGGTCGGCCGATCGGACGAGGTCGACCAGCGGCGCGCACGCGAGCGGCGGAGCGATCTGATCCTCATCCGCCCCAATCGCGAGCAGGGGGGCGGTGATGTCGCGCAGCCGCACACTTGTCCCACCGACGGTCAGGCTGCCCGCGACGAGGCGATTCTCGCGATACAGATCGATGATCCACGTGCGCGCCGATGCGCCCGGCAGATCGAGCCACGTGCGCGACCAGCGCGCGAGTGCTGCATGCGCGGGATCGCTTGGGTCTTTCTTTGCGGCCTCGAAACGCGCGCCGGGTCGCAGCAGGGTGAACGCGGCCTCGATCATCTGCGCGGGGAGATTGCCGAAGATAGCGAGCACGCGTTCGAGATCGAGAACGTCGGATTGGCACCAGCGCGCGAGGCGGCCGCCGTGTTGGAAGTCGATCGGTGCGGCGAGCGTAACGATCCGGTCGGGCTCGCCGAGCATCACGCTCGCCGCGTACGTCGCGACGAGAGTCCCGCCCATACAGTAGCCGAGATACGTGATGCCGCAACTGGCCGCATCCTCGCGCACGCGCGCGGCCGCGACGTCGATCGTCTGCAGCAAATCGTCGAAACTCAGCTCGCGATCTTCATACCCAAAGACGCCCCAATCGAGCAAATACGGCCGCAGACCGCGCGCGATGAGCGATTCGATGAACGAGCGGCCGGGAGCAAGGTCGAGCACCGTCGGGCGGCCGATCAGCGGCGGCACGATCAGCACGGGCGTACGGTAGCGGGCGCCCGGGGCGTCGTAGGCGAGCAGCGTCATCTTCCCGCGCGCCATCAGCGCCCGTGTCGGAAGATGCGAGGCGTGAACGGCCTCGGTTACCACCCCATGTAGATGCCGCCGTTGATATTCAGCGACTGGCCCGTCATGTAGTCGGCCTCGGTGACTAAAAAACGCACGCCTTGCGCGATCTCGACGGGGCTGGCGACGCGGTGCATCGGGATGCGATCGAGGATCTTCTCCTTGATGTTTTGCGGAACGGACTGCCACATCTCGGTCTCGACGAACCCGGGGCAGACGGCGTTCACCGTAATGCCGGCCATCGCAAGTTCGATCGCAAGGGACTTCGTAAAGCCGATGATCCCAGCTTTTGCCGCCGAGTAGTTCGATTGCCCAAAATTCCCCATCTGGCCGACGAACGAGCTGATGTTGACGATCCGGCCGTACTTCTTCTCCACCATGTACGGTACCGCGATATGGCAGCAATTCATCACGCTCGTGAGGTTGGTATCGATCACTTCGTGCCAGTCGGAGAGCTGCATCTTCTTGAACGTGCGATCGCGCAAAATGCCGGCATTGTTGACCAAAATATCGATGCGGCCGCACTTTTCGTTCACGCGATCGAGCATCGAGCGCACGTCGTCCACGCGCGAGACGTCGCCCATCTCGTGGTGCGCGTTTCCGCCCGACTCGACGATGCGATCGACGACGTGCTGGGCGGAATCTTTACCGCGTACGTAGTTGATCACGACGTATGCACCGACGCGAGCGAGTTCCGTTGCAATTGCCGAGCCGATGCCCCGAGAGCTGCCCGTGATCAGCGCGACTTTACCGGCGAGGGGCTTGCCCATTTCGAGGGACGGACGCGGCATCGTATCCATATAGTACCGAAGATACGCGAGCAGAGGCAGGGCTTCCCTAGTGCGATTCGCCCCTAGCGGCCGTTTTTTTCGTCTTACGCTTTTTTTTCGTTCTTTTCTTTGATTTTTTTGTCGTGAGAGCGGCGAGGACCTCATCGAGCGCCGTTGTCAAGGCATCGACGCGAGCGCTGAGCGCGGCAAGATCGACGCGCGTCGGAACGTTCGCTGCTGCAAGGGCCCGGTCGACTGCATCGCGCGAAAGCGCCATCGTATCGAGATAGGACGAGAGAATCGTACCCAGTTGCTTGGCGAATCCTTCGCTCGCACTCGCGTTTTCAAAGGCGGCCGTCCACTGACGAAAAAACGCGAGCGGATCTTGCGATCCGCCCGCGCCGGGGAAACCCGCGTTGCCGTCGATGGCTAGTTGTGGCTCGGCGACGTGCGCTGCTGCATCTCTTGAACGCGGCTGGCGAACGTTTCGAGCGTCTTGTCGGTCGTCTCTTTGACGTAGGTTAGGTTCGAGGCGCCGGTTTTGACCAGGCCGCGAGCCGTTTCCATGGCCTGATCCCCGAGGGTCGAGGAGTGGGCCGCGAGCGATTCGGCGACTTGTGAGGCGTGCGTGCCGGTGTGCTGCAATTCGGCGACGGTGAGGTCGACCAGTTGGTTCACGCGGTCGAGGTTTTCGCGCATCGCCGATTCGATCGCGGTCGAGGTATACGGACGCGCCACGATATCGAAGTACGATTTCGCAAAGCCCAGCATGCGCTGGTTCGAGGCAGCGAAGGAATCGACAAGGGTGGTGTACATCTGGCTACCGATCGCGCCGTAGGTCTTGGTCTGCTCGCTTGTGTTCATGAATCTCCTTTGGAGGGCGGGGTGGGCGGCTTCGTCCACTGCCCGGTGTAGAGGCTGAAAAACGCATCCAGATTCGTGCGGTACTGCTCGAGCGCAGTGCTCCACATCTTGAGCGCATCGTTACCGGTATCGGTCAGCGTGTAAACGCGCCGAGCCGGCCCTTGGTCCGCTGCATCCCACCACGAGGAGATGTACCCGTCGCGTTCGAGCTGTCGAAGCGCGCGATACACCGTGCCCGGGTCCGAGACGACCGCGAAATTTTCTCGTAACTCTTTCATGATCTCGTACCCATGCAGGTTGAGATCTTTAAGCATCACGAGGAGCCACGCCATGAGGTAGTTTTTTGGTGTCCCACGAGGGGGAAGTCCGGCGTCGCTTTTTCCGGTTGGCTCGGTTGTTTTCATACGCGGGCCTTTCGGGAGGCTTTCTTCCCTAGTGACAGTTTACACCTAGATGAGGATTCAGTCAACCTCGCTTACGAGACAGACGGCTTCGCCCTCCACGACTACCGCTCCGTCGGCGTTGCGAACCTCGGTCGCCAAGGTCAGGATACTGCGTTCAGCACGGTAGCCCGAGACGGTCACGGTTGCCGTGAGGACGTCCCCGTGGTAAACCGGTTTCTTGAATGAGGCCTTTTGACTGAGATATATCGTGCCGGGACCGGGGAAGTGGGAGCCGAGAACGGCCGAGATGTACGCCAGCGCGATCGCGCCGTGGGCGATCCGCTGCCCGAACCGTGTCTTCTCGGCGTAGGCTTCATCGAGATGCACGGGATTGGTATCGCCCGAAAGCCGGGCGAAGGCTTCGACGTCCTCCGTGCTCACCATCCGGGTAATCGAAGCGCTCTGACCGATTGTAAACTCCACCCCGTGCCCTTGCCGCATCGACATGCCCGAGCCTGGTGAGGGAACAAAGTCAGCCTCGCTGCGTTCGCTTAAAAACCGCTGCTGCAACGAGGTGTTTGTGATCCCAGCGCCCGAGATTTTTATGCACCGCGCGAACACGGTCGCCGCCGTATACGCCAAGGTCCCGCCGTTTGCGACCTACGACGTGCACACGCATTCGACCGTCGCGTCACCGTTCGCACGGCCGATCAAGTCGCGCTCGTATTCGACGAACGCACCAAAAAAGAAGAGCTCGAAGCGCCGTTCCCCGCACCGCCCAATCGCGATCCGCTCGCGCGTTTCAAGGTCGCCAGCAGATTTATCTTGAGTTTCGGCAAGGGTCCGCGCCACGATGTTGCGTTTCGCATCTTCAACGCCGACCCGCTGCACTACGAAGAGAAGGTGAAGTCCGATGCGAACGTCGTCGCACGCGCGGTCAAAGGCTACGCGGTCGAAGTCATCGATGATGCGGGCGAGCGACTCACGCACCTGCATCTGACACCCGGCCTCAAAGTGCGCGAAGAATCCGACGATTGGTTTCGCGACGTGTATATCGACAAAGGTACCGACTTGCCGACCCGCGTCGTGTGGTTCAATCAATTCGGTACAATGACAGCTGACTACGCAAGCGAGAACGGCTACTGGCTCATGAAGTCGCTCGCGGTGCATTGGGAACTCATCGCGCCGCTGCACGCAGCTAAGTCGACGTTTGCGTTCGAAACAACGTTCGATCACTCCGCATTCAGCGAGACAGCCCCGGATCCACGACTCGTGCCGGGCGCGCTGCCGACGTGCCTCCGTTTCCTCCGCCGCCGAATCTCGATTTTCTCAGTACGCTCCAGATGAGCGGATTTCTCCGGTCGGACCTCAGCGACAAAAACACCGACGTCGATTTACGCTTTGCAAACGTCGGACCCGTGCGGTATGAACGAGCTTGCGCATCGCCGTCGTCGACGATGCGGGCGGACGTGGCTCAACGATGTCTATATCGGCAAGAGTACCGACCTGCCGATTCGGATCGACAAGCAGTGTGCCCTAACGCCCGCGCGAACGCGGATCGACGTAGTCGCGCAGGCCGTCACCGAAGACGTTGACGCCGAGCACGGTGAGCATGATCGCAAGTCCGGGGAACGTGCCGATCCACCAGGCCGTATCGAGAAATTGGCGACCGTCGGCGAGCATCGCTCCCCACGAAGGGATCGCCTGCGGGACACCAAGCCCGAGGAACGAGAGCGCCGATTCCAAGATGATCGCGCGCGCGACTTCGAAAGTCGCGAGCACGATCACGACCGAGGCGATGTTCGGCAAAATGTGGACGAAGACGATGCGCGCGTGCGTCGCGCCCGTCGCGTGCGCGGCCATGATGAAGTCACGCTGACGCAGCGCCTTCGTCTCCGCGCGCACGACTCGCACGTACTGCACCCAACTCGTAATGCCGAGCACGGCGATCACCGTCGTAACGCTCGAACCGAGCACCGCGACGAGGGCGACTGCAAGTAAAATAAACGGGAAGGCGAGTTGCACGTCGACGATCCGGCCGATCAGATCGTCGATCCAGCCGCCCGCGTATCCCGCGAGGAGGCCGAGCGTTACGCCGATCGTCCCGCCGATCAGCACCACGGAGAGCCCGACGATCGCGGCTATACGCGAACCGAAGAGAATGCGTGCGAACATGTCGCGTCCGAGATGATCGGTACCGAGGAGGTGGTCCATGCTTCCGCCCGTTAGCCAAGCGGGGCCGACGCTCGTCTTGGTGAGATCTTGCAAATTCGGATCGGCGTGCGCGAGAAGCGGCGCGATAATCGCAACGAAACCAACCAAAACGATGATGATGCTGCCCGCGACCATCGATGGGTTGAGCGGACGCCGACGCACTTGCGGTGCGGTCGCAACCGCCGCATCGATGCCGATCGCCGTCATTCGTAGCGAATCCGCGGATCGAGCGCGGCGTATGTCACATCGACGAGCACGTTGATGAGCACGAAGATGGTCGCCGTCATCAGCACCACGCCCTCAACGACCGGGAAGTCGCGATCGAGCACAGCCTGCACGGCGAGCCGTCCGATCCCCGGCCAAGCGAAGATGTTCTCGGTGATGATCGCGCCCGAAAGCAGCGTTCCAAATTCGATGCCGACCGCGGTCACGATCGGCAGCCACGCATTGCGCAGCGCGTGATTGACGATCACCCGCACGGGCGCGAGCCCTTTTGCGGCAGCCGTGCGCAGGTAGTCGGTGCCGAGCGTCTCGAGCATCGATGCACGCGTGAGCCGCATGATCTTCGCCGCCGAGAAAAACCCGAGCGTGAGCCCCGGCAGAATCAAATGACGCAGTCCGCCAATCCCGCTTACCGGCAGCCAGCCAAGACCGACGCCGAAGAGCAGAATGAGCATCAATCCGATCCAGTAGGTCGGCGCGCTCTGACCGACGAGTGCGAAAAGGCGCACGATCCAATCGATCGCCGAATTCGGTTTGATCGCCGAGATCACGCCGGCCGGTACCGCAACGAGCAGCATGACGCCCAGCGCGAAGAACGCCAACTCCATCGTCGCAGGCAGCCGTTCGAGGACGAGCGCGAGTGCCGGCGTTTCATGGCGCAGCGACTTCCCGATATCGCCGTGCAAGAGCCCACCCGCATACGAGACAAACTGCACGACGAGCGGCCGATCGAACCCCTGCGCGTGACGGAACGCCGCGATCTCATCTTTGGTCGCGTCGGGCGCTACCATGATCGCCGCCGGATCGCCGGTGAGATGCAGGATGAAGAACACTACCGTCGCGACGCCCGCAAGCACCGCAAGCGACCCGGCGAGGCGCCGCAGAAGAAACGCGAACACTACCGGGGTTTGATCGATTTCACGTCGATCGACTCATCGCCGCGCGGCTGCCACGAGATTCGTTTGGACACCGCATAGAGGTCTTCGAACTGGAAGAGAAAGAGCCATGGTGCATCTTCGTGCGCGATCGCCTGCGCTTTGGCATAGAGTGCCTGGCGCTTTGCCGTGTCGAGTTCGGCCCGTGCGGCAAAGACGGTCTTGTCGAACTCGGGATTGACCCAGGCGGAGTTCGGCGCATCGCTCGTCAGAATGCCCGTTACGACGCCGTCCGCGTCGTAGTTGTTGATGCCCCAGCCGAGCATATACATCGGTCCGACTTGTTTCTTGGCGATCTCCGTCGTGTAGTTCGTCCACTCATTGGTCTTGACGGTCACGTGCACGCCGACGAGCGCGAGTTGCCCCGCCACGGCCTCGCAAATCTCTTTGTCGCGATTGTAGCGGCCGTTCGGCGACTGCAAAACAAGATCGATGCCTTTGCCATCAGGGTAGCCAGCCTTCGCCAGGAGCGCCTTGGCTTTTGCGACATCGTGGGTGTACGCCGCAGCGTGCGGATCGAACCCAAAGAAGTTGGTCGGAATGACCGAGGGCACGGGATACGCACGACCGCCCAGAAGGTTCTTGATGATCGAGGGGACATCGAGTGCGTAATTGAGCGCCTGCCGAACGAGTTTGTTTTGCTGCGGGCCGGGTTGCAGCGTATTGAAGGCGATATAGAGGATGCGCACGCTCTTGACGCTCGCCATATCCGTAGTCCTACCGCTCACGAGCGTCGACACGTACTGCGGCGGAACGTTCGTGATGATATCGGTCTCGTTCGTGCGCAGTGCAGCGACCCGCGACGCCGCATCCGGGATCGGTTTGAAGACGACGTGTTTCACCGCCGGTTGCGGTCCCCAGTAGTTGGGGTTGACGTCGAGTTCGACGGCTTCATCCTTATGCCATGATTTGAGCACGTAGGGGCCTGTCCCGACGGGATTCGTTTCGAGGTACGCATTGTCGTGCGCGCGCCAGTATTTCGAATCGACGATATAGAGCCGTTGGCGCAAACCCGGAAAGAGCGCTTGCGGCGTCGCCGTCGTGAAACGGACGGTGTACGGATCGGGCGTCTCGATCTTCACGATGTCGCGAACGTAGGGGCCCTGCGTCGAGCGGTACGCCGGATCTTTGATCTTCTCGACGGTAAATCGAACGTCGTCTGCTGTAAAGCGGTCACCATTTGAAAATTTGACGTTCTTGCGCAGCTTGAACTCGAAGATTGTGGGGCCCAGTCGCTTCCACGACGTCGCAAGTTGCGGGACGTATTTCCCGGGACCCTCGGGGACGCCGAGCTGATCGTAGATCTGCGCCACCACGTTGAACGTCGGCGTATTGGTCGTGCGAATCGGCGAAAGCGTATCGACGTCGACGCCCTGCGAGATCGTGACGCTAAAATCGGCAGCGCGCAGCGGCGTTGCCGTAAGCGAGACGAGCAAGGTCGCGGCGAGAACCAGAGGTCGAAAACGCACCAAATCACCTCAGTCGATTAGTAAGCGAAGGGACCTCCGTCGTTAAGCGGCCCGTGCGGGCGCTCCTCGCGTTTTACGGGGTTTTGGATTCGACAGATGGCCAAGGTCGATTAGCGTGCGATAACTAGTCTCGGTTGCCCGCGCGGTTATCCCAAGGCAGCGACGAGCGGGAACGTGCCCGCCACCACGTCTGCGGCAGGCCGACGGAGCCATTTTTCGAGCACCGTCGTGTAGACGCTGCGGAAATCGACGCTAAAGCGCAAGTCGCCGTTTTCGAGGTTATCGAGCGCGGGATAGTCGCCATAGAGACCACCCCGCACGTTACCGCCGATAAGGAAAAGCGGAGCTGCTGTGCCATGATCGGTCCCGCGACTCGCGTTCTCGCCGACGCGACGGCCGAATTCGGAGAACGTCATCGTAAGCACGCGTTTGTCGTTGCCGTGAGCGGCAAGATCGGCGTAGAAGGCTTGGATGGCGTTGGCGAACTCACCGAGCAGCCGGTCTTGGACGCCTTTTTGCGCGACGTGCGTGTCAAACGAACCGTGCTGGATGTAGAGGACGCGCGTACCGAGGCGACTGCCGACGATCTGCGCGGCCAGCGCAAGGCTACGCCCGAGTTGCGTCGCGGGGTAGTTTGCCGAAGACTTGTAACCGGCAATCAATTTCGGTAATTCTTCGCTGCCGCGCTGAGCGTGATCTTCAATCTCGGCTACCGCCCCAAGATACGGCGATTTGAACGGCACATCATTGTCTTTGATGATGGACCCGAAAGCCGCCTTGCTACTGGCATTCCTGTCGCTCGTGAGCCCGTAACCACCGAGTTGCGCGATCGCGGGACAATCCATCTTGCGCGCGATCATCGCTTCGGGCAACACTTGTGCAAGCGCGATCCCGTTGAACAGATTTTTCTCATCGAGTTCGGCGGTATCGAGATACCGTCCGAGCCAGCCGGTATGTTCGTACGTCGTCGGTGCGGCGGTCTGCCAGATCTCGGTGGAGCGAAAGTGCGAATGATCCGGTTGCGGGTAGCCGACGTTTTGCACGATCGCGACGTTGCCTGCGTCGTACATCTTCTTGAGCGGAGCGAGTGCCGGATTGAGACCGACGGTTTTGTCGATTTGCAGCACATCGTTTGGAGCGATGCCGAGCGTGGGGCGATAGTTGTAATACGAGCGAAGTCCGTGTGGGACCACGGTATTGAGTCCGTCGTTGCCGCCTTGGAAGTTGATCACGACGAGCACGCGGTCGTCGGCACCGCCGGGAAGGCCGCCGAGCGGTGCTTGCGCGAGCGCGCGCGAGAAGATGGAATCGGTGCTGCCAACCACGGTGAGGCCGCCGAGCGCGCCGAGTAAGAATCGCGAACGTTGCATGATCGTCATCCTAATTCAACTGGAAGGCGGGCGTCGCCATAGTGAGATATGCAGCACCGCGCACGCGCTCGTCGATATTTTCACCCGAGAGCATGCTCATCGTCTCGACCCCGGCGCCGTTGAGGTAGCCGACGACGCGCGCGACGGAGCGCGGCGAGGCATCGCCTTGTAAGATCGCGTCGACGAGATTTTTTGTAAGCCCGGTCGGATCGCTGCGCAGAGCGCTTGCCATCCATTCGGCTTGCATCATTTTCGGATTGGATGAAAGGGCGCTAGCGTAATTTTCCCGCGCAAGGAGCGTGTTGCTCGAGAGCCACGCCGCACCGCCGTCCCAACCTTTAACCGAGGGCGGATAGAAGATTCGCTGACCCATGCGCGTCACTGCGGCGTATGCGCCGCGGTCCATCTCGGGAATTCCGAAGAGCCGCTGCGCTCCCACGATATATTCCACCGGTGATTTTACCAGCGCCCGATAAGCGCGATCGCTGTAAAAGACGTTGCTCGTGAAGAGCGTCGCGAGCACCGGCTTGACTTCAAAACGGTTCTTTTCCAAGAGAGCTGCCACCGCATCGACGAATTCCGGTTCGGGATCGTTGTACACGAAGAAGTCGATGAGTTTTAAGGCGAAAAACCGACTGCAGGCGCGCTGCGCGAAGATGATGTCCACGATGTCGCGCCCGTCGAAGTTTCCGGTCTTGCCGAGAAACGTTTTGTTGCCGGAATCGTGGATCGACGGATCGATCATGAACGATCCGACCGGATGCGGACGCGAGAGCGTCCACCCGGTGAATGCTCGGGCCGATTCGCGAACGTCGGTTTCGGTATAACTCCCGATGCCAAGCGTGAAGAGCTCCATGAGCTCGCGCGCAAAATTCTCATTCGGATGCACCCGGCTGCTGTTGGCATTGTCGAGATATTTGAGCATCGCCGGGTCCGAGGCGACGGCGTGCGTGAGATCGCGAACGTTTCCAAGCGCGAAGCGACGGAACAAATTGTTTTGGACGAGCATGTCGTTGCCGCTCGCCCCCTTTTGCAGGGCACTCGTAAAGCGACCGTGCCAGAAGAGCGTCAGCTTCTCTTGCAGAGGCGTCGGCGTGGTGAGCATGCGGTCGTACCAGGCGTTCGTAAGCGCGAGGTCGTTCTGATGGCGGGCCATCTTCGTATCCATCTTGGATTTGCCGCGACCATACATCGGATCGAGTTGCGCCGCGAGCGGGCCAGGCGACGCGCTAAAATCCATCGCCGCGCGCGTAGCCGCTTCCGGCGAGAGCGCGGCGTATTGACCAATCTCCGTTGGCGAACCGCCGAATCCGGTACGACGCAGTAGGTGCGCGGCGCGGCGCGTGTCGAGCGTCCCGGCATACGGCGCCAGCGCGGTTGCAAGATCGAGAGTTCCAGCAGGACGAGCCATAGCAATCCTTCGCAGATGAGAGCGTGTGGGAAGTGTACGTACGCGAACGGCGAGCCGTCCCGGTTCGGAGCGAACCTTTAACTGGTGTTTAAACCGGGTTTAATCCGAGGGTGACTCACCTGCGTTCGGGAAGCCGTGCCCGTGCTAGAATCCCGCATCGACAAACGGAGGCCCGACTACTTGGCGAACGCCGCGGCGATGGGGGCTCTGGTCGAACGACTCCGCAAGGCGCTCGCAAACGCCCGGCGCGGAGGCGGAGAGATCTCGGTCGCTCGGCACCGCAAACGCGGCAAGCTCACCGCACACGAACGGATCGACCGGCTCGTCGACCCGGCGACGCCCTTTCTCGAATGCTCGGCGCTCGCAGCGAACGGCATGTACGACGAAGCGGCGCCCGCGGCCGGTGTGATCATCGGAATCGGTCAGATCGCTGGCATCGACTGCATGATCGTCGCGAACGATGCGACCGTCAAAGGCGGAACGTACTACCCGATGACGGTGAAGAAACATCTGCGTGCGCAAGAGATCGCCGAGCAGAATCACCTAACGTGCGTCTACCTCGTCGATTCGGGCGGGGCGTTCTTGCCGCTACAGGCCGAGGTGTTCCCCGACCGCGACCACTTCGGACGCATCTTCTATAACCAAGCGCGCATGTCGGCCCAAAGCATACCGCAGATTGCCGCAGTGATGGGGTCGTGCACCGCAGGCGGCGCGTACGTTCCGGCGATGGCCGATGAGTCGATCATCGTCAAAGACAACGGCACCATTTTTCTCGGCGGTCCACCGCTCGTCCAAGCGGCGACCGGCGAAATCGTTACGGCCGAAGAACTCGGCGGCGCCGACGTGCACACGCGCATCTCGGGTGTTGCCGACCACTACGCCGTCGATGACGAACACGCGCTCGGCATCGTCCGTTCGATCGTCGAACACTCCGGTCGACGCGCCTACGACCCCTGGCCGATGCAGCCGCCGCGCGAACCCCGCAACGATCCCGCCGAACTCTACGGCGTGATCCCCGCCGATCCACGCCAGAGTTACGACGTGCGCGAAGTGATCGCGAGGATCGTTGACGCATCGGAATTCCACGAGTTCAAGGAGCGGTACGGGACGACGCTCGTGTGCGGGTTCGCGCACATCGACGGGCATCCAGTCGGAATCCTGGCGAACAACGGCATCCTCTTTAGCGAGAGCGCGCTCAAAGGCGCGCACTTCATCGAGCTCTGTACGCAGCGCGGCACGCCGCTTGTGTTCTTGCAAAACATTACCGGCTTCATGATCGGCAAAGACTACGAGAATCGCGGGATCGCAAAAGATGGCGCGAAACTCGTCACCGCCGTCGCCTGCGCGAACGTGCCGAAATTTACGGTGGTCATCGGCGGCAGTTTCGGCGCAGGGAACTACGGGATGTGCGGTCGCGCGTATTCGCCGCGTCAGCTCTGGATGTGGCCGAACGCACGCATTTCCGTGATGGGCGGCGTGCAAGCCGCATCGACGTTGCTCACGGTGCGCATGGAAGCCGACAAAGGCAAAGGCACGCCGCTGGATGCCGAGGCGCAGGCCGCATTCAAAGCGCCGATCCTCGAAAAATACGAAACCGAGGGCAGTCCCTACTACTCGACTGCGCGCATATGGGATGACGGCATCATCGATCCGCTCGACACGCGGCGCGTGCTTGCGATAGGATTACGTGCCGCCCGCTGGGCTCCGCCGGAACCAACCCGCTTCGGCGTGTTTCGGATGTAATGATGGATCGTCAAAGCGCACTCGACACCGTGGCCGAAGCACTCGTGGGGGCGCGCGCACGGCACGGGCTTTCACTTGAAGATGCTGCGGCAGCGGCGCAGATCGACCTCGAACGGCTCGCGTCGGCCGAATCCGGTGAGGATGCGCTGACCGACCCCGAACTCGAAGCACTTGCCGCCACGTACGATTGCGACGTTGCGGCCTTCTTTGGCGGACGAACGACCCCGATTTCGTATCTCTTCGGCGCGTAGTTGCCGGTGAACGTTCGAATCATCGGCGCGTACGCGCTGATGTGTGTAATTTGGGGCACGACGTGGCTCGCGATCAAAATTGGGCTGCACGGTTTACCGCCGGTCACGGGCGCGGGCGTGCGCTTCATCATCGCGGGTCTCTTTCTCGCAGCGCTCGGCGCCCTCGCGGGGAAGCGGCGCGGCAGCTCGCCGCCGCTCTCGCTGATCCTCACGCTCGCCGTCGCGCTTTTCGGCGGCAACTACGCGCTCACGTACTTCGCCGAAACCGGGCTCTCATCGGGGCTCGTAGCCGTACTCTTCGGCACGCTCCCGTTTTTTGTGTTTGGCCTGGGCGCGGTGATGCTCGGCGAACGCGCGACGCGCACCACTCTGGCGGGAGCGATCCTTGCACTCGGCGGCGTCACGGTGATCTCGGTCGGCGGCAGCGTCCACGGCGGCGCGATTTTCGCAGCCGCGACGCTCGGCGCATCGTTGCTCTCCGCCTACGCAAACGTATACCTGCGTCGACACGCCGCAAGCGACCCGTTTGCGACGCTGCCGCCCGCGATGTTGCTCGCCGGCGCCGTCATGACGGCGAGCGGTCTGCTCTTCGAGCGCCCCGATTGGCATGCGGCCCTTGCGCCGCCATCGGTACTCGCCGTTCTCTACCTTGCCGTGATGGGCAGCGGGATCGCATTTTATCTCAACCACTGGCTCTTGCAGCGGCTCGAATCGTGGGTCGTCGGCCTCTCGGCGCTGGTGATTCCGATGATCGCGGTCGCCGTCGGCGTCGTCTTCGGCGGCGAGACGTTCGGCAGCCGTGAGGTTTTCGGCGCAGTACTCGTCGTTAGCGGCGTCGCGCTTGCGCTGCGCCGCGACCGCGTCGTGACCCCTAGCGAAGCGTGATCGTATCGTCCAAGGCGAAACTCAAATACCCGCGTACCACTCGTAGCCCTGATCTTCCCAATAGCCGCCCGATCCGCTGCCGACTTTGGCAAAGGTCGATGCGAGTTCGATCCGGCCGACCCATTTGGCACTCTTGTAGCCCAGTTGGGTTGGAATGCGCAGACGGACGGGCGCGCCGTGGTCCGCATCGAGCGCTTTGTCATTGAGATCGAGCGCGAGTAGCGTCTGCGGATGCGCGGCCTGGTGCAAATTGAGGCTCTCGTAGTACGGCGCGCTCTGTTCGTCGATATCGAGGCAGTGAAAGATGGCGAAGCGCGCGTCGGATTTGGGTTGAGCCATGGCAAGAATCGTCGCCAGCGGAACGCCGCGCCATTTGCCGATCGCACTCCAACCCTCGACGCAGTCGTGACGCGTGGTTTGCGTTTGGAGCGGCATCGCGCGCAGCTGCGGGAGCGTGAAGTGTTGCGGCCGCTCGACCGCACCATCGACGATGAGTTTGTACGAACGAAAGTCTGCCGCCACGAGCGATGAGTAGGTGGAATCGCTGGGCGTCGAATTTCCGTTGGTGCGGAACGTACGATCGATGTCCGTATCCGAATACAACTTGGCAAGGCCGCGCGTTCCGATCGCCGCTTGGTTCCACTTTTCGCCCAACGTCAAGAGGCCGTGGGCGGGGCTTTCGTTGAGCGCGTTGCTTATCGGCGCGCAACCGACGGCGCCGAGCGTTGCAAGCGATGTTGCGACGAAAAGACGCCGCTTCATACGCCGACTCCATCGCCATCGTGCAGCCGATACCAACCCGTGATCATCGAGCGCATATTGTTCCAGGCCCCCGTTGCAAACACGAGCACCATATGCGTGAAGAAGTACAGGATGAAGAGCGTCATCAGCGCGAAGTGCCAGAGCCGCGCGAATTGTCGTCCGCCAAAGACACTCACCAGCGGATGTGCGATCGCATCGATGCCCGGTGAGAGCGCAAGACCGCTCAGGATGATGAGCGGCGTCATGATGAAGAGCACGATGAGGTAGGTGACTTTCTGCAACGGATTGTACGTGCCGTGCGGCGGCTTCTCTTTGCGCAGACGCAAGTAGTAGAGCTGCATCGGAATGAGTCCCGCGATATCGCGTTTGGTCAGCCACAGATTGCGGATGTCTTTGCGGATCACGCCGCCGACCACGTACGCGAGGAGCGAGAGCGTGAGGAACCAGCCGAAAAAGAGATGCCAGCGGCGGCCGTCGGCCAGACTCTGGTAGCCCGGCAGCGTGATCGAGCCTGGGAACGCGCGGACACTCTTCCCGCCAGCCCCATTGTCGGTGTAGCCGAGCAATCCGGTCGTCGTGAACGTGTGGCCGAAGATCGTCGTCTGTCCGACCGGAGCGCTTGCGCCCGGCGGCGTCCCCCCGTCGATCGAGAGCACGCGCCGCGCCGGATCGCTCTTGTCGGAGGCGTCGAGGTACGGAGCAGCGTTGAAAATTTGAAGGCCGCTCATCAAGAGCACCAGCATCGCGAGCGTCCACAACCAGTGGCTCGCTCGTGCGACGATCGAATGGCGGTAAACCTTCTCGCCCGTCTTCATTATGGAGATACTCTACCACGACTGTGCGGCGGGGTGCGTAAGGACGCCCACGGAAAGCGGTCCACATGCCAGACTCCGTCTTACGCGTCGTCCATGACGGCGCAACCGCTCGCGTCACGCTACATCGCCCCGAAGTTCGCAACGCCTTCAACGCCGAGTTGATCGCCGAACTGCGGGCGGCCTTCGACCGCCTCGGAACCGATGGCTCGGTCCGCGCGATCGTGCTCGACGGGGCGGGCAAGACCTTTTGCGGCGGGGCCGACGTCAACTGGATGCGCGGGTCGCTCGAACTCTCCGAAGGCGCAAACGTGGCGGATGCCGAGCGCATGTCGCAGATGTACCGCACGATCGACCGCTGCCCCAAACCCGTCATCGCGCGCATTCACGGCGGCGCGCTCGGCGGAGGAGCGGGACTTGCAGCGGTCTGCGATATCGTGCTGAGCAGCCCTGAGACCGTCTATGGCTTCACCGAGACGAAGCTCGGGATCATCCCCGCGGTCATCTCGCCCTTTGTCATCGCCAAAATCGGCGTCTCGCATGCGCGCGCGCTGTTTCTCACCGGCGAACGCTTTTCGGCGGATCGCGCGCGAGCGATTGGCCTCGTGCACGAAGTCCTCGACGACGACGCGCTCGAGCGGCGTCTGGACGAGCTGGTCGCGGAGTTCGCGACCTCCGGACCGCGTGCCGTCGTCGCAGCGAAAGACCTGGTGCATCGCGTTCGCGCGGCATCCTACGATGAGAGCGAGTCGCTCACCGCGCACGCGATCGCGCGCCAGCGAACCTCAGCCGAAGGACAAGAAGGCTTGCGCGCATTCCTCGAACGCCGTCCCGCTACGTGGCACGCATGAAGCGACTGCTCATCGCCAATCGCGGCGAGATCGCGGTGCGCATCGCGCGCGCCGCGCGCGAACTCGGCATCTCGCCCGTCGGCGTGTATAGCGACGCCGATGTCCACGCGTTGCACCGCGAGGTGATGGACGCGAGCATCAACATCGGCCCCGCACCGGCGACGGAATCGTATCTGCAAGGCGAACGCATCATTGCCGCGGCCGTGACGCTCGGTGCTGATGCCATCCATCCGGGCTACGGGTTTCTTTCCGAACGCGCGCCATTCGCGCAAGCCGTTGCCGATGCCGGGTTGATTTTCGTCGGACCGCCGCCCTCGGCGATCGCGCAGATGGGCAGCAAAATCGATGCCAAGCAGCGCGTTCGCGAACGCGGCGTCGCGGTCGTCCCCGGTTACGACGGCGAGGATCGTTCGCTCGAACGACTGCGTACGGAAGCCGGACGCATCGACTTGCCGCTGCTCATCAAAGCCAGCGCAGGCGGCGGCGGGCGCGGCATGCGCGTCGTCGACGACCTCGCACAATTCGACGATGCGCTCGCCTCGGCGATGCGCGAAGCCAAAGCGTCCTTCGGCGATGATGCCGTGTTGCTCGAACGCTACCTACGCCGCCCGCGTCACATCGAAGTACAGATCCTTGCCGACCAGCACGGAACGACTCTAGCGCTCGGCGAGCGCGAGTGCTCGATCCAGCGACGTCACCAAAAAGTGCTCGAGGAAGCGCCGTCGGTCGCTCTCGATGCGCGCTTGCGCGAGCAGATGTTCGCGGCGGCGATCGCAGCGGCAGAATCGGTGGGCTACACGAACGCGGGTACCGTCGAATTCATGCTCGATGAAGACGGCAGCTTCTACTTCCTCGAAGTCAACGCGCGCTTGCAAGTCGAACACCCCGTCACCGAACTTGTCTACGGGGTCGATCTCGTGCACTGGCAACTGCGCATCGCGCAGGGCGAGCGCTTGACGATCGGGAGCGTCGAACCGCGTGGCTGGTCGATCGAAGCGCGTCTCAACGCCGAAGACCCCGCGCACGACTTTCTGCCTTCGATCGGCACCCTCACCGCGTTCTCGGTTCCGAATGCTCCGGGAGTGCGTGTCGATACCGGTTTTCGCTCGGGCAGCGAGGTGAGCGTGTACTACGATTCGCTGCTTGCAAAAATCATCGTCTGGGGTGCAGATCGGAATGCCGCGATCGCGCGCATGCAGGCAACGCTCGCGAGCACCGAAGTGGGCGGCGTCACGACGAACCTTGGCATGCTGCGTGCGATCGTTGCCGATCCTGCGTACATTGCAGGCGATACGACGACACGCTTTCTTGAGGAGCGTCCGATCCTCGCCGAATTGCTTGCCGCGCGGCCCGCAGCCGTCCTCGATGCGGCGCGCCTTGCTGCAGCGACGCTTGTCGCGAGCGGACGCGCATGGCGCATGGGCAGCGTCGATATGCCGGTACGGTTTACCATCGGCGGGAAAACCGTCGCGACCGAGATCACGCTCGTCGGCGATGAATTCGTTCTGACCGGCGACCTTACCGGAACGATTGCGCGCCGCGATCTGCCCGCGAATGCGCGCATCGACCCGACCGGCATCGACGTCGACCTGGGTGGATGCGCCTATCGTTTCGCGTTCGCTGCGGTCCCCAGCGCCGACGCAGAACACGCCGCTGCGACCGGCTCCGGCACCGTAACCGCGCCGATGCCGGGCAAGATTACCAGCGTCTCCGTCCGCAAAGGCGATCGCGTCGAAGCGCGCGCGCTGCTCGTCGTGCTCGAAGCAATGAAAATGGAACACCGCATCGAGGCGCCGCTCGCCGGCAACGTCGGCGAGGTGTTCGTCGAACCGGGCCAACTAGTCGCCGCGGGCGCGACGCTTGTGAAGCTGCACGAATGAAGATCGTCTTACTTCCCGGCTGGCACGAAGTCGCCGACTTAATGGATACCTTCGACCAGGGGCGCAACGGCCGCTACGGATTCTCAGCGTACGGATTCGACTCGATCGTCTTTCCGCAAGGGAAATTCGGTCTGCGGCAGCGCGTCGACGAGCTGGCGCAGTTTCTGGATCGCCTCAAGAGCCGCGAACCGCAGGCGTTTCCGGTTGCAATCTTCGGCTTTAGTGCCGGCGGTTTGATCGCGCGCGGATTTTTGCGCGCGTATCCCGAGCGTGCGCGCGAAATCGCCGGGATCGTGCAACTGGCCTCACCCAATGGCGGCCTCATCACGAATTATGCCGCGCAACTCATACAGCGCTTTCGCATCCGTGCCGAAGAACTCTCCGATCTCGACGTCGCATCGCCGTTCATGACCTGGCTCAACGGAACGAGCGGTCACTGGGTGCCCACGGCCGATCCCAAACACAAACTCTGGATGCTCGACCGCAAACCGTTCGTCGTTCCGGAGGGCACACGCATCCTCGCCATCGTCGGCCGGGTCGCCCGGTTTGCCGGGCCAACCGCAAGCGACGGAGTGGTGCGAAGCGAATCGGCACACCTCGAAGAACACATTCCCACCGTTTACATTGACGACGATCGCGCTAACCACCTCAATCTCGGCGCCGTGTCGAATCCCTTTACCTCGCTCTTCCGCGGGTTCGTGCACGATGACTCGATGTGGCCGCGCGTCGTCGAACACACGGTAAACTTTCTCAAATCGGAGCAGGCCCCATGAGCGCAACCAGTTTGACGACGCTGCCGCAGCGGATCAAGATTTGTGAAGTCGGACCGCGCGACGGTCTGCAGAACGAATCCAGCATCGTCTCCATCGATGATAAAGTGCGCTACATCGACTTGCTCTCGGCCGCGGGCGCGCCGATCGTCGAGGCGACGTCCTTCGTGAGTCCCAAAGCCATCCCACAGCTTGCCGATGCAGACGACGTCTTCGCACGCATCGAGAAGCGACCCGGCGTCACGTACCTCGTGCTCGTGCCGAACGACCGCGGACTCGATCGCGCGATCGCTGCCGGCGCGCGGGCGATCGCCGTCTTCACCGCGGCCTCGGAGAGTTTCACGAAAGCCAATATCGGCATGACGATCGACGAGTCGATCTCCACGTTCGCCGCCGTCGTGCGCCGCGCGCGCACCGAAAATATGTGGGTGCGCGGCTATATTTCAACCGCCTTCGGCTGTCCGTACGAAGGCGCGGTCCCGGTCGAGCAGGTCGTGCGCGTCGCCGAGCGGCTCGCCGACATGGGCATAGACGAGCTCTCGATCGGCGATACGATCGGCGTCGGAACGCCCAATCAAGTGGTCGACGTGGCGGGGGCACTACAAGAGAAAATGCCGGTCGAGCGCCTCGCGATGCACTTCCACGATACACGCGGTACAGCGCTCGCCAACGTAATGGCGGCGCTCCAAATGGGGATCGCAACGTTCGATTCCTCCGCCGGAGGCCTTGGCGGTTGCCCGTACGCGCCCGGCGCGAGCGGAAATCTCTCGACGGAAGATCTGCTGTATATGCTGCATGGCATGGGCATCGAGACGGGGATCGACCTGACGAAGATCCGCGAAGCGTCGCGCTTTATCGCAAGCAAACTCGACCATCCGCTCACCTCGCGTGCGTATGCGGCGCTGGAAGCCGCGGCGGGACGCGCGTGAACGGCAGCCGCTTCCCCGGTGTCGTCGCGGCGCGGGCCGACGATCGCGTCCTTGCCGATAACGCGGCATCAACACAGTTGCCACTCGATACGATCGAGCGGATGCAAGCGTACATGGTCGTCGAGAACGCGCAAAAAGGCTCGCTCTTCGCACGCTCGATTCGCACGAGTGCGCTCGTCGCCGAAGGCAAGTCCGCGTTTGCCGAGTTGATCGGCGTGCCCAGCGCGACGGTCGGCATCGGCTTGAATGCGACCTCGATTGCGATGCATCTCTCGCGCGCCATCGCGCCGTCGATCCGGCCGGGCGACCGCATCGTGCTCACGGCCGCCGATCACTCCGCCAACGTAACGCCCTGGATGTGGCTCGCGCACTTCGGCGCCGAGATCGACATCGTTCCCGTCGATGAAAATGGCGACATCAACGAAGCCGCCTACCACGAAGCACTCGCGCGCGGTCCTGCCCTCGTCGCGCTCCCGTGGGCATCGAACTGCACGGGCACGGTGTTCGACGTTGCGACATACGCGCGTCAAGCCAAAGCTGTCGGCGCCATCGTTATCGTCGATGGCGTGCAGATGTTGCCGCACCGCCGAGTCGACATCGATCCTGCGTTCGATGCCGTGATGTTCTCCGCATACAAGATATTCGCACCGCACATGGGATTCTGGTACGCACACCCGGATTTTGCCGAGCGATTCTTTCGCAGCGACGACCCGCTCATCCCAACGGGCGCGGCGTTCTGGTCGATCGAACCGGGGACGCAAAGCCACGAAGCAGTTGCCGGCTGGCTCGGCACCGTGAACTATCTGCGCGAAGTTGGGGGCGGAAAACTGCGCGCGGCGATGGATTCGATCGCAACCTACGAGCGTGATCTGAGCAAATATGCGCTCAAGAAATTCGAACGTCGCGCAGAAGTCATCAAGCTGTACGGTCGTCCGGCGGGTTTCTACCGGCTGCCCCTCTTCGCGTTCAATGTCGAGCGCGAAGAGGGCGAGAGCGTCGCGCGCGGGCTCGATAGCGCGGGCATCGAAGCGCGCTTCGGCGACTATTATAGCCCCCGTCTGATGCAGTCGATCGCCTCGGATCGCAGCGGAACGGCCGTGCGTCTCTCGTTTGCCCACTACAATACGACGGCGGATATTGACCGTTGCTTCACCGCGATCGACGACCTGATTTCGGTCGTGGTCCATTGACCGGCGCACAGATCGACCGCCTCGGCGCGCGGCTACGAACGGCGCCCGAGGCCGATGACTTACGCGAACTCGACGCGTACCGCGCGACCTTCGAACCGATCTTTGCAACGACGCTCCCCAAACTCGCAGCCGAACTCGACACCGCAATCGTCGCTCGTCACAAATCCGCTCGTTCGATTCTCGATAAGCTCGTTCGTAACGCGCCGACGCGACTCTCTTCGGTGCAAGACATCGCAGGCGCGCGAATTATCGTGTCGACGATCGCCGAACAAGATCGCATCACCGCCGAACTCTGCGCGCGGATCGAGAAGACACAGATCGTCGATCGCCGTTCGTTTCCCACCTATGGCTATCGCGCGGTACACGTGCTCGCGCGCTTTCCGCTACCGTTCGAATTCCAAGTGCGCACGCTCGCCCAGCATCGCTGGGCACAACTCTCCGAACGCCTCGCCGACAAGCACGGTTTCGACCTCAAATACGGCGGCGGTCCCTCGCACGTCGTTGCGGCGCTCATGACCATGAGCCGGTTCGTCGCCGACACCGAGTATCTGCAGACGGCCGGACGCGCGCGCGCCGACGGCGCGACGATCGATACCGACGAAGCGATGGAAGCCCTCGAACGCGTGACGACGGTCGTGAGTCGGCGAACGCGAATCCTCGAAGCGCTGCGTTTCGATGATTAGCGTCCTGATCGCATACGACCGGGAAACCGCGACGACGACTCTCGAGCGCTGGTTTGAGGATCCCCTCGAAGCGCGACGCGAGCGGCTCCTGCTCGAACTTGAATCGATCGCGCAGCCCGATGTGGAAGTCGTGCTCCTCGAGGCGACCTCGCGTGCCGACGTGCTCGTGACGCACGCGCGCTACTTCGATCGCGCCGCGCTCGGCGCGGATCGCCTCTTTCCACCCTCCGCGAAAGGCCCCGCGTGAAGTCTCTTGCTCTGCGCTGCGGCGCGCTCTACGACGGCACGGGCGCGGCGCCGCGCCGCAACGTCACGATCCTCGTCGAGGGATCGACGATCCATTCGATCGTCGACGGCACGACGGCGATCGATGCCGAGCGCACGGTCGAGACGCGCGCCGTCAGCCCGGGATTGATCAATTCGCACGTGCATTTGGAAGTCAACGGCGAGCCCGACGTGATGGGCGTCTACATCATCAAAACACCTGCGGAAAAAACGCTCGGCGCAGTTGCAAATGCGCGCAAGGCCCTTGAAGCCGGCGTAACGACCTGTCGGGATCTCGGCGCGACCGATGGAAATGCGATCGCGATCCGTGATGCCGTTGCGCGCGGCGAACACGTCGGACCGACGATCATCCCCGCAGGCCGCGCGATCTGCATGACGGGCGGTCACGGATTCTTCATCGGCCGCGAAACCGACGGTCCGTGGGATGCGCGCAAGGCCGTTCGCGAGCAGCTCAAAGCCGGAGCCGGCTGCATCAAACTCATCGCGACGGGCGGCGTGCTCACCAAGGGTGCGGTCCCGGGCCGCGATCAGCTCAGCGAGGAAGAAATGCGCGCGGCGATCGTCGAGGCCCGAACGCACGGCATGCGCGTCGCGGCGCACGCGATCGGCACGAGCGGCATCAAGAACGCCTTGCGGGCAGGCGTGACCTCAATCGAACACGGTCATTTGCTTGACGACGAGGCAATCGCGCTCTTCAAGGAACGCGGCACCTATCTCGTGCCGACGATCGCCGCCATCACGTGCATCTTCGAGAACATCGACAACGGCAAGCAGCCCGATTACGTCGTACGTAAAGCGACGGAGATCTACGATAAGATGCGCGTCAATTTGCGGCACGCGTTTGAGGCGGGAGTGATGTTCGCCGGTGGCAGCGATGCGGGCACGCCATACAATTTTCACGAGAACTACTGGTACGAAGTCGAACTCATGCAGACCATTCTGGGCATGACTGCATCGCAAGCGCTGAGTGCTGCAACGAAATCCGCGGGCGAATTGCTCGGCGTCGAGGCAGGCGTGATCGAACCGGGACGCCCGGCCGACCTGCTCGCACTCGACGCCGAACTCGATGTGGATACGCGAGCTCTACGCGACCCCGCGCTGGTGATCAAAGGCGGCACGATCGCATTCGACCGCGGTTAAGGCCGGACGCAAGCGCGGTCGCGCGACGACGTTGTTAAGCACGAGTGCAAGAATCGTGATCGCAGCCCCGAGGTATTCGATCGCCGGATAGCGGGCGCCGAAGCCTATTGCAATTGCGAACGCCGTGATCGGAACGACGTTCATGAAGAGCACCGCCGTCGACGCACCGAGTTTGGCGATCCCGATGTTCCATGCAACGAGCGAAATCACCGCACCCGCGATCGCAAGAAACGCCATACCGGGCAGCGCGTGCACGAAGCCGCCAGCCGTCGGGATATGTGAAAATCCAAGAGCCGTTGCAACGAGCGCGATGACGGCCGTCGAGAGCGTTCCAAAAAACACGCCGAGCATCGTATAGCGTAGCGGCGACCACGACGAGAACGCCGGAATCCAGGACGTGTAGGTGGCCCAGCAGAGTGCGCCGCCAAGCATCAAAAGATCGCCGATCCAATCGCCCGCCGCGAGCACGCTTGCGGGATTGCCTTTCGTGACGACGAGAGCGACGCCGAAGAACGCAAGCGCGATGAATCCGAATGTCCGCAGCGTCGGCTTCGCACCACCGCGCAGCCATCCAACGAGCACGGCGAGCAGTGGCGTCGTCGCCATGATCAGCGCGCCGTGTTGCGGTCCGCTGATGCCGATGCCGAGCAGCAACGCGACGTTGAACACCGAGAATCCGAGAATGCCCAAACTCGCGATAGCCCGGCCCCGGCCCTCGAACGAAAACGCGCCCCGCCCTTCGCGCAACCGCACGACGGCGGCCAGAATCAACGTCGCTGTCAGATAGCGCACGAAGGTTAGCCAGAACGGATCGAGATCGTGCAGCACGGCGCCGAGCACAGGAAACTGCATCCCCCAGAGGATGGTCGCCGTGAGGGCTGCGCTAATTCCGAGGGTCCGACTGCTCATCGAACCCATCTTACCGTTCGATCGGCATCTAACTATACGCCAAAAGTCGCATTGTTCGATGCCGATCGAACGCTATACTGAGGTCAATGACTGAGCTTGCCCAACCCGATACCAAGGAGATCGTGCTCGCGGACGTGCTGGCCGCGCTGAGCGACCCGGTGCGCCTGGCGATCGTGGCCGAACTCCACGAGCGTCGCGAAGTCTCGTGCGGTTCCATCCATCTCGATATCGTAAAATCCACCCGCTCGCACCACTTCAAAGTGCTGCGCGAGGCTGGGGTCACGTGGACGCGCATCGATGGGGTAGAACGCTATGTGAAGCTCCGCTATGACTGTCTGGAACAGCGCTTCCCCGGCCTGTTAACCTCGGTACTCGTCGGCGCGGCGAGCGCGTGAGTTCGCTAGCGGGTCTGCGCGTCGCGCTACTCGCACCCATTTCGTGGCCGACTCCGCCGCCGGGCTACGGACCATGGGAGCAAGTCGCCTCGAACATCGCTGAGGGCATGGTGCGTCGCGGTCTCGACGTGACGCTCTTTGCAACGGGCAACTCGCAAACGGCAGGCAAGCTTTCATCGGTCGTCCCCGTGGGCGTCAACGAAGACCCTGGTTTGAACGGCGACGTCTACGGCGCGATCCATACCGGCAAGCTGTTCGAACGTGCGCACGAGTTCGATCTGATCCACAACAATTTCGACTGGAAGCCGCTGACGTACGCGCTCGCGACCAAAACCCCGCCGATGCTCACGACGATCCACGGTTTTAGTTCACCGCCGATTTTGGGTGCGTACTACGCTGCCGCGCAGCGCAGCTTCTTCTGCTCGATCAGCGATTCGGATCGCGATCCCGGCCTCAATTACGTGAGCACCGCATACAACGGGATCGACCCCGACGCATTCACGTTCGTCGATCGCGCCGGCGACTATCTGCTGTATCTCGCGCGCTTCCATCCCGAAAAAGGCGCGCATCTGGCCATCGAGGTTGCCAAGCGCGCGGGTGTGCGTTTGAAGATGGCCGCAATCCCGCAAGACGTTGCGTACTTCAAAGAACTGGTCGAGCCGCACATCGACGGTGATGCCGTACAATTCTTGGGCGAAGTGCGCTGCGCGCAGCGCGACGAATTGCTCGGCGGAGCGCTCGCACTCGTCCACATGACGACGCGCCCGGAGCGCTTCGGCCTCACGATGATCGAGGCGATGGCGTGCGGCACGCCGGTGCTCGGCGCGAACATGGGCTCGATCCCCGAGATCGTCGTCGACGGCGAAACCGGTTTTCTATGCGATGATGTCGCGGCCGCGGTCGCACGCGTGCCGCAACTGGCATCGCTATCTCGACGCGCGTGCCGCACGCGCGTCGAGACGACGTTCTCAGCGGAGCGGATGGTCGACCGCTACATAGCGGCCTACGAAATCGCGCTCGCCCAGAAGCTTCCACCGCCGCCGACGCCCGACCAAGAACGTTGGCGCGCGCACGACTGGTGGGACCGGCCGATGGCCTTTACCGAGATTCCCGCGAAGCCGCGCAAACTCTAGGAAGTTACAATAGACCGTCCGCCGCGAGTGAGTCGAACCAAGCGAGAACCATTTCCTCGTACATGAGCCCGAAGCGAGCGGTCTTGGCCGGGAACGGATGCTGACGTTCCACCTCCGGCAGCCGCGCACGATAGTTTGCGCGGCGAGCTTCATGCCGCGCACGTTCGCCGCGCAACAACCGTGCCAATTCGCCGGCTGGCAGCCGGTCGCCGAAGAATAACGTCAACAACAGCGGGAAACGAATGATCTCCTCGGTTGGCTCCCGGGCGATCCACTGGTCGAACGCTTTTCGGCCGGCGGCGGTTAAGGTGTACGGCCGCCGCTCGCGGGATCCGATCTTCCCGACACGTGCGTAGCCGCTCGCCTCGAGCGTCTTCAACTCGCGGTAGATTTGACTTCGCGTCACGTTCCAAAAGGGGCCGATCGACGACGCGATATTTGCTACCAGCTCATAGCCCGACTGTGGCCCAATCGCAAGGAAGCCCAGCAATGACGCCGCCGTAGCATTGATTCCGGCCGGCGTGTCGGCCTTGACAGCTCGCTTCGCCGGCATTACACTGCGACCCACATAGTCCACAATGTTCTATCACATTAGACGCTCTGAGTTTGGACCCTGCTTATGCTGCATCCAGAAGCGCCCGCCTTTATCCGCACCTTGCTCGGCATCCACATTCTCGCTGGGTCCGTCGCACTGTTTGTCGTTCCCGTCGTGATGGCCGTACGGAAGGGCGATGCGACACATCGACGGTTCGGTATCGTCTTCGTGTACGCGATGTTCGTCGTCGCCGCGACGGCGTTTATTGTCGGCCCGTATTTTCGCGACTTTTTCTTGTTGCTGGTCGCAATCTTCAGCAGTTATTTAACCTTTGTTGGTTGGCGCACGCTCGCGCGGAAGCGGCCGCAACTGCAGCCGGCGCAGGCCGTCGATTGGATCGGCGCCGTGCTCGCGTGCACTGCGGGAATGGCGATGATCGGCATGGGTGTTTTCGCGCATGCGTACTTTCAAGATTTCTCGATCGTGTTGGCGGTGCTCGGAGCGATCTGCGTCGGCGCCGGAGCACGATCGGTGCTGCTGTTCCTGCGCCCGCCTAAGGAGCGCAGCGCATGGCTATTCGAGCACTTCGGGATGATGCTCGGCGCCTACATCGCGACGGTCACGGCATTCTCGGCCGTAAACTTCCACTTCTTGCACCCGATTTGGGTACGTTGGCTCTGGCCGACCGTCGTCGGCACGCTCGCCATCACGTACTACACGAGGCGCTATAAAACGGCGATCGCTCGCGGGACGCCGACGCGCCGTCTCGTCGCGGTACGCGAGCCCGACGCCGTAGAAGTGTAAGGACGGTGACGTTCGTCGATCACGCGCCGACGCGCGTATCGACCCAGTGCAAGAGTTTGCGGCCGCGTTCGGCTTTCGCGAGCGCATCATCGGGACTCGTACCGAGTGCCGTGAAGTGCCCCATTTTCCGGCCTAGCGCCGCGTGGGCTTTGCCGTAGACGTGCAGTGAGATATCCGGATCGCGCAGCAGTTCCACGACGCCGCCGAGGCGGTCGCCGGTTCCGTCACCCAAGATGTTGACCATCACGACGGCGGGGACGAGCATCTTCGGCTGCACGAGCGGCAGATCGCAGATCGCGCGCACGTGTGCTTCGTACTGCGAGATTTGCGTCGCATCGAGTGAATAGTGGCCGCTATTGTGCACGCGCGGCGCGATCTCGTTCACGAGCAGCGTATCGCCGGCGAGGAAATATTCGATTGCAAACGCCCCGACGATGTCTAGCTTGCGCGCGATGATCTCCGCGCTACCGCGTACGCGTCGTGCGACATCGTCGCTCACGCGTGCGGGGACGATCGACGTTGCGAGCACGCCTGCGTCGTGGATATTCTCTGCGACCGGAAACGTGACGATTTCACCCGCGGCGTTGCGCGCGCAAATGATGGAGAGCTCTTTCTCAAAAGGGATCATTTTCTCGCAGATGAGCGGGCGTCCGCACGCCTCGGCGAACGCGTCCGCCGCTTCGCGCTCGTTCCGCACGACCCACTGGCCTTTGCCGTCGTAGCCGCCGAGCGTCGTTTTGAAAACCGCCGGGAAGCCGATGGTCTCGATTGCGACGCCAAGATCCGCCAGCGTCGCAATCGGAGCGAAATCCGCCGTGCCGATGCCGCACGACCGCACGAACGTCTTCTCCAAGAGACGTTCTTGCGTGATACGGAGGACGTTGGCATCCGGTCGCACGAGACGGCGGTCGTTCTCGAGCGCTTGCACCGAGGCGAGCGCGATATTTTCAAATTCGTACGTGACGACGTCGCTGCGCGCACCGAGTTCACCGATCGCGCGCATATCGTCGTATGCCGCGACGATCTGCTCGTCGGCGATTTGTCCGGTCGGCGAGTTGGGCAGCGGCTCCAGCGCGACGACGCGGTACCCCATGCGCTTTGCTTCGAGCGTGAGCATGCGTCCGAGTTGACCGCCGCCGAGGATCCCGATCGTCTCGATCATAGAACGATCGCCTCCACCGTCCTAGCGGCCGCGGCGACGCGTTCGTCGAGGGCTCGTGCGAGTTTTGCATCGCACAGCGCGAGGATACGAGCGGCGAACAGTGCGGCGTTGGTTGCATTGCCGATCGCCATCGTTGCGACCGGCACGCCTGCGGGCATCTGCGCGATCGACAGCAGCGAGTCCAAGCCATTGAGAGCCTTCGATTGCACCGGCACGCCGATCACCGGCAAATTCGTTTTGGTCGCAACCATCCCCGGCAAGTGCGCAGCGCCACCCGCCCCCGCGATAATCACACGTAAACCGCGTCCGGCCGCTTCGCTTGCGTAGCGGAACATGAGATCCGGCGTCCGGTGCGCGGAGACCACGCGCAGTTCGAAAGGCACATCGAGTTCTTGCAGGGTCGTCGCCGCAGCGCGCATCGTTTCGAGATCGGATGTCGATCCCATGATGATGCCGACCAGGGGAAGGGAGACCATCCCGCGCCGTTCGTCCCCAGCACCCACCCGCCCTGGACCAAAATCTCCGGCGCGAGGGGTCGGATCGACCGCCAAGCGCGAACCGCGCTCGCATGACCAACGGCCAGCGAACGCTCTTCCTCACCGGCGCATCATCGGGCATCGGTTGCGCGCTTGCGATCCGCGCCGCACGCGCGGGATACGCCATCTACGGCGTGGGGCGCAACGCCGAGGCGCTCGCGCTCCTCGAAGAACGCATCAAAGCCGACGGTGGAACCATCGCAACGGCGAGCGCTGACATCGGCGATCCCGCGAATGCTCCGCGCTTGATCGCGAACTGTATGGCACGGTTTGGGCGCATCGATGTGCTCTGCAACAACGCAGGCGCCGTTGCCGTCGGCCCCATCGGCCGGCAAAGCGACGCAGCGCTTCGCGAGCAGTTTGCAACGCACGTCATCGGCCCGCTCGCGCTCACGCGCGAAGCGCACGCCGCTCTCCAGGCCACGCACGGTCAGGTGATCATGCTCGGTTCGGGCGTCGCGCGCATCGCCGTCGGCGGACTCGGTGCCTACGCCGCCGCCAAAGCCGCGATCAAATCTGCAACGCAAACGCTCCGCCGCGAACTCAAAACCGACGGCATCGCGGTTACCTACGTCGATCCGGGCGCAGTCGATACGCCATTCATGACGCGGGCCGGAATGCCGGGCGCACCCGCACGGTTTCTCGTCTCGCCCGAAACGGTCGCGCGCGCGATCATCAACGGCTTTACAACGCGTCCGCGCGAGGTGAACGCCGTGCCGTGGCAAGTCGCGCTGCTCTCGTTTGCTGAGAACTTTCCGCAGTTGATCGACTTCGTACTCGAACGCGCACCGCAACTCGTCGGCGGAACCGATGAGGTTCCCCTCGCGCCGGTGCAAATGCCCAAGAGCGTCGCGCCGCCGGCCGCAACACCGCCGCGTCCGGCGCCGGCCGATGAGACACCGCCCGCGCGGACCGAGTCGCTGCTCGAAGCGCTCGAACCGCACGCGCGCAAAATGGAAAAGCTCAGTTTAAAAACATCATTCGTGCGCGGCTTGCTCGTCCGTGGCGCAACGCTCGAACTCGGGGATGTCTCTCAGCGCTGGGCGGGGATGCCGAATAAAAACGAGCGCGCGCTCACGGCCGCCGTGCTGCTCGCGCTCGAGGAAGCGGGGTTTCTCGAATCGATGGGACCCGACCGCTGGCTCGTCGTGCGCGGCGATTAGGGGACAGGTCGTCCTTAAGTCCAGTACGCGACGTCGCGCTGCTTCGTGTCCTTGAATTTGCCGAACACATCAGGATTTTTCGCGAACAGCGTTTCGAGATCGGCGACGCGCGCTTGATCGAAGGGATGCGAGCGCTGCCAGAAGGCACCCTTCGTACCGTACACGGCCGTCATCGTTTGGAAGAACCAAATAAGGCCGTACGGGTTGAGGTAGTTGGACGCCGCAGCGATGCGAGCGCCTTCTTCATCGGCTTCCGCTTCGATATGCCGCGAGATGTTCAGGTCTTGCGCGTTCGCTGCCGTACTTGCCGCGTAGCCCGCAGCATAACCGCCCAGCGGTCCAAGCAGAATGTTTGCAAGGATCGAACCGACTTGCGCCACCGTGCCCGTCGTTTGCCGGCCTTTGATACCTTTGGCGACGTGGTGGAGAACCATGTGGCCGGTTTCGTGCGCGAGCACACCGCCGAGTTCGTCACGATTCTTCGCGAGGCGCAAGAGCGGCTCGTTGACGTAAATGTTCCCGCCCGGCACGGAGAAGGCGTTCGCTGAATCGCCGCGCACGATGTAGTAACGGATCGGATAGGGGTACCGGTCCTTCACCGTATTCGCGATGACTTCGCCGACTTCGTTGAGATGCTCGTAATACGGTGAGTCGAAGAGGATCTCGCCGTCTTCGCGCAACTGGAGAAAATACTGATGCCCGAGATCCCCCTCATCGAGTTTCGCGGCGAGCGCGGGCAAAGCGCTGCAGCATTGACTTGCACCAATGGCGGCGGCGAGACTAGCGATGAACGAAGTACGTTGCATGGGCACGGCCCTCAGAAAAGAATCGAGACGACAGATTCCATGACCCGACGCCATGGCCTCCGGTTTCTGCCCGCATTAGCGCTAGGATTCACGCTCCTGGGAGCGCCCGCGCACGCAGCGACCTCGATCGTTCGTCCGGCGCTCGGATTGCTCGACGGAATGAGCGTGGTGGGCGCTCCGCCGCGTCAAACCGAACTGCACGTCGCAATCGAACTGGAGCCGAAAGACAATCAGCTCGCGTCGCTTGCAGAAGCGCTCGGAGACCCCTCGTCACCGATGCACCGCGCGACGCTCTCCGCCGATGCGTTTGCCGCGCGGTTCGGCCGTCCGCTTGCCGAAAGCCAGGCGCTAGCCGAGGTCTTGCGCGCAAACGGCGCTGCCGAAGTCTACGTCTCGCGCGACGGGCTCATCATCGGCGGCGTCCTCTCGGTCGATCAAGCCGAACGTGTTTTCGCAACGAAATTCGTCGAGTACAAACGTACCAATCGCGTTGCGATTGCACCAATGCAACCGCTGCACGTCCCGATTGCAAACGTACGCGCCGTTCGAGGTGTCGTCGCAGCGACATCACCGCGCCTGGCCGACGTCCGCCCGAGCTTCACGCTCTTTCGCGGCGAGTGGTATCTGCCGACGCGTTTCCGTGAAATCTACGATGCAACACCGGATGGCGGTCGCGGCCAGCGTATCGCGCTGATCGAAGACGCCTCCGACCGGCTCGACCTAGCGCGCGATCTGCCGCCTTTCTTACGCGGCGAAGGCGCTCCGAACGCCGCAGCAGATCGCGTGAGCGAACGCGTCTTCACACCCAAAGCCCAAACGACGAGTTGCGGACGCGACGACCGCGGCCAAGAACCCGCAATCGATCTCGATGCCGCGCTCACGATGGCGCCGCAAGCGACGATCGATCTGCGCTACGATAACGTCTGCGGCCTCGGCAACGACGGCACGGTCGCACTCGCACGCGCGCTCGACGAAAGCCCAACGCAGATCGTCTTTCCCTTCACGCTCGGTCCCGTTTACGAACATGCCGTCGATCTCTGGGGTCCCACACCGCTGCCGCTGCTCGAAGCGGTCGTGCGCGGGATCAGTGTCGTCGTCCCCGCCGGCGATGACGGTGCGCTCGGTTTTGCGATCCCCGGTGTCGACCGCGCGGCTGTTGCCTATCCGTGCATTCTGACCAGCGTTATTTGCGCGGGCGGGACGCAAGTCGGCGACCGCGATACGTTCGTCGATGAAGCCCCCTGGAACGACGGCCTCAACGCGACCGGCGGCGGCATCACCGCCGAACCGCGGCCCCGCTGGCAAAACGCGCCGAGTGCGTTTGAGTTCTCGCCGCAATATATGCCCGCGCAACACCGCATCGTTCCCGACGTGAGTGCCGATGCATCCGGGCACTTGCAAGTCTATTGGCACGGCTACGCGTTCGGCGGCGTCGGCGGCACGAGTGAGAGCGCAGCGATCGTCGCCGCGCAACTCGCCGCGATCAACGCCGCCGTAGATCCGGCAAAACGTCTGGTCTCGACGGGCGATCTCTACGTGCTTGCAACGCTCCATCCGCAAGCATTTCGGCAAGTCACGCGCGAGAACGATCGCGGCTATGTCGACAACACGATTCGTCCGCCAAAAAAGCCGCTCCCGATTGGTTATAAAGGCGTCTTGCCCGCACCGCCGCCGTCCATCCACGGCTGCAATGGCGTTCAGCCCAACGGCTGTAGCCTGCGCCCCGGCTTCAATGCCGTCACGGGTCTGGGTTCGCTCAAAGAGCAGGCGGCGATCGACGCCTTACGCTGAACGACGGCGCAGCGCAAGCGCCGCGAAAAAGATGAGCGTTGCGAGGATCACGATCGTGGCGCCGCTCGCCGAACTCAGGTAATACGAGAGATACAGTCCGCCGACGGAGCAGAACGTGCCGATCGCGCCTGAAAGGACGAGCATCGGCACGAAGCGGCGTGTGAGCTGCGCTGCGGCCGCCGCCGGCGTGACGAGTAGCGCGGCGACGAGCACGATGCCGACCGATTGCAGTGAAATGATGATCGTGAGCGCGAGGAGCACGAGGAGCACGTAGTCGACAAAGGCCGCGTTGATGCCGCTCGCCTGCGCGACGACCGGATCGAACGACGTGTAGAGGAGTGGCCGGTACAGCACGGCCACGCAGAGCACGACGATCGCCGCAAGCACGCAAACGATGATGAGATCATCACGCGAGACCCCAAGAATGTTGCCGAAGAGAAAACCTTCGAGATCCACCGAGTACCGCTGCGAGCGGCTCATGAGAAAGATGCCGACGGCAAATGCGCCGGTGAAGAGGACGCCGATCGTCGTATCGAGTGAGATCTTCCCGCGTCGATGCACGAAGCCGATCCCAAGCGCGGTAATCACGGCGACGATCGCCGCGCCGAAGGCGTAGTTGAAACCGCGCAGATATGCGATCACGATCCCGGCAAACGAAGCGTGGGCGATGCCGTCGCCGATGAACGAAAGCTTACGCAAGACGACGTAGGTGCCCATCGTCGAGCAGAGAGCGCCGACGATCAGCGCCGCGACGAACGCGCGTTGCATGAATTCAAACGTAAAGGGAGCTGTCAGGACGTCCATTACGGCGTCGTCCGCGTGTGGCCGTGCGTGTGCGTGTGCTCGCGAATTGCGGCATAAGAGCCCGATGCGAGTACCGTCTCGGGATCGCCGTCGGCGAGCACCTTGCGATCGACGACGATCAGCCGGTCGAACCACTCGGGCGCGCGGTCGAGATCGTGGGTCGTCATGACGACGGGCAAGCCGTCTTTCACCAAACCGCGCACGATATGCAGCAGTGCTTCTTCCGTTTCGGCATCGACGCCGGTCGTCGGTTCGTCGAGCAGCAATAGGCGCGGTTCCTGCGCGAGCGAGCGCGCGACGAACGCACGCTGCTGCTGACCGCCGGAAAGTTCGGAGATATGTCGGTTGCGTAAGTCCCCAAGATTCAGCGCTGCTAGCGCTTCATCGACCGCCGCGCGGTCGTGGGCGCCGAATTGCGAGAACGTCTTCATACGCGGAAAGCGGCCCATCGCGACGACATCGCGCACGCTTGCGGGAAACGACCAATCGACATCCTCAATTTGCGGCACGTAGCCGATCGTGCCCCGCTCGAGCTTACGCGGCACTTTTCCGAAGACCAGCACCTCGCCGCTGGTCGGCGCGATCAAACCGGCGATCGATTTTAGCAGGGTCGATTTGCCGGAACCGTTGGGACCGACGACGCCAAGCGCCGCGCCCGTATCGACCGAGAGCGTGACGCCGTCGAGTGCGGTGACGCGGGCCGAATAACGCACGACGAGATCGCGCACGAGGATCGCGTTCACTTCAGCGCCTTGACGATCGTCGCCGTATCGTAGTCGATCATCGAGAGATAATCGCTCACAGCCGGTGTTGTGCCGATGGAGTCATCGTAGAGGTCCTTGACGGTGTTGATGTGCGCACTTTGCGCGAGTGCCTCGACAAGATTGGGGCTATACTCCGGCTCGGCGAAAACGGCGCGTACGCCGCTGGCGCGCGCGAGCGTGACGATGTGCGCGATGAGCGCGGGGCTGGGCTCCTGACCGGGCGAGGCTTCGAGGATGCCGACCGTCCGCAGGCCGAAACGCCGATTGTAATATTCGAATGCGCTGTGAAAGACGATCATGGCGCGCTGCGCGGGCGGAATCGTATCGATCGCGCGCTGCGTACGCGCGGCAAGCGCGACGAGCTTGGCGTCGTAGGCGCTCGCATTCGCACGATACGTCGCGGCATTCACCGGATCGGCCAGCGCAAACGCCGCGCGAATCTTCTCTACGTAAGCGCGCGCGAGGAGCGGATCCATCCACAAATGCGGATTACCCCCAACGACGGGCAGGCCGACCGTGCAGTTTACGATGCGCAGCGCTGGATTCTTCGCGTTGTCAATCGTATGCGTGAGCCAATCTTCGAGCCCCGAGCCGTTTACGACGAGGACGTCGGCTGCATGGAGCGTCTCGATATCGCGTGGTGTCGGCTGATAGTCTTCGGGCGAAACGCCGACCGGAACGAGACTGCGCACCCGTAGACGATCGCCCGCGACGCCTTGAGCGATCGAAGATAGCGTGGACGTCGTGGCGAGCACGTATGGTCGCGGTTCGCCAGCAAAGGGCACGTGGACGCTGCAGCCGGTTAGTGCGAGGGCCAGGAGCAAAGCGTACCGGGCAAGTGCGCCGAGAGACCAGGTCATTCGGCCGTCAACTTGGCAGGGCACACAAAGAAGCCTCCCCGAAGCTTTGACAGCGACCGACCATCCTGCTAGAATCGGCGTCGGTCCTTGGGGATGTAGCTCAGTTGGTAGAGCACTTGCTTCGCATGTAAGGGGTCTGGAGTTCGAATCTCCACATCTCCACCAAGTCTAAACCCGCATCCGGTAAGGAATTGCGGGTTTTTAATTCTGCAGAATCCCTAGCACGCCTTAGCCGCGGGGCTCCTACGTAGTAGATCGTTCTCGGACTCCAGCTCGGACGCGCGTTCTATCGACTGTAGGCGCTCGAGTACAACGCCGGCGGCGGGCCCGAGATCGGTTGGTAGTTCCTCTTCATCGGCAATCAAATGTTCGCCGCTCGAGTGCCATCCACAAAGCCCGACGTCAACCTTGGTGATGCACGAAGATCGGAATCGCAATCTCCGGCCACGAGCGCGCCTAAGCCCTGTGTAAATCCCGTCAGTACCGTTGCCTCGGACATATAAGAAAGGCAACGACAAGAATGAAACCGGTTTCGAAGCGGTCGCATAACCAGCCGGCGGCGATTTGCATCGTTTGATCCGCGTCGCGATCGGTCGGGCCGATGCCGCCGCGGGGCCAACGATTGGCGGCGATCACCTTCAGTACCGGTCGGATACGGCGACGTATCGGCGAACGCGCAGCCGAATTTGCTGGCGTTCAGAATCGGACCGGTACTATTGTAAATTGCGTGCGACGTCGACTGCCTGCTTCCAACATAACGTTTGGGCCTCGCGACTTAGCCGCAAGAGTTGCGGTGTGGGGAGGGCAGCATCCGACGCCAGCGAGTGGCCGGCCGACTGATTACGCGCCCTAATGGAGGAACCGTCTCGCTTTTGTAAAGAAATAGAGATCTTAAAGTTCCCCAAAGGCGGCCGCTCATTATGCCATCCAAACGTCAGAATTGAACAATGTGAGTGATCATTTAGATTTTCTTGAAGCCCACTCAATTAGTGTTATTCGAGAGGCTTACCGGCGCGTCAAGCCTGTCGGCATGTTATGGTCGATCGGAAAAGACAGCACCGCGCTTCTGTGGCTTGTAAAGAAAGCATTTTTAGGCGACGTTCCCTTTCCGGTATCGCTGCTTGATACCGGGATGGAATTCCGCGAGGTGTACGCGTTCCGCGACGAGTTAATCCAACGGTGGAATCTCGAATACCAGAATACGCTCTGTCCGCCGGAATCGTCCGTCGATCAAACGCTTCCGCCGGCCGGCCGCGCGGCAGCACGTAAAACCGAAGGTTTGCGCCAACTGATCGGACAGACCGGCTGGCGTGGAGTCATTCTGGGAATCCGCCGCGACGAACAAGCAACGCGCGCGAAAGAACGAATTTTCAGCCCGCGAACGCCGACCGGAACCTGGAATTTTCGCGACCAGCCCCCGGAGTTCTGGAACTATTTTCAAACGGACGTTCCGGACGGCGAACACATTAGAATTCACCCACTGTTGTTGTGGACCGAGCTCGACATTTGGAAGTACACGAAACGTGAGAACATCCCGTATTGCAACCTGTATCTCGCAAAAGACGGGCGCCGGTACCGGTCGCTCGGGGAGTCGAATATCACATTCCCGATCGATAGCACGGCGGAAACGCTAGACGAAATCATCGCCGAACTTGAATCAACAAACGCACCCGAACGCGCAGGACGCGCGATGGATCACGAATCTGAGGATGCGTTTGAGCGTCTGCGCGCTGGGGGGTACATGTGAGCGGCCTAACTACGGTATTTCTCGGCCACGTCGATCACGGCAAATCGACCCTCATCGCCAGGCTCATGTTGGATACCGGCGGGTTCCCGGACGGACGGCTCCAAGAGCTTGAGGCTGCATCGAAACGCCGCGGCGTACCGACGGAAATTTCGTTTCTCTTGGACGCATTCCAAGTCGAACGTGACCAAGCCGTCACCATCGATTCGTCGCGCATCTGGATGACGACGCCCAAGCGGACCTACGCCATCGTTGATGCGCCCGGCCATAAGGAATTTGTCCGGCATATGGTCAGCGGCGCATCGGAAGCCCACGTTGCCGTGCTTCTCATCGACGCGCATGAAGGCGTTTCAGAGCAAACGCGGCGCCACCTGATGCTGCTCTCACTCTTGAACGTCGGTCAAGTCATTATCGTCGTGAACAAGATGGATCTCGCAGAATTTTCGCAAGGCAGCTTTGATGCGATCGCCGCTCAAGCGGAGAAAATTCTCACGCACTTATCGCTTGAATGCCGCGGAGTGATTCCCGCCGTCGCGCGGGACGGCGACAACATCGTCAAGCGGTCCACACGCTTGCCCTGGTACGACGGTCCAACGTTCTTGGAACTGCTCGAGAGCATCGAGCCGCTCCAGCGTACGGTCGAGGCGCTCCGATTTCCGATCCAAGACGTCTACCGCCGTGGTACGACACGCATCCTCGTCGGTACCGTCGAGGGCACTGGGTTATGCGCCGGCGCCAATGTGATAATGCTACCCCTTGGAAACGCCGCCGTTGTGACCAAGATCGTGCGCTTTCCGGAAAACGAAGAACCAGCACGGGACGGAGAAGCTGTTGGCATTGTGCTCGATCGGCCCCTATTCGTCGATGCGGGCCACGTCGCGTGCGCGCCGGAACAGACGCCGCACGTTGCCTCGAATATCGCAGCGACGATTTTCTGGCTTTCCCTAAATACGCTGCGGCCCGGTGACAAAGTCCGCGTCCGAATCGGCACCAGCGAGGTTCGGGCCACGGTGGCCCACATCGCACAAAAGATCGACGTCGAAACGCTCGAGTTCGAAAACGCAGACTCGCTGCAAAACGGCGACATGGCCGAAGTGCAACTCTTCACGGAGTCACCGCTCGTCGTCGAACGGACGCCGGGGACCACGCTGAGCCGTTTCGCACTCTATCAAGATGGAATCGTTTGTGGTGGCGGCGTCGTCACTGGCGTTCCGGATGCCCTACAGGAACGCCACGCGTCTTCCAACGTCTTCTCCGAGATGCATCTCGTCAGCGCGGGGGCGCGCCAACAGCGGCACGGGCATCGCAGCGGCGTGGTTTGGCTAACTGGGCTTCCGAGCTCGGGCAAAAGCACGCTTGGGAAACGGCTCGAGCAAGAGCTGTACGCACTTGGTTGGAACACATATTTTCTCGACGGCGACACGTTGCGCACAGGTCTAAACGGGGATCTCGGTTTCTCGGGCGACGACAGGCGCGAAAACGTGCGCCGCGTCGGCGAAGTTGCCGCGCTCTTTGCGGATGCCGGCTTCATCTCGATCGCCGCGCTGGTGTCTCCAAATCAAGCCGATCGCGAGCGGGCACGCCAGGCGTGTAAAGCCGGCGCTTTCGTTGAGGTCTATATTCGCGCAGCTTTGGAAGTTTGCGAAGAACGCGATCCCAAGGGATTGTACAAGCGCGCGAGGGCCGGCGAAATTCCTAACTTTACGGGGATATCTGCCGCGTACGAGGCGCCCGATGAGCCCGATATTATTATCGAAACCGCCGAACTCAGCGTTCCGGAATGCGCGCAGCAAATGTTCGATTTCGTCCGAAACTTTTTTTCGGGGGCCGAAAGCCGTCGGGGGCCGCGAGAGTATGAACTCTCTAATCTGGCGACTCGCACCTAATTCTAGGAATCCAGAGCGCTCCTCGCCTTTTTTAAGCCATGGTTAAGAGCGCTCGTCGGATGGTAAGGGGCGCAGGGATTAGACCCGGGACCGCTTATACTGGAAGGATGGCGGTAAACACACGTTTCTTATTTCTTTTGTTTGGCGTTGCTGTGCTCGCCGAAGGTTGCCACGGCGGCGGTTCCGGCGCAATTCTACCAGCTTCGGTTGCTGCGCCCCAGGGAGGGACGGCCTCCTTTTCCGTATCGGTTCCCAAATCGATTTCCGGCCATCCGCAAACCATGCAGTCCATGGTCGTTACGCTGACCCAAGTGAACGGTGGGCAACCCGGCGTTGGGGTCGCCCCGGTAACGTTGAATCTGCTGTCGACAACCGCGGGATGTACCTCAGCGGCCGGCGGCCTGTTGACCTGCACTGCGACGATCGCAGTGCCGGCCGGCAAAGACTCGTTTACGGTGGTAACGTACCCGCAGCCTAACGGCGTAGGTTCGCCCGTCTCGAACACGCAGGCGAATGCGGTGATTACCGCGGCCGGCAGATCACTGTGCACGCAGAACGCGAGTCCGGCTCCCCAATCCGTGGTCTCGAACTCCCTCGTGGGGTCCGCTAAATGAAGCGCCTCACTTTCGGCGCATCGCTCGCATGCACAGCAGCGCTCATCCTGCCTGCAGCCGCCTCATCAACAGACTGGCCACAACTCGGCCATACAAACGCCCATAACTCTTATACGTCCGTTGCCGGGATCACGAATTCGAACGCATCGCAGCTCGGCGTGCAATGGATGGCAAACCTTTATAGCGCAGACCTCAGTTCGCCGGTCGTCGCTTGGAACGTTGCTCTGGGCAAAACGCTCGTGTACGTAGGAAACGAACGCGGCGATTTTTTCGCGGTGGACGCCGCCAACGGCCAGCTCGTTTGGAGCAAAAACTTCGGTGTTGGCGATTCCATTAGATCGACTCCGGCGATTGCCGAGGACGGAAGCGTCTGGGTCGGAACCGCCTACAACCCGCACGTTTATAAGCTCGACGGTGCGTCCGGCGCGACATTATGCTCCGCGCAGGTGATCGCTACAATCGACGCGAGCATGATGCTTGCCACGCCGCCCGGACAACCCGAGACGGTGTATTTCGGCACGAACAACAATGCCAACGGTGCCGGTATTTTCTACGGATTGCACGAAAGCGATTGCTCGACGGTCTTCAACTTTTTGAACTACGTAACGCCCACCGCAAGCTCGTGGGCCACCCCCGCTTACGCAACCGGCGCAAACAACGAACCGCTCGCGATCTTTGGATCGACCGATCCGGACTCGCACGCATATGCGATCGATGCAGTAACCGGCGCGCTTGTCTGGAGTTATTTTCCAATTGTTGGGCCTGGAACGTGGGATCTCGGTACTGCCACGACGATTTCGCCACCGGGCGTCAACGGATTCACGAACGGCGTCGCCTACATGCAGACCAAGTACGGCCTCGAAATGGCTATGGACCCTGCGACCGGCAACGAGCTTTGGCAGTACGGCATGTTCCCCAACGGCTATACCGGCGCGCGTGACGCACGATCGGGTGCCGCTCTCGATGGCAACGCTCTGGTTTTCGGATACCAAAGAGGCGTCGATTCAATCAACGCGACGACGGGCGCGCTTAACTGGGAGTACGCAACGCCCCTGGAGGTTATTTCCTCGCCGGCGATCGCGGGGCCGACGGGCTCCGAAATCGTCACGTTCGGCGACGTCGGAGGAAAAGTTCACGCGATTAACTTAGCCGACGGATCGTCGCTCTACAGCTATCAGACGGGCGGTTTCATTACTTCTTCGCCGGCCATTATCAACGGCCAAGTCTTCATCGCATCGAGTGACGGCTTCTTGTACGCATACGGCGTCGGCGGCAGCAATGCGGCGCATCCGAGTTCTACGATCACGGTCCCGATTAACAATTCATCAGTCGCCAATCCCAATGGAAGCCTGACCATTACCGGTTCATCCGCCGACGCGGCCGGTGTGGGCGCCGTCGAAGTGGCCATTCAAACGAACGGACCATCAGGACCGTGGTGGGACGGCGCAACCGGTACGTTCCAAAACGCGCCGTACCGCAACGGGGCCACGCTCGCAGCTCCCGGCGCGACGTCGACGACGTGGTCGTACTCTTTCCCGGCCCTGCCGTCCGGTGGAAGCTACCAACTCTATGCCAATACCGTGAACACCGGGCATATCGCAGACAAAGGCGCCGCCAGCCTCTTCTCGATTAAGCCGAGCAACTCAGAACCGCGTCTCTCGCTCTCCAGCAGCTTCGTGCAGCCCGGATATGGCTTTCAGGTAACCGGACATTCCTTTAAGCCCGGTGAGCAAGTTCAATACACGTTATTTGGGCAAGTCGTAGCCACCGTTCAGACGCAAGGCACGACTGGCTACGTTCCAAATACGCACATTGCAGTTCCTAGCGCGGCGCCTTTCGGCGCAACGTCGCTCATCGCGACGGGCCTCACATCAGGTAAAGTTTCCAGCGCCACGGTGACCGTCACCGACGAGTGGTCGCAGCTTGGCAACAATGCAAAAGGCACCAACTTTGAATCGCACGATTCGACGTTGGTGAACATTCTTAACGTTGGCACGGGTACCGTCCTCAATCAAGCTTGGAGTTATGCTACAGGGTCCGCCGTCAATGCATCGCCCGTCATTGTAAACAACGTCGCATATGTCGGCAACGATGCCGGTACGCTCTCAGCGGTGCTGACCAGTTCGGGCGCACCACTTTGGAAATACAAGACTCCGTCGCACGCGCAGATTCGCTCCTCCGCGGCGGTCGATCTAGCCGGTTCGATCTTCTTTGGATCCGCAGATGGAAATCTCTATACGCTCAACTTGAACGGCACCCTCGTGCGCACGCTCGCACTCGGCGGCACGGTCTCATCGCCGGCCCTCGACAACGGTCAAGTCTACGTTGCCACGACCGGCGGCACGCTCTACGACATCCCGGAAGCCACGGGCACCGTGCTGTGGTCCGTTCCGCTGGGCGCAGCTATCCATTCATCGCCCACGTACGATGCAACGGCCAACACCGTTATCATTGGAGACGACAGCGGCGCGATCACCGCGTTTAACTCGACCAATGGAACGCAACTGTGGAAAGTGCATACCGGCAACGCCGTCACCGCCCAGGCCGCTATCCAAGCCGGTCAAGTATTGATCGGTTCGGGCGACAGCAGGTTCTACGACATAAACGAATTAACCGGCGCGATCGTCTGGACGTTCTCAGCCGATGGACCCATTACCTCAGGTGCCGCCATCAACGGTTTGGGAAGCATTTCCTTCGGTGACCAACACTCAACCCTCTATTTTCTCGACAAGAACGGTGGCCTGATCTACGCGCAAACCGGACAGTACCGCAACAGCCCGATCGTTGGAGTCGCTGGTATCGAGAACAACATCATGGTTGAAACTGCAAGTGGTTTCCTCGGTTCGACGCGTCTGGACGCGGGTGCAGCACAAACCGCACTCTTCATCGCGCAAACTGGCGCCGGTTTCGCCAGCGCTCCCGCGATTCTCGACGGTACCGTGTACGCCGGCGCCGGCGACGGAAATTTGTATGCGTACTCTCCGCACGGGGTGACGCCTCTGTCACGCTCGCGCGGCGGCCCGATTATCACCGTCACGAATGCCTGGACCTGTACGACGACACCATAGAGCCAACCACCCATCCGCGCAGAGAAGAGCCCGCTCGAGCGGGCTCTTCTTCATATTCGCTAACGCGTGGGTGTTGCAAGCTTTGAAAGAGCGTCCAAAGCAGTCGAGTTGTGGCCACCTACGATGTTGAGCCAGTACCCGGAAACGTACTGATCGACCGCGCGAACCGCTTCAACGATCTCGTCGGGATCTGAGGGAACCCGCCTGCCCGGAGTTATTGTCGTGAGCCCGGCGGTAACGATGACGCTCGGGTTGGCGCTGTGCACTTGCTCAACCATATCGAGCACGAAAGACTTAAACGAAGGAGCGGGGCCGTCGACGTTGTGCTGTAAGCCTTGCGACTGGATATGGTAAAAATCCACGTACGGCGCAACGGCCTTCGCGATTCCGGAAGCTGTAAAGGCCGTGTACTTATTGACCCCCGGGTGGAGTCTGCGCATGAGATTTATGGCCGGGGTTACGATGACTTTGTAGCCGTGCGCGTGTGCGAGTTTTGCAAACTTAATCATCGAGCCGAGCGGATCGGCGTGCTCGTCGTCCGGAGTGAAGTCCCACGCCTCGATGTCGTAGCCGACGACTTTAACCTGCGGTGGAACCCGATTCGCCGCAATGTCCGCCTGAAATTTCGCAAAGCTGGCGTAGGTTTTCCACCAAACAACGTGCCACGAAGCAGGCGGCGGTACGTTTGCGACAACCGGATACATCACGACGCGCGATGGGTCGGACAGGAATGCAACGCCGGTGGGGTCCGTTGCTAAAACCTGCGCTTCGATTCCGGGGCCATGAAGAATCCAGTAGCGGATGGGTGCTGCGCTGCCGAATCCCCCCAGCAGAGCGGCCAGCAAAAAAACGAATGCCATCTTCTTCATCTTTCGTCCAATCTTTCGACAGCTTACGGAGCGGGGAGTTGTGAAAGCGCGGCCGACGCGGTTGCGACATCGCCATGGACCACATTGAGCCAGTACCCGTCGACGAGCCCTTTTGAAACGCGCACGGCAGCGACGAGGTCGGCCGGATTCGTCCGGCGCTTGGCCCCCGGTGTGTTCGTCGAAATGCCGGCGGTGACGACGGCGCGCGGGTTCGCTGCGCGCACCTGTGCGGCGATATCGCGGACGAACGACGCATACGACGGCGCGGGGCCGTCGATATTTTGCTGCAACCCCTGGGCCTGGATGTGATAGAAGTCAACGTACGGTGCAACCGCGCTTGCCATCTTGAATCTGACAAATGCCTCGTACTTGTTTTCACCGACGAACATTCTCTGCATGAGATTGATCGCCGGCGTTACGATTACCTGATAGCCGTGCGCGTGCGCGAGCTGCGCAAACTTGATCGTAAAGCCGACTGGATCGGCCTGTTCGTCTGGCGGAGTTTGCGGCCACGACTCAGCGTCGTACCCGACAACCTTCGTCCCCGGCGGAACCGTGCCGCTTTCGATATCCGAGAGGAACGTCGTAAAGCTGGTATACTTGCGCCACGGAATCACATTCCAACCCGGCGGTGGCGGGATGTGAGCGATTACGGGATAGAGAACCGCGCACTTTTGGCGCTCGAAGAATGAGCGGCCCGCCGCGTCGGTTGCCATTGCTTCCGCCTCGAGCCTCGGGCCTTGTAAGATCCAGTAACACGTGTGAAGCCCGGTTTGTGGGCTTGCGCCGAGACACAGCGCGAGCAAGACGAGTGTAAATTTCTGCATGCGGATTCAGATTTTCGCTCTAACGGGCAGGCGGGCCGCTTTTGCATATTTAGCGGAGGCACGCACGGGCCCGTAGAATTTGGGGGCGTGCGTTTACTGCGCCTTGCTTCTCTTTTGAACCGACCAGCAGTGCGCCGCTTAGCCGCGGCGATTCTTTGTGCTCTTGCCTTTCATTCCACGTCCGCCATGGGCGCAAGCCAAGACGTTTCGCTAAGCGCGTTGGAACAGATGGTGGCAGAGGCACCGGGTTTGCTGGCCGAGCAGCGCAGCATCGCGGCTGCAATCGCAGGCGTCCGCGTGGAGAAAGACAAGAGTGGGCTCGCGTACGTTTACATGAACGACTTTGGTCCGCAAGCGCAGATCGTTCCGCGGTCGACTGACTTCCACGTTCTGACTTTCTCGCAACTAGGCGGAGTTCAGTTGCCCCTCCTGGGTACGCGGATCGCCCAGCAGCTTGCGATCATCGATGCGCAACAGCGCGAGCAACTCAGTCGCGTCGAGTTTGCGGAAGCCAAGCGCACGCGCATCGCCGCACTCAGAAATGCGTACGTCGAATATTGGAAGTACGTTAACGACGCCTCGGTGTCGCGCCAATATTCGAGCGATGACAATAAGGCCCTCGCAAAGGCCCGCGTCCTGCGGCAAACCGGCTTTTGGACCGAGAGCAACCTGCTCGACTTCCTGGATACGCTCGAAAAAGTGAAGACGAACTTGCGCACATCTGAAAGCTCCGCCCGTCGGCAGCTCGCGCAGATCGATTCGGCCATTGGCACCGAGGTCGAGCCGTTTCACCCGTTAACGCCGGAGTTTTTTACCGATTGCGAACCGGATCGCACGCGCGCGCTCGCGTCTGCATTTCTCATCGATTCAACGATCGCACGGACCGATGCGGCGATCGTGCAAACGAACAAAAAATATGCGCGCGTTCACGGTACCTCGGTGGGGGGGACCGCTAGCCTCCAGGTCTCTTCGACAACGGACATCAATCAGCGCGTGTCCGGCTACGGCTTGCATGCCATTCTGAACTTGGGTGTACCGGGGCACGGTCGCGACGAAGAACGCGGACTGCGCGCGGAATACAGCGCGGAGCTTCAATCTCTCAAGCTTGACGAGGATCAGCGCCGCGTGGAGCTTACGGCGGCCGTCGACTCCGCATTAGCCGACCTCGCTGGCTCCCAAGACACGTTAGCACAAACGCTGACCGATCTCAGTGCGAAACAGGGAGATCTTCGCAGAGCGCTCGTACGCTATCGAACGGTCGAGCAGGCTGGTTCGACCGGTTTCGAAGACGTGCATATGAAGGCGGACGAGCTCTACGTTGCGCAGCGCGCAGCCGTTGAAGCGCGCGCCGACCGCTTATTGAAAGCGAACGCGTTGCTGACGATCGCTCCGGGCGTCTGTCCCGGGCCGTACGAGTCGATGCCGACGCCCGCTCCCGACCCGACTGCAGCGCCCAAACGGCACCTGCACTGGTTTCGCAATATCACGCCGGTGCGTAAAAAACATCCAAAGACCCCGCCCGAACCGGCAAGCACACCCAATCCAAGCCCCTAGGGCGGCGGCATCGCAGAAAAGTACGGATCGTTGGCCATCGTGGCAAACGTGGGGAGATTCGAGCTATCGATGACCCAACTGTAACTTCCCGCAAAATGAATGTTAAGCGAATCGAAATACATGAACCCGCGGATGAGCGGGAACTGTGTCTTCAGCGTCGACACGCCAGAGCCGAAAAATGCTTGTTGCACTTGCTGCGTCGCGCCGGTTTCCCCGATCATGATGGGCTTGCCCAACGGAGCGAGCCAACCATACGGCTGCGTATACGTAGCGGACATTGAAACGTTTCCGTCATTATAGCGATCGAAGCCGACCCAATCGACTTCGTCCGAGCCCGGATAGAAGTTCAGCGGGTTTTTCGCACCGCTGGGATTCCAAAGCCAAATCACGTTGGTGACGTTTTCCTGGCCGAAAATCGCGCGAATCCGGTCCCATGCCGCGATGTATTGCTGCGGCGAAAAATACCCGTTGGGCAAATCGGTATTCGCATCGTAACAAATGTGCCGGAACGACGAATTGGACGGCAGATTCATTTCCCACATGTAGCGCAGGAAGATTGGATGACCGAATGCCTTAATGGCATCGGCTCGCTTGCGGATGGCGGTATCGTCGTTACCCGCCGCGACCGTGGCATTCGCCGGCTGGCAATCCCACGAATCGATCGGAATGCGGCCGTGCGCGACGTCGTCGGCTTCGTACGTGCCGGGGAAGTCATCAAAGAATCCGTAGTAATGCGTTGAGAGCGCCAGAGTCCGCCCAATCGACGTTTCGAACGACGCAAGGATCGACGGCGGCGGCGCCGGGACCTGGTTTGGGTTGGCAAAGACGCCCAGATATACCGTGCCGGGCGGCGGGAGTGCCAGCAGTCCGGCACCAGGCGACATGGATACCAGCGGGGGCGCGCTGCCATTCGAGCTGCTGCCTTCGCCGCACGCCGTAGCGAGCGTAAGTATCAGTCCTGCGAACAGTACCATTCCTAGCCGGCTTACCATGCTCCCCACCTCCTACAGTGTCCCGAAGGCAGCAACGTACGGATCGGCTGCAAAGTTCGAAAACGCGGTAAGCCCGCTTCCTGAGAGCACCCAATGAAAGCCTTGGACGTCACCGTCGTAGTAGAGAATCGCCTTGACCGCAGGAAACTGGCTCTGAAGCTTGGCCGCGGCACCCGTAAAAAACGCGGGCTGGATAACGCTGACCGCACCCGTTTCGGAAATCATGACGGGTTTCTTATATCCGACTACGGCCCCATAACTGCCTGAGAACGTCGAGGCAAAATCTCCGCCCGCCGCGTTATACGCGTCGACGCTCACCCAGTCGACGGAAGCATCTCCAGGATAGTACGGGCGTGGATCCCCGCCTTGCGACGAGATGCTCCATACCCAAATCGCGTTCGTGACTTGCTGTTGGGTGAATATCGTACGAATATGTTGCCAAGCCGCAACAAACTGCGGACCCGAAAAGCTTCCGTCGGAATTATCGGTTGCCGGATCGTAGCAGACCGAACGTTTTGTCGTTCCGGGACTGAGGTTCATATCCCAAAGATACCGCACAAAGACGGGGTGTCCAAAATTCTTGATCGCTTGCGCGCGCGTTACGATCAACGGATCCTGCGAACCCGAGGCCACTTGCGCGTTTGAAGGCGAGCAGTCCCACGAGTCAACCGACAATCTTCGGTTGGCTAAATCACTGCTTTCCTGCAGTCCCGGAAACAGGCTCAGCCATCCGTAATAGTGCATGTCGATCGCGAGCGGCCGGCCAATTTGCGATTCAAGACTCCCAATACCGCCCACATTCGCACCCACAAACGCGCCCAAATAAAGCGTGCCGGCCGGCGGTGTCTCAAGACCGACCGGAGTCGGCGTTGAGACCGGCGCCCGCTGGGTTGAAGTCGTAAGGTTTGAGGTTTCTCCGCAGCCCGCTGCAAACAGCCCTACGCAGAGTGCGGCGAGGCGTATGCAGACGCCGCTAGCGCCCGTAATAGGCCGCCAAATACGGGTAGTTCGCCAGCGCCGAGAACGACGAAAACGCGGCCGTGGTGACGCGCCAATCTTGATTTGCACGCGTTCCGGCTGCCGCGTAGTCGATCGCATCGTAGTACGTGAAGGCCTGCACCCGCGGGAACGTCGCGGTCAGCCCTTCGAGCGCGGCGCCGAAGAAAGCAGTTTGCGCCGCCGCAGGCGCTCCGGTCTCCGTAATCATGATCGGTTTGTTCAGCGTGGAAAGTTGTGCGTACATCGGTGAAAAAGTGGAAACAAAGTCGCTGCCGTTCAGATCATAGTTGTCAACGCCGACCCAGTCGACTTGGGAATCTCCGGGATAGTAGTCGAGCGGATTTGAACCTGTGGCACTGACAGTCCACAACCAAACCACGTTGACTGCGCCATCTTGCGCGAAGATAGCGCGAATATGCGCCCACGCAAGTTTGTACTCCGTCGGGTCGAAAATATTATTGGGTCTGTCAGTCAATGGATCGTAGCAGACTTTGCGGCCGAGTTGGGTTGCCGGCAGGTTGGGATCCCAAAAGAAGCGCACGAACGCTGGCCACGCGAAGTTCTTTGCTTCGTCTGCTTTCAGACGGAGCGTTGCATCGTAGGCACCCGAAATAATCTGGGCGTTGGTTGCTCCGCAGTCGATCGAAACAATCGGAATGCGGAAGTTTACGAAGTCGTCCTGCAAAGCGCGACCCGAAAAGTTCGCCGTAAATTGCTCGTATTGCATGTGCAGGGCAAGCGATCTGCCGAGCTGGGTTTCCAGGGAAGCCGTATCTACGGGCGTATTTCCCCCGACGAGACCGCTCGTGTTGACGTAAGCGCCGAAATAGATTTGGCCCGGGGGCGGAAGGAACGCACCGGCGGTAATAGGCGCAGGTAAGGGCGTTCGCGTCGCGGCCGGGAGAGGCGCAGAAGATTGCATCGATGCGCCGCTCAAGGCACTTGTCTCTCCACATGCCGTCAGCAGCGCGCTGGTTGCTGCAAGCAGGACGAAGAGCCAAAGTGTTATCGTTTTCAACTTAGTGATGGGGGATTTGATCCCAGATGCGGCGCGGCACGTACGGATGCCATGTTTTGATTCGCAACAGTTCGCGTGTAACTTGCGTGGCTTGATTCAGGAAAAGCGGTATCCGGTAAAAAATAAATAAGGGCACCATGACGAGTTGATACATCTTCGGCTCGCCGCGCGTGATGTCATTGGCGATGAGAAACTTCACGGCCAACGCAAGGGTCGTAAACCAATACAAGCCGCCGATAATAACGGCAGTGTCGGCGCCGAGATAGAAATGGGCGTAGAAAGCCAGGCCGACGAACAGTACGGGATGGACGACGCGGTTGAACAGGACGTCGTAGAACACCATTGCATTGACAAAGCCGTAACGAAACGAGCCCATGTCCGCATGCTTGCGCATGCGCATCTTGACCATGTTGCGCGTCCAACGGGAGCGCTGTTTGATCAGATGAGCGAGCGTGCGTGGTGCATCGGTTCGAATCCGCCCGGTGAGCGACGCCCGCAGTTTCCAATTCGTCTTGCGCAAGCGGATCGTCAAATCGGTATCGTCGCCCAAGCCCATGTCGTAGCCCCCGAGACCCTGGACCGCGCTGGCACGGAACATCGTGCCCATGCCAGAAAGAATGTTGATAAAATTCACGCGGTCGCGCCAAAGCTGATTGATCACATACGTAAGCACGTACTCTATATCTTGAAACCGCGTGAGCAGCGTTGCGTTCGGATTTCGCACCAGAATGCTGGGCGACGCTCCCCCGACGCGTTCGTCTTCGAAAAGCGGCAGCATCTGATCGATCGTATCGGGATAGAGATTGCTGTCGGCATCGAGCATGAAGAGGAACTCGCCTCGAGCAAACATCAGTGCAACGTTGAGGTTTGCGGGCTTCCCACTATGATTCGCGTTGGCGAGTACCCGAACTTTCCCGGTACGTTCGAAGGCGCGCGCTAGTGCGACGCTGTTATCGGTGGAGTGATCGTCGGCGAAGATGATCTCGATGTTCTTATAGTTGCAGGCAAGCACGGATCGGATGCAAGTGACGATGCTATACCCTGGATTTCTTCCCGCGATGATCACCGAGACGAGCGGTTTGGCGTAGGCGTATTTCACCAAAGGCGGCGCATCGAAGCTACGTGGGTTGAAGGTGTAAGCAACCCATACCAAGAGATCGGGTAGCTGGAAACGCACGAAAACGAGGACCAAGTACCAAAAGATCATGTTCGAACTGCGGATGAGTGTGACGATCAATTCCAGTCCGGACGCAATATAGAGGCTGTCGACCGAGACGAAGAACCAGTGGAAATACTCAGACATGAATGGCCATGACTCGTGCGATGTTACTCAAAGCGTCCGCAACAGCGTCGCCGTTGCGAATGTCCTCGAACTCGATGATCTCCACTCGGAAGGCGTGCGTTTCGGATTGCGCTTGCAGCGCAACGATCTTACCGCGCACGGCTTTGGTAACCGATTTTGAGCCTGACGGAATGATTAGCAGGAGGTGATCCGCGTCCAGCCGCCCGAGGCGAAACTCGACCGAAATATGCTCCCGAATCACGGATGCAAAATTCTCAACCACGGGGCTTGCACCGTCAGAAGCTGCGCCGATCACGATACCGCCGAACTTGGTTCCACGTTCGGCGCGCTTTTGGACTTGTTCTTCAACGTATGCGACGATCTCGTCACGCTTTTCGAGCAAAACGTCCTCGCCGCCGGCAACGCTTTCGAGTTGTAGGCGGCCTTCGGCAATCGCCGCCCGGCCGAGCGTCGTGAGGCGATAGGCGAAGACGTCGTGGTGGCCGATTTCTTGTAATGTGCTGCCGGAAAGGCGCACGCCGCAAGCCAGACAACGTCCGCCCACTTCGGGAACTTGAAACATCGCCATACATCCGCGGCACCGGAAATAGGTTCCCGGACTATCGTGGTCGGTTCCGAGATCGGCAAGGATTCTACTACACTTCGGGCAGCGTAGACCTTGCTTCTCTTTCGCGAAGGCCGTCACGGGACCGACGTAGCCGCAGCGGAAATGAAAATACGCCTTAAATTGCGTTAAGTTCGACGACCCGCACGTCAGGCACGCTTCGTGGACGTTGATGGCATGGTTGCCGCAATTCGGGCAAAGCGAAATGCGCTCCACAAAGACACGCTCGAGATAATCTTCTTGTGCCAACGCTTCGAGATGATTCTGCAATCGGCTGTCGTCGAGTTCGGAATCGGTTCCGCGGTACGCTACGCCGAAGCGCCCGTACGGATCCCAAACGGGCTCCAGGAGCGACCCCGCCGCCTGCACGATGGCCAGCGTTTTCAAAAGTTCGGCAGACCGACCGTTCATTTAATTTTTTTCCCCGCTATCTGCACCGAGGGGCGGCGCCAATCCTCGCGGATACGGACGCGCACGCGCGCCTGCGCGTCATAGTAAAGTGCGTCGCGATCCTGCGGCGAGAGCCGGTCGAGCAGAATTTTTACCGGCCGGTATTGCGACCACTGCTCGTGCTGCCAAAAGAAGCGCGTGAGCTGCTCCGGCAGCTTCGAAAGATTGGGATAAGTCGAACCGATGCGCCCGTCGAGTTTGTTCGTAAGCCCCGCGATCGTAATTTCCACGGGTTGGTTGATCCGCAATTGCGATGCCGAGTTCGAATTGAAGTACGCCAGCACGTAAGCGCGCTTCGGCTCGAAGATCGTAAAGATCGGATTGCTCGGTTGCACGACGTCCTGCGGTCGGCCGACGCAATCCACGACGTAGCCGCTCACCGGCGCGGGCATCGGTTCGCTGCCGACACGCGTCGTAAGCGAGTGCGCGACACTCGAGAGTTGTTGATCTGAGGCGATCTTTGAGTTTTGCGATTGCGAGACGCGTTGCACTTCTTGCAGAGCTCGGTGCCAAGCATCGTAGTCGCTTTTCGCGAGATAGACTGCCGACTGCCACTCGGTCTTCTTTGCGGCCCAATCGACGCGGGGGATTGCGTCGGCGCGATAGGCTTCATCGTAGGACTTGAACGTGGCGCCGAATTGCTGAGCGGTCAGGTCGCTGGACCGATACTTGTCCTGGAGCACACTCGCGGCTTCGCGCGCCGCTGCGACCTGCTGGTAGAGCGCGATTTTCGAGAGCTGCAGTTGCGAATCGCTTTGCAGATACTGCCGCTGATAGTCGGCCTGGACGAGAAAGTTGCTCACCATTGCAAGGTTCTGGCCGGCCGTTACACGGTCGTTGCACTGGACGAGCAACCGGTCGATCCGTACCGTATAGAGCGGAGTAACCGGCACGAGGTTGCCTTTGACCAGCGCGTCAGCGCTAACGAAGAAATAGCCGGGCAGAAAGACGTAGGCGATGCCAGCGATGAAGGCGAGCAGCAACAAAACACGCGCCCATGGAAAGGCGCGACGCGTCGAGGGAGTAAGCGATGTGGACCCTCGCCACGAGCGAAACCGCATGCAAAAGGACTCCAGAATGTGTGAGTCTCATTAATTTAACGGTCGGGACGCCGAACCCCGCTCGTTATCCCAGCATTAACACGGCGCCATTTTACGTCGTGTGTCGCGGTCCCAATCGGCAGGGAGAATCGTCCCCCTGTAGCCGGCCATTACACGGCGATTGCCGGATAACCGAACCGTCACCATTGAGCGTCGGTGTGCCCTGGTTGCTCCGCCTTGCCAGCCGAATGATCGATTCGCCGCTGGGAAATCCACTGCGTTCACGCTTGCCAAATAGGTAAAAAACTCTTGCAACTACAGCTTTACTGTGGCCGATAAAGTGTGATGCATCTCACCGCTGATGGACAGGGGAGAACATAGCTTCTCGCCAATTTTCTGGCTGCAGCCACCGGTTTTTACCGGCAGGCAACAATGGGATTACTCCCAGCGATCACTTGTCGTGGCCGCGCGTCTTGGCACTGGAGAGACGATCACCTCATGATACTTTCGATCCACGTACCCAAAGCTGCGGGAAACTCGTTTCGCGAAGCACTCATGTCAAGATTTGGCGAGCGTATTCTTCGCGATTACGGGGACTGGGCCGGCTTCGACGAGCCGACCGCGAACCTGCGCAGAATGCTGCGTACCGAAGCAATGCGCACGCGGCGCGACGAACTGCATCAAAACTACGATGTCATCCACGGACATTTTATCGCGGATAAGTATTTAGGTCTCTTTCCGGTTGAGGATTTTGTTGCGTTTTTCCGCGACCCGTACCAACAAGTGCTCGCGCATTATCACTTTTTGCGCCGCAATCCGCAGCGCGAACACCCCGAAGTCAAGGTTTTTCATGACGCTAAAATGAGCATTATGGAATACATCGAGTGGGATGCGTTCAGAAATTATCAGTCGCAGTTCTTAGGGAGCCTGTCGGTGGACGATCTCGCGTTTGTCGGCTTGTCCGCGCAATACGCGCAAAGCCTCGAACAGTTTAAGGCCGTCTTCGGGTACGATTTGGGCGAAGAGCGGTTTGAAAACGTGAATACCGAGATGCAGAGCGGCGAGTATCACGTCGACACCGACGTACGAGCTGCAATCGGCAAATACCGGGGAGCCGACCTCGAGTTGTACGCTCGGGCCCAGGAAACATTCAAGCGGCAAACGGCTGCTGTCGCTACGTGACCTTCCGGCGTTCTGGAGCGGCCCTGGCGGCTGCTCTGTCGCTCTGCACCACGGGAGCAGCTCAAACTCCCCCTGTCACACCACTGCGCTGGATCCTCAACGGTCCGGCGCTTTCTACTTTCGCAAGCGACCCGTTCGCACAGCGATTCTTCTCACACGCAAATCCGTTCGTCATCCAGCGCAAAGACGGCGCCGTTTCGCTTCCGCCCGAGTGGGGTGCACTGCCGGTGCGCACGTTCACAAGCTATGCGGCGATGCTCCGGGCTTTTGAATCCGGGGGCATCGGTTCCGACGTGAGCGCCGTGCTGTACGATAACGAAGCCTGGCAATTTACACCGCGCGCAGAGCAGGCCGATCCGGCCTCTTACACGCGTTCCGCCGCCCATCTTGCGCACACGCACGGCTTGCTCTTCATCGCGGCGCCCGCCGTCGATCTCACCCGTGCACTTGCCCCTGGACCTGAAAAACGCTACGACGCCTACCTTCGCCTCGGACTGGCGGCGGACGCCGCCCGGTATGCCGACGTCTACGAGATTCAAGCTCAAGGGTCCGAGCGCGACACGTACAAGTACGCGGCCTTTGTTAAGGCAGCCGCCGCGCAGGCTCGCGCAGCAAATCCAAAGGTCGTGGTTCTAGCTGGGATCAGCACGAATCCGAGCGGCCAGCACGTGAGTGCCGACGACATCCTGCGCGGCATAGACGCCACCAGGAAAAGCCTCAACGGCTACTGGTTCAACGTGCCGATGCCCGGCCCGTACTGCCCCGCTTGCAATGACTTCCGCCCGGACATCGCGATCGAAGTTTTGCGCCGGCTGAACCCGCGATAAAAAGAGAAGAGCGTCGATTTAACTCGACGCTCTCTGCGGTTGCTGCAACGGGCTCCCCTAGCGCGCGGCTACCATGCTCCCGGGAAGCTCACCGGGCCGTTGATATTGTAGTCGCTGCTGTTGTTGGCCGCGATCGGCACTGCTCCGAAAGCGACGGTATCGCACGTGGACCCAGCGTCGCTTTCTTGCTTGAACAACGTATTTCCTGAAGAGTCCTCAAGTTTCATCATCCAGAGGGTGTTGTTCAGGACGTTGCTCCAGCAGTCAACGCCTACCCACGTTTGCCCCACGGGAATTTGGGCTTGGGTTCCGTTAGCGTCCGCACGACCATGAATGCTTCCGTCCGGAGCGTTGTACCAACGAGCTACGGCCTGAACGTTCGAGGTCAAGTTGCCCGGGTTCGAGGGGCAGACCAAGACCAGATCGCTGCCGTATTGCAGATAGCCACCGACACCCGGCTCGCCGACGTGCGTGTACGAGCCATTATACGGCTTGTGAACGCTTGTGCCAAAGGGCGTGAAGTTGGTGAAGGAAATCGCTAGGGTCCGCTTCAGACCCTGGCCCGGTTTGGAAGAGTCATGGGTGGCGGTAACGATCATTCCGACTTGGCCGAGCGCGGCAGTTTTCGGATAGACGACGGCAAGCGCGCTGTAGTCGAAAGTCATGTTGGCATTTCTCGTAGTCACGCCGCCCGAAGACGAAATGGCCATCGTGCCCGAATAAACCTTGTTGAACGCGCTGCCGTGCATGGCCATATCCATCTCAAAGGTGAAGTTGCCGGGAGCGGTCTTCGTGATTGTCAGCTTTCGGTCGACGCCGTTGACCGTATCCGTCCACTGGTGCGACGTGGTAGTGGCCGAGGTCGGAACGCCGGCGATCAGCGCCTGCACGTGGGACAAGAGCATGTTCGTGTGCATGTTCTGCGTCATTACGAGGTTGTGAGTCGTCGTGAACAGGAACGGATGGCAGGCTCCGGTCGGCGAATCTGCTCGGACGGCAACCGACTCCGCGCTCACAGCCGCCGATTGCGACACCGATGGCGGGGTCGCATCGCTGCTGAGAATTTGCATCGAAACGTCGTTAAACGACGGTGCCGCCTGCAGGAACTCGTCCTGCAGGGTACCGCCGCTGCCAGCTCCAGGGGTGGCCGGGAGCGACGAGGACACGCTTCCCCCCCCGCCTCCACCGCAGCCAGCGAGCGCAAGCGCAAAAATAAAAGCACAACTAACTAGGGGAACCTTCATTGCAGCATCTCTCATCAGCTTCAGGGATAACGTAAGGGGGCTCCTGTTTGCATTCCCCCCCTCAAGACACTAACCTGCTACTTTTTGTCAAAAACCTTACGGCGTTTTAGGGACGAGCGATTAAAGGCCGGATTAACGGGGATTACGGCCGCGTTTGAGCTGGATCACACATCCGGCAGAAACGGGTTTTAAGGCACTTCCACGGCCGAACACTTCATCATACGAGCAGGCGATGTTACTCGCCGGAGTTTCGACCAAAACAAGAGGTGCATACCCATGGCTCTCCGTGTCGTTGCCCTATTTTGTGCTTCCCTTTTCGAGGTGTCGTGCAGCTTCCACGGAGGTTCGCCAATACCGCCGACCGCTATGCCGCACTCGCTATCCGCCTTCGCTTTCGATACGGCGCTCGCGTCGTCTGCGACAATCATTCCATCCACGCTACCGATCATCACCGATACAAATCCCTCAACGGCCGGAGTGTTTCTCGGAGAGGTGTGTGACGACACCGCGGTCGTTTCATGCCCCAACTTTGCGAGCACGTTTCGCCACAGCCTCTCATTCGGAGTCGTGTACGCAAACTGGGACGACGACATCGGAACGTACGTTGCGCGCCGGCAAATTTCAGCGTGGCCCGCCTTGGGAATCACGCCGCTCATTACGTGGCAACCGGAGTCGGCGATGACGCCGATCACGTACGCCGCAATCAATAGCGGTGCTTACGACGCATACATAAAAACCACCGCCGACGAGATTGCGGCCCTGGGTTTTACGATCTTTCTGCGCCCGTTTCACGAGTTCAACGGGCGGTGGTATCCGTGGGGACTTGCAAACCAGGGTGCCAGCACAGCAGCCGACGCGGACTTTATTGCAGCGTGGAAGCGGATGGTCGGGATTTTCCGAACGGAGCATGCTACGAACGTGAAGTTCGTGTGGTGCTTTGCAACCAACAGCGTTCCGTCGGAAAAGCAAAACCCGTGGAACAGCCCCACCGTCGCGTATCCCGGAGACGCGTTCGTTGACTGGATCGCTTTCGATATGTATAACCGCGGCAGCTCAACTGGACTTCCGTGGGTTTCTTTCGATACCGTGGTCGCGCCGTCGTACCAAAAGGCGCTCGTTATCTCGAGTGCCAAGCCGGTGATGATTGCCGAGTTGGCCAGCAATGAATACGGTGACGGCGGCGCGGCCAAAGCCGCATGGATCGCACAAATGCTCGCCGATCTTAAATCGCCGACGGCATCCGACAACTATTCGCATCTTCGCGCACTAGCTTGGTTCGATTCAAATTTGCGCGGATACACGTACGACCTGGCATCGTCGCAGGCCGTTTACGACGAGTGGGTCACCGCGACGCGATCGCTCGGCCCGGGGGGCATTCTAAACTTCCGCGGCAACGCGACCGCCTTTAACGCCGTCACTTCTCCGTAGCGCGAACCCGCGTTCGTGCAGGTGTGAGAATATTTTCGCCACGCTTTCCTCAACTGTCTCAAACTCGGTGTCGACGACGACATCCGGCGAGGCCGGCTCTTCGTAAGGATCCGAAATCCCCGTGAAGTGCTTAAGTTCGCCGCTCAGGGCACGGTGATACAGGCCTTTGACGTCGCGTCGTGTGAGCTCGGTTATCGAACAGCGAACGTACACTTCGACGAAGTTGCCGATGCGTTCGCGCGCATCGTGACGCGACTGCGCGTACGGGGAAATGGCTCCGGTGAGAACCGCGACGCCGTTGCGCACGAGCAACGAAGCGACAAAAGCAATGCGGGCGATGTTCGTATCGCGGTCCGCGCGGCTGTAACCTAATCCTTTGGAGAGCAGCTTGCGAAATTCATCTCCGTCGAGCACTTCCACCGGCTGGTCCCGCAGTTGCAGTTCTCCGGCAAGCGCAAGCGCTATCGTACTCTTCCCCGCTCCGGAAAGCCCGGTCAACCAGACCGCAAATCCTTGCACTCCTGCGTTCCTCCGCGTGTCAGCATTGTCTTACCCTAGCAGTATACGAATTTTTCTGTCAAACAGGGAACCGGCATCCGGGCACCCAAGTCCGCGCGTAACAAGGAGGTCGCCTATGTGATGTTCCGGCAAGCCGTTATGAGCACGGCAACTCTTGCTTTTGACGCGACGCTGGCTGCGGCCAATGTTGCTGCCGCCGCCTCGATGAAGACAGCCGCCCAAATCAACCCCGTTCCCAAGCCGAGAGCGCACCAACTCACTCTTAGGGGTTACTCCCGCTCCTCTTATTTTTCACGGCAAGACGCTTCCAACAACCCGGGCGTTCGACACGTGTTCGGCGCGGACAAATGTAACTCCAATGAAACTCTAACGCCGTCAATCAAGCCAGCTGGAACCGCGGGGTACGTTTGCATCCCGATTATCGGTTTTCCGGCGGCGGTTTTGGGGCCGACGCGTCGTATTTTGTCGCAGATCTCTTTTAGGAGATCCTGTCGGAACGCGACGGCGCACCCAAGAGGCGCGAGTTGCGTGGCTCAAATTCCGAGGGCCACAAACCCAGACGATACGCTGCCCCGATATACGTTGAGTACTAGCTGCGAAACAAACATTTCGTACGGCGTTCGCAATGTCTGGCGGAAAGTCGGCATCGAAACCGTCTGCGTGCGGGGGGGGGGCAGACCCAGCGCACATCTCGCCCGCGGGCCTGAATCTCGAAGCGGCCGGCATGTGGCAGTTCGAGGGACGCGGCAGCTCGGCGTTTTCCGCGAGAAGCAGACCTTGACGGCCAGTTTCGTTTCCGTCCGGTCAAGACAGACCGGCCATAGCACGGACTCGTGATCCTTTACCGCCATGCGGACCGTAGGATGACAAATACCTACTTCTCGTACGGCGCGCCGCTGCTTGCGGGGTGCCCATCTTCAAATACAACCGCGCCATGCTGGAGTATCTTTAAATGAATATCGAACTGATTGCGATCGGGCTTGTCGTCGGAATTTTCGTCGGCATCTCCGGCGTCGGCGGAGGATCGATTATGACGCCTTTGCTGATCCTCGTTCTCGGCATCAACCCGCTCGTTGCGGTGGGCACGGATTTGCTCTACAGCGTGCCGACGAAAATCTTGGGCGCGTTCGTTCATATGCGGCAACGCACGATCGAGTGGAAAATCGTCCGGGAGCTGCTGTGGGGCGGAATCCCAGGAGTAGTGCTCGGCTTGATTGCACTGCTCACGATGCGGCACTACATGGATTTCGCAAGTGTTACCGCCATCATCAAACGCGCGGTTGGGATCGCTCTTTTTATCTCCGCGGGATTCTTGATGTACAGTTTAGTCGTCCGCAAAGCATCAAGCGTCGGTCGAGAAGCGAACTACGTTTCCGAACGCAAGACATCCGCGAGGCTGCTAGTCGGCGGAGGGGTCGTGGGGTTTGTCGTAGCGTTGACATCGATCGGAAGTGGCGCGATGACGCTACCGATCCTCCTGTTGATCGCACCTCATGTTGGAATTCGTCGATTAGTTGGCACTGATATTGTGTTTGCAGCGTTCCTGATTCCGCTAGCCGCGGCAGGCCACTGGTCTTTGGGAGACATAAATCTACCCGTGGCGCTCAACCTGTTGGTCGGCTCGCTGCCCGGCATAACGATCGGAAGTAAACTCTGCAAAAAACTGCCGGAGGTCTGGTTGCGGCCGGCAATCTCTGCCGTTTTGGTCATTGCCGCGACACGCTTGGTTTGATCCAATTACCGCATAGAACGACTGCACCGAGTCGTCGGCCCCCGCGTCCTCCTCATGACTCTTCTGTGGGAGTTTCTCGTCGGCGAAAACGCCGCGTACAAATGCGCAAACCCGCTTGTGCCAGGCGCCCTCGTACTTCGCTCGTCATTTAGCTTTTTCACGGCAACTTGTTCAAAATACCGCGCCACGTGAAGGACGGCGACCGCTTTGCGGCAAGATGACCCTCGTGGCAAACCTTGTAGACACGCATGTTGAGTCGAGGGGAGCGGCGAGGCGTTGAGTATGATCGTCGACTTCCATTCGCACACCTACGAAAGCGATGGAGCGCTTTCGCCTGCTGACCTCTGCGCGGCAATGCACGAACGCGGCGTTTCAGTCTTTTCCATTACGGATCACGACTCTATGGCCGCCTATGCGAACCTGAGTGTCCCAGCATCGATGCAAGTGGTCGTCGGAATTGAAATCAACACGACGTATGGTGGCGACGAAGTGCATGTCCTTGGCTATCGGTTGCCGGTACAACACGCGGCGCTCGAAGCCACGCTCGAAACGAATCGGTTGGCGCGGCGTGAGCGCATCGCGTTGACTGTTCGAAAGCTCCAGGACGCTGGTTATGGGATCACTCTTGAAGCGGTACTAGCAGAAGCTGCTGGGCAGGCACTCGGACGTCCACATGTTGCAAGAGCGCTGATCCGTAACGGCGATGTGCCCGACATAGCAACAGCTTTCAACACTTTACTCGGCAACGGTAAACCCGCAAACGTTCCCTCGACTCATATTACGCCGCAGGAAGCGATTGCGGCGATTCACGCGGCGGGAGGCGTCTCCGTGCTTGCACATCCGGGGCGACTTTCCGGCGGCTTTGAGATTATTGATGAACTCGTGGAGCACGGACTAATGGGTTTGGAAGTCTTCTACCCCACCCACGACGCGGCGCAGGTGCAGCTCTTTAGCGACATCGCGAAAAAATTTCGATTACTGATGTCGTGCGGGTCGGATTTCCATGACATTCGCTCTCATCCGGGCGGAGTCGGCAGGGAGATCGATGAAGCGCAAATCAGACCGTTCCTGGAAGCGGTTACGTAAGGTTCAAGGTTCGTTCAAGAAATTTTGTAGTCGCGGTTCCCAAGGCGCATCATACGCCGTCTGATGATGCATCGACGTTGCGCCCGACCGAAATGACGCGCAGATTCACCGCGATCGGCGAGCACATCGCTCTCGATAACGAAGGGGGCGCCTTCGTAAACGGCTCGGGGCCCGCATTCGCTGCGGGCGTCGTCGAAATTCCAAACGGCCCGGGAGATTTACAAGCGCAGAACTGCGCGAGACTATCGTTGCGCTCGCGGAATGTGTCAACGCTTTTGAGACCAGGTTCGGTCGCGAATGCTATGCTGCGGTCTGCGTTCTTCGCTTCTTCCGCGGTGGATGTCCTCGGGCGTGAGCAAGGCGATCCGCATATGCCGATGCTCGGCGTTGTACCATGCAAAGAAGCGACGGCAATACGCGCGAGCCTGTTCGATATTTGCGAAGGCACTAAGGAAAGTTGGGCAATACTTGAGCGTTTTGTAGTGCGACTCGATGAACGGACTATCGTTGGACACGTGAGGCCGCGAACGACTCTTTACGACGCCGAGGTCAGCGAAGAGCTGCGTCAGCGTCTTCGATGTCATGGATGTGCCGCCGTCGCTGTGAACTACAAGTCCGCCGGGATCAACGCATTCTTTTTCGATCGTCTCCGTGAATAGTTCTTTTGCAAGCGTGGCGTTTTTGCGCGATTCAAGCCGCCAGCCGACGACGTATCGACTGTAAACGTCGAGCACGACGTATAGGTGACAATACGTCCACTTCTGCGGGCCAAGAAGCTTTGTGATGTCCCACGACCACACTTGATTGGGTGCAGTTGCTGAGCTCTGGTTTGATAGACGCCGGATGCGATGCCAAGCGCCGTCGTTCGCGTGTTTCTCGCGCGGCTCGAAGGACGCGGTACATCGTCGAAATCGATCCAAGATACACACCTTCGTCGAGCAAGGTGGCGTATATTTCACGAACGCTCAAGTCCGCGGAACGTTTGGTGTGCGCAACAGCAAGAATCGCCGCACGTTCGGAATCTGTGAGAGCACGCGCCGATTCAGCTTTGACTTTTTGAAAAGCGCGCACGCGCGACTTAACACGACGTTGCATCGTCGCGCGCGCTATACTAAGTACCGAGCAGGCCTCTCGCATGCCGACCGACTCGGCCAAGGTATTCAGGATTTCTTCGACCGCTCGTCGTCCGTCGCACTCTCGCTTGCGATCATTTGCAAGAGCGCGTGCGCTTTTCCCAGCCCCTCCACCATAATCTCTGCCTTCGCGGCGCGGCGCTCGAGGCGGGCGTTCTCGCTGCGAAGTTTCTGCAGTTCGGTTGTCAACGGATTTGCGCGGCGATCGCGTTTCTTTGGAGGATCGACGTTGGCAAGCTGCTTTCTCCAGTTCGCCAGGTGCGAGCTATAAATGGCGTGCTTGCGGATGACGGCTGCGCGATCGGCGGCATTTTCGCACGCATCGTATTCGGCGAGAATGGCCTCTCGCTGCACAGCGGTGAAGGCGCGACGTGTCCGTTGCGAGCGGACCTCGGGATCCGATTTCATGTGTAGCAACCTTAGTTGCCCTTAAAGAATTATCCGGCAAATGCCGGACTCCACTCATGTTGACACAGAGGGAAGCCGCCACGCGCGTACTGATACGCAATCGATGATTAGACTCAACTACCTAGTTCGCAAACCCATTGCGGGCTCTACGAAGCGTCTCGTACCCGGAATAAACTCAAAATCTTTTTTCGAGAAAGGATAAACTCGATAGCCTGTAGTCCAATAAATCCAGACAATGCAAAAGGGTCGTGTCGAAGCTGCAAGAGAGCAATCAGCAACGCAATCCTAATTAGTACACCAAAGACTACGAAGCCCTTGCCGAATTTTTCATTTACTGAACGCACATTAAGCAAAAACCAAATCAAAATCATGATCAGCGCGACACCCTTCAAGACAAGCGAAAGTGTGGCGTCTTCGTTCATATCGCTCCCTTCGGCAACATGGCCGGAGCTCTTCACGGTCAGTCGTATGACTATGCGTAAGGAGCAGAATCTCGCGATGTAAAGTCGTAGGGTCATGACATAACCAAGGTAGCCGAATTAGCAGGCTATGAACCTATTGGTGTCCGTGTAGCACCATAAAGAGGACGAGAGAGGTGGCCCCGGATAGTCGGACGGCGGTTTAAGTGATGACTCTGCTCACCTGAGGGCAAAAAGCCCTTGATAGAGGAGCAGAAATGGCACGACGCATCCGGCGGAACCACTCCGCAGCCTTTAAGGCGAAAGTGGCTCTTGCAGCGATCAAGGATGAGCAGACTATCGTGGAGCTTTCGAAGCGTTTCGAGGTTCATCCGAAATCAGATCGCAATGGAAAGCGCAGTTGCTCGACAATGCCACCTCGGCGTTCGACGGAAGTCGGCCGGCAAGCGAGGCTCCCGATCTGAAGGCGTTGCACGCGAAGATTGGCCAGCAGGCGTTGGAGATTGATTTTTTAGAAAGCGCGCTCGGTCGCGAAACGGATGCGGACGCAAAGCGATGATCGATGTGAAGCACGATCTCCCGCTGACGCGTCAAGCTGCACTCTTGAATATTTCGCGCGGCTCGATTTACTACAAAGCCAAAGGGCCTTCGCAGCTCGATCTTCGACTCATGCGCGACGTCGATCGACTGCACACGGAGTACCCCTTTATGGGCGCACGGATGCTCCGGGATAAGCTGGCGTTGCAAGGCGATCGAATTGGTCGTCGCCACGTAGCACGGCTTATGCGCGTGATGGGGATTGAAGCATTGTATGCTCAGAAATCGACGAGCCGTCGCCATCCGCAACATTTCGTTTTTCAATATCTGCTACGAGACATCGCGATCGAGAAGCCGAATCACGTATGGTGCGCCGATATAACGTATATCCCGGTGGAGCGCGGCTTCCTGTATCTCTTCGCGGTTATGGATTGGGCGACGCGCCGCATCTTGGCGCGGCGACTTTCCAACAATCTCACAACCGACTGCTGCATCGATGCCGTCGAGGAAGCAGTCGAACGATACGGACCGCCAGAGATCTTTAACACCGATCAAGGCGTGCAGTTCACTTCAAGCGACTTCGTGCAAGTTATTCGTGAGAAGCACGGTATCGCGTTGAGTATGGACGGCAAAGGCTGCTGGCGCGACAACGTCATGATCGAGCGCTTCTGGCGATCGCTCAAGTACGAGGAAGTCTATCTGCATGCCTACGATGGCACCTCGGCCGCGAAATCCGGCATCGGGAAATACGTAGCGTTTTATAACAGCTCTCGGCCGCATTCGGCTCTCGACGGACGAACACCGGACGCGGTATACTTTACCCAATCGCCGAGGAACATCGCGGCGTAATTGGCAGAGTCATCCACTTATAAATCGTGAACTGCTGTTCAGATAACCGGGGCCACCTCTGACTCCACTCATGTTGACACAGAGGGCTGAAGTTTCTTACAAGCCGCTAGAACGTTGACCCGAAAGAATGCCCGGTAGATCAGCTCGTCTCGAAAAGCGAGGAAGACCCACTTGCGGCCAGTTGAGCGGCGGAATAGAGACCTGCTTCGGTAGCGGTATGCCGCCCCCGAGCACGTGCGGGATCATCTGCCGGAGCGGCAACTTCACGAGGGAAGGGGCCAAGGCCAGCAAGGGGTGTCGAGGTATGCTGCGAAGGTCGTGTGCGGTCATGGCACTCGCACGCGCGAGGATCCGGAAACTCATCGTTGAGGCTGCTCGCAAGGGTGTTGCGATCATCAGCGCTCCTGCGGGGTGTGGGAAGACTGAAGCCGTATTCGATGCCCGGCCTCATCTCGGTGATATCTTCGACGTTGTGCTCGCAGCCGAGGTGGTTCCGGCGGGCGAACTTGGTCGCGCCTTAGTCTCGACCCTCGCTCCGCGCGATTTGCGAAATTACGGGACGCTGCTCGATCGATCACCTCCCGTGAGCGAAATCGTCACCTGGTTTGTCAGGCGCCTTCGGAACGTCGCCGGCACCGTGATCGTCGACGATTTTCACCGGACGGCGGTCGACGATCGGGCAGCGGAACTTCTCCGCGGCGTGATCGAAGGAACGCGCGGGCGGCTTCGATGGATCATCGCTAGCCGGACCATGCCTGATTTCCCGATCGGTAGTTGGCTTGCAACGGGCCATCTGGGAATGACGATCGACGAGGACGATCTCCGCTTTACCAGCGCCGAGGCCATCGCGCTTACACGGTCGCTTGAGATTGAAATCGACGCGGCGAGCCTCCACGCGATCATTGAAGATACCGGCGGGTGGGCAATCGCGCTCCGCTTATCGCTCGATTTCTGGGAGCGGACGCGCTCCGTTCAGCCGTTGCGAATGCGAACGCGCGAGGTGCTGTTCCGGTATATCGAATCCGAAATCTGGGGACTTCTCGATTCCGATGAGGAGCGCACGTTACTTTGCGCAGCAAGCCTCCTCAATCCAATTCGTCTCTCGGTGCTCAAGCAGGCCGGATTTCCGAACGCGGCCGACACGTTGCAGCGTATCCGGCGTGTACCCTTAGTCACGCGATCGGAAGATAACCGGTATCGCATCCACGACATCCTTCGTGATTTTGCGCTGCAGCGGCTGAACGAACGCGGCGATCTGCTGGCCGTCGTTAAACGCATCGGCTTTGCGCTCCATGATGTCGGGCAAGATACCGAGGCTCTGAATTTGTATGCCGAGGTTGGCGACCACGAATCGACGCTGGAACACCTTGCAAGAAACGGGCTCGCGTTGCTCGACTTTGGGCGGCGCGCGGCGGTAACGCTTGCCATTGCATCTCTCCCGCGATCGATGCAGAAGACCGCGATTATTTCAGGACTTCACGGCGTCCTCGACGAGTCGATCGGGTCATTCGTGAAGGCAGAGCAACACTACCGCGAAGCCTTAGACGGCGACATCTCAGCGGCAACGCGCATTATGCTTGCGCGTCGCTTTGCCGTCTTACTCATCAACCGCGGTCGGTCAAAAGAGGCGATTTCGGTCCTACAAAAGGCTCTGCCGTACAGTGTATCAATTCAAGAAGAGATCGTGCTACGGGCCGTAATGGCCACGGCTTATGCTTTTTCTAATGCGGTACTCGAAGCTGGCGAGTCGATCGAGTTTGTCGAGCGGAATCTTCAATCGCTCGACATCGAGCCGCGAGTTCGCGCCTTCCACGAGTTGGCATTTGCGTCGCTTTATCTTCAAAACTACGTGGCCGCCGATCATTTCGGTCGCCAGTCTGTGGAAGTCTCGACTCAGCTTGGACTTCACGCGCATGCCGCCCGCTCGTACTCTGTTCTCTGCGCATCGACCCTTATAACAACACCGCAGCCAGAATCGGCCGCGGTCTTTGCTCAGGAGTGGGTAACCTCCGCAGAACGCGGCGGCGATGCGCTCCTTCTTACCGGAGCCCATCGCCTCAAATACATCATTGCCGTCGACTCCGGAAACGATGAAGCAGCGTCTGCAGCAGAGCAGGCTCTAGCAGATCTGGGAGACATTCGCTCGTTTAACGACACGCTGCCGGCGCGAATTGCTCGTGCGATGCGCGAGGTCGGGAAGGGCAACCTGGCACGCGCGGCAAGCGCCCTCGTTAACCTGGCGGACCAGGATCTCTCGTCGGCCGAGCGCGTCTTGCGTACCTCGATGCTTGCGGTCATTCGGGCCGGCCAGCGCAACGTGGACGATGCAAAAGCGTTGCTGAAGCATCCCTCGCTTGTTGCAATTGGTGAGAGCGGCGATCTCTTCGCGCGCCGCTACCATAACCTTGCGCAGGCTTACCGTGCTCTTGCTTTATGGATGACCGATAGTCGGGTGACAGCACGTCGGGTCATATCCTCAAACGTTGAACTTGCCGGTGTGGCGCCGCGTGACCAGCTCCTCATCCAAGCGATTCAGGCGTTCTGCAATACTTCGTTTCAGGCAGTCGATGGCAAAGTTGCAGCGGAGATCACGCGCGACCTTACCGAAGTTGGATTGCATGGATTCGCAGCATTCCTCACTTCGCTCTGCACGCATTCGGAGTCGAAGCTCTCGCCGTTAACTGCAAGCGAATTAAAAGTGCTGCGCGCATTCAGCAATGGGTCGACCGAAGAGAATGTCGCTGAAGAACTTGGAAAATCGAAGCATACCGTTCATAGCCAAATGAAAGCTATCATAAAGAAACTTGATTGTTCGGGTCGGCACGAAGCTTTGGAATTCGCTCGCGCGCAAGGCTGGCTGTAGAGCAACTGCGCCCGTGCGGAATCGGTCTCCGGATCCCGCGATCAAACAACTCAAATAGGCTCAATCGAGCACCGATCGTCGGTCATGGGAGCCCATTTTACGCCTAACTTTGCCCAAGAGAAGTGACTCAATCGGGGCGAGTGCAGCGGCGATCGGCCGCGGAGGTTTCTCGAAAATATACCCTTATGGCAAAATGCATATACCCTAATCAGGGTATTCCCGACCAACCTCACTGGGTGTAGTGTCAGTGCATCCCCTCCGCGCTTCCATGTAAGGACTACACAACTGATGTTTACCGCAACGGTTATTGCCGCAACCTTCGCGCATTGCCCCCTCGTTCCGCCGGTCTTGTAGGAACAATCATGTACGCACTCAAATCGCCTCCAGGCGCGATTGAGACGCCCGATACGGCGATTTCCGCACACGCTGTTGAGATGCTCTCTGACGAGGTCTTCGCATCGCTCCCTTGTGCCGAAAGTTCTGTCGCGCTGTGCGCTGATCGTATTTCGGAGGCTCTCCGAACCGGCGATCCGACAGCTATCAAGACCTGGCTCTTGCGTGAGACGCATGCTGCATCGCAAAAAGAGATCTTCGGAGTGCTCGATGCAACGTGTAACGCTGTCGCTGCCTCTGCACGCGACCTAAAACAACTGCGCCTCATGTCAGCTCTTCTCGAGCAAGTCCGAGCCGAGGTGAGTGACGACATGCATAAAATGCACTCGAGTCGACGGATTGATAATATGAAAGCACCCGATATCCAGAAAGTGGCCTCGGGCTTACTTTCGATGATCGAAGCGTACGACGCCGATACAGCTGTTCATCTTCGCGCAACTGCGACGCTCGCCCGGCGAATTGCCGAGACGATGCACCTCTCGCCGAAGATGATCGCTGACATCGAGCTTGCAGCGCTGATGCATGACATCGGAAAAATCCGCGTGCCGGTCGAGGTCCTGACGAAACCGGGATCTTTGACGGCCCATGAGTGGGGGCTGATGAAACAGCACCCGCAGACCGGGTTTGAGATGCTCGAGCGTGTCGCTGAGCTCCAACATGTCGCTCATATCGTCAAGTCGCACCACGAACGTATCGATGGCGCTGGCTATCCGGATCGACTCATCGGTGATGAAATTCCGCTCGAAGCGCGCGTCGTTGCCGTCGCCGATGCCTTTCACGCAATGACCGTAAAACGCTCGTACCGCGATAAGATGGGACCGAAAGCTGCGCTCGATGAGTTGTACGCGAACCGGAACACGCAGTTTGATGCAGTCGTCGTCGGAGCGCTCTGTGAGAACTTCGGCTACGTGCCGCGTGAAATCGTAAAGACGTCGCCGGCAACAATCCAGGCATTGCGCCGAGGCGCTTAGGCGTCCTCGATCGCGACTCGATGGGGGGAGACCCTCTCCGCTATCTGACCAGTAACGGAGAGCCCCCATCTTTTATTTTCTTCCGACGAGCGTCGCTTGGGTGCGGGCATAAAAGAGCGGTAGCGGTAAAACGCTAGCGTTCTTTTATTTCTGACTTGCTCGTTTAAGCCTAGGAGGCAGAAGCGGCAGTTCTCCGGCGCATTACGGCGCAGGCTCTGACTGTGACTGAAGAATGCCGTGGGCTCTAGCGAGCACAAACGCTTCGGGGGGTGCCACGAGCGTTCAATTTTTGAATGATTGACTGAATCTGATTTCTTACGGTGCTTTCTTTTTTCCCAAACTCTTCAGCAATACGCTTTGAGCGCATGCCGCGATCGAGCAGGATCAGCACTTCTCGTTCGGCTTCCGTTAATGCCTTGCTGACATTCTCATCCTTAAGCAGCGGCCGTATAAGGGCACCATAACCGGCGACACCGGCTTTTGCGATCTGCTGAAAGAGATGCTCCGCTTTCCGCGGGGCTGATCCACGGAGCACAGCATGGAGCCACATTTTGGCGCAGATGGTTGCAGATGCATCTAAGAGTCTTGCATGTTGTTGTAGGAGCAGTCGGGCATCGTCCGCTCGGCCCACCTTTATCAATGCTGCACCGCGCCAAATTATACACCACGATGCCAATGCGTCATTCTCGACAAGCTTGACCTTCGCAAAATCCATTTCGGCACATTCGAGCGCTTCAAGAAAACGCGCGGGGAGAACAGGCCCCGGTTATCTGAACAGCAGTTCAGATAACCGGGGCCTATCGTGAGATCGACGTCGTCGCATTCGTTACGTATAGACGTTTCGCAGACACGTGGGCAAAGGCCCACGGCCGCATGTTGGGCTCAGCGCTCCAGATCGTGCTTCCCGATGAGAACGGCAATTTTCCGTGTGAAAGCGGTTACGATTGGGAGCCGATACCGCTTCTGCCGTTCACAAAGAACGAAGGGCCGTAATCCCCGTCGCTATTGCGGTGATGCGGAAGGCGCAGGGACGGCGGGAGCGGTGAATGCTGAGTCGCATGCTTTATGCCAACGGAATTCGGGCAACTTCAGCTGTCGGTTTGCGTCTTTCACGTCGCTCGAGCCCGCCTTCTGGGGCCCGGCCCTAAACCCGAATTCCGGACCGGCGGGATTCGCGAAATTTCGGCAAAATCACTCCCCACTTTTGGGAGCCTTTGCCCATGCGAAAACGACATACCGCAGAACCGATCGTCAAGGCCCTACGCCAAGCTGAAGCCGGCACGCCGATCGTAGATATCATCCGAAAACTTGGCGTCCACGAAAACACGTTCTACTTCTGGAAAAAGAAATACGGCAGCCTCGGGACGCCCGAGATCCGCGAGCTGCGGCAGCTTCGAGAAGAAAATATGAAGCTCAAGAAGCTCGTTGCCGATCTGAGCCTCGATCGGCAGATGCTTCAGGAGATCGTCACAAAAAAACCGCGAACGCGTCGGGCGGGTTGATGAAGACGGTTGATTGGAGCGCCGGCGGTTCCGGCGTGCCGTTGACGAATCGCTTTGGGTTGCGCGCGTAAGCTGCGTGAAGAACGGCGCGGCGCTGCTGTCTGCGTTCTTCGCTTCTTCCGCGGTGTACGTCCTCGGGTGTGAGCAAGGCAATTCCCGTATGCCGATGCTCGGCGTTGTACCATGCAAAGAAGCGACGGCAATACGCGCGAGCCTGTTCGATATTTGCGAAGACACCCGGGAAAACGGATTTGCACGGCGACCGCGTTTCTTTGGAGGATCGACGTTGGTAAGCTGCTTTCTCCAGTTCGCCAGGTGCGACCTATAAATGGCGTGCTTGCGGATGACGGCTGCGCGATCGGCGGCATTTTCGCACGCATCGTATTCGGCGAGCATGGCCTCACGCTGCACTGCGGTGAAGGCGCGACGTGTCCGTTGCGAGCGGACCTCGGGATCCGATTCATGTGTAGCAACCTTAGTTGCCCTCAAAGAATTACCCGGCAAATGCCCGACTCCACTCATGTTGACACAGAGGGCAACGCGAGTTACAGTCAAATTCGCTTCGTACGTTGATGACAGTACCTCGAATGGATGCGAAGTCCCCGAACACGCCGCGACGCGGGAATCCGCTTCTCTGATGCAGCACGAACTCGGAGCTGTCTCAAGCATGTATTGCGGTAAGTGCAATGCGGCCTCGGACGCTCCGAATCGCGTGCTGTCGTTTGTCGCTCATCGCTCCGACTCGGCGACGAACGATTTGCATCTTGAAGCGATTGCTCACACGGCGCTTTCCGAAATTCTTGGCGTTTCGGAGAAGCTAATAATTACGGGCGCCGCACAATCGCCTGATGTCGGATGCCCGTCAGACCGTATGAACGGCAGACTGTCGATGAGATACGGTATTTACCCCAGGATGCCCAAAGACGGTCGGCTTTCGCGCAGGGCGGTCGTGATGGTCTATATGTCGGGTTGTGCCGGACAATTCGCGTCGGGATCGATCGGTGGCACTGGGATCGGCGCCGAGATGACGGATTCGACCACTTCTTCGCTAGTGCAGGATCGGGCGTTGCTTTTCAAAGCACTCATCTCCGCTCTCGAATCGTTCAAAGCGAGCAGATATTTGCATCCGAGTTTCGCGCAAAATATTATTCGATACGGTATCCCGTTGCAAGACAGTGAAAGAAGCGCGCTAGTAGGCCTTGATTTTGAAAATGGCGAGGCGCGGGTCTCCCGGATCGAATCTGTCGGTACTGCTTGGCGTGCGGGCCTTCGCGTTGGCGATCAGATAAAGTCTATTGATGGTGTTATAGTGACCGCAGAAAATCTGGCATCCACCGTGCTTGCGGCAGAATCGTCTGGTCGCTGGGTCGTGCACGGCGATAAAGATGTCTCATTCGAATCGCAAGCCCCCGATTGGTACGTTACCCATCTGTGAATTAACGATAGCGAATGTAAACGCTGACGTGCACGTCGCTACGGAATCCGTCAATGGTTTTGATACCGGGGCGTTGAGATTAAGCTGCATTTGATAGTTCTGCTGGGTTCATGTAGACGATGGGATTGATGGTCTGCGCCGCGGGGGCGCCGTTGACGAATCGCTCGGGGTGGGCTTTGTAGGCTGCACTCAGAACGATTTGCGGCGCTCTTCGACGCGCGCGTGATGAACGTCAGCTGGCGTGTAGAGAGCGATCCCACTATGTCGATGTTCGTTGTTGTACCAAATAAAGAATCGCCGGCAGAAGTCTCGTGCTTGCTCGATGTGCCCGAAATACCCAGGATAGGGCGCGCCATATTTGAGCGTCTTGAAGAGCGCTTCGATGAACGGGTTATCGTTTGAGACGTGCGGCCGGGAATGCGATCGCGTGATGCCAAGATCCATGAAGAGTTGGTTGAGCGTGTTGGATTTAAAAGCAATTTCGGTTGCGATATTCCGCCGTCGTATCCGCGTTCTTTGATCTCGCGCAGCAAGACGGTTGCGGCAAGACCTCAATCGCCGGCTGAGGCCAACTGTTGCGCAATGTATTCTTCGTGCGCGTTCAGTTTTTTTGGCCGAGCCAAGCGCGGGCCGTAGATCTAGTCGCTTTTGCCTCGTAGGGCCGAGCGAACCGTATTCCGCGACAATCCGGTCTCTCGCGCTATCTCGCGAATGCCCTTGCCTTGACGGTGCAAGATGCTTATTTCCACCTGAGATTCCTTTGCCAACATGAACCCTAAGGTTCGAGAGGATCAGGTGGGTCAAT
>JANLVI010000035.1:0-121245 GCA_031363915.1 Vulcanimicrobiota bacterium
CGTCCGGGCGATCGGCCATGTTCACGATTTCACTGATATGCGTGCGTCCTACTGCATCGTACGAGCGCACGCGCGCGTGTGCGTCGGAAATCGCCGCCGCGAGTCGATCGCGATTTCGACACGCGCCCGGTCCATCTTGGCTCGCACAGACGGCGAAAACCGGCGGTTCGGCTTCGGCTACGTACATGACCGGCGAGAGTTCGGTGCGGCGTTTGAGGGTCGTTCCAAAGAGCGCATCGTCGGTGAAATTCGGTGTGCGCAAATCGTACACACCGGACAAGAGCGCAACCCCCGCTAGTCGATCCGCGGTCGCGCCCGCATCGTGCCGATAGCGAGAATCGAAAGCAACGAGCGCCGCGAGATGACCACCCGCGGAGTGTCCACCGATCACGACATGCCGCGGATCGCCGCCATAGTCGCGAATGTGGGCGAACGTCCACCCCGTGGCCGCGCCGACGTCGGCGGCCATTCCGGCAGCGTCCGTCGTCGGCCAGAGCCGGTACGACGGCACGACGACCACGATGCCTTCAGCCGCGATCGCCCGCGCGACAAACGAGTAGTTGCGACGATCGCCTTCGGTCCATCCGCCGCCGTGGACGAAGATGAAGACCGGCAGCCCTGCGCCCATGTGCGGCGAGAACACGTCGAGCGCGTGTTTATCGAGCCCGTCGCGTAGGTAGGCAAGGTCGGAGTGCGCCGCCACGCCGCGCATCGGATCGACCGCCGCCGACGTCGGTTTTGCGAGCAGTGAAAGCACGAGGACGGTCCAGGCTACGATCTTCCGCATCGCTCTTGTTACGTCGCGCGGGGTCAGTGTGCCCGCGAACCGAACAGACCGCCTCGATGAACGATCAGACCGAGCCCACCCAAGCCCCACGCGCATCGATGGACGAAATCACCGGCCTTGCAAAACGCCGCGGATTCATCTTTCAATCCAGTGAGATTTACGGTGGCATCGGCGGCTTCTTCGATTACGGTCCGCTCGGTGCGATTCTCAAGCGGAACGTCAAAAACGCCTGGTGGCGCGAGATGGTCGAGCTGCGCGATGACGTCGTCGGCTTCGATTCATCGATCATCATGCATCCCTCGGTGTGGAAGGCCTCCGGTCACGTCGATGCATTCCACGACCGGATGGTCGATTGCAAGAATTGCAAACACCGCTTCCGTGCCGATCATCTGCCCTCGCTCGACAAGTGTCCCGACTGTGGGATGAGCGGCACTCTTACCGAGCCGCGCAACTTCAATTTGATGATGCAGACCGCGATTGGGCCGATGGAAGATACCGCCTCGCGAGCATATCTGCGTCCCGAGACCGCTCAGGGCATCTTCGTTAATTTCAAAAATATCTACCAGAGCGCGCGCAAAAAACCGCCCTTCGGTATCGCGCAGATCGGTAAGTCGTTCCGCAACGAGATCACGCCGGGCAACTTCACCTATCGCCAGCGTGAATTCGAACAGGCCGAACTCGAGTATTTCGTTCCCGACGACGGCAATGACATGGCGTGCTACGAGGAGTGGGTCGCGCGCCGCAAACAGTGGTACGCAGATTACGGCGTAAACCCCGAGCGCCTCCGCTTCTACGAACTCACGCCACAAGAACGTCCGCATTACGCGAAAGCCGGTACGGACGTCGAGTATCTGTTTCCGTGGGGTTGGGGCGAACTCGAATCGATCGCCCATCGCGGCACCTACGATCTCGAGGCCCACATGAATCTCTCCGGCAAAGATCTTACGTTTTTCGATGAGGCCGCAAAAGCGAAGTACACGCCGATCCTGATCGAAAGCTCGGCGGGCGTGGATCGTACCGCGCTCACGATGCTCGTCGACGCGTTTACGAACGAGACGTTCGCCGATGAACACGGCAAAGAGAACACCCGCGTCGTGCTGCGCTTCCATCCGAAAATCGCGCCGATTCAAGTCGGTGTCTTTCCGCTCGCACGCAACAAACCCGATCTCGTCGAACGCGCGAAACATATCGAGCAGGCGCTCCGCCCGTTCTTCCGCACGCAGTACGACGAAGGCAACGTCGGACAGTTATATCGTCGGCAGGACGAAATCGGCACGCCGAGTTGCATCATGGTGGACTACGACTCGCTCGAGGATGGCACGGTGACCGTGCGCGACCGCGATACGATGCGCCAGGAACGCGTCTCCGATTCGCAACTCGCCACGTATTTACACGACAAGCTCGGCGGCGGCCGCTAGCGCTGCGTCGCCACAGCAGGTTGAATCGGAGGCCCGTGAGCGTATACCTCCTCGCGGGCTGTTTACAGAAACGCATGCGTCGCGGGCGTCACGCCGCTTTCGCCTTGGATCGGCACGGGGAATTCTACCAAACCGAAAAGGTCGAAACGCGCTTTCTCAGGTAGCGCCTATCTATAAACGTCGATAAAGCGCGGGTCGGCGATCATCGACGTGCGGGTCATCGGGGACATATATTCGACGGGGCCGACCGCGGGAATCGACGCGATTGCCGCCATCGCTGCGGCGCCCGGCGCCAGTGAGGTAACGACCGAAGGTGAAGCAAAAGCGAGCCCGAGCGCCGCTTGAGCGACATAGTCTGAGGGCCGCGGCACGGTCGAGCCGGCGCTGTCATCGATCGCCGGGCCCGGAGCGAATGACCGCGTCTGGTCGATCGAGGGTGTCAGTGCCGGGGGTGAGGTTGCCGCTCGCGCTGCGGCGTACGCTTTTGCCGCCGCGTAGGCGGCTAACGGATCGTACACCGGGATGAGCGCTGTTGTCGCAGCCGTGTTGATCGCCGGGATCGCGTCGATTGCCATGGCTGACGTCTACCCAAAAAAAGGGCCTCTCGCACGGCGAACGAACGGCGTGAAAACTTTTTTTCACGAGTAGGGGTCTCTGCAAGGCAAGGGATTGCCATCTACGTGCGCTCACCTCTTAAGGAGTCTCGGATTTGTCTCAGCTTCTGATCCCCGCCGGTGAGGTCACGTCCGCGAGTAAGCGCCTCTATTTCTTCGATCAAGCCTCGGGTTCGATGCGGGACCTGCTGGGGGGCAAAGGTGCGGGACTGGCCGAGATGACGAGCGCGGGTCTGCCCGTACCCGACGGCTTCACGGTTACAACCGAAATGTGCTTGGCCTACTATGCTGCAGGCCGGAAGTTCCCCGAGGGCCTCGACGCCGACGTGCGCGCCGCGATGCGCGAACTGGAGTCGCGCACGGGCAAACGCTTTGGCCTCGGAACGAACCCGCTGCTCGTTTCCGTGCGCTCGGGTGCGCGCGTCTCGATGCCCGGTATGATGGATACGATCCTAAACCTCGGACTCAACGATGAAACCGTCGGCGCGCTTGCGACCCTGACGAACAACGAGCGCTTCGCTTGGGATGCGTACCGGCGTTTCATCGTGATGTTCTCGAGCGTCGTCCTCGACATCGACAAAGAGCATTTCGATCGCGTCGTCGATGCCGCAAAGACCCGTGCGGGCGTGAAGAACGATCCGGATCTCGGGGCGGACGTGTGGCGCGGCGTCGTCGAAGAATTCAAGACGATCGTGCGCGAACGCGCGCGCCGACCCTTTCCGCAAAACGTTGAAGAGCAACTCGATCTTGCGATCAAAGCGGTATTCGATTCGTGGCATTCCAAACGCGCGACCGACTACCGCCGGTTCAATAAAATGTTGGACGATTGGGGCACGGCCGTCTCCGTCGTCTCGATGGTCTTTGGGAATATGGGCGACGATTCGGGAACCGGTGTCGCCTTTACGCGCGACCCGAATACCGGCGAGAAATTGCTTTTCGGTGAGTATCTGCGCAACGCGCAAGGTGAAGACGTCGTCGCCGGCATTCGCACCCCCGAGCCGATCGGCGATCTGCAATCCTCGCAGCCCGATGTTTACACACAATTCGTCGCCATCGCAAAGCAGCTCGAGACGCATTATAAAGATATGCAAGATCTCGAATTCACGGTCGAGCGCGGCAAGCTCTACATGCTGCAAACGCGAACCGGTAAGCGCTCCGCCGAAGCGGCCGTACGCATTGCGCTCGATTTCGTGCGCGAAGGTTTGATCGACAAAGCCGAAGCCATTCGGCGCGTCGATGCCGGTTCGCTCGATCAACTCTTCCACGCACGCATCGATCCCAAATCGTCGTTTGCGGTCGCGGCCAAAGGCCTCAACGCATCGCCCGGTGCTGCCGCCGGAGCGATCGTCTTCGATCCCGATAAAGCCGTGAAGTGGGCCAGTGAAGGCCGGGCCGTCGTGCTCGCGCGCAACGAGACTACGCCCGATGACGTGCACGGCATGATCGCCGCGCGCGGCGTGCTCACGAGCAAAGGCGGCGCGACCTCGCACGCCGCCGTCGTCGCACGCGGCATGGGCAAACCGTGTGTTTCCGGTTGCGAGGCGCTGCAGATCGATATGCGCGCGCGGACGGCGCGCCTCGGCGACGCCCACCTCATCGAAGGCGATCCCATTACGATCGATGGCAGCACCGGGAACGTCATCCTCGGCGAACTCACGCTGATTGCGCCGCCATCCGAGCCGCCGCCGTGGCTCGCCGAATTTCTCTCGTGGACCGACAGCCTGCGGCGCATGGAAGTCTGGGCAAATGCTGATACACCCGAGGATGCAAAGCGAGCCCGCAATCTCGGCGCGACCGGGATCGGCCTTTGTCGCACGGAGCACATGTTCATGCAGACCGATCGTCTGCTGATCGTGCAGCAGATGATTCTTGCCGATACGCCCGAGGCGCGCGCCTCGGCACTCGCGCAACTCTTACCGTTCCAGCGCAAAGACTTTCGTGGAATTCTCTCGGCAATGTCGGGCTATCCGGTGACGATCCGCCTGCTCGATCCGCCGCTGCACGAATTCTTGCCCGACTTCGAAACGCTGCTGGTCGAAAACACCGAGCTGCGATTGCAGCAGGGCGAAGAGTCCGATGCCTATCGCAGAAACGCCGCTATCCTCAAACGGGTACGGCAGCTTCACGAACAAAATCCAATGCTGGGGTTGCGCGTGTGTCGCCTCGGGATCGTGTATCCAGAGATTTACGCGATGCAGGTCCGTGCGATCTTCGAGGCCGCGTGTGAATTGCGCGGCGAGGGCATCGATGCGTTGCCCGATGTGATGATTCCGGGCGTCGGGACGCGCGAAGAAATGCGCGTGACATTCGAGGCGGTGAAGGCCGTTGCGGACGCCGTCATCGCCGAGAAGAACGTGCGTGTTGAGTATCGGATCGGCACGATGATCGAACTCCCGCGCGCGTGCGTCGTGGCCGATGAAATCGCCGAGTACGCGCAGTTCTTCAGTTTCGGCACCAACGATCTTACGCAAACGACATACGGCTACAGCCGCGACGATGCGGAAGCCTCGTTCATTCCGCGCTACCTCGACCTGAAGATTCTCAAAGACGATCCGTTCCAAGTTTTGGACCGCGTCGGGGTCGGCTCGCTGATGAAAGAGGCGGTCACCAAAGGACGTAGCAGCCGGCCTGGTCTCAAAATCGGTATCTGCGGCGAGCACGGTGGGGAGCCTTCATCTGTCGAGTTCTGCCACGAGATCGGGCTCGATTATGTCTCCTGTTCTCCCTTTCGGGTCCCGATCGCGCGCCTTGCCGCCGCTCAAGCCGCGATCTAGTGGTCGCGCGCGATGCTTGCGACGACCCGTCGCCAAGCGAGTTGTAGATAATCCATGTTCATTGACCATATTTTTCTCTCGGCTGCCTCTACGTGCGAACTGTCGATCAAGTATTCGCTCGGAAAGATTCTGCTGCCGATGGAGCCCGGCCCATTCGCCGAATCTCGATGCAAGCGATTGCAGATTACGCCGCTCGATATCAGTTTCGCTCATGCGGCCGACGTTTCGCAGCTACCGATGCCCCGCTGCGACCTCTTCGATCGTTTTCTCATCGCACAGGGAATTGCCGAGAGCTGAACGATCGTGACCGTCGACGCGCAGATAACGAAATATTTCGTACAGTCGATCATCGCCTAGCTCCGGGCATCGACGCGTTGCTCGTTGTGGAGGCGCCCGCAGGAGCCGTCATCGCGGAGGTCGCGTGAATCGGGCTTGGCGTGGCTTCAGCCGCGGTGCTAGGTTAGTGCCCATGTCCGTCACTGTCTGCCGTACCGTGTGTACGATGTGCCGTCCCACGGGGGATCGGTAGCGAATTGACATTGGTCTGAGGGTCGCACCGTCACCCTCGTGAAGCGCGCGCCGATCTCGGCGGGGGCTTTTTTGTTTTCTGTCTTCCTCTCTCACCAAGGAGACTCACTTGTCACTCGATCGTCGTTCGTTTCCTGACCGCAGTCGGCGCCGCCGCTGCGGCCGCGCTCTTCCCAAGTCGCTCGTTTGCGGCTTCCGTCGACTCCATCGGTGTGGACTATGCCTACTACAATCCCGTAAGTTCGGTGCTCAAAGACAGAGGGTGGCTCGAGAATGCGCCCGACGGAAAGAGCCGCGGTTCTTGGAAGACGTAGCCGGTAAATCGACCTTGCTCCGCTGCATCGCGGGTTCGCCGATTCCATGCAACCGACGGTGAGATCGAGCAGATCATTGCCGCGAGTTGTGCGACGGCGATCCTCGTCACGCACGATATCGACGAAGCGCTCGAACTCACAACTCGTGTCGTCGTGCTCGGCGGATCGCCCTCGCACATCGTTACGACGCAAGTACGCGGCGACATTCCGGCGGTCGATCGTGGCGTGTTGCTAGCGGCGCTCGGAACGCTTGCGCGTGGGAGCCGTGGCGTATAGCGAACGCATCGCAAGCGGCCGTCGCCTCAGCGGAATCGGTGTCGACGGGACGTGGCAGATCGCATCGGCGCTCGCCTTGCGCGCATGGACGCTCGCGACGTCGACGTCGAGCGATGTTCCGTATCCGCGCTTGACGCTCGTCCCGCAGAACGCGCATCGCCAAGTGGTGTGGTTCACCGCAGGTGAGGCGCTACGGGTCGATCTCCTCGCGCGCGGCGGCCCGCTCGAAGGCGATATCCGCGTCCCCTTCGGCGCGTACGCCGCGACCGTCGGCTCATCGATGCAAGCCGGCGTTCGCGTCACGACGCTTGGAATCGGAGCGCGTTAGTAAGCGAAGAGATACGCCGCGTTGAGCGTGTGCTTTGCGCCGCGCGCGATCAGATCTTCGAGCGTGAACCGGGCGTTGCGGCTCACGCGGCGGCTCGCGCCGACGAGCAACGTGCGCGCGAATTGGGTGTCTTGCGTACCGCCGTACCGCACGATCGCCGCCAGCGCCGGTGTGAACGCGAAGCGTGCTTGCACGAAACCGCCACTCGAACGAATGCCCAAGCCCGCATCGTTGCCGGTCTGGAGCGTGGCATCGATGCGCAACCGTTCTGCCGTGTAGCGAAGACCGATGCCCTGACGCCAGAAACGATCGTTGCCGGAGTCGAGTGCTCGCGCGCCATCGTAGCGATAGACGCTCGCGGAGAACGCGCCGCGCGCGGTTTGCGCGGCGACCATGCGATCGATCCCGTGTGAGGCGAGGCCCGACTGTTTGTCGTGACCGCCGAGCGCCGCGACGTAGATACCGCTTACCTCGCTGCCAAAACGGGCGCTCAGACCCTGTTTTGGGTCGAAGAAATTGAACGGGTTCGCGCCAACGGTTTGGTCGTAGAGTGCGTAGTGCGCGCTCGTCTCGCGAAACGTCTCCGGATCGACCGGAAGCGGCAACGTGAATTGTCCGCCGGTCGCTTCGAGGTGCCCGAAGCGCTGCGCGTACCAAGCATCGCGAACCGAACCGACGTGACCGCCGTCGATCGCGTAGACTTCGGCAAAATAACTTCCGGCGTTGCCGACGTGGCCGCCGGTGAGCAGTTCGACTTCATCGACCACGGCTTTTGGGAGTGACGAGCCGGTCGGTTCGCTCGAGTATGCGAGGTTGACTTTTACCGTCACGGGGAAGACCGGCCGGGCTTTTGCCCCCGGGAGAGCGTATCCGCCGGCCAAGAAGTCTTCCCCGAACGCGTTGAGGTGCGGTACCGTCGTATGGCAGACTTGGCACGAAAGCCCGTAACGGTGGGCGAAGACGGGGATCGCCTCGGCGTCTGCCGCCGAGAAGATCAAAGTGGCGAGCGCGCACACCGCGCTCAGTAAGGATTGCCTAATCACGTTGTTAGGCAGTCCTTACGATGGCGGATTCGCGATTGCCTGCTAGGGGGAGGGCCGCGGGGTCGGTTTTGTCGCGAGCGTGTCGTTGATGTCCGAGATGGCATCGTAGGCGGCGTTGGAAACGCCCACTTCGGAATCGTTCGATTGAATTTTGGCCAGCGGTTCGAGGGTGGATCGCTGCCCGAGTTTTCCGAGCGCTGCGACAGCCGAGCTGCGTGCGCGAAAGTACGGATCGTTTTGGGCGAGTGCGAGCAGCGTCGGCACGACCAGCGCCGGGTTTTTCTTCCCAAGTTTGCCCAGAGCGGCAATCGCCGCTTTGCGCAGTCGTTCGGGTTGGCCGTATTCGGTACGCGTCCGCACGACATCAATCGCGCGGGCGTCGCCGAGTTCGCCGAGGCCGCTCAGCGCGCCGATCGCCCGTGCGTCGAGTCGTGAGGGTTGGTCGAGAGCCGCGATGAGCCGCGGATAGGCGGCGTTTCCGCCGAAGCTCCCAAGACCCCGTAGCGCGGCGCCCGCGACCATGCCGTTGGCATCGTCCGTAAGGCCTACGAGCGTCTCACCGAGGTTCGCCGGTTTGACTTTCAATTTTGCGACCGCCTCGGCTGCCGCGATTTTGACCCGCGGGTCGGCGTCGCTTAGCGCCGTGCGAATTCCCTCCGCGTCATCGAGTGCTCCAAGAGCATCGAGCGCGTCGACGCGCACCCCGTAAAAAGCGTCGTGTTGGGCGCTGCGCGCGGCGGCTCGCGCGGCAGTACGCTCGGCGCCGGTACGCTCGCCAAGCCGGTCGAGCGCCCAGAGGCGATCGGCCACGTTCGCCGCCTTCGTCGCCTGGAATTCCAGCTCGTCGATCGTTTTATTCATCGTTAGCTTGCGGAGAATTCGCTGACCCGGATCGAAGAGCACGAGCGCGGGTCTTTCTCGTAGGTTTTCGATCGTGACGCTCTGGTTTGCACGGTCGAACGAGAACGATTTACTGTCCAGCACCGCGCCGTTTGTATCGTACGCTTCGACCACCACGGGCATGCGGAAGAGGACGCCCCCGTGATTGTTCTGACGGATGTCCAACGTCAGACGCTTTGCGGCAGCCTCGTACTTTTGCGCGACCGTATATGCGGGATAACTCGGCTGGTAGAACCACTCATCGAAGAACCACTTTAGATCTGTTTTGCTGGATTTTTCGACCGATGCTTCGAACTGCCGCGTGTCGACGTTCGTGTATTGCCGCTCCGCCAGGTAGTCGTGGATCGCTTTGAAAAATGCCCGATCGCCGAGCACGTAGCCCAGCATGTCGAGCACCTGAGCCGGTCGCGGATACCCGGAGGCATCGAACGTGTCGTGCGCGCTGCCGTAGGTGTACTCGACGATCGGGCGCCAGTAGCGCTTCGTCTCAGCAAAGTACGCGTCTTGAGCGTGTTTGCGTTCGTAGTCGAATCGGTCTCTGCCGAAGTGATGCTCGCTCCAAAGCTCCTGGAAGTAGGTTGCGAAGCCTTCGTTGATCCAAATGTTCGGCCAGTCGGGCGTCGTTACATCGTCGCCGAACCACTGGTGTGCGAGTTCGTGCGAAACGAGACCGTCGCACGGACTCATGAGTTCGTAATCGGCGGGATGGATTGCGAACTGCGTCTGGGTCGTGGCGGAGACGTTTTCCATGCCGCCCGCGGTGAACTCCGAGACCGTGGTCTGCGCGTATTTCTCCCACGGGTACGGCGTCTTGGTGATGTCGGCAAAAAACGCGATCATCTCGGGGGTGCGGCCGAAACACTGCATCGCAAGCGGCGCGTCCGCGGCGGAGGTGTAATAGTCGACATCGAGCGCGCCGAGCGAATCGTGCGTCTTCACATACGGCCCGGCGACAAACGATGTGAGGTAGGCGCTGTGCGGACGTGCCTCGCGCCAAATGTACGTCATGAATTTTTCGTCCGGCGACTTGATCGTGTTTTCGAGCGTGCCGTTTGAGATCACCGTCCACTCAGCTGGGACGACGGCACTCACGCTGGTGGTGAATTTTTCGTTGGGTTCATCCCACGTGGGGAACCAGCGGCGGTTGTCTTCCTCCTCGCCTTGCGTCCAGATCTGCGGCTGGCGGTTGGGATAGGCGGCGTTTGGCCGCACGAAGTAGATGCCGCGCGTGGGCTTGCCGACGTACTGCGTGGTGATCTGAACGGTTTTCGTCGGATCGACCGGCGTCGGCAACGTGACGTAGAGATGGTCGGCGTCGGTTTTGTAACGAACGCCGACACCGTTGACCGCGACGAAATTATAGGTGAGTCCGATGGAGTCGAAGGGCAGCGTCGCGATGTTCGCATCCTTGGGCTTCACGTCGATGATGGTCGTCGCCTGGATCGTGCCGGCCTCGAAGTCGAAGGCGAGCGAAATCGATTCGTTCGTGATGTGGTACGGCGGCGCGACGGTGCGATGGAGCGTTGCTTTGCCACGTCCGTACGGCCGTGGTTTCTGGTTTGGCGCCGTTTGGGCCGAGGCGCTGCCTACGGCGAGCACGACAAGAACGACGAGCGCCAACGGCCGCATCAAAGATCGCATGTGGCTTGGTACCAAGAGCGAGCGGGCACGTCCTTGCGTGAACGTGGCCCCAAGCCGGGGTATACACCCGACATGACGACAACGGAGCCCCACACCACCCGTCACCAGTGTATCAATGCCTCGTGCGGATGCAACGACGGCATCACCGCCGGTTCGTGCAGTACGTGGTGCGAGGCGAATACGACGGAGGCATCCGACGTGGAGCGCGGCAAAGCGGCGCTTACGTCGTGCGACTGCAGCCATGAAGCCTGCCGTAGCGGCCGCGGCCGCGGCACACCCGAACGCGGAATGGCGTAAGTTAGAGCGCCCGGCCGATGATTTCGCGGCAGATGGCGCGCGCCTCGTCGGTGCGCGCGACGCGCTTGTCGACGAAGAGTTTTCGCCAATAGGCCTTCCCGCTCAAACGCCGGATCAAATCCGAGGCCTCGCGCGCATCGACGATGCGTCCGGTGAGTCCGACGTAGACGGTCGGATCGTCGTTGTCGGCGCCCAGCGGTAAGCGGTGTAAGAGCTGCTCCTGCGAGTCGCTCCAGACCGCTTCCCCGTAGCGTTCGCGCAGGGCGTGTCGGCAGGCATCGTACGTCAAGAGATCGCTCTCGGCGTTGAACTCCGAGGCAAGACCGTAGAGCGTCCGTCGGTCGCGGAGGGCGCGCGCGGTGTCGGATGCCGCACCGCGGATGGAATCGACGACCCGAAAATCATCCCATTCCAAGAACTCGCCGATGTCATCGAGTCGGCGGGGATCGGGCCAGAGTTCGCGCAGCCAGTCCTGTAGCACGCGCTCGAACATCCGCGTCGTGTGGTGGAAGTAGACGACGGCGAACATCATGTAACGCGCGAGTACGAACGATTCGAGCGCGACCACGCCGCGGCCGTCGACGCCCAGTTCCCGTTTCCCGTTCACATCGTAGGCGCGCAGCGAAACGATCAACTGTTCCACGTCATAACTGCCGTTGGAAACGCCGGTAAAATACGAATCGCGTAAGAGGTAATCCATGCGATCCGCATCCAGGTTCGGACCGCGCACGAGTTCGCGCAGAATCGGATAGCGTTCCTCACCGCTTCCGCCCACGATGAGCCCGAGCACGTCGCGACGATCGAGATCGAGCGCATCGAGGCGTTCCGCGATCTGGGGTAAGGCGAGAATCTGCTCGGTACGCAGTTCGTGCCGCACGCCAAGAACCGCCTCGCAAGCGTGACTGAACGGGCCGTGCCCGATATCGTGCAGGAGCAACGCCGCGCGTAAGAGTTTGCGCTGTACGGCATAGTCGCGGGAGTCCTCAAAGGCGTCCGGCGAATTGCGATAGACGGCATCGAGCGCGCGCGTGCCGACCGCAAGCGCGCCGAGCGCATGCGAGAAACGCGAGTGTTCGGCCGACGGATACGCAAGATACGCAAGGCCCAGCTGACGCAAGCGACGCAGCCGCTGGAGCGCCGGTGCGCCGAGCAGATCGCTCTCACCCGGGTCAAGCTCGATGAAGTGGTGGATCGGATCGAAGATGCGTTTGGATTGAGCCACGAGGTCGTGTTCTCTATTTATCCACAAGTGGCCCGGGCGTGCGCGTCGAATCGAACAAACGTGCGCATCGACGATGGCGTCAAACGCGAAATCTTATCCCGGATCGATATCGGCGAATACATCGGTGCGGTCGTAACGCTTCGCAAAGTGAACAACGATCTTGTGGGTCTCTGTCCGTTTCACGGCGAGAAGACGCCCTCATTTCGCGTGCACCCCGACCGCGGATTCTACAAATGCTTCGGTTGCGGAAAAACGGGCGACGTCATCACCTTCGTGATGGAACACGAAAGCGTGCCGTTCATGGACGCGCTGCGGATCCTTGCCAAACGCGCGAATGTCGAACTCGAACCGGAGAACCCGGCGGCAGCGCGTGCGCGCTCGGAAAAAGAGGCGATCTATCACGCAAACGAGATCGCCGCCGCGTACTTTCACCGCGTGCTGATGATCGAGGCCGCCGGGGCGCCGGGCCGCGCGTATGCGGAGAAACGCGGCATCACGCGCGAGATGATCGAGCGTTTCAAACTCGGCTTCGCTCCTGAAGGCTGGGAAAATCTCGTGCGCGAGTTGCAGCGCGAGAACGTCCCGATGCCCGTCGCTCAGCGTGCGGGGCTCGTGCGTGAAAACCAGCGCGGCGGCTATCGCGATTTTTATCGGGCGCGCTTGATGGTGCCCACGTACGCGAGCACGGGCGAGGCGATTGCCTTCGGCGGCCGGGCCCTGGGCGATGAAGAACCCAAGTACCTGAACACCTCAACGACGCCCGTCTACACCAAAGGTCGCTTCCTCTATGCGATGAACTTAGCGCGCCGTGCCGCAGCTACCGCCGATGCGATGGTTGTCGTCGAGGGATATCTCGATTGCATCGCGCTGCACCAAGCTGGCTTTGGTAACACCGTCGCATCACTTGGGACGGCATTCACTCCCGAGCAGGCGCGCGAGCTCAAAAAAGTTACGCCGAACGTCTATTTATGCTTCGATGCCGACGGCGCCGGACGCAACGCAACCGCAAAGTCACTCGAGGTGTTGAGGGAGGCGGGGTGCGTCGGCCAGGTCGTCCCCTTGCCGCAAGGCGAGGATCCGGACACCTACGTCCGCAACCGCGGAACCGCTGCCTTCACGGAACTGCTGAGCAAAGCAGTTCCGGCCGTGCAGTACAAACTCGATCTTGCAATCGAGGGGATCCGCCCGGGATTCGATCGCCCGGCGGATGTCGCACGGAAGGCGGAGGAGATCGTTCACGATCTTTCCCCGCGTGAAGAGTGGGACCGCTGGCGTGTCTACGTCGCCGGGCGCCTTGGCGTCAGCGTCGACGATTTACGGAAGAGCCGCCTGGTGTACAATTCGGCGCACTTTGCCCCCCGGGGCGGTGCCGGGTTCACACGTCATGCGGCCGTAACGCTCGAAGCCCCCACGTTCGAACGCGACGTGATCGAGATTGCTCTCGAAGAACCGGCGCTCATCGCCGAGTATGCGAGCGCGATCACCCCCGATCGGTTTGCAAGCGCGGGTTTACGGCGCATTTACGAAGTCATCTGTGCGAACGTCTCCGGACTTTCCACGACGGGCGACGTGCTTGCGCTCTTTGCCGAGGATCACAACGCCTCGGCGACCCTCGCGGCACTCGGTGGGAGCGAGCGGTCGGCAACGCGACGCTTCGTCGACACCGATGCGCGTCGCGAGTTGTTGAACCAAGTGAAAGTCCGACTTCGGCGCGGCGACGATGAAGTTCGGCGTCGGGAAGTCGATAAGACAATAACTGAACTCTACGAGGCGGGTCAGCCCGTGCCGTACGAGTTACGCGATGAGCTGGCCGCCCTAACGGCCAAATTGAAAGGATAAACCCTCCGTCTCAACTGAGAATGCCCGTCGACGAAAATTTGAAGGGAGGTGATGGAACAACCATGGCACGCAAAAAATCCGCAGCGGCAACTGCCGATGCACCGCAGATCCCGCTCGAAGAGCTGATCAAAAAACTGACCGAGCGCGGCAAGAAGCGCGGCTCGCTCACGTATGAAGAAATCAATGCCGTCTTTGACAATGCCGACGACGTCACTCCCGAACGCGTCGACGACCTCTTCGAAGAGATCGCCGCGATGGGGATCGAGATCGTTGAAGAGCAGGCGAAAGAAGAAAAACCGGAAGCCGAGGTCTCGGAAGAGACCGAGCATGTCGTGCCCGCAGGTCTTGCGCTCGACGACCCGGTTCGCATGTATCTCAAAGAGATCGGCCGCGTCCCGCTCCTCTCGATGGAAGATGAGAAGACGCTCGCGATGGCGATCGAAGCCGGCGAAAAAGAATTGCTCAAGAACGGCACCGGCCGCAGTTCCGTCATCTATGAAGGTGACGAAGCCAAACGCCGCCTCACCGAAGCAAATCTTCGGCTCGTCGTTTCGATTGCGAAAAAGTATGTCGGCCGGGGTATGCTGTTCTTGGATCTCATTCAAGAAGGTAATCTCGGGCTGATCCGTGCGGTCGAGAAATTCGACTATCGCAAAGGTTACAAATTCTCGACCTACGCCACGTGGTGGATCCGTCAGGCGATCACTCGTGCACTTGCCGATCAGGCGCGCACGATTCGCATCCCGGTTCACATGGTCGAGACGATCAATCGCCTGATCAAGATCTCGCGTCAGCTGCTCCAAGAGTTTGGCCGCGATCCTTCGGTCGAAGAAATCGCCGCCGAGATGGGTCTCACGCCTGAGAAGGTTCGCGAAGTCATCAAGATCTCGCAAGAACCGATCTCGCTCGAGACGCCGATCGGCGAAGAAGAAGACTCGCACCTTGGCGACTTCATCGAAGATCAGGAAGCCGTCGCACCGGCGGAAGCCGCATCGGTGATGCTGCTCAAAGAGAAGATGGCCGACGTCCTAAAAAACCTGACCGAACGCGAACGGAAAGTGCTCGTGCTACGGTTCGGGCTCGAAGACGGCCACCAGCGAACGCTCGAGGAAGTCGGCCAAGAGTTCGGCGTCACCCGCGAGCGTATCCGGCAAATCGAAGCAAAGGCGCTGCGCAAATTACGCCATCCCTCGCGCGGCAAAGCGCTCAAGGACTACTGGTCAAACGAGTAAGGCAAAAAGGCCCGATGGAGACATCGGGCCTTTCGCATCGAGGGCTAATCAGGCAGCCCCGAATCGCATGTGCTCACCGACACGCGCGATAAACTACCGTGTGGAAACGGCGCTGACGGGAATAGACGGTCATGAAGATTCTTATTGTGACCACGAGCGCGGATTCGCTAGGACCCGGACATCCGACGGGGACCTGGCTTGAGGAATTTGCGGTACCATATAATGCGTTTCATGCATCCGGCGCAGAGATCACGGTGGCTTCGCCCCGTGGCGGAGTAACGCCGATCGATCCAAAGACCGCGCCGAACGAGAATCAACAGCGGGAATGGATGGAGGCGCTCGCGGCCTTACAATCGACGCACCGGCTGAGCGAGATGAACGCGGATGACTTCGATGCACTGTTCGTGCCCGGAGGCCATGGTCCGATGATGGACTTACCGAACGATCCGGATGTTCTTCGGTTGCTGACCGCCTTCGATCGTTCGGGCAAGCTTATCGGCGCCGTCTGTCACGGTCCCGCAGCGCTCGTGAACGCCGTCGGCGCTGACGGACAACCGCTGATTCGGGGTCGGCGCGTTACCGGCTTCACGAATAACGAAGAGAAGCTCGTTAAACTCGATCACGTCGTGCCGTTTTTGCTCGAAGACGAACTCACGCAACATGGCGCTCATTTCGAGGGGACGCCGATTCCGTTTGCCCCGCATGTCGTACGCGACGGGAATCTCATCACCGGCCAAAACCCCGCCTCGAGCAAGGTGATTTCCGAGCGAATGCTCGAGGCACTGAGCAGTCCCGCAGCGCAGTAGCCGCAGGCCGATACAAGCGTCAAATTCCCCGCCTGTTCATCGGCGGGGACGACGCTTCACTACGGCTCGACCGTGATCATCACTTCATTCCGCCTCATGAACCATAGTGTCCATGGCGGGTTGTATTGGGCAAGCGACACGGGGCCGATGACGCGCAAATGGTGAGCTTTGGCGGCGGAAGTGAGCTCGGCGGTCTTCGCATCCACGTCGCCTGTCCTTGCCACTCCTGAAAAACGGATAACGGCAACGCGTGCCGCCGGCAGACGCCTCAATTGGACTTTCGGATCGTTCGGCTCGGGTAGCGTGTCGAGCGTGTAGGAGTTCGGCATCGTGAACCGGACGCTCCAAGTCCCTGCGTTCGCAATCTGGGTGACGGGAGCCGTCATCGCGAGTGTTTCGCTGATGGGTGCCTGCGCCACAGGCGCCGTCATGGCGATGCTCTGCCGTCGCTTGTTGCCGCCAAAGATGTAACCGGCGAGCAAACGAAAGCCCTTGCTCGCAGCGTCTTTCTGTCCGCCGGACACGGTGACTTCGGCGACAACGAGGGAGGGATAGTCGCGAATTTCAAAATTGCCATCGTGCAAGACGGTTTTGAAAGCGGGTTCTTCAACGGCCATTACGGGGCTCCCGATCAGAGTGAAAATCACAATTGCGCCAAAAAGAGCGCGACTTCGAATCATGTGAACACCACTACGGGGTCGCGGCCGGCGCAGGTCCCAAGTCGCTCGGCCGAAGTGCGATGCGAAATGCGCGTGGCTTGGACGCCGCGGCCTGAACGAGCACCAAGCGAACCGGCACGAAATCGCTTGGAATCGAAAATCCCACGATCGCGCGCGCTGCCGCCGCCGGCTCCAAACTCCAGCCGCTGTCGAGGGGCCGGCCGGCAACGGTAATGCCATTCGCGTCGGCCAGCGATGCATCGAAATAGCCGTGATTTTCCCGCTTCGTTCCGTTGCTCACGATCGTGCGGAACACGAGCGCTCGTTCGGTCGGGGCATTCGGTCGGATATGGTCGTCGGGCTGTGCGTCTTTCAACGACATCCCGCGAATACGGAGCGTCCCGTTGAACAGCGTCTGTGACATCGACCCGCTAACGCCCGCAGTTTGATTCGCGCCGCCCGGCACTGGCGTCGGTGCGGCATCGGCAAGAAGTGCGTTGCCTGCGAGCAAAAATACAAACAGGATCGAGCACACCTTTGCAACGTGTCTACTTTTCATGTGACCTCTCATCAAAAATAAGTAATTTCGAGCATAGGATTCGTATACGACCTCTGAGGTTGCCGGTTATCGACCTGCGCCGATTGGTTCAACGCGGTTCAAGCGCATGAAGCCGTATTCAGCTCGCCGCGTAGCTAGAGCCTACGCGATATCGACGGGCCGTGGGCCTGACAAATACGCCGCTTTGAACGTCCAGGTCGTTGCTCTGCTGTACTATCCTGGCCTCGGCGACAAAGCCTTCGTCTCGACGTCATACTTCGGCTGCACAGCAAAAAAAAAGCCGACCGATGACGTCCTCACCGATCGGCTTTTTCGTTTTGTTGCGTCGCGAGCGTTACTCGTCTTTCGCGTTTGCCGTTGCTTTGACGTTGGGATTCTTGTCGGCAAACGCGCCACTCGGATTGGGAACGATCCACATCGTCACGTCCCAAATCGCCGGGAACAGAAAGACGTACGAAACATCACTTGCCGCTTTGACGCCTTTGGCTTCGGCTTTCACGAGTCCCTCAGCGGTCGGCTTTGCACTCGAACCGGCGCCGTTGGCAGCGTCGTATTTCTTCACGCCCGTCGCTAGGCTGTACGTCATCGTGCCGTCGGCGGCTTTGGTGACGTAGTGCACGTGCGCGGGGAACGCGTCGCCGCGTGCGGCTTCCAAGCCCAGGATCGAGGTTGCGGTCGGGTGATTCGCTTTGAGTTGCGCGTAGTCGGCGCCGATCAATCTGCCTTTGACGTCGTACCAGAGCTGCGCGGGATATTTGATGTCGGTCGATTCCCACGATTTGTTGCTTGCGTAGCTGATCGCGCCGGTCTTGTCTTCATTTGTGTAGCGCGTATAGCCGGCTTTCTCGGCCATCGCGGTCGTGGTGTATAATTTCGGGAGTTCGGCCTGGATATGCGCGACGACTTTGGCTTCGGCCGCAGTGGGCATCGGTGAGAGTTTGGCGGCCTCTTTGTCATCGGCAAAGGCCGCGTTCGCGGTGAAAAGCAGCGCAGTAAAAACTGCGAGAGCAGAACGTCGGATCATGGTCGGATTGCCTTTCGGATGGACGAGCGGACGAAGGTGAGGTGGTCGGTTTACATAGACGCGGGACTCGGGGTCTCGCTCGGGGACGCGCTCGGCGCAACCGTGGGTGCGCGCGTCGGCTTGGGCGATGGAGTCGCGCTTTTCGAGTTGGATGCCGTCTTCAGCGGGATCGGCGTAAAATCGTTGTAGGGCCGGTCGCCCGAGAGCACAAACGGAAGCGGTATCTGAATCGCGATCCGTGAGCCATCGGTCACAAGCGAGGCTTCGGTCTTGGCCGCGATCGAGGCGCCTGAGGCAAGGTTCTCGCGGATCACGATCTGGAGCGGCCGGACCGGCAACGTACCGGGGTTCGTCCGAAATTCTTCGATCGCGATGACGGCGCCGTGGCGCGGATCTTCGGCGGTCGGTTTGATGAGGCTCATGACGCGCAAACGCGCTCGGGTCCCGGCTTCGGCGACCCGGGCCGCACCGAGATCGAGTTCGTTCACGAGGTGGAGCCGGAACGTGGTTCCGACCCGCACCGTCGCGATCGTGACGGTGTCGTCGAGTAAGAACGTAAGGGGCGTTCCCGCGACGAGCGTCGGCGGACTCTGCGAGCGCGCGGGGTCCGTCGCGACGGCGATGGCTCCAACGAGGAGCATCGCCGCTAGGATCGCGGCGGGCCGGGTTTTCAGGAGGCCTTCTTCTCGGCTTCAGCGGCTGCGGCGTCGGCTGCAGCCTTCTTGCCTTGCTCGATCAACATTTTGACCTTCTGGCCGCCCTTTTGACCGATTTCCTCGTAGAATGTCGGTCCGTAGCGGTCACGCGTGGCTTCGCCGCCCTTCTTGCCGCCCTTCTTTCCGATGAGCTCGTAGAAGGCATGGCCGTGCGCAGCTTTGGTGGCTTGGCCGCCCTTGCGACCGATGGCCTCGTAAAATTCGGGGCCGTATTTTTTCTTGACGGTCTCGCCGCCTTTTTGGCCTGCTTCGCGCACGCTCATCCCGCCGCCGGGCTTTTTCTCTGGGGTGGTGGTGTCCGACATGAAGGTTCCTCGTTTCGTGTAATCGCCACTATGAAGTGGCCTATCTCTTTAACGTAAGCGCGCCGAGTAAAGTTGACTGAAGGGGTTCCTGAATTGTGAAGTTTTATCGCGAATTAACCGTGGGTGTCCTTACTTCGGCCCTACTTTGTGCGCCGGCGCACGCAGTAAACGAGATTCCAACGTACGGTGCGCTCGTTGCCGGAGAGTCACAGCGGACACTGACGCCGCTCATGATCGCGAGCGCCAAATCAACCGACCCTGCTCTTGCTTCGCGCGCGGTTTTAGCGATCGGCCGGACAAAGAATGCCGCGGGCGCGTCCGTGCTGCGCGAACGGGTCGCGCATGCGAGTGATCCGGCGGTGCGCGGACTTGCACTCTTCGCGCTGGGGTTGCTCGCGGAGAAGACCAACGTTGCGGGTGATGCGCGGGTGGGGCTGCACGACCGCCTGCCCGTAGTGCGTGCAGCGGCAGCCGATGTCGCCGCGCGGGTCGCGGCGCTCAGTTTGAATCCGCGCGCAAACCCGTTGCAGCTGATCACTCGTCCGGGGTTGATCGCGCCACTCGAGCGCGTGCTCGTAAACGATCCCGATCCCGCCGTGCGCGGGCGGGCTGCGACGGCGCTGGGCTACTACGGCAAAGACGTGCAAGCGCGCGACATCGCGGCGGTGCTCCTTGCGGATCTGCGAAGCGAGAAGAATTCCGACGTACGCATGCACGTCGCATGGTCGCTCGGCCGAGCATACGGCAAAGTGATTCCGCTTGCCGCCTTGCGCGCCGGTATGAACGATCGTGACGAACTCGTGCGCATCGGTATGGTGCGCGCCGCGGGACGCGCCGAGACGGCGGCGATCGTGCCGGCGGTCCGCGCGAGATTGAACGACCGTGCCTGGCGCGTGCAAGAAGAAGCGACGGAGTCGCTTGCGATCCTCGCCGGCGGCAAACGCACCGAACATCTCAGGGCACTGCAAACGGCGCTCAACGTGCCAACTCCGGGAACGCAGGACACGACCGCGTCGCTTTCGCGTCCGCAAGGACTCGGCAACCCGCGCGCACCGCGCGCGCCAGAAGCCCGTCTCGACGTTCCGCTTTTGCCGCGCACCGCAGCCGCCCTCGGTGCGCCGCTGCCGGGTATGCATCCGCGGGTGCGCATCGGTACGACCAAAGGCACGATCGTCGTGCGGCTTTATCCCGAGTGGGCGCCGCTGACGGTGGCCAACTTCGTGGGGCTTGTCGACCGCGGCTACTTCGATAACCTGCGTTGGTTCCGCATCGTCCCCGACTTCGTCGTGCAAACCGGCGACATCACCGATAGCGGCGACGGCGATGCGGGGTACATGATTCCCGCCGAAGAGAATCCAATCGAGCAGCGCAGCGGCGTCATCTCGATGGGTCTCAACTACGACAAGAACGGCCCGCAGCGCGACTCCGCGGGCACGCAATTCTACATTACGATCTCACCCGCGCTGCATCTCAACCGCGACTTCACCGTCTTCGGCGAAATCGAAAGCGGCTTCGATACGCTCGGCCGCCTCGTCGAGAGCGATCGCATGACGCGCGTCGAGCGTTTACCCGATGACTGACCGTTATTTTTGGACCAGCGCGCGGAGAGCGAGGAATGCGTTCTCCTTGCGTTCGCTGATGCGGCGGTAGAAATAGCCCGCCCAGTGCGTTCCGTACGGCACGTAGATGCGAACGTTGTAGCCATCTTCGACGAGCGCTTTCTGCAGATCGGTGCGCACGCCGTAGAGCAGCTGAAATTCGAAGCGCTCTTTGCCGATGCCGCGTTCGGCGGCGAACGCTTTGACGGCGGCGATGATACGCTCGTCGTGGGTTGCAATTCCGGGATACGTGCCGTCGGTCAACAGCGATTCGGCTAGGCGTAGATACTCGCGACGGATGATCGGCATCTCTTGGTGCGCGACGGTAGGCGGCTCTTTATAGGCGCCTTTGCAGAGCCGCACGCGCGCGCCCTGCGCGATTGCGGCTGTGATGTCGTCGGGCGTTCGCCGTAAGTAGGCTTGCAGAACGGGGCCGACGTTTTTATGATCGGCGTAGACGCGTTCGAAAACACGCAACGTGGACTCGGCGAGCGCCGAGCCTTCCATGTCAATGCGTACGAACGGATCGGCGTTGCGCGCTGCACGCTCGACGATCGCTTTGAGATTCTCGTAAGCGAAATCTTCGCTGATCAGCATTCCGCAGGCCGTCAGCTTGACGGACACATTCGTCTTCACCCCGTCCGCTTCGATGCGGTCGAGCAGATCGAAGTACGCATCGCGCGTGCGTAGCGCCTCATCAGTCGAGGTGACGTCTTCGCCGAGGAAGTCGAGCGTCGCCGTCATTCCTGCGGCATTGAGCGAACGAATCGCTTCCATTGCGTCGGTCGCGGTCTCGCCAGCCACGAAACGTTTGGCAAGAAAGAAAAACCGCTGTTGAAACGATGATTCCGGAGTCAGAAAACGATCGAGAATGGCCATGAGTAAATCCGCTTCGCGCCGTTTATAAGAGGCGCCTTCGCAGTGCCGCTTGCGCGGCGACGACCAGTGCGGCGAACACGATGAACGCGTACGCGATGGCAAGTGCCCGTTGCAACCCATCCGATGAGAGCACGACGTAGAGCGCGACGGGCAGTGACGTTGGATGATACGCAACGATACTAGTTGCGCCGTATTCGCCCAATGCACGAAGCCATCCAAGCAAAACGCCTGCGGAAATCGTCGGCGCAGCGAGCGGCAGTGAGACGATGAAAAACGTGCGCAGCGTCGTGGCTCCGAGGGTTCGTGCGGCCTCTTCCAAGCGCACGTCGACCTCGGCGAACGCGGCGGCCGCTGCGATGACGATAAACGGGGCACTTACGAAAAATTCGGCCAGTGCCACGCCGCCAAGCCTGTCCACGATTTGCAAGCCGATTGCACCCAGTGCAGTGCCAAGTGGGGTGCGCGTGCCGACGAGCGCGAGCAACATCACGCCGGTGGCGATCGGGGGAAAGACGAGGGGGAGGGCAACGGCAAAGGTAGCGGGGCCGCGCCACCAGCCGCTACCGCGAGCGAGGGCGTAGCCGGCGGGGATACCGAGGACAACGCTTGCCACGAGGGCTAGCAGCGATGCGGCCAACGAAACGGCGACCGCCGGCGCAACGTCAGGTGCGAGCAGCACGGCGAGCGCGTTTGCGGGCGGGACGCTCCCGACCAGCCACAGCGGAGGAACGCCGAGCACGAGCACGAGCAGCGCGGCGATGATGAAGAACGGGCGCATCAATCTTTACGCATCGTAAACACCGCTATCGAGGCGCGCGGCGGCTGAAGTTGGAAAACTTTGAGATGGTCCAACCCTGGCGGGTGCTCGTCGCCGACGACGACCCCGCGATTTGCATGCTCATCAATACGATCCTTAAAAGCGGACCGTACCTCGTGACGACCTGCAATGACGCCGAGAGCGCGCTGGTCCACTTGCAGCGCGATTCATCGTTCGACATCATCATCTGCGACTTCATGCTCCCGGGCATTTCCGGGATCGATTTAATCGCGCAGATCCGGACCAATCGAACTACCTCGACGACGCCGATCGTGATGATCAGCGGTCACAATAATTACGCGATGGACGCGCGCGCGAAAAGCGCCGGCGCCAACGCCTTTCTGAATAAGCCGTTCACCCTCTCGCAATTGCGGACGACCGTGTCATCGCTCTTGCAGGGGCCGATGATCTCGACCTCGCTTTAAGCTAGCGAATATGCTTTCGCTCATCAAGATCGCGATCGTCGCGCTCTCGCTTGCGCTCGACGTTTTTGCCGTCTGCGTCGGCGTGGGCATGCGCGGCACGGACCGGATGACGAAAGTCCGCATCGGCGCGGCGTTTGTGACCGCCGAAATCTCGATGACCGTCATCGGCGCGCTGCTCGGCGCGACCGTCGGCCGATTACTTGGTGATATCGCCGGCTATCTCGGCTTCACGGCGCTCGTCGGCGTCGGCTTGTATATGATTTACGAGACGCTCGGGGAGGGGCCGGAATCCGGCAAGATGGACCTCTCGCGCGGATGGGGGCTCTTCATCGGTGCGCTCTCGATCAGCCTCGATTCGCTGGGGATCGGTTTTTCAATTCTCTTCATCGGCGTCCCGATTTACACGTCGCTGCTCTTCATCGGGCTTGCGTCAGTTGCGGCGACGACCGCCGGCCTCACGCTTGGTAAACGCCGCGGCGCGCGCGCCGAGGCGGGTTCGGCGCGCTGGGCGGGCATCGTACTCGTCATCACGGGTCTTGCATTTGCCGCGACAAAATATTTTCACGTCGGCTAGCCCGCGACAAACGGTGTGGCTGGCGACGCTGGGCTTCGCCGCTATGTATACGCTATTGGGCCTGGACCGGTATGCGACGTACCATTCGGGCGCCGATCTCGGCATCTTCATGCAAGCCTTGCTCAACCCGAACGCGCACTTCGCCAACACGCTCGAAGCGGGCAGCCACTATCTCTTTCACTTTTCGCCGATCCTCGAATTGCTCGCGCCACTCGTCCGGCTTACTCATGGCCCGTTCGTGTTGATTTTGGCGCAGGCATTTGCATGCGGACTCGTCGCACCAGCGATTTTTTCAATCGCGCGCTCGCGGATGGACGAGCGCCTCGCGCTCGGGGTTGCCTCGATCGCGTTCGTGTATCCGGCGCTCGCAGGCGTGACGTTTACCGACTTTCACGAAAACGCATTTGCCGCAGCCGGTGCGGCGTGGTTGATCGCCGCGCTCGACCGTCGCCGCTTCGCACTTGCCGCGCTGTGCGCCGTTATTCTACTTGGAACGAAAGAAGACGAGGCACCAATCGTCGCGTTTCTCGGTCTTGCGGCCGCGCTTTGGTTCTGGCGGCGCGGTGACCGACGCGGCGTTGTGTTCTCACTTGGAACTAGCCTGATTGCCGTCGCCGTGTTCGCGGCGTACTTTACGATCGTGCGTCCGCTTGCGGGTGCAACCCAAGCGTGGGATCCACTGCATTTTTACGCCTGGAACGGCGGGCGCGGCGATTCGGCCGGTGTCGATCTGCGCGGACGTGTGACCTATTCGCTCGAAGCGCTGGTTCCGCTGGCATTCGTGCCGCTCTCGACACCGGCCGTCGTCCTCGCCGTGCCCGGCGTCGCCGAGGTGCTTGGATCGCATCTCTCGATCACCTACACGATGGGACAGCATTACGCTGCGGTCTGGATCGGACCGATCCTCATCGCCTTTGCACTTGGCATCGCGCGCGTCGCCGCGCGCGACCGTCGACGCGCGCTGCTTCTGGTGCGCGTCTGCGCAGTACTTTGCGTGCTGGATTTAGCGGTTGCGAGTCCCACGCACTGGGGCCATTTCTTGCGCGCGCGCTCGGCTCACGATGCCGCGCTCGACCGTGCGATCGCCGCGATTCCCGCCGGTCTGGATGTCGGGACGTTCGATGAGGCGTACGCCCACTTAGGGGCAGATCCCAATGTGTATTCGAGTGCGAAAGCGCTTCGGCCGGCGATCCTGGACGATCGGTCGTATCATTCGCCGACGTGGGATGCCGTGCGCGCGCAGGTCGAGCGCGAACTTGCCGCCGGCCGCGCTCACGTGCTCGGAAGCGACGACGGTGTCCGGCTTATCGCGCGGTCGCCCGGATGAACGTTGCGTTCGAACTCTTCGACTGCGTGCAGGCGGCGGGAACGCGCACGATCGCCGTCGTCGGCACGGCGAAAAACGTCGGCAAGACCGTCGGCATTCGCGCCCTGTGCGAATCGGCGCGTGTGCGTGGGATCGCGTTTGCGATCACCTCGATCGGCCGCGACGGGGAGACCAGCGATGCGCTCGACGCGCTGCCGAAACCGCAGTTAACGCTGCCGCCCGGCACGATCGTCGCGACGGCGCGCGACCTCATTCCGCGTTCGCCCGCCTGCGAGATTCTCGGGCTCGGCGACCGCAGTGCCCTCGGCGCGATTGCCTTTCTGCGCGTCCGGGCGACGTCGCGGTTCGAGATCGGCGGTCCCCCGACGGCGAGCGGCGTGCGCCGCACGCTGGCCCAACTTGCCGAGCTGTCGAGCGGTCCCATTTTTCTCGACGGCGCGATCGACCGCATCGCGGCGCTCGCGGGCGGCGATGACGCCGTGATCGTAGCGACCGGTGCGCAGAGCGGCGCAACGATCGAGCGCGTTGCTGCGGTTGCAGGCGACCTCGTACGCCGCCTCTCGATCGCGCGCGACGACGGCACGCGCGCCGATGCCATCGTCATCGACGGCGCGCTCGGTCCCGAGCGCGCAAGCGAACTGATCGCCGATCATCGCGGCGCGCGCGTCGTCGTAAGCGATCCGACGCGCGTGACGGTGCGCGGCAAACTCTTCGAGCAATTAAACGAGCGGCTCGAACTACGCACGTATGCGCCGATCCGCGTCGTGGCCTGTACGGTTTCATCGTACGGACGCGAAAGCTCGCTCGAGCCGCGCGCGCTCGTCCGTGCCGTCGCGCGCGCAACCGCGCAGCCGACGTTCGATCTCTTCGCAGGGCTCGTCGCATGATCGTCGATGCAGCGACGCACGCGTCGATCGGCGGCGTCTGGCTCGACGCGGCGCTCGCACCGCGCAGTGACTTCGGCCGGCGTGCTGCTTCGCGCGAACGCGCGTACGCATCCGGCGAAGAAGCGCAAGCGGCGGAGCGTGCGCGCGTCACGGTCGCGCTCGCAGCGGCATTCGATGCAGCCGCCCTCGAACGCGTGCGCGACGCGATTCGCTGGTGTCCCGATCCAACGTCGATCGCTGCGCGCGCGGCCGCCGGCGATCCGCTCACAGACGCCGATTTTTTCGAATTGGGCCGTTTCGTGGACGCGCTGGCATTCGTCCGTGCGCAGTGGCCGGAGGACGTGCCGCTCGTGCCACCGCCGCCGCTCGATGCACTCGCCGCCGCGCTTGCGCCGGGCCGCGAACGCAGCGGATTCTACCTTGCGGACCGCTTCGATGCCGACCTCGAGACGGTGCGTCGGCATGCCGCCGAACGACAAGCCGTCCTCGACACCGCACGCAGTGCGCTCGAAGCCAGCGTTGCGGCGATCGTCGGCGCGACGGTGCGCGACGGTGAATTCATCCTCATGCGCGATCGCGCATCGACCGCGCTCCCGCCGAGCGTGCGCGTCGTTCGCGAAGCGGCGACGTACCTGGCGTGCGAACTCACCTACGACGAACGAACCCTCGCCGCCCTCTCCGCGCGCGACGGGGCACAGGCGGCCGTCGCGCGCGTCGAAGAGCGTGCGCGCGTCGCGCTCTCGGCTGCGGTCGGTGCGCAGGCGCGTGCGATCGTCGCGGTGACCGAACGGCTGGGTGAATGCGAACGCGAATGCGCGCGCGCGGCGTTTGCGCGTGCCTGGCACGCATGCGTGCCGACGTACACGACGGAGGCGATGGGCTGGGAAGACGCGACGTTTCCGCCGCTCGCCGAAGCTCTCGCATTGCACGGTCGTCGGTACGCACCGCTAACGTTTGCGTGGGACGGCGTTGCGGTGCTGACGGGACCCAACATGGGCGGCAAAACGGCTGCGATGCAGACGGCCGGGTTCATCGCGCTCTGCGCGGCGCACGGCTTGCCGGTCCCGGCAAGAGCCGCGCGCGTTGCCCTCGTAGCCCGCATTGCGTGGATCGGTGCCGATGACCGGGACGATCGCGCCGCACTGCTCTCGGCGTTCGGCGGTGAAGTCGTCCGCGTGCGCGGACTGCTCGCGGTGCACGAAACGACCCTCGCGCTGGTCGATGAATTCGCGCGCACGACGAGTCCGGGCGAAGGCCGCGCGCTCTTAGTCGCGCTGGTGCAAACGCTCGCGACGCGCGGAATGCGCGCGCTCGTCGCAACGCACTTCGATGGGATCGCGCGCGAAACGGAAACGACACATCTTGCAATCGCGGGGCTCCGTCACGCTCTGCCGACCGGGGCGGCGCGCGATCTTGATGCAGCGCTCGCGGCGCTCGGTGAGGCGATGGACTATCGCGTGATCGCGGTCGGCCCCGCGGACGAGCCGCACGCCGATGCGATCGCGCTTGCTGAATTGCTTGGCCTCGATCCCGCGCTCATCGCCGCCGCTCGATCGGCGCTGCAGCGGCAGCGGAGCAGCCCGCCGTCCGCGTCGAACGGTTAGCGGATGGATCCACTTATTATTACGGTCGCGCCGGTCGGCGCCGAGCTGACGCCCGAGCAGACCCCGCACCTCGCGGTCACGCCCGCGCAACTTGGCGCCGTCGCCCGCGGTATCCAAGCCGCAGGTGCCTCGCTCATCCACGTCCACTGCCGTAATGATGATGGGACCAACACTCACGACGTTGGCCGCTTCCGCGCGGCGTACGATGCCATTCGTCGAGAAAGCGATCTCATCGTGCAGTTCTCGACGGGCGGCGCAATCGGGATGACGCCCGAGGAGCGCGCGGCACCGCTCGAATTGGTGCCCGAGATGGCAACGCTCACCTGCGGCACGGTCAACTTCGGTGACGACGTCTTCGAGAACAGCTTTCCGATCATGCGTGGGATCCTCGCTGCGATGGCGCGCTTCGGCGTCACGCCGGAATTGGAAATCTTCGATCTCGGCCACATCGCCAATGCCAAGCGCCTCGCGGTGGAAGGCTTACTCGCATTTCCAGCGCACGCCGATTTCGTGCTCGGTGTTCCCGGCGCTCTCGAAGCGACAGTCGAGAATCTGGTCGCCTGCGTGAACGCGCTACCCGCCGGATGTTCGTGGACGGTTGCCGGAATCGGTCGCCAGCAACTCCCGCTCGCCACGGTCGCGATCGCGATGGGCGGCCACGTGCGCGTCGGCCTTGAGGACAACATTTATTATTCGAAGGGTCGCCTCGCCACGAACGAAGAGCTGGTCGCGCGCGTTGTGCGGGTAGCAAACGAGCTGGGACGTCCGGTCGCGACCCCCACGGAAGCCAGACTCATGCTGCGCCTACCGGAGCGAGCGCCGCGTGCCGCCTCGGCGTCCTCGAACGCGTAGGACCATTATGGGGGGCACCGTATTCTTCCCCAGTTCTGCCAGCCCGGAGGCCCGCCGCTGCTCACGTACGTCATCCGCAGAAGCCTGCAAAATATTCCGCTTCTGCTCCTCATTTCGATCATTCTCTTCACGATCCTGAGCAACGCGCCGGGCGGCCCGCTCGCGCCCTATTTGCAGAACCCGCACATCACCGAAGCCGATATCGTGCGTCTCAAACACAACCTTGGCCTCGATCAGCCGACATACGTGCAGTACTTCAAGTGGCTTGGCCGCGTCGTCGTCGGCGACTTCGGCTACTCGACCTCAAACTCGATGAACGTAATCGATGCGATCCTCGATCGGATGCCCGCGACGCTCGAGCTGATGGGCGCCTCGTTTGTGTTCTCGCTGATCCTCGGCGTGAGCGCCGGAATTTTCTCCGCACTCAAACCGTATTCGTGGCTCGACTACGGTGTCACGACATTTGCGTTTTTCGGCCAGTCGATGCCGGTGTTCTGGTTTGCGCTCATGTTCCAACTGCTGTTCTCGGTGTACGGCATACCGCTGGGTTTCGGGTATCACATCACCTTACCGTCGGCCGGTATCTCAAGTGATGATGTGTTCAATTTCGGCGACCGCCTCCGACATTTAATCTTGCCCGTACTCGTCCTCTCGCTGCTCTACATCGCACAATGGAGCCGCTTCATGCGCTCCTCGATGCTCGAAGTCGTGCGCACGGATTACATGCGCACGGCCTCGGCCAAAGGCCTGGAGAAGCGCGACGTCATCCTCAAACACGGCCTCAAGAATGCACTGATTCCGCTCGTGACGATCATCGCGCTCTCGATGCCGGGCCTCGTCGCCGGCGCCGTTATCACCGAATCGATCTTCGCGTGGCCGGGGATGGGACGACTCTTCATCAACGCGCTCGCGCAGTTCGATTTTGCACTGCTCATGGGCTATTTGATGCTCGTGTCGTTTCTAGTCGTGCTTTTCAATCTCGTCGCCGACGTCGCGTACGCTTGGCTCGATCCGCGCGTGAAGTACAACTAAGATGGCTGCGACACTTCCGCTTGCGGCCGCTGCGTCCGATGATTTTCAAGAAGAGCGCCACGGCATTTGGAAACGCTTCCGCCGCCACCGCGTCGCGCTCGTCGGCGCCGTCGTGCTCGCGCTCATGGCGCTCGCCGCGATCTTCGCGCACTTCATCGCACCGGCAGATCCGAATTTTATCGATCAAACGAACTGGAACGGTACGCCGCTTGCGCCCGGCGTCGCCGGACACATCCTGGGCACCGACGAGAACGGCCGCGATTTGCTCTCGCGCCTCATCTACGGCGCGCAGATCTCGCTCACGATCGCGCTTTTCGCCGTCATCATGGAGATTACGATCGGTACGGTCCTCGGTGCGATCGCCGGTTATTACGGCGGCTGGGTCGACTTTGTCATCATGCGCGTCACCGACGTCGTGCTCTCGATCCCGCTGCTTCCGCTCTTGCTCGTACTCACTGCGATCGTCTCGGCGACCTCGCAGAAGGCGAGTCTGAGTTTTCTCTTGATCGTGGTGCTCATCGGGGGCCTGTCGTGGCCAGCCGTCGCGCGACTCGTGCGCGCGTCGTTCCTGAGTCTGCGCGAACGCGAATTTGCCGAAGCCGCGCGAGCGCTTGGTAATCGCGACGGGCGGATCATTTTCCGGCACATCTTGCCGAACGCCATCGCGCCGATCATCGTTCAGGCGACCCTTGAGGTGGCCAACGTCATCATCCTCGAGTCGACGCTCTCGTTTTTGGGCTACGGCATCCAGCCGCCCACGGCGTCCTGGGGCAGCATGCTTGCCAATTCGCAGACCAACATGTCGATCGCACCGTGGGTCGCGGTCTTCCCGGGTCTGTGCATCGTGATCGTGACGCTTTCGATCAACTATCTCGGCGACGGCCTACGCGACGCGCTCGATCCGAAGATGAAGTAAGCAGGACCCCTCCTGCTCGAGGAGTCTTGCGGAGCGAGCTAGGATGCTCTACAATCCCTTAGTTGTCAGCGGCACCGGCCGATGGCAAAAAACCTCATGGGCGAGAGTGGCGGAATTGGTAGACGCACTAGCTTGAGGTGCTAGCGCTCGCAAGGGCGTGCTGGTTCAAATCCAGTCTCCCGCACCATATTGAGAGCCCGGCGTCGGAAACCGCCGGGCTTTTCTTTAAGAACCGCAGCATTGCGCGCGGGAAAAGCGGCGAAACAAGGGTCGACCGCCATCCGTATCAGGGGTAGCTTAGCGCCCGAGGACTTTGACCGTGTGGCTGACCCGTTTTGCGATTTCGCGCCCCATCATCACCGCGATGCTCTTTATCGGGCTTGCGGTGTATGGCGCGCTCTCGTATAGCCGCCTCGGCTCCTCCGCACAGCCCAACGTCGCGTTCCCGGTCGTCATCGTCTTCGCGGGCTACCCCGGTGCCTCGCCGCAAGAGATGGAGAAGCTCGTCATCAAGCCGATCGAAGATCAGCTCGACGGCCTCGAAAATCTCGATCAGCTGCGGGCGACGGCGCAAGAAGGCGTCGCGACCGTCGTCGTGCAGTTCAAGCTCGACACGAATCTCGATTTTGCCGCTATCGACGTGCAGCGCCGCGTCGACACCGCACGCATCTACATGCCGAGCGACCTTGACCCGCCGCAAGTAGTGAAGAACGGCGCGGACGACCCGATCCTCACGTATGCCCTGAGTTCGAAATCGCTGAACGGCGCTGCGCTCGGGGATCTCGTCAACGACCGGCTCATTCCGGAGATCAAGGCGATTCCGGGCGTCACGGGCGTTGACTCGCGCGGCGATGCGGCGCGCGAGATTCAAGTCTATCCCGATCCGCTGCGGATGATGGCGGTCGGTGCGACGTTACCCGACATCTACAATTCGGTCTCGCAGAACAACGCAAGTCTGCCCGGCGGCCGACTCGATGCACCGACCAAAGAAACCAGCGTCTCGATCCACGCCGACATCGTCAATCCCGCTGACATCACGATGATTCCGATGAACGTTCCGGGTCAGAAAATCGTGCGCATTGGCGATGTCGCTGCGGTCGTCGACGGGCACAAAGAACAACGCCGAATAACGCACTTCAACGGCCGCTCGGGCGTCATCCTCGATATTTCGCGCAACGTTGCCTCCGATGAAATCAAGACGACGAAAGTGGCGCGCGCCGCGATGAAAGACATCATCGCGCGCTATCCGACGGTGAACTTCAAAGAGATCGACGCACCCGCTGACTTCACGCAAGCACAGCTTACGGGCGTGCTGCAGAGCCTCTTCGAAGGCATCGTACTCACCGCGATCGTGCTGATGTTCTTCCTGCACGCCTGGCGCAATGCCGTCGTCGTGATGCTCGCGATCCCGAGTTCCCTGCTCGCAACGTTTATCGTGATGAAGCTCCTCAACTTCAACCTCGATAATATCTCGCTCATGGGCCTCTCGCTTACGATTGGTATCCTCGTCGACGACTCGATCGTCGTCCTCGAAAACATCACGCGTCACCGCGATCTGGGTCAGAATCCGCTCGACGCGGCGATTAGCGGCCGATCGGAAATCGGCGGCGCGGCTATCGCCATTACGCTCGTCGACGTGGTCGTGTTCTTGCCGATGGCGTTCCTCTCGGGGTTCGTCGGCAAGTACATGAAAGAGTTCGGCGTTGTCGTCGTGGTCGCGACGCTCTTTTCACTCTTCGTTTCGTTCACGCTTACGCCGATGCTCGCGGCGAAGTGGTCCGTGCTCAAACGTTCGTCCGCACCGCCGAAGTTTCTGGAGTGGTTCCAGTCCGGCTTCGATGCGCTCACCCGCTGGTATCGCGACCGGGCGTTGGGCTGGGCGTTGCGTCGCGGCTGGTTCATCGGCGTCGGCTGTTTCGCGCTCTTCGTCGGATCGATCGCGATGATCGCAACGGGCATGGTGCCCTCGGAATTCATCCCGGAGATGGAGTCGGGCTCGATCGCGATGAGCGTCACCTATCCGACGGGTACGCCGCTGCACGTCACGCAAGACGGCATCGACCGGATCGAGACGTACGCGCTCACCTTACCCGGCGTCGACCGCGTCTTCTCGACCACGGGTGCCAAACCGTCGGGTCGCGGGAGTTTGATCGGCGGCAACCTCGGACGCGTGCAGATCCAGATGGCGGATGAACGCCGCAAAGAAACCAACGCAACGATCGCGACCTTGCGCGGCAACGTTGCGAAGCTCGCCAAAGGCGCACTCGTCATCGTCGGATCGCGCGGCGGCGGCGGTAGCGGCGTTGCGATCTCGTACGATCTCTCGGGCCCCGATAGCGAACTCGACGCCTCGGCGAATAAACTTGCCGACTTCATACGCAGCGTCAAAGGCACGATCAACGTGCAGACGGGTGCCGAGAGCGCGGCCCCGCGCCTGAACATCCACATCGACCCGCGGCGCGCAATGGCACTTGGCGTCTCGCCCGGCTCGGCCGCGACCGCCGCGCGCACCGCACTGGGCGGCGCGGTTGCTACGAAAGTGCGCACGGCAAGCGGCCTGGTCGACGTACGCGTCGAGCTGCCCGCCTCGTATCGCACGTCGATCGACAATGTCAAACGCGTGCACATCCGCGCACAAGACGGCTCGATCGTCAATTTGGAAGACGTCGCCGATTTTACCGAAGGGCTCGCGCCGACGAAAATCGAGCGCTCGTCGCGGCAGCGCATCATCAGCGTGAGCGCCGACGTCGACCGCGCGCAAGGATCGCTCGGCGCAATCACCGCGCAAATCAACGCGAAAGTCGATCAGCCGGGATTCCTTGCCTCGGGGGTTCATACGTTCGTACAAGGTGACTCGCAACTGCAAGGCGAGACCAACGCGGCTTTTGGGATCTCGGTTCTCACCTCGATCGCGCTCGTCTACATGCTGCTCGTCATTCTCTACGGTTCGTTTCTCACGCCGTTCGTGATCATGTTCTCGGTGCCGGTCGCACTCGTCGGCGCGGTCATCGCGCTGTGGATATCGCACCAATCGCTCAACCTGCTCTCCGATATCGGCCTGATCATGCTCATGGGACTCGTTGCGAAAAACGGCATTTTGCTCGTCGACTACGCGAACACGATGCGCAAACGCGGGATGAATCCGCACGATGCGATGCTCGCTGCCGCCGGAACACGTTTGCGTCCGATCGTGATGACCACGGCGGCGATGGTCTTCGGGATGCTGCCGCTCGCACTTGGCCTGGCCGAGGGGGCGGAGTTTCGCCGCTCGATGGGCGTCGTGCTCATCGGCGGACTGATCAGCTCGCTCATCCTCACGCTCTTCCTCGTGCCGGTCGTCTACACGACGATGCTGCGCATTCAATCGGGGATCGGACGACGTTTCCGCAAAACCGAACCGGCACTCGAACTGCCCCGTGAAGTCGCGATTCCGGCCGGGACGATGGGTGACTGAACGGCTTCCCAGGTCGCGCTGAGAAATTGGTCCCAAGGAGCCAAGCCCTGGCTTTAAGGCTAAGCAAGTATGGGTACGATGGTTTCGGTGCGACTGTGCACTATCGCTCGGAGGTCTCTATGCCGCGTCTCTCTACCATCACCAGAACGGCCGCAATTGCCGGTTCGTTATCTCTTGCCGTGAGTGCCGCTGTGTCGGCGGCCGATGTGTCGGTCAGCGTCAATGGAAATCCCATCACCGTTTCGCCGCCGCCGATCTCGCGTGCCGGGCGCGTCTTCGTGCCGCTGCGCGGAATTTTCGAGCGCCTCGGCGCGAGCGTCGTGTACGCCAACGGCGTCATCAATGCTACGGGCAACAACCGCACGATTTCGCTGAAGATCGGCTCCAATCAAGCGCAGGTCGGCGGGGTGCCGCAGACGCTCGATGTCGCACCGTTCATCATCGGCGCGAGCACGTACGTGCCGCTGCGCTTCGTCTCGCAGGCCCTCGGCGCGAACGTAAACTACGACGGTGCGAACCGCATCGTGGCGATCTCAACAAATGGCGCGGTCGCTGCGGCACCGGCTCCGGCGATCACGCCGAATGCTCCGCCCGCCGGCAGCGTCGTCCGTCTTTCGGCCGAACAGCCTGCAAACGGCGCGTTCGTGGAATCCAAACGGCCGACGATCGAAGCCCGCTTCAAAAATGGTACCGCCGATCCGAATACTTTGCGCGTAAGCGTCGACGGACTCGACGTGACGGGCTCGAGCACGCGTGCGGGCGACGGCATCGTCTATTCGCCGCCCTCGGACTTGCTCGTGCAGAAGCACACCGTTCGCGTAACCGGCAAAGACACGAATGGCGCGTCGATCGACCAGTCGTGGTCGTTCACCTCGGGTACCGCGGCGGCGATGAACGTGATCGATAAGCTGGCGCCCGCGCAGGACGCGCAAGTCGGCTCGTCGTTCACCGTGAGCGGACACACGTTGCCGAATTCCCGCGTTCATATCGTGGCGGGTGCGAGCGCCCAAGTCGGCGGCATCTTCGCCTTCGGCACGGGCAACTACACGGGCGACACGACCTCGGATGCGAGTGGCAACTTCAGCCAGGACGTCTCGATCAACACCATCTCGGGCGGTGTGATCAACCTGGTTGTCACCTCAACCGAACCTCAAACCAAGTCGTCGGCACGCGCGACGCGCCGCCTACTCAGTAAATAGCGTTAGAGAGTTTGGTCGCGCGTAAGCGCGGCCAAACTCATATCGTGCGTTCGATCCAGGCGATCGAGCGAGCGAGAATCTCGGGATTCTTTTCGTTGAAAAGCGTCATGCCGGCCGAGGACGTGTCGTCATAGGCATGGGCTTCTGCGGGATAGGACGCCGACTGCAAGAACGACGGGACCGCTCCGGCGCTCAGCGCATCGGCGGCACCGTACAGCAAATAAATCGACCGCGGCGCAAACGGGCCGCTCCCCGCGAGATCTCGCGCCTGGCCCTCATCGAGGCTGATGAGGACGGTGGATGCGGAACCCCAGCCGCGCCCGGACGCCGCGTACGCGAGGTCCGAACCCAGACCCACGCCGATCATGGCGAGCCGACCGGCATCGCTCTTCGGTTGACGCGCAAGAAAAGCAAGCGAAGCCCGCACGTCGCCCGGATAACTCAGCGGCGAACGTAAGTCTGAGTCGCTCGGTTGGAGCAGGTCGGCCCGCATATCTTGACGGACAGATTCGCCGTGCCCGCGCAAATCCACCGCAAGAAGCCCCCATCCGCGCGAGCGGAACGCCGCGATGTACGGGTCCCAAATGGAACGATCGGAACGGAAGTCATGCAACAGCAAAACGGACGTATGGCCGTTCTCACGCGGCTCCCAATAGGTCCCACGCAAATGCACGCTGTCGTCCGTAAGGAACGTTACGCTGCGCGCGTGCGCGTCGGTCGTTTGAGACATTACTTTGTCGAAACTACGAACGAAACGAAGGTATGTCCTCTCGTCTCGCACTCGTAACCGGCGCGGCGGCCGGTCTCGCGCGCGGTCTCGCGCTCGCGCTCGCACGTTCGGGCTATCGTATCGCGTTCACCTACCGTCCCGGCGGCACATCGCCTGAGGCGACGCTCGCTCACGTCCGCGCGCATGACCCCGAGGCGCTCGCCGTTGCCGCCGATCACGGCGCCCCGGGGACGGGTGCGGTCGTCGTGGATGCGGTCGAGCGCGCGCGCGGACCGATCGACGTGCTGGTCCACGCGGTAGGACCGATCGTCGTTAAGCGCTTTGAAAACTCGACGCTTGCCGACTATCGCGCGATGGTCGCGGGGAATTTAGACTCAGCGGTGGAGCTTGCGTTCGCGCTCGCGCCCGGTATGCGCGAACGGCGTTTCGGGCGACTCGTCTTTTTCGGCATGAACGGTTCGCACGTCACGCTCCCCGCACGGGGGATGTCGCTGTACGGCGCAGCCAAAGCCGGTGTCGTCACGTTTGCGCGCGCGCTTGCCCTCGAAGAAGCGGCATATGGGATCACGAGTAACGTGATCGAGCCCGGTGACATCCGCGATAAAAACGCCGACCGCGCGACCGCGCGCGCGACCGAGGCCAATAATCCGACCGGCCATTCGGGTTCGTGGGAAGATATCGGCGATGCGGTCCGGTTTCTCGTCTCCGACGATGCCGGATATTTCAACGGCATGGTGCTCGGCGTGAACGGCGGCCTGGTGGAGTCGCACGAGTAATGATGATCTTCGTGTACGTGGTCGTCGCTGCGATCACCCTGATGCGCATCATCGCCGCGTACCACGTTCCGCTCACCGGCGATGAAGCGTACTACTGGGAGTGGAGCCGCCACCTCGCCTTCGGCTATGTCGATCATCCGCCGATGGTCGCCTGGACGATCGCGCTTTTTTCTCCGTTCGGCGTCACGCCGGGCGCGATTCGCCTCGGTTTCGTCGCCTGCGGATTGATCGCAACGCTCGCAGGCGCGGCGGCGGCAACGGACCTTGCCGGCGGCGATCGTCGCGCTGGTGCCGTCACGGCCGTTGCCTTCTCGCTCACGCCGCTCTTTTCGCTTGCGTTCGGGAGCGCGACGCCTGATGGTCCGTATCTTGCCGCGTGGACGGTCTCGCTCTGGCTTGCGGTGCGCGCGTTCCAGTCGCGTCGGCCGATCGACTTTGCGCTGCTCGGTGCGGCGATGGGAATCGCGCTGCTCACACGCTTTTTTGCCGCCGCCCTCGTCTTCGGCATCGCGATGTACGCGCTCGCACCGGCACGCCGTCTGCTGTGGGGGGCGGGACTGTGGATCGCCTTTACGATTGCGGCCGTCGTCTACGCGCCGTTCATCGTGTGGAATGCGATGCACGATTGGGTGACGTTCGATTTTACGTTCGTCGGTCGGCACGTGCGGCATCTTTCGTGGAAGGGCGCCTTCACGCTCTACGCGATCAACGCCGGTGCGTATTCGCCCGGGCTCTGGATCGGTGCGATCGTGTGCGCGATTCGACCGCGCAGCGCACTGCTCGCGTGGACGGCGCTGCCGCTGCTCGGTCTTTTGACGTTGCTCGCGTTTTTCGAGCCGGTCGAGATTCACTGGATGTTCGGACCGTACGCCTCGCTTTGTATCGCGCTCGGCCTTGCGTACGTCAAACTCGCATCGCGCATGCGCGTGGTATGGGCATGTGCCTCGGTGGTTCCGGCGCTGCTCCTCGTGCCGATGATTTTCGTTGCGGCGGTCGCTCCGGGGCCGATCTATCAGGCCTTTCGCAATACCGGCTCGTCGCTGCGCAATACCGGGCCTTTTGAAATTTTCACGTTCTGGCCGCTCGCGCAAGACGTGCGCAAGATCGCCGATAAAAACGATTCGGTCGTCATGACCGACGGTTACGGACTCTCTGCGCTGCTCGATTTCAACGCGGGCGTCGCGCCGGTCGTCATCGGCTACAACTGGCAAGGACGCGAATCGCGGCGCTGGTATCCGGCGAGCAATCAGCCCAAGCGCGCGCTCTTCGTCGATAAAGAAACGCTTGCGAGTCGGCCCGACTTTGCGGCGCGGCTCGCTCTCGCGTGCGACCGTGTCGTGCCGGCGCCGTCGCTTTCTTACAGTTATGCCGGCGTGCCGCCGCGCGCCTATTATCTAACGTGGTGCGAGGGCATGAAGCCCGAGGGCATTCGCCTCTTGCGTTGGGAGGCGCCAGGCGAAGAGGAGGTCGCGGCGGTCGCGTCCGCGCGATGATCGACTATATTCCGCTTACGGTGACGGCCGGCGCCAAGCGGACCACAGCGGAACTGCGCGTGCTCGCAAGTGGACGCATGTCGGATCTCGGCTATCCGTACGTCGCAACCGAATTTTCGCCGAACGGCAGCGGCTGCCGGTTCGATGTGATCGGTCTTGGCCGCTACACGCGCCAAGTGCGGATCTACGAAATCAAAGCCTCGCGCGCGGATTTCTTGCGTGACTCGAAGTGGGAAAAATACCTGGCCTACTGCACGCACTTCAGTATCGTCTGCGCCGCGGGAATCGTGCAACGCTGGGAACTGCCGCGCGAGGTCGGACTGATCGAATACGGCAGCCCGGCGTTTGAGAAAATGCTCGCAAATCGGCGTTACGGCTTTTGCCTGCAGCCGCAAGACGCGCTGCGGACCTCGCGTCCCGCCCGCCGTCTGCGCGCGCATGTCCCGGACCGCGAGTGGATCGCGATCCTCGAGCGGATGGCGTTTACGGCGACGGTGGCCGCCGAACCGCCGCTCTTCCGCGACGGCGCCGGTATTTAAGTGTAAGGGGAATCGCTGGTCGGAATCGGCAAATCGAGCACCGTGAGTCGTTCGTTTCCGCTTCCTGGTTCGCGCCCGCAGTACGGGCCCGACAAATCTGTTGATATCCTCCACATCGATCTGCATGTGACGCCGGACCTGGAGCGCAAGACGCTCGCGGGCGTCTGTACGACAAACATCGAGGCCATCGACGAGGGTGTACGCGAGCTGCGATTCGACGCGGTCGACCTCGCGATCGTAAGCGTACGCGATGAAAAGGGGGCGGCGCTCGTCTACCGATCGACGAGCGAACATCTCGTCGTTACGTTCGCCGCACCGCTCGTAGCGCGCGAGAACGCGACGATCGTCGTCACGTATCGCGTCGAGCAGGCGCGCCGCGGGCTCTACTTCGTCGACGAGCCGCGCCACGTATGGACGCAGAGCCAAGATTCCGACGCGCGGTTCTGGTTTCCGTGCGTCGACTACCCTTCGGAAAAGCAAACGACGTCGACGACGATCGTCGTCCCACGCGGACTCTTCGCACTCGGCAACGGCGCGCTCGTCGATCGCCGCGATGAGGGAGAGATGACCGTCTTCCGCTACGAACAGCGGATCCCGCACGCGACGTATCTGATGACGATGGTCGCGGGGCCGTTTGCCGAGGTCGAACAGCAGGCCGGCGTCCCGCTGTGGTACTACGTGCATCCCGGACGCGAAGCCGAGGGCGAACGGTCGTTCGGAAAAACGGCAAAAATGATCGAGACCTTCGAGCGCGTGATCGGCGTGCCGTATCCGTACGAACGCTATTCGCAGATCGCCGTCTCCGAATTCATCTTCGGCGGAATGGAGAATACCGGCGCGACTACGCTGACCGACCGCACCCTTCACGACGAGCGCGCGTCTCTCGATTTTGCAAGCGAACCGCTCGTCTCGCACGAACTCGCACATCAGTGGTTCGGTGATTTGCTGACCTGTCGCGACTGGTCGCAAGCCTGGCTCAACGAAGGCTTCGCGACTTATTTCGAAGCCGTCTTTAAAGAAGCGGATCTGGGTTGGGACGAGTACGCCTACGATATTCACGGACTCGTCGCGGACTACGTGCACGAAGACGGCGACCGCTACCGGCGTCCGATCGTCTGCAACGCGTACCGCGATCCGATCGAACTCTTCGATGCGCACCTGTATCAAAAGGGCGGCGCTGTCTTGCACATGCTGCGCGGCGAACTCGGCTGGGAGCGCATGCAACGCTCGTTACGTCGCTACGTCGAAGATAACGCCACGCTCAGCGTCGAGACGATCGACCTCGTGCGTGCGATCGAATACACGACCGGCCGCAATTTGCGCCAGTTCTTCGTGCAGTGGTTCGAACGCGGCGGTCATCCGCAACTCTCGATCTCCTCGAAGTACGATGCTGAGAAGAAACTGCTCGTGCTCGATATCGCGCAGCAACAGTCGATCGACGATGCCTCTCCGGCCTACGCGTTCGAGGTAAACGTCGGTGTGGTTTCTGCCAAACCCGGTGCCTTCACGCCGAATTTCGGAGATGGAACGCTCGCAGGTGAGGCGCGTACGCGCCTCCACGTTTCGCGCGCGCTCGAGTCCTTTGCGATCTCGTGCCCGAGTGAGCCCGCTCTTGTGCGTTTCGATCCCGGTGCCTACATTTTGGCCGAAGTGACCTACACGTTCTCGGCCGACATGCTCGTGAGGATCCTGACCTGCGATCCGGATCCCTCCGCACGCATCCGCGCCGCCGAAGCGCTCGGCAAAGACGGCGCGCGCATCGCACGTGAAGCGCTGGCGACGGCCCTGCACGAGGAACCGTTCTGGGGCGTCGCCGCGGAAGTCGCGACCGTTCTCGGTTCGATGCGCGCGCCCGCGGCGCGTGCGGCGCTCATCGCGAACGCCGCGCATCCGCATCCAAAAGTGCGGCGTGCTATTGCGACGGCTCTGGGCAATTACCGCGGCGCCGATGTCGCAGATGCCCTGCTCGCGATGCGCGAAGACGCGTCATACTTCGTCGCTGCATCCGCCTACGAATCGCTCGGGAAGACGCGTGATGCGCGCGCCTTTGACGCGCTCGTTGTGGGTTGTGCCGTTCCATCGTGGCTCTCGACGATCGCGGCCGGCGCACTGCGCGGTCTTGCCGAACTCGCCGACGCGCGTGCGGTTTTGCCATTGATCGAGGCGTCGCGTGCGGCGCACGCCGAAGCACATCGGCGCGCCGCGATTAAAGCGCTAGCGCGTGCTGGCGCGCTCGTCGAGAGCGAACGCACGCGGATCGTCGATACGCTCGCGCCGCTGCTCGAGGACCCGGCGTATTTTATTCGTTTTTCCACGATTGCGGCTGCCGAAGCGCTCGGCGATGCGCGCCTGCTCGGCGCACTCGATCGCGCGGCGCAAGCGGAGATCGACGGGCGCCTGCGGCGCGATGCGGCAGAGGCTTCGGTTCGCATCCGCGAAGCGCAGACGGTTCCCGCCGAGGTGAGCCGCATGCGCACCGAACTCGATGCATTGCGCGATGAAGTCCGAACGATGCGAACGCGCATCGATGAACTCACGACGAAGTGAGGCGCATTCTCGCTGCAGCGATCGCGTGCGCGATCGTCTCGGCGTGCGCGTCTAAGAGCGCGCCGACGCGGACGATGGCCGCCTCCGCGGCAACGCTGCCTGTCGCGCCCACGCATGCGGGTCCTGCGTGGTCGGAAAGCGACCGGCGTCGTCTGCGTGAGCGGCTCGCGCAGACCGCAGCGCCGCTTGCTGATGCGGGCGTCGCAATCGTTGCCTCCGATGGGACGTTGCTCTACGGCCGTCACGAACGCACGGCGTACGTGCCGGCCTCCACGCTCAAAACGCTCGTCGCAGCGGCGGCGCTCGAAACGCTTGGGGCGTCGTTTCGTTTTCCAACCGAGCTGCTTTCGAGCGGCGCGCCGCGCAACGGCGCGATCGAGGATCTGTATTTGGTCGGCAGCGGCGATCCATCGCTCACGAGCGACGATTTGCGCGGTGGTGCCGGAGCGCTCGCGCGCGCTGGAGTCGCGCGCGTGCTCGGTCAAACGACCGTGGATGCCAGTGCCTTCGCGCAGCGCGAGATCAATCCCGAATGGGATCCGAACGACCTGCAATACGGCTACGCCGCGGGGACGAGCGCACTCTCGCTCGACGAGGGCACCGTTGCGATCACGTTGCAGCCGACCAGCCCCGGTTCCATGGCGCACGTCAAAGTCGAACCGGCGGGCGATGCCGTGGCCGTGAGCGGCCACGCTCTCACCGGCTACGGAACGTCGCTCACGATCGAACGCGATCCCAAGCGCAACGTGTTTACGATCGACGGCCGGATCAACGTGGGAGTGGAACAGACGTTTTACCGCCCCGTCGTCGATCTGCCGGAATATGCGGGCCGCGTGTTGCACTCGATGCTGAGTGCGCGTGGGATCGAAACGGTGCCGGGCGTGCGCATAGGCGTTGCACCGCTGGCCGCGCACGCGCTGTGGCTGCATCGTTCTGCACCGTTACGTGACCTGATCGCGCGCATGCTCGTCACCTCAGACAATCACTATGCCGAACAGCTTCTGCGCACGATCGGGGCCGAACGCGGACGCGCGACGGAAGCGAGCGGCGCACTCGTCGAACGCGCGATGCTCGTGCGCGACGCCGTCGATCCGATTGGGCTGCACGTCGTTGACGGGAGCGGCCTTGCGCCGACGAATCGCGTCGCGCCGATCACCTTCGCACTGCTCCTCGCTCGCGTGCAGCACGAAACGATCGCGGGCGACCTGCTGCGCGGCCTGCCGCGTGCGGGGATCGAGGGAACCGTGCGTTATCGCCGTCTCTCCAAAGCCCTGGGTCGGGTGCGTGCCAAGAGCGGACACATCGCGGGCGTCAACGCGCTCGTTGGGTACGTTAGTACGGATCACCACGGCCGTGTCGCCTTTGCGGTGCTCGTCAATGCGGCCGACCCCGATAGCGAAGCGATCGAAAACGGGATCGACCGCAGTCTCGATGCGCTCGCGGCATCATGAGGAAGCAGCAATGACTGGTCTGGATCCGGCTCTCTTGGAAACATTGCTCGCGCGAGCGCTGCGGCGTGGCGGCGACTATGCCGACATTTTTTTCGAACGTAAGCGCTCGCAAAGTTTTCGCCTGCAGGACGGCAAAATTCACGAAGCCTCGGTCGGGATGACGATGGGCGCGGGGATCCGTGTGATCAGCGGGGAGCGCTCCGGCTACGCGCATAGCGACGATCTCTCGCCCGAATCCCTCGCCGCGGCTGCCGACGTCGCGGCGCTGATCGCGGGCGACCCGAACGCTCCGGCGCGCAGCATCGCGATTGCGGCGCGCGCGGTACCAGCGATGTACGACCGTTTCGATGAAGCACCGATCGACGCGGCGATCATCGTCGACTATCTGTACCGTGCCGATACGGCCGCACGTGCGATCGACGCGCGCATCGATGCGGTCAACGTTTCGTTCTCAAGCGAACTGCAAGAAGTGCAGATCGCAGCGAGCGACGGGCGTCTGGTGTACGACCGGCGGCCGCTCTTGACGCTCGGCGTTCAGGCCCTCGGCACGCACGAGGGACGTCGCGCAAACGGTTATTACGGTGACGGCGGCCGCATCGGGATCGACTTCTTCCGGACGACAACACCGGAGTCGATCGCGCAGCGATCCGGCCGGATCGCCGCAACGAATCTCGATGCGCGCGAAGCACCCGCCGGCGAAATGCCGGTCGTGGTGGGCGGCGGCGGCGGGGGCGTCCTCTTGCACGAAGCGGTCGGCCACGGACTCGAATCGGATTTCAATCGGCACGGCACCTCGCTCTATAGCGGACGCATTGGCGAACGCGTAGCAAGCGATCTCGTCACGATTTACGACGACGGCAACTTGCACGGCGAACGCGGTTCGCTCGCCGTCGACGATGAAGGCACGCCCGGTCAGCACAAAGTGCTCGTCGAACGTGGCATCTTGCGCGGCTACATGCAAGATCATCTTAACGGAACGCTCATGGGCGTGCCGTCGACGGGCAGCGGGCGACGCCAATCCTTCCGGGTGATGCCGCAGCCGCGCATGTGCAACACGCATATGCCGCCGGGTGAATCGACCTTCGATGAGATCATCGCATCGGTCGATCGCGGCGTCTATGCGACTTCGTTTGCAGGCGGTCAAGTCGAGATCAGCAAAGGCGATTTCGTATTCATGGTCGCTGAAGGCTACTTGATCGAAGGCGGCAAGATCACAGCGCCCATTCGCGGGGCGACGCTTATCGGGAACGGCCCGGAGGCGATGACCAAAGTGACGATGGTCGGCAACGACGCGCGGCTTGCGAATCGTTCGTATACCTGCGGAAAAGGCGGGCAGTACGTTCCCGTCGGCGTCGGCATGCCGACGGTCAAACTCTCGAGCTGCATCGTTGGAGGTTCGCGTGTCGGATAGCCTTGCATTCGCCGTTGCCGCGGTCGAGGCCGCGATGGCCGCAGGCGCGACCGACGCCGAGGCGACCGCATCGATTTCCGACCGCTTCTCTGCGGAAGCGCGCGATACGCTGATTACCAAGCTCGAACAGTCGCGCTCGCGCTCGCTTTCGGTGCGCGTCTTCGTCGGGACGCGTCGCGCACAGCTCGGCACAAGCGACCTCACGACGGCGGGGATTCGCGATCTCTGCGCGCGTGCGGTCGAAGCCGCGCGGTTCGTCACCGAAGATGAATTTTCCGGGTTGCCGGCGTCGTTCGCGACCGATCTCGACGCCGGGCCGCTTGAAATCGCCTCTGACGACGTCACCGCGAGGACGGCGGATGCGAAAGTCGCCGACATCCTTGATCTCGAGCGGCGCATCCGCGCGGGCGATGCGCGCATCGATAATTCCAACGGTTCGCGGATCGGCGACGGTTCGGGTGAAACCGGACTTTCCAATTCGCGCGGCTTCCGCGGTACGTACCGTTCGACGTCTGCTTCGCTCGGCACGAGCCCTGTCGCGCGTGACGGCGAACACAAGCGCATCTCCTATTACGGGACGGGCGGCCGTTCGTACGCGAGTCTGGACTCGCCGCAATACGTCGCGCGCGAAGCCGTACGCCGGGCGATTGCGATGTGCGGCGCGACCACGCCGCAGACGCAGACGATGCCCATCGTGTTCGAGCGCGATGTCGCAGCGAGCGTGCTGGGCGATTTGTTCGACGCGTTTTCCGCTTCGAACGTCGCAGTCGGCAATTCGTATCTCGTAGGCAAGATCGGTGAGAAGATCGGTTCGGACTTTGTCACGATCGTCGATGACGGACGGCTTATCGGCGGTCTCGGGACCTCGCCTTTCGATGCCGAAGGCGTCGCTACGCGTATGACGACGGTATTCGAGGCGGGTGTCCTCAAGACATATCTCTACGATACGTACTACGGTCGCAAACTCGGCGCTGCGAGCACCGGAAATGCCGGTGGCGGCGGGGCAATCGGCGCGAATAACCTGTACCTGCGCGCGGGCAGCGGGTCGCTCGAAGACCTCATCGCGGCGACCCCGCGCGGGATTCTCGTGCTCGATACGATCGGGTTTGCGACCGAGAATGCGAGCGGCGGCTATAGTCGCGGCGCGCGCGGTTTGATGATAGAAAACGGCGCGCTCGCGGGTCCCGTCGACGGCTTCACCATCGCCGGGAATTTTCTCGAGATGCTTGGTGCGATCGACCGCGTTGCGGACGACCTGCGCTTCGATAGTTCGGTTGTCTCGCCGTCGTTCCGCGTCGCGGAGATGACCGTCTCGGGCCTGGGCTAGGCGATTTGCGTAGGACGTCGCGCTGTTTGAGCGTCTCGATGCCCTCGGCAACGGCACTCATCCCGAGCGCCCGCGCGAGCGAGACAATCGTGTCGACGTCGGACTCGTGAAACGAGGCGAGGTTCGAATAGCCGGTCCCAAAATTGTGGATGCTCAAGCGCGCGCCCAGGCCGTTGATGCGCTCGCCGCCGCGATGCCAGCGTGCGGCCTCGAGGCAGCCTGCCGAGAATGCTATAAGCGCAGTAAGCAAGAGAATTTCGAAGGCTTGCAGTGCCTTTAGGCGGACGGCTTCGTCAGGCGGTCGCTCGGGTCGCTCGGTCATCACGTTTCATCTGCCGGCTCTTTCTTCCGCGACTACGAGCAAGGATACGACGGTTTTCATTCCGGTCTTTAGCCGAGGAGGCGCCTTCGAAAGCGCGTAACCCCTGGCCACATGGCATCTCCAGCGATCGGAACGACTTTAATTCTGCGGCTCGAGACGCCTAATACGCCGGGGGCCTTCGGGATTCTCGCCCAGGCGATCGGGAATGCCGGTGGCATTGTCGGCGCCGTCGACATGCGAACCGTTGGCAAGACCTCCGTCGTGCGCGACGTGACGGTAAACGTCTCATCCGAGCAAATCGGTGATGCCGTCACGGCGGCCGTCGCCGCGCTCGAGGGCGTGCGCGTCGTGAGCGTCTCGGACTCGACGTTCCTCGCCCATCTCGGCGGCAAGATTACGATCCAACCGAAAATTCCGGTGAAGACGCGCCAAGATCTCTCGATCGTCTACACGCCCGGTGTGGCACGCGTGTCCATGGCGATCGCAAAAGACCCCTCGAAGGCCTTTCAGCTCACGGTCAAACGCAACATGGTCGCGGTCGTAAGCGACGGTACGGCGGTGCTCGGTCTTGGCGACATCGGCCCGCTCGGCGCGCTGCCGGTGATGGAGGGCAAGTGCATGCTCTTCAAACAGTTCGCCGGCATCGACGCGTTTCCGATTTGCCTCGACACCAAAGACGTCGATGAGATCGTCGAGACCGTCAAACGCATCGCGCCGGTTTTCGGCGGCATCAACCTCGAGGACATAAGCGCGCCGCGCTGCTTTGAGGTCGAACGCCGGTTGATCGAAGAACTCGATATCCCGGTGATGCATGACGACCAGCACGGGACCGCGGTCGTGATTCTCGCGGCGATGATGAGTGCGGCGCAGGTCGTAAACAAACGCCTCGAAGACATGACGGTCGTCGTCAACGGCAGCGGCGCTGCGGGGACCGCAACGATCAAGATGCTGCTCGCTGCGGGCGTACGTGACGTGATCCCGGTCGACCGTGAAGGCGCGCTCAACCGTTCGCAGACGTATACGAATTCGCATTGGACGTGGCTTGCGGAAAACACGAACCGCGACAATCGTCGCGGGACGCTCCACGACGTGCTCAAAGGCGCCGACGCGTTCGTCGGAGTGAGCGCGCCGAACATCCTCAAAATAGAAGACATTCAAGGCATGGCGCGCGACCCGATCGTCTTTGCAATGGCCAACCCCTCACCCGAAATCATGCCGGAAATCGCGGCGCCGTACGTCGCTGTCATGGGCACGGGCCGCTCGGACTATCCGAATCAAGTCAACAATCTGCTCGCGTTTCCGGGGATCTTTCGCGGTGCGCTTGAGTCGCGGGCACGTCGCATCACCGAGGGCATGAAGCTCGCTGCCGCTAAGGCGATTGCCAACATCGTTGGTGAGGAGCGCAGTGCCGAGTACGTGATCCCGAGCGTCTTCGACGCGCGCGTCGTCGATGCGGTCGCAGCCGCCGTCAGCGCTGCCGCCCTCGAAGACGGTGTTGCGCGGCGAACGCCGTTCCTAGCCGAGGAAGAAGGGGCAACGGTCTAAACGCGTGGATCGCATTCTCATCATCGAAGACGACCCGGACATCGCAACCTTCGAGAAGCTCTTTCTCGAACGCGCGGGCTACGAAGTTAAAGTATGTACGACCGGCGCGCAAGGACTCGAAGTCGAACCGAGTTTCGAGCCGGCCGTCGTGTTGCTCGACGTCGAACTCCCCGACCTCTCGGGTCTCGACGTCTGCACGTCGCTTGCCAATTCGAGCGATGCATTCATCTTGATGGTGAGCGCGCACGCGAGCGAACAGGACGTGCTTACGGGACTTGGCATGGGCGCGGACGATTACATCACGAAGCCCTTTTCCGGGAACGAGCTCGTCGCCCGGATCGCATCGTTTTTGCGTCGGCGCGAGCGCTCGAAGGCGCGCGATGCCGACGGCAAACTCACGATCGGTGATGCCACGCTCGTGCGCGATTTTCACACGATCGAACGCGAAGAAAAAAGCGCGACGCTCACGGCGCTCGAATTTCGCCTGCTATGGTTTCTCGCTGAGAACGATGGCAAGCTGATGACGCGCGCGCAGATTCTCGAGCGCGTCTGGAACGACGTCTCGGGCGTGCCGACGCGGGTCGTCGACGTGCACGTTGCGGCGCTGCGAAAGAAGCTGACCGAAGTCGACGCCGTGCTTGCAATATCGAGCGTCCGGGGAATCGGCTACCGCCTCGATATCCCGTGATCGTCGAGCTCGACGCGCGCGATCCGCGTCCGCTCTACGTCCAAATCGCCGACGGTCTGACGAGCCGCATCGAACGCGGTGATTTACGCGCCGGCGAACGGCTCCCCGCGATGCGGTCGCTTGCCGCAGAACTCGACGTCGCCTTGATCACGGTATCGCAAGCCTACGACATGCTCTCCGCGCGCGGCCGGATCACCTCACGTGTCGGCAAAGGCACCTTCGTTGCATCCGAACGCCCCGTCGAGACGCCGTTCTCGAGGAAGTGGGAACCGGATCTGGGACGTTTCGCCAAAGCCGAGCGCATGGAGGGCGTGCTCGATCAACTCGCGCGCGCGAACGCCCCCGGCGCAATCTCGCTTGCGACCGGACATCCCGCGCCGGAGACGTTTCCGCTCGTCGAATTCGGACGCGCGATGCATCGCACGCTCCTCGAAGATCCGCCCGAGGCGATGCAGTACCGCGCGAATACCGGCGATCTGGATTTGTGCGAGACGCTCGCCGCATCGCTGCGTGCGCGCGGTTGCGATGCGAGTGCCGATGAGATCATCGTGACCTCGGGCGCACAGCAAGCCGCCGACTTGATCGCATCGACCCTGCTCTCCGACCGCGCGGTCGTTGCGGCGGAGAGTCCGACGTACGCGGGAACGCTCGGCGTCTTCGACGCGCGTGGCGCATCCTACGTCGAAGTGCAAAGCGATTCGGATGGCGTGCGCATCGACGATCTGGAACGCGTCTTCGCCGACTACCGACCGCGCCTGTTTTACATCAACCCGATCGCGCAGAATCCGACTGGTGCCGTGCTGCCCGCGCGGCGCGCAAAGGCGATCGTCGCGCTCGCGCGCCGTTACGACGTCGTGATTCTCGAAGATCAAACCGGATGGGTTTTCACCTACGATAGTGCCGCACCGGCGCCGCTTGCTGCGCATGATACGGACGGACGCGTCGTCCTCATGGAATCGCTCTCCAAATCGATATTTCCAGCTCTACGCATCGGTTATCTGCACGTGAAAGGCAGCCTGCGCACGTCGCTTGAGACGGCGAAAGTGCGCACGGATTCGTTTACGTCCACCCTCACGCAGCGTGCGCTGTGGCGGTTTTTGACCTCGCCCGGCTATGCTCGTCACTTGAAAAACGCTCGCGCCCTCTATCGCGGTCGGCGCGATGCCTTCGTCGAAGCGCTCGCGCTGGCGGTGCCGTGGGCCGACGTTCAGCTGCCTGCCGCGGGCACGAATCTCTGGCTCTCGCTCCCGTCTCGTATCTCAACGCAAGCGGCGTTCGATGCGTGCGCTCGCGAAGGAGTACTCGTTATGCCGGCCGAGCCGTCGTATCCGACGCGCACGGGCCCGGCTGCCTTACGTCTCTCGTTTGGCGATCTCGACGATCGCGCGATTGCCCTCGGCGTCGCGCGTTTGGGTGTCGCGCTCGATTCGCTCCGCGCCTCGACCCAGCCGGCGCTGACCACCTTCTAGATTCCAGGAGACCTCGTTGAACATCGTTCGTCTTTCCCTGCTCGCTGCGTTCGGCGCGATGCTCGTCGCACCAAGCGCAGCCGCAACCCCCGTCGTTTACGGCGCTCCGGCGCTTACGGCGCCCGCCGGACACGTGCGAGGCGAAATCTACCGTGCGATTTTGCCGTCGGGACGCATCGTCTCGCCGTCGGGAACGAACGTCGTGGTCGGAATGAACGCACTCGGCGTAACGCTGTCTCCCGACGGCCGCTTTGCGCTCGTCTCGAACGACGACGAGCGCGAAGATGCCGTCCACAGCGCTGTCGACCCGCTCACGATGGGCGGCTACAGTCTCGCCATCGTCGACACGCAGACGATGCGCGTGATCGATCGTTATCGCGCGCCCAAAGAATCATATTTTGCCGGGATCGTCGCGCTCGCCGATCCCGTCCAACCCTCGCGCACGCTCGTCTTCGTCGCCGGCGGTCCGACGAATGCCGTCTACGCCTTCACGCTCGATAGCAACGGTCAGTTGCGGCCCGATGCCAAGCACGTGATCGCGATTCCCGGTCCGACCGATCTGCTCTTCGCCGATGCCGGTCATAGTTTTCCCGCGCAGCTCGTGCTCGCACCCAACGGCGGCCACTGTTACGTCGTAAGCGAATTGGGTGAAAACGTGTCGGTCATCGACACGGCAACACGCGCGCTGCTGCCGGGTACCAAAGGCGTCGGATTCTTCCCGGCTGGCGCGGCGATTGCGGGCAACAAGCTGATCGTCTCCAACGAAGGCTTGATGCGCTACGCGTTCTTGCCGACACCCGCGCGTCTGCCGCCCTACGCGACGACGCCGCCGGATCTCGCGCGCGCATCGTCGCTCTCCGTCGTTGCCATCGGCGGCGACGGCACGCTCTCGCAGAGCGCAAGCGACTCGCCGCCGTTTGCGAACGCGCCGATTCCGATGGATCCGACGCCTGACGGCGACCGCGTCGTAGGCGGCGCACATCCCACCGCCGTCGTCACGACGCCCGACGGCCGCTACGCGTTCGTCGCGATGACGAACGTCGATCGCATCGCGGCCATCTCGCTTGCCGACGGCAAAGTCGTCGGCGGCACGGAACTGCGTCTGTTCGATCGCGCGCCTTACGGGACGCAGCCGCTCGCGCTTGCGCTCAGTCGCGACGGCTCGCGGCTCTACGTCGCGCTTGCTGGACTGAGCGCCGTTGCCGTCATCGACGCACGCGATCCGGTGCATCTGCATCGCCTCGGTCTGATCCCCACGGGCTGGTATCCGACGGCCCTTGCGCTCGGCGATAACGATCGCACGCTCTACGCGGTCTCGGCGAAAGGCTTCGGGCACGATGCCGGTTTCGCCGGCGATCCGGCGACGGGTGCCGACGTCAACGCGGTCTGGTCGACGCTGCAGCGCCTCGACCTGCGCGCTATCAAACTTGCCGAGACGACGCGCGACACGCTGCGATTCGCGCGCTCGATCGCGCCCGCGAAAACGGGCACCGTCGTGCCGCAAACGATCGCGTCGGGTCCGAGCAAGGCGATAAAGCATGTCGTCGTCATCCTGCAAGAGAACAAATCCTACGACGCGATGCTCGGCGATCTGACCGACGCGCAAGGCAAACCGTACGGGCCCGGCGATCCAAAATACGTTTCGTTCGGGGCTAGCGTGACGCCGAATCTGCACGAACTTGCGCGCACGTATGCGCTCGCCGGCAACACGTTTGCCGACGCGGAAGAGTCCGATGCCGGGCATCAATTTTTTGCGGCCGGCATTTCGACGGCGTACACAGAGCGCACGAATCTGGTCAAAAGCGGGCGGCGTCCGCTTGCGAACAAAAACGAAGATCCCGAAGACTACCCGCGCGCAGGCTACATCTTCAACAACCTCGCGCGGCATGGAATCAGCTTCCGCGATTACGGGGATTTCGTGCGCGTCTCCGGCTTCGATGAAGGCGCGAACAAAAACGTCAAAACCGACGATCCGAATTTCGTCGGCATGGGCGACACGCAAGCCCCGACCGTCGGTCTTGGCGGCCTCTTCGCGCTCAACGTCCCCGCGCCGCTTGTCCTCGCGGGCCACGTCGATGAAGACTTTCCGGGTTGGAATCTGCGCGTCCGTGACGAACGCCGCGCGCGCGAATTTATCCGAGACTTCGATGCACTTGCGAAAACGAACGCCGTGCCGAAATACATTTACATCTGGCTCCCCGCCGATCACGGCGGCGTGGGCGCGAACGTCCCACCGCTGCCCGAAGAAGTCGCTGACGGCGACCGGGCCCTCGGTCTGATCGTGGAGCATCTCACGCACGCGCCGACGTGGCGCGATACTGCGATTTTCGTCGCGCCCGATGACGCACAGAGTTCGCGCGATCATGTCGATGAGTACCGCACCTACGCGGTCGTGATCTCGCCGTACGCGCGGCATCATTTCATCAGCATGCGCCACACGTCGACGGTGAGTATTCTCAAGACGAGCGAAGAGTTGCTCGGCATGCCCGCGCTCTCGCTCGGCGATTTGCTCGCAAGCGACATGGCCGACTGCTTTACGACCAGGCCCGAGCTCGCAGCCTTTACGATGATCCCGGTCCCCACGCAGACCGCGAGTGCCGAAGGCGCGCGGATCGCCGCGCTCCTCGCGCAAACCGACCAATCCGGGCCCGATGCCGATAGCGCGCGGGCCGCACGTCTGATCGATCTCTCGCGTCAGGCCGACGCCCTTGCCGCGCAGCGTACCGTCCGTCCGCCCGCGTCGTACGCGCGGCTCCAAGAGCGACTTTACTCGCAGGCACTCGCCCTGTTCTAAAGCTGGAGAGTCCCCGTGCAACGCGAAGAAATCGACGTGACGACCAAGCCGACCTACGATTCCCCCTATATGCGCACGGATGCCGGCACGCTTGCGGGCGCGCTCGTCGTTCGACCGAGCGCATCGGTCGTACACCTGGCGCCGATCCAGGGCGAATCGAGTCCGATTGCCGAGCGAGCCCTCGAAGCGCATGCGATTCTCGTGCGCACCCTGCGCGATCGGGGTACGCACGTCGTCGAACTCGATCCGACCAGCGGAGCATCCGGCGAAGCGTTCATCGCCGACTGCGCGGTTATCGTGCCGAACGGCGCGATCCTCATGCGCCCGAGTAAGCCCGAACGCCGCGCAGAAGTCGCAGCCGTCGAGACGGCCCTTGGCGCGCTCGGTATTCCGATCGTCGGCCGCATCGAATCGCCCGGCTTGCTCGACGGCACGGACGTGGCGATCGGCGATGGCGTCGCCTACGTCGGCGTGATCCGGAGCGGGAGCGTTTTCGGCTCGCGCTCGAACGAACTGGGCCGCAAACAATTCGAATCGCTGTGTTCTGCCGCGGGTTATCGTACGGTCGAACTCGCGCTCACGCACGACGTCGCGCGACTGCGGAACGTGTTCTCGATCGTCAGCGGTTCGCTTGCGCTCGCCGCGCCCGATCACGTCGATGTGGTTCCGGCGGGCAATCTGACGATCGTACCGGTTCCGCGCGGCGAACAGTTTGCCGCGGGCGTCCTTGCGGTGGGCGAACGTCGCGTACTTGCGAATTTACGTTTTCGCGAAGCGATTAAGGCGATGAAGGCCGCGAAAATTTCCGTCGAGGCGATCGACCTGTGGGAGTTCGGCAAAGCGGGCGCGGGCCCGTTCTCGCTCGTTCTTCCGTTCAAGCGCACCTAGCAGGCCTGCTGAACGATGCGCGTCGCAATCGTCTCCGACGTCCACGGCAATATTCGCGGGCTCGATGCCTGTCTTGAGGACCTCGCTACGCAAGGCGGAGCTGACGTTATCGTCGCCGCGGGCGATCTCTGCATGGATGGACCGAAGCCGCGTAAAGTGCTCAAGCGGTTGCGCGACATCGGCGCGAAATCGCTGCGCGGGAATACGGACCGGTATATTGCGGTCGAACCCATCGAGTCGTTTGTCGGTGAAGAGCGCGAGAGTATTCTTTGGCAGCGCGAACAGCTGGGGCCCGAATGGCTCGGGTGGCTTGCGGCGCTTCCGACGGCGCTCGAGTTCGGCCATCACGATAACGCGCTCGTCATCACGCATGCCAATCCCAAAAACGATGAAGAACACGTCTGGCCCGATGCACCGGACGATCAACTCGAACGCCTCTTTGGGGACGTGCACGCCGCGGCGATTGCATTCGGCCATTTGCACCTACCGTACGTGCGAACGTGGCGCGGAAAAATGCTCGTGAACGTTGCCTCCGCCGGGCTCCCGAAAGACGGCGACTCGCGCGCACATTACGCGATCCTCACCGATCGCCCGGGCGGCTGGGAGGCAAAATCCCGCCGCGTCGTCTTCGATGTCGAACGCACGGTGCGCGACTATGAAAAGAGCGATATGCCGTTCCTCGAAAAGCGTATCGGCGTGCTGCGCCGTCACCGCTACAAAACGCTCGGGGTTATGATCCCGTAATGGACGCGATTGCAATCGCCGGCCTCACCAAACGCTACGGCGAATTTTCCGCCGTCGACGGACTCTCGCTACGCGTCGAGGAAGGCGCGTTCTTTGGACTGTTGGGCCCAAACGGCGCGGGCAAGACGACGACGATCAACGCGATCGTCGGACTCGCCAAAATCACCGGCGGCTCGATCAAACTCTTCGGACACGACGTCGTCTCCGATTGGCGCGCCGCGCGCGCGACGGTCGGCCTCGCACCGCAGGAGTACAACTTCGACCGCTACCTCTCGATCCGCGATATCCTGATTTTCCAGGCAGGCTACTACGGACAAAGCGGTGCTGCCGTGCGCAAGCGCGCGGACGACTTACTCGAACGCTTCAACCTCACGTCCAAAGCAAAAGACGTCTATACCAAACTCTCGGGCGGGATGAAGCGTCGACTCACGCTCGCGCGCGCGCTCATCCATCAGCCACGGCTGCTAATTCTCGATGAGCCGACCGCCGGCGTCGACGTCGAGCTGCGCTTGGAACTGTGGGATTTCTTGCGCGAACTCAATCGCGGCGGAATGACGATCGTCCTCACCACGCACTATCTCGAAGAAGCCGAGACGCTCTGCAACCGTATCGGCATCATCGAGGCGGGCAAACTGGTCGCACTCGAAGAGACCGCAGCGCTGGTCGAAAAACAGACGCAAGGCGACGTGCTTGCCGTCACGCTCGATGCGCCCGTGCGAGCCCTGCCCGCATCGCTTCAGGCGCGCGGTGCGCGATTCGAACCCGGCAGTGCCGTCGTCGAACTCGAGGGGATCGCACCGGCCGCGATCGCCGCGGCGCTAACCGACTTCGAGCTTGCCGGATTCACGATCGTCGACGTCGGCTTCCGTCGCGCAAACCTCCAAGATGTCTTCTTGGAATTGACGCGTCGATGAACGCACTCTTCGGAAATCCGGTCGGTCTGCAAACGCTCGTCAAGCGCGAGCTGGTGCGCACGTTTGCGATCATCAATCAGGTGATCTGGCCGCCGGTCATCACGACCCTGCTCTACGTCTTCGTGTTCGGACTTGCGCTCGGCAGCCGGATTCAAAGCGTGCAAGGCGTCTCGTACGCAACGTTCCTCATTCCGGGGCTTATCATGCTCCAGGTGATCGACGGAACGTACAGTGAGAGTTCGAGTTCGATTTTTCAGGGCCGCTTTATGAACCACATTCAAGAACTGCTGATCGCGCCGCTCTCGGCCGTGGAGATGGTGCTCGGCTACATCGTCGCGGGCGTGCTGCGCGCGCTTTTCATCGCTGCACTCATCACGGTCCTCGGCGCGTTGCTCGTGCACACCGTTCCGCTGAACTGGGGACTGTATCTGCTGACGATCACGCTCGTAGCGGTGCTCTTCTCGGCGCTGGGGATCATCTTCGGCCTCTTGGCCGAAAAGTTCGATCACATCGCCGTGCTTACGACGTTTCTCATCACGCCGCTCGTGTTCGTGGGCGGCGTTTTTACCTCGGTGCAGTTTCTACCGCCGGTCGTGCGCGCGATCTCGCTGTTCAACCCGATGTTCCACATGATCGACGCGTTCCGATACAGCTACACCGGGCACGGCGACGTGCCGCTCGCGACGTCCCTCTCGGTCGTAAGCGGGCTTACCGTGCTCTGCGTTGCGATCGCGCTTATCATGACGGCACGGGGCGTCAAACTGCGCACGTAGCAGCCTGCTAATCGCAACCAAGGGGCCTGGCTGCGCCTTGGAACGAGAGCCATGATTCAGCGTTTTCTGTTCGGCCTTGCGGCCGCCGTTATCGCGACGAGCCTTCCGGCGCTCGCCTCACCCGCCCAAGTCGGTAACTCAGCTCCGGATTTCGCGCTGAAAACGCTCGACGGCAAAGCAGTTTCGCTTGCAAACTATCGCGGCAAGACGCTCGTGCTCAACGTGTGGGGGTCGTGGTGCCCGCCGTGCCGCCTTGAACAGCCCGATCTCAATCGCGAGTCGATCGCGATGCGCGGGAAAAATGTCGTCTTCCTCGGCATCGACACGACGGAAAAAGTGCCGCTCGTACGAGCCTTCGTTGCGGCCAAAGGCATTCCGTACGCGCAAGCCGTCGATACGGATCTTGCATTCTCCAAAGCGTACGACATCCGCAATTATCCGACGACGCTGGTGATCGACCCGCACGGAATCATCCGCGCCCGGCACGCCAACAACGTCTTGCCCACCCCGCAGCTGCACGCCTACATCGTCGCGGCGATGCAGGGAAAGACCGCACCCGTGATCTCCGAGCAGCAGCGCAAGATCGACGCCCTGCTCGAACCAACGCAGTATCGTTTCGATGGCGATAGCGGTCTTGCATCGGCGACGATTTATCGTGCGGCAAAAGCGATCGACGATGCCGAAGTGCTGCTCGACGAAGACGAAGTCGATCCGACCAAAGATACCGATTTGCCCAAAACGCGCGCGGCTGAGGCGGCCTTACGCGACCGCACGATCGTCACGCTCGTGCCGCTCGCGAAAATCGATTCCGACCAAACGTTGCTCGCACGTTTGCAGGGCGACGCGTCAGCCGAGCGCGGCGATTGGTCCACGGCCGCGTCCGCATACGACCGCGCCCTTGCGATCGCGCCCAGCGATCGTGCGTCGCTGACCGGCGCATCATACGCATACGGTCAGCGCGGCGAGTACGATCGCGTGATCGTGCTCGATACGACAATCGCCGCGCAAGCGCCCGACGCGGAAGCCGAAGTCGCGCTCGGTCGCGCGTACGGGAAGGCCAGCGATTTCGTTCGGGCTTATGCCGCATTCGACCGCGCGATCGCGATCACCGATGGCCTGCCGCCTTCTCCGTCGCGGGATCGGCTCGCCACCTGGGTGCATCTGTACTTTGGCCGCGTCGCCTCGAGCAATCATGACGTAGGGAAGGCCCGCACGGAGTTCGCGCAAACTGCCGATCGCGCGCAGCATCTGGCAAGTTCCGCTGCGCGGGCGCTCTACACCGAGGAAGCGCAGGAGGCGACCGTCGCGCTCGATTTGGGCGAACGGGCCGCGTCTGCAAGCGTTTCGCTCGCGCCATGGACCGGCGCCGATCTGCCGGGCAGTATCCCAAGCACGCTCAAATACCGGCTCGTCGCAACGGGTCCGGCCGGTAAGACGATGACGCTTCGTGCGAGTGGATTGCCCAAAGGCTGGGTCGCTTCGTTCTGCACCGATCGCGTGTGCGCGCCGAATCGCGTCGTCTTCGCGGTGCCCGCAAGCGGTGTCAAAGTGATCGAGTTCCAAGTCGTTCCGGACGGCCCGCGCCCGGCGGTCAATCCGACGGTTACGATCGATGCGAACGCCGGTACGACGTACGCACGCACCGCAACGATCGTCGCGGTGCGGTAAGGGGCTAGAAGAACGGGTTGTGGGCGCGCTCCTCGGCTACCGTCGACGGAGGCCCGTGACCCGGCATGACGACGGTCTCCTCGGGCAATGTGAAGAGTTTGAACTTCACGCTATCGAGCAGATCTGTGTACGTCGACGTTTTCGCAAAAATGCCGCCGACGCTGCCGGCAAAGAGCGTGTCGCCCGTAAAGACCGTCGAGTGGAAGAGATACGAGGACGACCCGTCGGTATGTCCGGGCGTGTGAATCATGCGGATTGCGGCCTCATCGCCAAACGGTAATTCGTCGCCGTCGACGACGGGAAGCGCGCGCGATGAAAGAGCTCCAATCGCGTGTACGTCGGCTTTGTGCATGACGATTTGGGCGTCGGGAAATGCGCGCGCGACGTCGGCTGTGGCATCGCAGTGATCTGCATGCTGGTGCGTGATGAGAATGTAGCGCAGGGCGTATGGACCGAGCGCGATCGCCGCGAGCAGATTCTCGGGATACCCCGCGGGATCGACGAGCGCCGCTGTGCGGCCATCGCCGAGGAAGAAGAGATAGCCGTTCGAGGGGTGCGGATCTTGCGGATGGTGGCGCACGTCGTGCGGAAATTCGACGTGTGGGTGCCAGCGCGCAAGCGCCGCATCGGCGAACTTTCCGGGATCGAGTCCGAGCGGCTTTGCAAGGGCCCGTGCTTCGTTTTCGCTTGCGTGCCCCTCACCGCCCGACCAGGCGCGGATGTGCGCCGCGCCGATCCCGGTGAGTTTCTCAAGCACCGCGGGATCGAGGCCGCGCCCGCGTTGTGCTTTGCGGAGGATATCGCCAAATTCGTCTTCGAGCATGACCCAGTCATTGACTGGCCCTGGGGCCGACCCTGCGCCGGAACCGGAACGGGCAGTCCCGGGGTTTAAGAAGATGTCATGCAACATTCCAAGGTCATCATCATCGGCTCCGGACCCGCCGGCCTCACCGCCGCGATTTACGCGGCGCGCGCGAGTCTCGCGCCCATCGTTTTTGCGGGATACATGTACGGCGGCCAGTTGATGCTCACGACCGAGGTCGAGAATTTTCCGGGTTTCCCCGAGGGCATCATGGGCCCCGACCTGATGGAAAATTTCCGCAAACAAGCCGAGCGCTTCGGCTCGCAAATCCAAAACGAAGATGTCACCAAAGTCGACCTCGCGCAGCGGCCCTTCCGCGTGTGGGCGGGCGATGCCGAATACACCGCCGATTCCGTGATCGTCGCGACTGGCGCAAGCGCGCGCTGGCTTGATATCCCGGGCGAAGCGCGCCTGCGCGGACGCGGCGTTTCGACGTGTGCGACGTGCGACGGCGCGTTCTTCCGCGAACGCCACATCGTCGTCGTCGGCGGCGGCGACTCCGCGATGGAGGAAGCGCTCTTCCTCACGCGCTTCGGTTCGAAAGTGACGGTCATCCATCGCCGCGAGAGCCTGCGTGCAAGTAAAATCATGGCCGAACGCGCGCTCGCGCATCCGAAGATCTCGTTCATATGGAACACTGCGGTTGAAGAAGTGCTGGGCGAGGAAAAGATGCACGCACTCATCCTGCGCAACCTCGTCACGAACGAACGCTCGGAACTTGATGCCGACGCGATGTTTATCGCGATCGGTCACGATCCGAACACTGCGATTTTCAAAGGCCAGCTCGAACTCGACGAGGCGGGCTACATCAAATCAACCGACGGCGTGACGACGAACATCGCGGGCGTTTTTGTCGGCGGCGACGTCCAAGACATCCGCTACAAACAAGCGATCACGGCGGCCGGCTTGGGCTGCAAAGCCTCGCTCGAGGCTGAGAAGTACCTCGAATCGCTCGAAGCCGCCCACGTCGGCGTTGCCGTCCCGGCATAACCCGCGCTGGTTTAATGCCGCCCCAATCACCGTTTCCTGCCAACCTGAGTTAATGCTATCATGCGATGCTCTGTTTTGACTGCTCTGGTTACGTCGCTCGTGCTCTCCGCGTGCGGCGGTGGCGGCGGTGGCAGCGGCGTCGCTCCCTCTCCGGCTCCAAGCTCGACGGTGAGCGGGCCTATGCCAACACCCGTCCCGACGGCACCCTCGCAATCCGCGATCAAACACATCGTTATTATATTTCAGGAAAACCGCACGCCGGATAATATTTTCCAAGGTTATCCCGGGATGGACACTGTTTCGTCAGGAACAAATTCGCTCGGGAAAAAGATCCCGCTCACGCCGGTCGACTTAAACAACAACTACGATCTGGGCCACAGCCATAGCGACTACCTCATGCAATACGACGGCGGAAAGATGGACGGCAACGACCTCGTTCGTCTGGCATGTCCATCCGGCGCATGTGGGGCGAATCCCGGCTTCCGTTACGTTCCGCAAGCGCAAGTGCAGCCGTATTGGACGATGGCGCAGCAGTATGCAAGTTCGGACCGAATGTTCCAGACGAACGAGGGTCCGAGTTATCCTGCGCATCAGTACATCATCTCCGGTACGTCGAGTGTCGCGCCCGGCAGCAACCTATACGCCTCGGAAAACGTCGCGGATCCGGGTCTGGGATTCACAGGGTTGGCCGGTTGCGCGGCGCCCAGTGGTGCCACCACTCCTGAAATCGACATCCTCACCGGTAACGAGACGCAACGGACCTTTCCTTGCTTCGAGCGTCCGACGCTCATGGATTTACTCGATGCTAAAGGCGTTAGCTGGAAGTACTATGCGCCGAGTGCGGGCTCGATATGGAATGCGCCGAATTCGATCGCGCACATCCGTAACGGAGCTGGTTGGAGCAAGGTCATCATCCCAGAAACGGGCGTGCTGAGCGATATCCAAAACAACCAACTCCCGCAGGTTTCGTGGGTGATTCCGAGCGGAGCAAATTCCGATCACGCAAACGGAAATCTAGGAACGGGGCCGGCGTGGGTGGCCTCGATCGTGAATTCAATCGGTGCGAGTGCGTATTGGAAAGACACCGCAATTTTCATCGCCTGGGATGATTGGGGCGGATGGTACGATCACGTCGCTCCGCCGCACATCTACAACGCTTACGAACTCGGACTTCGCGTGCCGCTCATCGTGGTCTCACCGTACGCAAAACCTGGCTACGTCTCGCACCAACTGCATGAGTTCGGCAGCATCCTGCACTTCACTGAATCGACGTTCGGTGTAGGAACGCTTGGGACAACTGACGCGCGTGCCGACGATCTCATGGATTGTTTCAATTTGAATCAGGCGCCGACTTCGTTTCGAATGATTTCATCAACGCGTAGCGCCCGCGACTTTTTAAACAAGCCCGCGCCAGACGCGCCACCGGACAGCGAGTAGTTCAGCGTACGATAACCACAATACCAGCGACAAACACGATCGCGCACGTGCTTGCCAGTAACGTCGTCGTGAACCCATGGACTCTTTTCGTGACCAACATGAATACGGTAGCAACTGCAGTCAACGGTAATACAAAGAACGGTCCCGCAAAGCCGCCGGTCAGGGTGTAGGTTTTGGAAACGAACTCGATCGAATCACAAGCGAAAGGCTGTCGTCGAACTTGACGGAGTAAGCGTTGCCTCGACGGAGACTTGCGACGCACTTCCACTCTGGTTCGTGAGTTTCGAAATGCGCTGATTGTCGGCTACGGCGCTCGCTTCAAGAACGTCCAAGAACGATATAAGAGACGCCGAAAACGTCTGCAAATAACGTGATGAGTTTCGGTGATAATTGAGGGTCGATGTCGATATCGCTGGCCCTATCCAAGCGCGAAGCAGAGCGTGACGAAAATGGTATTGCACTCCAAGGGCGCGAGAATCCGGTGACTGGGAGAATTGCCTCGCAGCTGAGTCGGCTCTCGTTTTCTCTCGCGAAGCTCGAGCTGGAGCGCGGTGCCGCCGGAGATGGGCTAGTCATTGACTGGCTCTAGCAGCGACCGTTGCCGGAACCGGAACGGGACGTCTCCAGGTTAAACAAGTCGATATGTAACATTCCCATGTTGCGCGGTGTGCCAAATGTTGGAGAGTGAATGCAGTTACCAGTAGGGCCGCCCATCGCACGACCATGGAAAGCTCAGTGGCGAACCGTCGCAGCCGTGGTGTCATTGATTGCTATCGGCGCGTTGGATGCTGCCTTTACCCGAGTACAAATAGCCCCCTTGGCGATACTGCCGCTGCTCCTACTCGGATATTATCAAGGACTACTCGCGGCGCTCGTCTGTGCGATCGTCACCGCCGTGTGTTTTGGTTATATCGACTTCCTGCCGATATCCGGAGGGCGGGTGACCATAGGATCGTTACCAATCGACACGATCGCGCTTGCCATCGCCTTCTGTGCGGCGGTCGTGATCTCTAACGTTTTGCAACGCGAAAGCAGTCGTCGTGTTACGATGGCGGAGCGCTTGCGATCGACGCGAAAATCGGAGTCCGATGCGAGGAGAGACGCGAGAACGGATCCACTGACGGGGGTCATGAACCGTCTCGGTTTTGATGAAACGATCGCTGAGGTCATTCTTGGTTGCACGAATGGAAACACCGCGGTCCTGATGTTTCTCGATATCGATCGTTTCAAAGAGATCAACGATGAGCATGGACATGCCGTTGGAGATGCTGTCCTGCGTACCGTTGCAAGGCGCCTGAGAACTTCAGTACGCGAGGGCGATACCGTAGCCCGCCTCGGGGGCGATGAATTTGCGATGATCTGTACGAGCCCGAGCAGCCTGCAAAGTGGCACCGAGTCGATCTGCAAGCACCTGACGCACGCATTTGAAGACCGCATTCTCGCCAACGGTATCTCGTTACATGTGAAGTTAAGCTTGGGGATGGCCGTCTGCCCAGATGATGGCGACTCGGTTGAGACCCTCCTGCGACTTGCCGACCGTCGTATGTTTGAGGAGAAGCGTGAGCGACGAACCGTCGCGTTCCAGGAACGACAAAACTAACGTCGGGAGCGGAGCCGTTTTCAGACCCGTAGCTCGTAAACGAGGTCGTCACAAATACGCTCGCCGTCGCGACCTTCACCTTCGTTACGGTCGCGGAGTTTGAAATGGAGCGCCGTTACGACCGCAATTGAAGCGATGTTTGCTTCGCTGATTTCGGCGCGTACCGTGCCGATGTCGTCGCGGTCGGCCATGTGCTGGATCATCGCGCGTACGCCTTCGCGCGCGTAGCCGCGGCCCTGGAACCGACGGAAGATGATGTAGCCGATCAACGCGAGATGTTGCGCCGGGAGGATCGTTGCCTGATAGAGGCCGACCGCGCCGCTTACGCGCGGGTCGTGGCCGATCCAATTGAGCCAGATCGCATCGGGGTCGGTACTGCCGCCGGCCCAGCGTGTGAACAGGCTCGTTGTGTCCGCAAGTGTCGATGGGGGCGGCTGCACGATAAAGCGGTAGAGCACGGGATCGCGCAGATCGTCGAAGACGAGCGGGGCGTCGTGTGCGCGCAGCGGAACGAGCGTCACCCGCTCGCCGGTCAGCGTGGGCCGCGCGCGTACCGTGGTTAGCCGACGAGGGCGCGTAAGGCGCCGTCGATCTCCGGATATTTGAAGACGTAGCCGCTCGCGAGAGTCGCTTCGGGGAGTACGCGCTGGCCTTTGGTTACGACGTCAGCGCCTTCGCCGAAGAGCAACTGCAGTGCGAATGCCGGTACCGGCAGGAACGCCGGGCGATGCAACGCGGCGGCAAACGCGCGGGTGAAATCCTTGTTGCGCACCGGTGCGGGCGCCGTGGCGTTGAGGATACCCTCGTAGCGATCGATCGCATCGAGGTACACGCCGACTTGATCGTCGATGTGAATCCACGAGTACCACTGCTCGCCGCTTGCGACGTTGCCGCCGCCGCCCAGTTTGAAAATCGGCATCAGTTGCGCGAGCGCACCGCCGTCGAGTCCGAGCACGATGCCCGTGCGCACGAGCGCAACGCGCATTCCGAACTCACGCGCGCGTTGCGCTTCGTTTTCCCAAGCAATGCACGTTAGGGCAAGGAAATCGTTTCCGGGAGCGCTCTTCTCCGTAAACGTTGCGGTTTCGCTCGTACCGTAGAAACCGACCGCCGAGGCCGAAACGTACGCTTGCGGCTTGTTCGGCAATTTCGCAAGACCGTCGATCAGCTGCCGCGGCAACTCGGTGCGCGAACGCCGAATCTCTTCCTTGTATTCCGGCGTCCAGCGTTTTCCGGCGACCGACGCGCCGGCCAAGTTGACAACGACATCGGCGTTGGTGCAGGCCTGCACCGCAACATCGATCTTCCGCAGTGACGCCGATGTGACGATGTCACCGCGGCGTTCGAGTGCAGCTGTAAGATGGCGGCCGATAAAGCCCGAGGCCCCGAGAATCGTAATGCGCATACGTCAATCGACGACATACGCCGATGGAACGTGCCCTTCCCACAAGGAACGGACCGCCTGGTGAGAGGCGGTCCGTTTGGCGACTATGTCGGGGAGGGCTGCGGTGCGGGCTTCGATGCCGGATTGTTCGGCAACGTAGGCGGTGCCGATCCGCCGGCGTTCGGCGGGCTGGCGTTGGTCGGGTACGGTCGCGGAGGCATCATCATGCCGCCACCCGTGGAGGTAGCAGCCGGTGGAGCCATCGTAGCGGGGCTCATCGAACCGGGGCTCATCGAACCGGGGTTCATCGATCCCGATTTCATCGATCCCGACTTCATCATGTCTGAATTCATCGATCCCGAGTTCATCATCGAGCCGGAGTTCATCATCCCCGTTTTGGCATGACGTGCGTGCATCGCCATCGCCGATGATCTGCAGACGTACCTACCGGCTTTGGTCTTGCCGTAGTAGCGCTCGCCTTTCATGTAATACACCTTCGAATCGGTGTTGACCCAGACCATGGGATTGGTTGCGACGCACTTGGGCATCCGCATCGAGTTCATACCGCTTTCGGCGGCTTGCGATGCGAGAGCGGGCGTGCACGCGAGTGCGAGTGCGGCGAGGCCGCCAATAAGAACGGAACGCAAAGCAGTGCTCCTAACGTTAAGTTGGGTTTTTCTAATACCAAGGGCGAGGCGCCGCTAACTGGCGACACCTCGCTTGCTTAGTCGGGACGCTCGGAGCGTCTAGGTCGCGGCGGGTGCCGGGCTTGCCATCGCATTCGTTTTCTTGTGGTGTTTCATGCCCGTCATCGAGCCGTCGCCCATCGCGCCGCCCGACATTTTTTGGCCGCTCATGTGCGCGCCTTTGGCCATCGCATCGGATTCACACGCGTACATCCCGGCTTTGGTGGTGCCGTAATGCGGATCGCCTTTCATGTGCATGACTTTGGATTTGGTGTTGACCCAAACGACGGGATCGCCCGACTTGCACGTGGGCATGGTACCCGACATCGAGGATTTCTTCGCGAGTGCGGGTGCGCCCATGAGCGCGACGATTGCGAGAGCTGCGATGAAACGTTTCATAAGTCTCCTAGATCTTAGAACGAGAGCGTGTTCGTTGCGCGCGCGAGCGCACCAACGGTTTGGAGGACGGCAGCTGCGATCTGCGGTCGTTGCCGCGTTGTGAACGCGGCGCTCAGGGTTGGAAAAGCGGTCGCGTCATATCCGTTGACGCCGTAGACGATGCCGTTGAGGGTTTGGATCGCGCCAAGCTCCCGGGTCGTTAAATCCGGCGGAACGCCGGCGCCGCTTGTCGAGATGCGCGCCATCGCGGCATCGGCGTTGATCGCAAGCGACGCGAATCGGTCGATTGCCGTGCGTAGCGGCGCAAGGTCGATGCCGATCGCATCGCGTTCCGAACGCGCTTGGTATTCTGCGTAGGCCGTACGCATCGCACCGACGTACGGTGCGAGCAGATATGGCGCGGCCTCGGCGTCGGCAAGACGCATCGCGAACACGCCGTCGACCTGCGCGGCGGTCCGGTGGAGCGCGAAACCCGGGTCGGCGAACGTCGATGCGAACTGATAATCGTCGTATGCCGAATGGTAGACGCCGACCGGCCCGCCGAAGCCGATATTCGCAACGGGCGTGCCGAGCCCGCCGAGAAACGATTCGTGATCGCTGCCGCCGCCGGGTGCATCGATGCCGGGCGTTGCGATGCGCGCGTCGCGATGGACGCGGCGTTCGGTTTCGATCCAACGGTCGAAGATCGTGCGCGCTTGGGCGTTGGGATCGTCGATCGAACGTGAGACATCGACGATGTTCGCGCCGATTGCCGCGGTGGCGCTTGCGTTGAACGCAGCCCCGGCGACGTTTTCATCGGCATTGATGTAGGCGATGCAGCCGCGTGCGAGTTCTTCGTGATGCGTGGCGACGTATGCCCGCGAGCCGAGGAGACCGATCTCCTCACCGTCCCAGCCCGCGATCACGATGGTGCGCGCCGGACGCCAGCCGCTCTGCGCGAGGTAGCCGAGGCCGCGCGCGATTTCGAGCATCGTAATCACGCCCGAACCGTTGTCGGTTACGCCGTACACCCACGCGTCGCGGTGTGCGCCGAGGATGACACTCTCGCTTGGGAAACGTCCGCCGCGTAAACGCGCGACCGTGTTCCAAAGCGTCGTCTTCTTGCGCTCCATCTTGACAACGAGGTGCACGTAGTTCGTAGTTGCCCCGAGTGGATATGTGATCGGCAGCGAGCCGCCCCAGCCGTTGGGGCCTCCGCTTCCACCGAGCGCGCCGAGCAGTGTTTGAAGGTGTGCGGCGCTGATCGGCAAGACGGGAATGGTGATCCCCTCGCCGACCGAGCCGCGCTGGACGGCGGTGAGCGGACGCCACGGTCCACTCGGATACACCGCGCCGCGTGTCGCGCCGTCGTCTTTGGGATCGGAATAAAAGATAACGCCGACGGCGCCGTGCTGCTGCGCGCGCAGCGCAAGATTCCCGCGGAACTGTGCGCCATAACGAACGATCGCAATCGTTCGGCGAACGTCCACCCCCGCGCGCTGAAGGATTTGATAGTCTTCGTCAATCCCGCGATTGACATACACGGCGCGTGCGATGATATCGCCGTCGCCGCTGCCCGCGTTGAACGGGAGCGTGGGCGAATCGCGCGACGTATCGGGATCGGCAACCTCGGGTGTTTCGCGTAAATCGAAGTCGACCGTCCCAAGCCAGCGCGCATTACTCCCAAGTGGTCGTGGCGGCGCGTATGGCTTCGGCTGAACCTGCAGTACCAGGCGAACGGGCGTATCGACGCGCGCCGTAAACGACTCGAGTGTCGACTCGAATCCAAAGGACCGCAACTGATCGCGCATGTAGACCGCCAGCGCATAATCGCCCGGCGTCCCCGCGTAGTGCGGTTCCTTGTTGATGCGTTGCGCTTCGTCGTTTGCGCCCGAGGCGCTCGGGATATCGAGGAACGACCGCTCGAGCGCCCGTTCGCGGTTGCTGGCGTACGCAGAAAACCCGCGCAAGGTCGATGGGGGTGTCGCCGCAGCCGCTGCGGTCGTCGCACACAAAGCAAAAACTAGCGCCGTCCGTACGAGCTTCACAAAAATGCCTTCGCGGGAAAATGCTCGCCACCTCGAAACGTCGGTCACATGCGCGTCGTCGTCGTGGGAGCCGGGCCGGCCGGAAGCAGTGCTGCAATCGAACTCGCGCGAGCGGGTGCCGAGGTGCGCCTTATCGAGCGCAGCGCTTGGCCGCGGGTGAAAACGTGCGGGGACGGGATCTCACCCGACGGCGTGCGGGTCGCGCGCGGCCTGGGCGTCGACCTCACCGATCGCGTGCCGTTGGCGTTCGGGACGATGAGCGCACCCTCGCGCGTGGTCTTCCGCGGGGGCTGGCCCGCGGAATTGCCGTGGGGCGCGATCGTCGAGCGGCGCGACTTCGATAACCGCCTCGTTCAGGCCGCAATCGCGGCAGGTGCCCAGTTCGAACCCGGGACGACCGTGCGCGCGATCGATCGCAGGGACGGCGGAGCGCGCATCACGGCGCGGATTGCCGGGTCGATAACCGACGCCGCGCAGGATACCGACGCCGTCATCCTAGCCGAGGGTGCGACGGGGGGGCTTGCCGCCGCGGCCGGATTCGGCAAACACCGTTCGCGGCTCGTGGCCTTGCGCGGCTACGTGCGCGCGGACCGCGATTTGGAACCGTCGTTCGGCCTACACTTCGACCGGGCCGTCGTTCCCGGGTATGCCTGGATCTTTCCGCTCGATGCGCGCTATGCGAACGTCGGGATTCTGGTCGATAGCGATTTCTCGCGGCGCGACCCCGATCTGCGCGGTGTCCTCGAGCGCTGGCTGCGCGAGAGCCCCTTCGCTCAGGAGTCGCTAGGGGCGAACCCCCGCGTCGAACGCGTCTCCGGGGGCGTGATCCCGACCGGCCGCAGCCGCCGCACGAGCGGCGCCGTCTTCGCGGCGGGCGACGCGGCCGGAGTCGCGGATCCGTTCTCCGCCGAGGGAATCGCGCAGTCGATGACCTGCGGCAGCGCCGCGGCCCGCGCCCTCATCGAGGCCGGGGGTAACGTAGCTGCGGCCACCCGCAGCTACCGGCGGAGCCTTGGGACCTTCGATGCCAATGCTCGAGCTTCGCGCCGCATGCGGGCCGTCTTCCGCTACGTCGTCGACCCGCTCTCGCAGCGCGCGGCCACCCGGCCGGCCCTCGCCCAGCATCTCTCGAGCGAGGGGTTCTTTCGGAAAGACAGCGTGGCGTCGTTCCTGATCGGGATTGCCCGCACGTGGTGACGGCCCTCACCGTGCTCCGGTCGCGCCGGAGGGATACTCGAGGAAGCGTACGCGCGCAGATGGGACGACTATGGCCTTAAAAAACCGGCTCGCGAAAATGATTATCGACCCGGCATTTCGGAAGCCCGCGATGTTGAAGTTTATCTTCGCGCTCGACGACCTGACCGGGATCGATCTCGTGCGGGCGCTCGCGCCGGTCAAGATCATGCCGGCTTCCGCCGAACTCTTTCAGCGGTGCTTCGCGCACTTTGTCGCCGGGGAAGAAATTTCGCTCTACTGTTCGACCGAACTCGCGAAAATCGCGCCCGACGAGGCCGCCCGCAAGTATCTGCTCGTGCAGGCCGACGAAGAACGCGCGCACCTCGAGCACTTCCGCGTCAAGCTCGCGCAGTTTGGCCTAGGCGATGACAAGCTCGCGCGTTTCGTTTCTCCGAATTTCAATAAGTTTCGCACGACGATCGAACGTGCGATCGAACGCGGCGATTTCCTCGGCGCGCTTATCGGAAACAACCTCGTCGTCGAGGGTCTGGCGATCTGCCTGCTCGAGTACGGCTGCATGGACATGCGCGCGAACTCCGATGAAATCGGGAAGTTCATGGACTTCGTGCTCGACGACGAACGCCACCACGTGCGCTTTGGCGAACGCCGCCTCTTGCGGATGGTCGAACGCGACGAGATCGACGCGGCCCACGCTGAAGATGTGTTCGGCGAGATGTGGGGCCACGCGAGCAAAGCGATCGCGGAAATCCCGGACGTACTCGATGCTATGGGTCTCAAATCCGGCGAGTTTACCGAAAAAGCCCGCGGCTATTACCAGGGCATTCTTGGCAACGCCGGACTTTCGTTTGCATTCTAGCTAGCCGAGCGCCGCAAGCAATTCGGCGCTTTCGCCCTCGAGCCGCTGTTCGAACACCTTGGGATGGGTGAGATAGAACAGGCACATCGCCTGCAGCAAGAATTCGTGCCAATCGGCATCGGCGAGGGTTCGCAGGCTCGCGGCGGTCGTCGCAACGAGCCGACGCACGCGTTCGACCGCCTCGGCGCTCGTGGCGTAACACGCGACGAAATTGAGTTCGCGGTGCTCTTGGTCTTCGGCCTGATCGATAAAGTAGTCAAGCAAGATGTGGACGGCCGAGACGTTCGGAAAATAGGCATCGAGCGTGCGCGCGACGTCGTGCGGGTCGAGCGTTTCGTGCGAAGCTAAAAAGAGCAGCGCAAAGACGGGGAGCGAACTGCCGCACGCCGCCGCGAATTCCCACCAGTACATGCCGGGGAAACGCTCGCGGTTGCGCTCGTACCAGTCGCGGCAGACGTCCTCGCGCCGTTCCGCCATCGCGTGTTTGTACGTCTGCAGTTCGGCGTAGAACTGGGCGACGTCGATGAGTTGCGCCCGCACGGCGTCGTGATGCGGAAGCGCCGCAATCCCCACTCGCACCGAATCGACTAGCCACGCGAGGTAGCCGCCGTCGTCGCGCAGCGGTCCCTCGCGATAGTAATCAGTTCGCGGGCGGCGATCGTCGAGCGCGTCGAGTAGCGCTTCGTGGAGCGTGCCGTAGGCGCGTTCTTCGACGCCCGGCAGACGGTCGCACAAGTTATCGAGGTAATCGTAGATCGTTTCGAGTGGGGCGATGATCGCGACGTACTGCCGTGCGGCGAGCGTCGGTAAGAACGTCGCAAGGATGCAGCCGCCCTGCACGTGATACGCCTTGTGATCGATCGAGGCGAGGGCCTGTTCGCGCAGCGCCGGGTCGGGGATCTGCGCGGCACGCGCGCGGATCGTCGCGAGTTCGCGCGATGCATGCGGAACGATCTTTCCGAGGAAACGCGCCATGCGTACGAGCCCCGCCGGTCCGAGGCGTAACAGTCGGCGGAAACGCGTCGGCGTGCGTAAGACGTTTCCGACCGTGCGCATGAGATCGCGCCGGATAATCGAGCCGCTAGATGCCACCGACGAACCGCCCCGGCGCGAGCGTCGCGCGCCCGTCAAATCGTGTTTTGAGCGACCGCATCGTCGCAAGCGATGGGGGCGCGGTGCCCCATGCATCGATCCCGCCGCGCGCCGCGGGATCGCCGGCCAGGATGGTGCAGGGTTCGAGCAGCGCGCGCAAGTCGTCGGTGAGGGAGGCGGCGATCTGGGTGAACGAGTTCTTTTTCGGCGCAACGAAGCGCAAGGTGCAGTCTCCCGACCGAAGATCGATGATGGCATCGAGGCGCAGCACGAAGTCGCGTGCCAGCCGGTCTGCACGTGCGGACCGCTCGAGCGCGGTTGAGGGTAAGCCGGTGCAGCGAAACGTAATCGAACGACCGGTGAGCGTCTCGGTGTAGGCATCGAGCACGCGCGCGAACGCATGCTCGGGATTGCGATCCACGATCGTCGTCGATGCGACGCCCGCAGCGCCGAGTGCGGAACGCAAGTCGCGGGTCGCGCGCTCGACGACGGTATCGCTGCCCTCGAAGAGCACGACCAAACGTGGACCGTCGCTCTTCACCTCGGGTGTTGCGGCATCGAAGCCTCGTACCAAGAGCGCGCACGTCGGTTCGATCGCAAGTGAGGCGAGATGGGCGAGCGCGCGCTCGCGATGTTCGTCCGCCAGCCGCGCGATCGCGATGCGGCGTACCGGCGCGAGCGGCAAGCATTTGAAGTTCACGCGCACGAGCGTGCCGAGCGTTCCGAGCGAGCCGAGGTAGAGCTTGCCGACATCGTAGCCAGTGACGTTTTTTACGACCATACCGCCGGCGTGCGCGTGTGTCCCGTCGGCGAGGATCGCCTCGGTTCCGATGACGAAATCGCGCGCGCTGCCGTAGGTCGTTCGACGCGGCCCGCGCCAACCCGCGGCAAGGATCCCGCCGACGGTCGCGGTCGCCTCGCGCGGTGCGTCGAGCGGGACGAATTGCCCGTGTTCGACAAGCCGTGCCGAGAGGGCCGCAACGGTGATCCCGGCTTCGACCGCAATCGTCAGATCGCGGGGTTCGTACTCCAGCACGCGCGTCAGACGAGCGAGCGAAATGGCAATATCGTACCGGGTCGGTGCGTTGCCGATCGATTGCAATGTCGAGCCGCCGAAGACGACGACGGCGAGGCCCGCATCGTTTGCGCGCTGCTGTAGCGCGGCGAGCGCAGCGGTGTCGTGCGGTGCGACGGCGAGGGCGGGCGCGCGGCCGCCAAGGCCAAATTCATCGACGCGCTGACGATCGAGCGCGAGATCCTCGAAGCGCAGCGGAGGCGTCTCGATCATGCCGCGCTCGGCGGTTGTGCGACTTCACCGCACACCGCGCCGCTTGGGAAAATCTTATCGGGATTGAAGATGCGCGTCGGATCGAACACGTCGCGCACGCGGCCCATCGTAGCGAGGTCGTCGGTGGAGAAGACCATCGAGAGCGTCTCGCGTTTCTCGTAGCCGATGCCGTGTTCGCCGGAAATCGTGCCGCCCATGTCTACGCACGTACGCAAAATCGCGGTGCCGGCTTCAACGACGGCGCTGACTTGGCGTTTGTCGCGGCGGTCGAAGATTAAGAGCGGATGCAGATTGCCGTCGCCTGCATGGAAGACGTTTCCGACTGGAATTTCATATTCGGCCGAGATCGCATCGATCGCGTTCATCACTTGCGGTAATTTGGTGCGCGGCACGCACGCGTCTTGAATGTAGTAGTTGGGTGCGATGCGGCCCATGGCACCCGCGGCGCCTTTGCGTGAAGCCCACAGCGCATCCCGTTCGGCGGCATCGCGCGCCGCGCGCCAGGAGAGTGCGCCGTGCGTTTTGGCAATCTTCGCGATCGCCGCTTCACTTGCGTCCATATCGTCGATCGCACCGGCGACCTCGACCAGCAACACCGCGCCACTGTCGGTCGGATAGCCCGCATGATAGTGCGCTTCGACCGCGCTCACGATCAACTTATCCATGATCTCGAGGGCCGTCGGTACGATGCCCGCGCCGATGATCGCGGAGACCGCCTCCGACGCGCTCTCCACATCGGGGAACGCGGCCACGCAGACGCGGACGGCTTCGGGCAATTTCATGAGCCGCACGTCGACGGCGGTTATGACGCCAAGGGTGCCTTCGCTACCGACCAGGGCGCCGGTGAGGTCGTAGCCGATGTCGTCGATCGAGGTCGTGCGAATTTCGCCCGTATCATCGACGTATTCGATCGCGAGCACGTGATTGGTCGTCGTGCCGTACGAGAGGCAATGCGGGCCGCCGGCGTTCGTGCCGACGTTACCGCCGATCGTCGAAATTTTCTGACTAGAAGGATCCGGCGCGTAGAAGATCCCGTGCTGTGCGATCGCACGCGAAAGGTCGAGGTTGATGAGACCGGGCTGAACGCGCGCGCGGCGGTTTCGCACGTCGAGTTCGAGGATTCGATTCATGCGCGCAAACGAGATCACAATTCCGCCGCGTGCCGGAACCGCGCCGCCGCACAGTCCCGTCCCCGCACCGCGGGGCACGATCGGCTCACCGCACTCGCGGGCGATGCGCACGGCCAGCGCCGTCTCGCGCGCGTCGCGCGGGATCACGGCAGCGATGGGCATCCCGTCCTCGCTGTACGCATCGTAGGCATAGGCCGCGAGGTCCTCAGGGGCCAAGCGAACGGCCTCCGGGCCGAGCGCCGCGAGAAGGCGTGCCGCGAGTTCGGGCATGGTCGAGTCACCTACGAAGGGCGCCGCGTTTCTTCCTGGAAACGCAAGCCAACATATGTTCAATTTCGGTGGAGCACGAAAGTCCGCTAGTAAGAAAGCGCCGCCGCCACCTCCGGGTGGTCAGAAGCGCGGCAGCTTTCGTGCGTCCGTAGAATTCACGATGTTCTACACGCTCAGCGGTCGATCCGGCTCGCGCACCGCGCAGGGCGACGATTTGAGCGCCGGTGGTTTACGGCTGATCGGCGATGAAGATTTGCCGAACGGGTCGGAAGTCGTATTCCGCTTCACGCTGCCGAACGAACGCATCAGTCCGTTGCGTATCGAAAAAGAAATCGAAGAATCGACGCCCCTGGGACCGCGCAAGAAGAAGATCATGGTTCCGCCCCCGACGTTCAAAGAGATGACGATCAAGGGCAAAGTCGTGATCACGTTTTTGAACGTGCGCCGCCGCAAGTTCATGCAAGGGATTCAGTTTCTCGGACTCGATCCGCGCGTCGGCGAGGAGATTCAGCGTTTCGTGCATCTCGCACAACTGCGCGAGCTTCGCGACCGCAGCAATTCCTAGTCCAGGAGATACTTTGCGCGCAGCGCTCGGTTAGGTTCGGACCATGTCGACGCTCGCGAGCGTCGAGTCGACGGACGTCGCTTGCCACGCGTGTAGCCGTGGCTGCATCACGCGAAACCAGAGCGGCGGCGCGAGTGCGAGCAGGTACATCGTCGCGTAGCCGAATGGAAGCACCGGTGCATCGGCTTCGTCGTAGGCCCGCAGGATTTGGAAGCGTCGACTCGCGACGGCGTGATGGTCCGAGTGCCTGGCAAGGTTGATGAGCAGCCAATTCGACATGCGAAAGCCCGTATTCCAGGAGTGCGCGGGCCGCACGGTTTCGTACCGGCCGTCGGGTTTACGCGTGCGGCTGAGGCCGTAGTGTTCGATGTAGTTGACGATCTCCAAACTCGCGAACGCAACGAGACTCTGCACGGCGAAGAATGCGACTCCAAGCACGCCGGTGGCGGAAAAGATCGCAGCGTAGAGCACGACGAGGAGCACGGCATATTGCAACATGCGATTGCGTGGCGTCGCGATGGGCATTCCTTGCCTGCGTAAGCGTTCGCCTTCGATCTGCCACGCGGAGACGAGTTGGCCCGGCACCGAGCGGACGAAGAACGCGTAGAACGTTTCACCGGTGCGCGCCGTTGCCGGATCCGCCGGCGTCGCGACGTGACGATGATGGCCGAAGACGTGCTCGACCCGGAAGTGTGAATACGTCGCGAGCGCGAGTAAGACGTCGCCGAGAAACCGCTCGAAGCGGTTCGACTGGTGGATCAGTTCGTGCGCGTAGGTGATGCCGACGACGCCGTTCATCAACCCGACCCCGACTGCTAGTCCGATGCGCTCGGGCCACGTCGTTCCGGGTTGAAGGCTCACCCAGAGCGCCCAGGCGATCGCCCCCGCCTCGAACGGGACCCATGCCCAGGTGATGAAACGGTACCCGCGCTGGTTCGTGAGGTGCGATTCGTCGGCCGGGTCGGGATTCCACAGCGAAACGCCGGCGGTCGCGTCGAGCAACGGCATCACGACGAACGTCAGGACGACCGGCAGCCAGACGTACGGGCCGCGAAACATCACGCCGACGACGACGGCTATCCCGTAAATGTATGCGAGTGCGTAGGGTAATACACGTTGCATATTGCGTGGTTCGACGCGTCAGCCGCCGCGCCCTCAGCGAAGCTTAGTACAAGAGATACTTCGCGCGGAGCGTACGGAACGCCGTGATGCCGGGTTCCCAGCCGGCTTCGATCTGTTCCACGCTCTCGCCGCGTAGGAGTCCGAGGCGTAGCGAATCGGTGCCCCAATCGATATCGAGCGGGCGCGTTTCCTTTACTTGAATGATGCCCGGGGAGAGCGTCCGCGCGGCGACGAGTAATTCGACGGCGGTGCGGACGCTCTCGAAGGCGTGCGGATCGAAGACGACAAGCTCCACGCCTGAGAGCGTCTTGCCGGCCCAAAAGCCCGAGATCGGCGACCAGGACGCAGGCCGGAAATGCACGCCGGGAATCGCGCGGGCGTTAAGATAGTCGGCATATTTGTAGCCGTCGAAGCCGTACGCGCCCGCGAGTTTAAACGGTTTGGTAAAGCCGGTGCCGTTGTTGATACCGGCGTTGTCGATCAGCCCCGTTGCGGGATAGACGAGCGTCGTCTCCCACTCGGGGATGTAGGGCGAGGTCTGCACCCACGAGAGGCCGGTATCGCTCCAGGTCATGCCGCGATTCCAACCCCGCATCGGAATCACGCGCAGGTTCGCGCCGATCGCGAAGCGGTCGTTGAACAGTTTCGCAAGTTCGCCGACGGTCATGCCGTGGCGCATCGCAATCGGATACAAACCGATAAACGAAGAAAATTTCGGGTCGAGAACGGGTCCCTCGACGATTTCGCCGCCGATGGGGTTGGGGCGGTCGAGGATCCAGACTTCCTTCCCGAATTCTTTCGCTGACTGCATGATGTACGCCATCGTCGAGATGTACGTATACGACCGATTACCGACGTCCTGAATATCGAACACCAGCACGTCGACCCCGGCGAGCATCGCGGCGCTGGGATGGCGTGTTTTTCCGTAGAGACTGTAGACGGGCAATCCCGAGCGCGGATCGGTATATGAAGCGACGTACGCTCCCGCAGGCTGGTCGCCGCGCAAACCGTGTTCGGGCGAATACAGCGCCTTCACGCAGATGTTGGGATTACGGCGTACCGAATCGACGATCGATTCTTGCTGACTCGTTACACCGCTCTGATTGGTAACGATCCCAATACAGCGCCCCTTGAGATCGCGCCACGTCTCTTTGAGAAACACATCATCGCCGAGGGTGACCTTGGCGGGCGGCAACGGCAACGCTGTAGCGGGGGCAAGCAACGTTGCGGCAAGGATCAGTGCAAGGAGCAATCGACGCATAGCGCCGCGTTCATGCGCGCGAGCCTGATTCCCGCTTGGCTCAAGCGATCGAGCGAGTCGATGCCCCGGTTCCGATGATTGTGCTTGGGATGAACGCGAAGAGCGAGATGCCCCGTTTCGATCAACTTCGGACCATGTCGGCGCGCGCGAGCGCCAAGTCGAGGGATGTCGTTTGCCACGCGAGTAACCGTGGCTGCATTACGCGAAACCAGAGCGGCTGCGCAAGCGCGAGCAGGTACATGGTCGCGTAGCCGAATGGAATCATCGGCGCATCGGCTGCGTCGTGAGATCGCAGAATTTGGAAGCGTCGACTCGCGACGGCGTGATGGTCCGAGTGCCGGGCGAGGTCGATCAGCAGCCAATTCGAGATGCGAAAGCCCGTGTTCCACGAGTGTGCGGGCCGCACGGTTTCGTACCGGCCGTCGGGTTTACGCGCGCGGCGGGGGCCATAGGGTTCGATGTAGTTGACGATCTCCAAACTCGCGAACGCAACGAGACTCTGCACGGCGAAGAATGCGACTCCAAGCGCGTTGGTGGCGGAAAAGATCGCAGCGTAGAGCACGACGAGGAGTACGGCATATTGCAACATGCGATTGCGTGGCGTCGCGATGGGCGTTCCTTGCCTGCGCAGGCGTTTGCCTTCAATCTGCCACGCGGAGACGTGTTGGCCCGGCACCGCGTAGGTGATACCGACGACGCCGTTCATCAACCCGACACCGACCGCTAACCCAATGCGCTCGGGCCACGTCGTTCCGGGTTGGAGGCACACCCAGAGCGCCCAGGCGATTGCCCCCGCCTCGAATGGGACCCACGCCCAGATGATGAAAAGGAAGCCGCGCTGGTTCGTGAGCCGCGATTCATCGGCCGGGTCGGGATTCCACAGCGAAATGCCGACGGTCGCATCGAGCAACGGCATCACGACGAACGTCAGGACGACCGGCAGCTATACGAACGGGCCGCGAAACATCACGCCGGCGACGACGGCGAGCCCGTATATGTATGCGAGTGCGTAGGGTAATACACGTTGCATGTTGCGTGATGCGACGCGTAAGCCGCCGCGCCCGCGAGGCCGCTTCGAAGTTCGGCTTCGCCTGCGTAGCGCGGGCTTTTCTCTTTGGTCTTACTCTTGTATGGCGGAATCGGAATACCCCAATCGATGGGTGCAGCGGGGACAAGGGCCAAGAGCGAGAGACCCAACGCCCAAAGCGAAATCTGGTTGATCGCGCCCGAGGTACACCAGCTTTTTGCAAGCGGCCCAACGATGCCCGTCGAGACAATCCAGCCGACGATCAGAACTGCTGAACCGATGCTGCCAGCGATAATCGCACCGCGATCGAATCGGTTCCGCAATCGATAACGCCCCCTACGCGTCAGAACGAAGACAGGTCATCGTGTTAACAAAGGACGGCCTCACGTGTTGAAGACGCCGCGAAACGATCCTTTCTACGTGTCGAGCGGGGAAGCTATCGCAGAGCCATACGCGCTCCGGGCAGCTTGAACCAACACCCGAAATGGGCGGCGGCATCGTAGAGAGAAAGATCGCCAGTCACATTCTTACGGGTAGCGTGATGCGCACGGTTTTCTCTTCTTGTCTTGTCTGGTCGCTGGTGATTCTTCTCGCTCTTAGCTCGGTCATGCGGGGCGATGCAGCCGAGGCTCCGGCGGCCCTTGCGACCGGTAACGTTCATGTTCTCGTCGTTGAGGACATTGCAAAACGACCCGTACCGCGTTCCGTGGTTCGAATCGTAAGCGATGAGCGCGTGTACGACGGGATTGCAAATAAGGACGGCAGCGTCGACTTCGCCGGCGTCGCGCCCGGTGTCTACGGAATCAATGTCTCCGCCGCCGATTTTGAGTTCACGCGTGACTACGTTCTGACCGTGCGCGTTGGCGAGACGCAAACCGTGACGGTGGTCGGAAAGCGAACGGGACCCCGTCGGATCGGGAGCGTGCGTACGAAGGCATCGCCTCCACCGAGCGGCGCGCGCGCCGTTGGCGATCAGGATGCGGCCGCGCAAATTGCGAGCGATGTCGGGTCGGCGATCCGCTTCGTGCCGAGCATCGGAAACGACGGCTTCGGCGGCCTGTCGATCAACAATCAAGGTGCCGGCCAAACAGCGGTAACGATTAATGGGTCACCGATTTTTGGCAGTGGATCCTCGACGCAGTTGGGCCTGTTCTCAAGCGATGCGTTTTCCTCGGCCGGCGTCGACGCTGGAGACGTTGGCGCGCCCGGCGGCACGCTCGATTTTCGCTCCTACGACCCCACGATCGATTGGGGCGGCATCGCAAAACAGCGGGGCGCCTCATTCGGTAGCGTTGCGTCGAGCGTCCAGGTTCGCGGGACGACCGGGCGCCTTGGGATTGCCGTGACGCATTCGGTGACCGATGCGACGACGCAGATCGACGGACGCGCCTTGCTCGATACCAGCGGGGTCTTCTACCCGCACGCGACGGCGAGTCGGAACACAACGGACTTTACGACGCTACGTTACGGGTACGATGCAAATCACGTCGGGTTGCTCGACTACGGACGGATCGAAAAACATGACCCGCTGATCTGCACGTTCCAGAGCGGACCGCTGCCTTGCGGCTACGGTCCGGGCAACGGCTCGACAACGACGGTCGAGTTCGCACAGTATCGCGATCAACGAACGCTCGATCGGGCGAATCTCGAGGTACACGTGTTCGCGTCGCGTTCGACGAGTGGGTTCGATAATAGCGCGCAGACAATTGAGGGCACCTTGATCGGCGGAGCGGCGGGCAGTACCGTCCTCGATCGCATCGGTGTCGTCGCGTCGCTTGGATTTCCGATCACGCAGCAACATAGTGCGACGCTCACGCTGCAATCGACGCACGATGCGGCAACGATTCTGGGCGCGGCCGCGCAACGTGGCCCAATTCCATTGCCTGCAACGTCGCTCTCATCTGCGAAGCTCGTCGTCCCGCTTCTGACCCGTCGGCGGTTTGATATTTCGCTCCAGGGCGGCATCAACGGCGGCTACGGAACGACGCAGCCGATCGTCGGCGGTGAGACGAACTATCAGCTCACGAAGCGGGACTCGCTCCGCGCGACGTATGCAAACGGAACGCTACCGTCAAAAACGGCGACGTTCCCTGGCACGTCGCTTGCGGAGACCGTTCAGCCGGACTGCAACACCGGTCGTGCGCTTTTCGGCGGTCCGTCGTTCGTGGGCGATACGGGAACCGCTTCCAATCTTCGAGCGAGCTTCAATCACGTCGGCGACGGCTACTCGCTGAGCATCGATGGCTTTCGGAATAATGCGACCAACGCCAGCGTTTCGGCAGCGTTGCCCGGCAACGCGCTTGGATCGCTCGCGCTGACGCCTGGCTTTTACGCCCGAGCGGGACAAATCGCTTCGCTCGAATGCGCCAACCCATTGCTCTTGAGCGGGCAGAATTCATACTTCACGACGAACGCGAGTGTTGGCAGCCAGTTGAGCGATGGGCTGAACATCGGTGCTCAGTTTGACGTAACGCCGCGCGGAAAACTGACGATCTCCTACGCACTTGCACGTGCGCGGGCGTTTGGGTCGAGCATCCTCTTCGCTCCCGGCTCGAACCTCATCCCGGGGGATCAGTTGCCGGGCAGGCCGCTCGCCCGATATTCGATTCAAGGCAAGGCGGCCGTTAGCCGGGCAACGACACTCCTTGTCAGCGCGCGGGGTTTGAGCGCCAATAACCCGTATGGTTCGCGAGCGATCTTCGACGTAGACGCCGGCGTTCGTGTGCGCGTGAACGCCGCCGATATCGTTGCTTCGGTCCAGAATGTCGGAAACGCTCATGGTAGTGCATTTACCGGCTTTGCTCCGTTCCCACAGCTCGCGCAGCCGTTTTTACCGCGCACCTATGGGGTGACGATGCGTCTCGCGCTCGGGCGGCAGAATATCGACCGAGCCGACAACCTCTCGCCGGGATTTAATTTGAGCGGCGGCTTTTCATTTGAACCGCTCGAGTTCGAGCCGCGGCCGACAGCTGGGTGGCTGGCTCCCCGCACGGATACACCGCTTTGCAGTCCGGAAAAACTCCTCGCCGCAAAGCCGTATGAGGATGCCGTCGACGCCTATGTCAAAAGCGTCGGCGCCGCTGCGGTGCGGGGCCAGGATCCGCGCGCAGTAGCGCCGCTTCAGTACGAGGCGCTCACGATGCGAGCGGTCACCTCTGGAGCGTCGCCGTCATTCGAACTTTCGTTTGCATCCGGACGTGCACGTTCGTTTGGATCGTTCTTCACCTGCGATCGCATTCATGACGACACGATCGACAAGGCAAAGAAGCTCGGCGTTTATGCGCCGGGCTGGCGCGAACGCGAAGATCGCAGCCGCGAGTTCCGAGTCTATTACTCGGAACAAATCGGGCTCTATTTTGCGCCCGAACCCTTTAACGACGATAATAGCTACAGTCGGAGCTGGAAACCCGGTTTTTCAAGCCGCAAAGGCGACGCCCGCTTCACGGTCCTCGAGACAGCCTGTCCGCCACGTTCGCGCCAAGTCGTGCAAGAGGCTGCAACGGCCTTACAACGTTACGTCGATGCATTTTATGGTGGGCGACATCCGATTTCACCGGAGGGCTTTGCGATTTCCCCGCACGTCGCAAAATCCGAAACGTGGCTTGAAGTGCGGGCCGACGATCGCGCATTTGCATCGAAACTCGAAGACTGTCTCGATATGCCGTTCGTCTCCGGCGGTGAGCTCCGCTCGCGCGGCCTATCGGGTGCAGACATCCCGAGCTTCAACTTTGCCCCGGCGGTTGGTTTCTATCAAAAGTTGATCGAGTCCGAACGCTCGAAGCCGAAAACGTAGGCGCGCGGTCTAGCGCTGCTGGTAGATCCCAAGTGTCGTGAGAACGCTTGGGATCTTGTCTTTGAGATTGAAGAAACCGCGCGTCGCGTACGGCCACACGGCGGCATCGAATGCGCGGCCGATTTCGGTGGCGCGGAGATTCGCCGCGTCGAAATGCGGCTTCATCGTGGAAAACGCATCGCGCACGGGGCCGATGGGCATGAACGGTAGTGCGATTCGGGTGGCTCCGGCTTTGTTTGCCGCGGCGATAATCGCGTGCGCCGCGAGATCGAGGTCCTCCGAGGGGACCACGAGTGAAGGGGCACCATGTGGCGCCCGTTCGAGTGCGTCGGCGATCGCCGCTGAAGCAAAAGTTGTAACGGCGGACGACACCGTCTTTGGCGAGCGCCGGGCAGCGGCGCAGAATCCGATGGAGCCTGCGATGTCCAGTCCGGCGAGATCCAACGTTTCGACGCCTGCGTCGTCGTCGTGCAAGACGAGAAGTGCGGGTTCGTTCGATCGCGGCGCGATTTCGAGTTCCGGCAGCTTCCCGGGTGAATAAGCGGGCCCGTCGATGGCATTTGCTTCGGTTGCAAGACGCGCACCGGCGCTGAGGCGGCCGTTCGTGTAGCGGCTGATGTTGCCGGCGGTGGCAAGATAGGTCTTGCCGCGCGTTTGAAGTCCAGCGACCCAGCGCCAGGAGAGCGTGTTCGAGGCCGGATCGCCGTCGAGCAAATGCCGCATGAAGAAGTCGGCACCGAGTTCCCACGGCAGCTGCAGCGTGAAAATCCAGATGCTCGCGTACCACATGCGGGCGTGGTTATGCAGGTAGCCGTGGTCGACGAGCTCGCGCGTCCATGCATCGAATGCCGCAATTCCGGTCCGGCCTTCGATAGCCTCAGCATGCATCCGCGCGCGGTCCGTTTCGCTTGCGAGGCGCGCGTACTGCGCGTCGAGATCGCGCCGGTAGTGCGTCCAGACGAGCGGCCGCGATTCGAGCCAGCCTTTCCAATACGTCCGCCACAGGACTTCTTGCACGAATTTTTCCGCGCCCGCGAGCGAATGGCGTGCGAGGACGGCGCGGAGTATTTCCTCCTCCGTCAACAATCGCGAGCGAACGTAGGGCGAGAGGACCGAGACGTTGGTGCGGTCGCTCGGCCCACGGTCTTCGTTGCGCGTGGCGGCGTACGTGCGCCCGGCGTGCGGGACGAAAGCAGCAAGACGGTCGCGGGCTTCAGCTCGAGTGGCGATCATAACAGTAGCCAGAGCGCCCCAGAGCGCCGAAGGTTCCCGCGATTAGCGTGCGGGGACGAACTCCGGCTTGTGTTCGGGGATGTACCCGGCGGCGTGTGCGCGCGCGAAGAGATCGTCGATCGCTGCCACGCCGACGTCGCCGAGATCGTCGCTGTACTCGTTGACGTAGAGTCCGATGTGCCTGCGCATCACGTCGTCTTCCATCTCGAAGGCGTGCTCGCGCACGTAGTCGATGATCTTCGACTCATCGTGGCGCGCGAGCGCCAAGCTCTCGCGGATCGCATCGTTCACGCGCTGTGCCGCGGCATCATCGAGATCGCGGCGTGCCAGGATGGCTCCGAGCGGAATCGCCTGACCTGTCGTCCGCTCCCACCAGTCACCAAGATCGATCACCGAGACGAGTCCCGTGCGCTGGTAGGTGAAGCGCGACTCGTGGATGATGAGGCCAGCATCGACGGCGCCCGTGTTGACGGCATCGACGATCGTATCGAAGCGCATCTCGACGATGTTCGGTTCGCGGCCGAGCGCTAGACGCAGCAAGAGATAGGCCGTCGTCATGCGGCCGGGAATCGCGAAAACGGCATCGGACGAAAACGAATCGAGCGCGGGTGCCGCCTCGCTTGCGCCTGGCTTTGCGATCAGCAGCGGACCGCAACCCCGACCGAGTGCGCCGCCCGCTCGCAAGATGCGATATCCACCCAACAAATAGGGGATCGCGCCGTAACTGACTTTGGTGAGCGCGTGTCGGTGTTCTTTTGCCGCAAGGTTAAGGGCTTCGACATCATCGAGGATCACTTCGACGTGCGGTGCTCCGGGAAGAAGTCCGTTGGTGAGCGCGGCGAAAATGTACGTGTCGTTCGGACATGGCGAATAGGCGAGATCGTAGGTCACTTATGCAAATCCTAAGTCGAGATTATCGAGAAAGGCGTCGACCGCGCGCACGGCAGCGGTGCTTCCGGCGCGGAAGTCCCACTGGCTGGACGCTCGAGCGCCGACGATGTTCGAGATGCCGCGTAGTTCGATCGCCGGGACGCCGGCGCGTCGGGCCGCTCGCAGAACCGAGAAGCCTTCCATCGATTCCACCATCGGATTGAAATTTTCTACGAGCAACGCCGCGCGTTCCTCACTCGTCGTCACGGTCGCCGAGGTGATGCCGTTGCCAAGGTGCGAACCGAGGATGCCTTCTTTGTACGGGGAGAGCAATCGCGGATCGCTGATCGCTTTATCATCGAGCATCGCGCCTGCCGGAAGATCGAGCGGTTCGCCGTCTTCGCGGCCTATCTCCACGTAGTATTCCTCGACGACCGCAACGGAGTCCCCGACTCCGACGTGATCGCGAAAGCCGCCCGCGATTCCGGCGTTGATCACCAGGGTGTACCGGGTCGTAGCGAGCGCGCGTGCCGTCGCGATCGCCGATTCGACCGGGCCGATGCCGCTCTGCATCAGTGTAACGTAGGGACGATCCACAAGCGACGACAGCTCTTCGCGCAGCGCGCACACAATCAAGACCACTTAGCGAATCCCGATGAACTTGTGCGTCTGCAGCGAGATGCGATAGCGCGTCGGCTGGGCTTGGGCGCTCGCCATCGCAAGCGCCACGTTTGGCGGTTTGTTGCCTTCGGGTTGCAAGAAGAGCGCGGTACCGGCTCCGAACTGCGCGGCCCATTCTTCGGGGACTCGGCCATCGACGATGAGTTTTGCCTCGTTCGCACGCGCGGCCATCTGCGGATGCAGCCGCTCTTTGGGTGAGACGCAGAGCCACACATCGCGCGGCAATTCGACGGGGATCGTGCCGTTGGATTCGATATGCACGCGGCGGCCGTCGGCCCGCAGTGCATCGATCAACGCGAGTGTCTCGCGCTGCGCGAGCGGTTCGCCGCCCGTGATCACCACCATCGGACATGCATCGCCGAGCGAGCGGACGCGCGCGACCACCCCGGCGACGTCGTCGAAAAACTTCACCGCATAGTCGGTATCGCAAAACGAACACGCAAGATTGCAGCCGGCAAGGCGCACGAACACGGCGGGCGTGCCGACGAACGTGCCTTCGCCTTGGACACTGTAGAAAATCTCAGCGAGGTGCAGCATCGAGGTTCGTCTGTGCGGTGGTGAGTGTGTCGCCGCGCGTGAGGATCGCGCAGGCCGTCTGCGTCTCCCAGAGCGTGAGTTCGACGAGACCGACCAGGCGCGGCGCAAGGCGCTGCCAGATCCAGAGCACGATGCGTTCGGCCGTCGGATTGTCGATGATGTCGTTGAGCGAGCGGTGGTCGAGCGGGTCGATGACCGCCTCCGTCACGACGGCTTTGAGCGTATCAAAATCCTCGATCATCCCGCGCGCCGCACCGACGTCTTGGAGCGGCCCGTCGAGTGCGACGTCGAGGCGATAAGAGTGCCCGTGCAGGCGCGCGCATTTGCCGGGATGGTACGGCAACACGTGGGCGGCTTCAAATTTGAACTGCTTGCGAATGAGCACGAGCTTCTTCTTACCGCGTGGGGGAGTGGAGGCCCTCGACGCGAACGGCGGGCCTCAATGATGAACACCAACCGGGACAAACTCGTTGCGATGACCCTCTCGGGGGAGGTCGCGCCGCCTTCGATCCCCTCGGGGATCTACGAGATCACCCACGATGGTCGGCCGCTCGTGATCCCAAGCGTCGGCGGTATCTGCCTCAACGTGCGGGTCGGTGATTCGGCGTTTGGCTGGGTTGGCGATCACATCGAGCCCGCGGTCTCCTCGCGCCACCCCGATGATAAAGTCAACGTCGGCTACAACGTCCTCGCATGCGTCGGCAACCCGGTCACGGTGATGAGCGGTGAGGCCAAAGGCGAGACGGGCGTCGTGACGGGCAAACATGGCGGCATCGAACATGTGATGGTCGATTTCAAGTCCAAAGTGCTCGAGAAGTTGCAACTCGGCGATAAACTCTCGATTCGCGCGTTCGGCATCGGACTTGAGATCGAAGATGCAGGCGACGTCAAGCTTTTCAATCTGGACCCCGAGTTTCTCGAGAAGTGGGGCGCGACGTTCGAAGACGGTACGTTCAACTGCACCGTGGCGAAGGTCGTCCCGGCTTCGATCATGGGCTCGGGCCTCGGACGCAACACCGTCATGCGTGGCGATTACGACATTCAGTCATTCGATCCGGTAACGGTCGAGAAGTACGGCTTGAACGAACTGCGTTTCGGTGACATCGTTGCAATCGAAGATGCCGACCACAGCTTCGGCCGTATTTATCGCACGGGCGCAATCAGCATCGGCATCGTCGCGCACGGCAATTCACTCGTCGCGGGTCACGGGCCGGGCGTTACATCGCTCGCCACCTCGGCTACTGGAAAGATCGTCCCCAAAGTCAGCAAGAAAGCCAACATCGCAAACATTTTGGATTTGCGCTAAGGCATCTTCCGACAGGTATCACCGCCCGATGGCTCGATCGAGCCGTCGGGTCGACGCGACGCAAACGTGCGGGCGTATTGCGTTGGACTCACGATCCGGTATCCGATCACGCCATCGAGCGGTGCGTCCGCACCGGCGGGGTAATAGGGGCCGGTGAATTCCCAACGGTCCGGCGTGATGAAGCGGGCACTCAAATCGGCGTAACTGCCGTCCGTATGAAAATCGCGGTAGACCCAGCTCTTCAGCCCCGTGACGTACCCAAAACGGGCCGTGCCGTCCAGCGCCTCGGGCTTCCCGCAGCAGACTTCGATGAATGCATCGTTTTTCGCACGCGCGAAAGTCCACGGGTCGCTCGCGCACATCTACGAACCAAGAAAAACGTCGGCCGGATTCTCGGGCTGGGTGATGCCCATCGCCACCGCCAGTGCATGCAGGCTCATTTATTTACCGCCACGATCGGAAGGTGCCGTGCGCGACGCACGTGCACGAGTGTTGCCGGATAGTCGAAGTAGACGTCGTAATTCTTGAGCAGATCGGCGCCGAAAACGCCGTCGAGATCTTCGCTTGCGAAGTCGTCGCTCGAGATCTCCACGGCCATATCGGTGAGGGCGACGTTGGCGAATTCGAAACTGTGAAGACGCGTCATCTCGCCATTGCCCGTTCCGCCGACACCTCTGAAACGCGTCGTTGCGGCGATGCGTTCGCTTGCAAGATCGGCGCGGTCGGCAAAACTCGCAAAGACGAGGGTGCGGTTCGCGCCGGTGTCGATCATCAGCCGTGCGAGGGCGCTTCCGATGTGGGCCTTCACGCTCGGCGTTTTGTCATCGAGAGCAACGGGAATCGCGGTCGTGCTTTCGGGCGCCTTGAAATTCGGCATGTCGATCGCCTCGGCGATGCCCCGATCGTAATCCAGATGCAGAACGCAATCGGCGAAGAAGTCGAAGCCCAGCAGTCCCGCGACGCGCGTACGGTCGTCGATCCGAAACGGAACGGGCACGACGCGCGTGACGACGCGCTGCATCTTGAGCGAACCGACGCTCAGCGAATTCAGAATCGTCGTCGACTCTGCATACGAACCGATCGTCGCGCCGATGCGATTGCCGTACCGTTCGAGGTTGAGCTGCTCGGCGACACTCGTATCGATCACGATCCCGGCGGCGCCGGAATCGATCAGGAAGTCGTACGGCCGTCCGTTGACGCCCACCCGCACGACGAAGAGACCGTTGACCAGGCGCGCAGGTAAGCGAACCGTCCCGGTGTTCGCCGGAAACTCAACGAAATCGCGATGTTTCGTCGGCATTTCGACATCGCGCACGTCCGGGGTCCAGTCGTAAGTGCGCGAGGTGAGAACCTGGTCGCGCTCGTTACCGTATGAGTCGACCGACCTGATCTTCGACGGCTCGGCGACGCCATCGTAGTATTTGTAATCGTCGAAGGTCGTCACGTAGCGGCGATGTTTCTCGAGCCGGTCGCGACGCGTGATCAGACCCGTGTGTTTGTCGATATACAACCACTCGTGGCGGCCGCCGGGCGGATTGACCTCGATGACGTAGGCGTTCGCTTGGACGGATTCGCCGATCAGTTTCTCATCACGATCGTTCCGCAGCGGTCCCTCGAAGACACGCTCGCTGATCGCGTCGCGTTCGTGAATTCCCGCAAAGCTAAACGTGAGCCCATTGCGATTCGTCTGCCAGCGTACCGCGCCGCGCTGGCCATTCTCGTACGAGAGCGGTCCGAGGATCGTCGTTTCGCGGTAATCGCGACCCAGCCGATGCACGCGGAAGACGCCGTTCGTTCCGTCTTGCGTGAGCCGCCAATCTTCGATGACTTCGAGTTTTGACGAACGTTCGCGGCCGTGCGCGCGAACGTAGAGGGCGTGAACGCGTGCGAGCGTCGAGCTCGTCGGAATGAGATCGTGCGGTTCGGTTGAGGCGGCCGGAATCGTCGCAGACGATCCCCGGCCGAGCGCCAAAAGCAGCACGCAAAGCGCGATTCCGCCGACGGACGTGCGTCGGCCAAGCGAGCGCAAAGGAACGTTCACACGGGGCGCCTTCGCTGCGCCCGCGTGTGAGGCCTAGAACTAGAGCGCCTGCCCCGGTCCCATCGATTCGAGCCGTTTACGGATATCGTTGAGGAAACCGCTTGCGACGAACCCGTCGACCACCCGGTGGTCGAGCGAGAGACAGATGTTCATCATCGATCGAATCGCGAACGAGTCATCGGCCGTAACGACCGGGCGCTTGACGATCGTCTCCATCGTGATGATGCCCGCTTGCCCGCCGTTGATGATGGGCGCTGACATGAGCGACCCGTTGGCACCCGTGTTGTTCACCGTGAACGTACCGGCGCTCAAGTCATCGGCGCCGAGTTTGCCGCGACGCGCTTTGTCGATCAGGACTCCCGCGGCAAGCGCAATGCCCTTGATCGAGAGCGAATCGGCGTTCCTGATGACCGGCACGATCAGGTTGGTCTCGAGGCCGATCGCGATCCCGACATTCACGTCTTTGTGAACGAGAATGCCCTCGTCGGTGAAGCGCGCGTTCATGAGCGGGAACTTGCCGAGCGATTCGACGACGGCGCGGATGAAGAATGGCAAGAGCGTAAGCTTGACGCCGTAGTCGCGCTCGAAGGCATCTTTTTCTTTCGCGCGCCACTTCCAGACATTGGTGACGTCGCACTCGATCATCGTCCACGCGTGCGGCGCGGTATGCTTGGATTCGAGCATGCGCTGCGCGATGATCTTGCGTGCTTGCGTGAGCGGGATCGTTTCGCCCGGGATCGGATGTGCGTAGCTGGTTTTGCCGCTGGGTGCGGCGGGTCGCAAAGCGGCGGGTGCTTGCGGTGCGGCCGGACGCGCGACGTATTCCGCGTTATCAGCCGAGATCGCAACAGCAGCGGCGGCGCTCGGGCCTGCGGATGCGGCAGCAACGATGTCGTTTGCCGTGACGCGGCCGTTGGAGCCCGTGCCGTGCACGCGAGTAACATCGATGTTATGTTCGCGCGCGAGGCGACGAACGGCGGGGGAGACGCCGCGCGGAATCGTGACCTCGGCACCGTTGCCGTTTGCGTGCGCACCGTTGCTCGCGGCGCCGTTGCTATACGCGGGGACGCCGACGTTGCCGCCGGGAACGGGCTCGGCTGCGCCTTGACGAACGGCTTCCATCGTCCCCCCCGCACCGTAGCTCGATGGCACGGCGCGCGCACGATCGGCGACTTGCTCCGAGGGTGAGGGCGTATGGGCGGGTGGTGCGACGGAAGCGGCGCCGATCTCATCGATGATCGCGATCGGCGCGCCGGTCGGAACCGTCTCGCCTTCCTTGACGATAAATTCGCGGATCGTTCCGCTCACCGGTGAGGGAACTTCGGCGTTGACTTTATCGGTCGAGACTTCGACGAAGGGTTCGTACTTCTCGACGCTATCGCCGACTTTCTTGAGCCACTGCGCGACGGTCCCTTCGGTGACGGTCTCGCCGAGCTGCGGCATCGTAATCGTGGTTGCCATTTAAAACTCCGCGAGTTCGCGCATCGCATGCATCATGCGATCGGTCGAGATCATGAACTCTTCTTCCAGCGTTATGGCATAGCCCATCGCGGGAACGTCGGGTCCGCATAGGCGGCGGATCGGCGCATCCAAATCGAAGAACGCTTCCTCAGCGACCATCGCGGAAATCTCCGCGCCGACGCCGCCGAACTTGTTGTCTTCATGAATGATGAGCAGTTTGCGCGTTTTGCCGACGCTTGCGAGGATCGTCGTGCGATCCATCGGGCGGATCGAACGCAGGTCGATCACTTCGATCGAGTAGCCGTCTTTTTCCAGACGCTGCGCGGCGTCGAGCGCCTGATGGACGTTGTAGCCGTAGGAGACGACCGTTGCATGCGTGCCGGGTTTCTTGATATCCGCTTTGCCGATCGGAATGGTGTAGTGCCCCTCGGGGACCTCGCCTTTGACCGAGCGATACGTCTTCTTATGTTCGAGGAAGAGGACGGGATCGGGATCCTCGATAGCCGCCGTCAAGAGCCCCTTGATGTCGGCAGGCGTCGACGGCGCGAGAATCTTCAGTCCGGGGACGTGATAGAAGAGCGCTTCGATCGAGACCGAGTGCGAGAGCGCACCGCGCACCCCGCCGCCGTATGGCGTGCGGATCACGAGCGGACACGTGTAGTCACCGTTGGAGCGATAGCGCGTTTTCGCTGCTTCGCCGACGATTTGATTGAACGCCGGATAGATGAAGTCGGCGAACTGAATCTCCGCGATCGGGCGCAGACCCTCCATCGCCATCCCGATCGCGACGCCGACGATCGAGGCTTCGGCGAGCGGCGTATCGATGATGCGCTCTGGGCCGAACTCTTCGAGGAAGCCTTTGGTGATTAGGAAGACGTTTCCACGTGCGCCGACGTCTTCGCCCATGATGAGCGTGCGGTCGTCATTTAGCAGCGCGTCGTGCAGCGTTTCGCGCACTGCATCGACATTGTTCATCACAGCCACGGCTCAAAGGCTCCTTCGTATACATTTTTGTAGAGATCGGCGGCGACTGGAAGCGGGTACGATTCGGCGGTGTCGGTCGCTTCGTTGGTTTCGCGTAAGACGTCAGCCTTGAGCGCCTTGATCTTGGCCTCATCGACGACGCCCGCATCGAGCAAGCGTTTTTCGAACATCGGCACGGGATCGTTTTTACGCGCTTCTTCGATCGCGGTGCGATCGCGGTAGCTGCGGTCGTCATCGTCGGTCGAGTGCGAGAGGTAACGGAAGACCATCGCCTCGACGAGCGTCGGCCCGCCGCCACTCCGGGCCCGATCCATCGCTTCTTTGATCGCGGCGTACGTCGCGATCGGATCGAAGCCGTCGACGAGCACGCCGGGCATGCCGTAGCCGGAGGCCTTGTCGCTCACGTGCTCCACGCCCATCTGCATTGTCGAGGGCGTCGAGATCGCGTAGTTGTTGTTCTCAACGAAGAACACCACCGGCAGTTTGTGGACGGCGGCAAAGTTGAGCGACTCGTGCCACTCCCCTTCGCTCGTCGCGCCTTCGCCCGTGCAGCAAAGGACGGCGCGGCCGGCTTCCTTGCGGTACTTGAAAGCGTACGCGACGCCTACGGCATGCGGGCAGTGCGCGGCGATAATGGAGCTGATCGAGAGCAGCCCCATCTCTTTATTGGTGAAGTGGTTGGGAAATTGACGGCCGCCCGAGCGGTCCGCGGCGCGCGCGAACATCGAGTTGAGCATCTCGAGCGGCGTGAAGCCACAGCCGAGCACCAGGCCCAAGTCGCGGTAGTACGGCGCGAGGACGTCTTTGCCGCGCACGAATGCCATGGCGGCGCCCGCTTGCGCGGCTTCGTGGCCTTCGCTGCCAAGCGCAAAGGGGATCTTCCCTTGACGGTTGAGCTGAAAGCCGCGGTTGTCTAGTTGCCGTTGCAGCAGCATGTTGCGCAGCATGGCAACGAGTTGTTCGTCGGTGAGACCGCGTCGGTCGAGCTTGCCCGCCTGCGTCATCGCCTTAGCCATACGTAGTATCCTCCGAAATCACAGCTCGCTCAAATCGCCTCCAGGGGCTGCAGTATCCTCTAAGGAGAGTGCGGTTTTAACGTCGGTCAACCGCCCCGCACCGCAGTGATATCCGTTTGCGAAAAATCGCTGCCCTTGAAGAGCGGCGGCTCGTGGCGAGACTTGGCAAGCGCGTACACGAAGCAGTTGCCGAAATTCAAAGCGGCGGCGTGTCGGCCTCTCCCAAGGCGATTGAACGCGTCGCGTGCGATACGCACCTACTCTTCATCGAAATCAATTATTTCGGCGCCGATTCGCGCTATTAACGTATCGACGTCATCAACGGCGTCGGTGCCGTACAGCGACTGCAGGACGATACTGGCCTCCAAAAGTGTCGCGGCTGAAACCCACCGAATCGGATCGACCTCGATGACACCCAGCATTGCCGAAGCTTTAGGCTCGCCACCAATAATTGCGACGAGTGCTGAGCTGTCGATCACCATCAGTTGGGAACCCCATCCGCCACCTCAGCAAAATTTCGACGGATACCGGTAGCATCGACGATTCTCATATTGCAATTAATTGACTCGACAAGGCTTTGCCAACAGTATGGCGCGATACGCCGTTACAACCCGTTCCGAGCCTCGAAAGACTCACGAGGTGGCGCCGTAGAACGGAGAACGGCTACAGCTGAACACGAGAAAGGGGAAGGGCTATGACGCTTATGCTTAAGCCGAAAATCGGACATATCATGGTGCTTGCAGTTTTGATCTGTTCGCTGCCTACGTCTTCGCGAGCCGGACGTATTCCAACCGTTGCCGCGCGACCTCCGGCACTATGCGCGCAACGATCCCTTCCGATCGACGGCAATAGAATTTGGGTCGATAAGCAAGGTCAAGGCCCATTAACGGTCGTTTTTGACGCCGGATTCGGCAATGATTCTGGCGTTTGGGCGAAGATTTCCCCGAAAATAAAGGCAGCTGGGGTGAGTACGCTCGTCTACGATCGGGCCGGTATGGGCAGAAGCATCCTGGCAACGAAGACGCCGTTCAGCATCGAACATGATGCCCTCACCCTAAAGTCTCTGCTAAGCACTTGCAGCGTTGCGGCGCCGGTGATTCTGGTCGGCCATTCTTATGGCGGTGCAATCGCGCTTTTTGATGCAACGAACGATAGTCGCATAGTGGGCGTGGTTTTGATCGACGCCATGGTGCCGCACGCTTTCCCTAAGAGAGAGATTGACGCCAACATCGCCAAAATGCGTGCGCAATATGAGGATATTTTAATACAGGTCCCAGCCTTAGCACGGGTAGCAATACCCTTTGCCGAAAAATTTGCGATTACGAATCAGCACATTGATACATTACGAATTTCCAACACCTTGCCGATCATCGATATCGTAGCCGGACACGGCCAAAAAGACCCGGCCGCGCAGGCAATCTGGCAAGATGCCCACGCCAAATTTGTAAAAGGCAACCCGAAGCGCGAAGAGATCGTGGCCCCGGACAGCAAGCATAAAGTGATGGAAGACGATCCTGGTCTTGTGGTAAAGGCGATTCTAAAAATGATCGCTCAAACCCGGCGATGAAGTTCCCGCCGGCGAAAAAATGAACTACCGACGTAAGGGAATCAGTTTCGATGCTGCCCATGGCTCTCAGGAGTTAGGAGATCGTCGTCGAAAACGTGCGCGATGATGCTTGAGCAGACGATTCTCGACGATCTCATTCGCGTTCGGCGGCATCTGCACGAGCGGCCGGAACTCTCGCTCGTCGAGTTCGAGACCGCTGCATTTATCGAGACGGAACTGCGAAAACTGCCGTTCGAAAACATCCGAACGAAGGTTGGTAAGACCGGGATCCTCGCGACGCTAGTCGGAGGGAAGCCGGGGCCTGTGACGTTGCTGCGCGCCGACATGGATGCGCTGCCGATAACCGAGACGGGTGACGCGCCGTACAAATCTCAGAAGCCCGGGGCGATGCATGCGTGCGGTCACGACGGTCACGTCTCGATCTTGCTCGCGGCGGCGAAAACGCTCGCCGCGCGCAAAGACGATGTGCCGGGGACGCTCGTGTTTTGTTTTCAGCCGGGTGAAGAAGGCTATGCCGGCAATCGGCTGATGATCGAAGACGGGGCGCTCGAAAATCCGCACGTCGACCGGACGTTCGCGCTGCATCTGTACAGCGGCTTAGATGTCGGCAAGATCGGCGTGCGCGACGGGGCGTTCTTCGCCTCAGCCGATGAATTCGATCTGACGATCCGCGGCACAGGCGGCCACGGCGCGATGCCGCAGAATTCGATCGACCCGATCGTGGCGGGTGCGTATTTCGTCACCATGCTGCAGACGATTGTCAGCCGTGAAGTTGCGCCGAAAGATCCTGCGGTCTTTACCGTCGGACAGTTTACCTCGGGTACGACGTTCAACGTGATCCCCGATGAGGCGCACCTCAAAGGAACGGTGCGCTCCTTTGACCCCGAGATTCGCAAGAGCATGCCCGTGCGCATGGAGCGCATCATCAAGGGTCTGGCAGAGGCGATGCGCGTCGAGTACGACCTGCACTATCATTGGTCGTACCCGCCGACGGTCAACGAGAAGGGGATGAATGACCTGGTGCGTGAGGTCGGCCGTGCGACGCTCGGGCCGGTCAACGTGATCGAGCACGACATCGTCATGTGGGCCGAAGACATGTCGTTCATGATGGAGCAGCGGCCTGGGTCGTACTTCATCGTCGGCTCGCGCGGCGGCCCGACGACCGGCATCCCACACCACAACGCGAAATTCGACCTCGACGAGCGCAGCCTCCAAACCGGCTATACGATGATGGTCGCACTTGGGATGCACGGTTAAGACGTAACCAGTTCGCCGATTGGCTAATGACTGGGGGTTTACTATGGCCTATGGCGATAGGCCAATGGTCGAACTCGAACGCGAACACGCACGCGCACGCCGGACCGTTCCGCAAGCGCAGCAGTTGCTTATCGACATGGGACCCGGCAACATGCGCGAACGCATGCGCTCGATCCGTCGCATCATCACCCGGGTCTTGCGTGAAAACGGTGATACGGGCACGCTCGTTTCGGCGTCCCCGACGACCGTCGTCTACAAAGGCTTACTGAGTTCAAACGAACTCGGCGCATTTTGGCCCGATTTGCGCGACCCGCTCTTCACTTCGCCGCTCGCCTCGATCAAGAGCGTCGGTTTGCTGTCGGAGCTCGGTCTGGTCGAAACGCATCATACGCTCGTCGCGAACGGCCTGCGTTCGCGGGTCAAACTGCGGGCCGACGGCGGTTTCAAGACCGGTCGCGACGTCGTGATCGTTGCGATGCTCGGGGCCGATGAATACGGCTTCGGCAGCGCACTGCTCGCCGCATTCGGTGCGCGTTCGCTCGATGAGGTTCACGGCCGAAATTCTGCGTGTACCGGAGCGCAGCACGCTAGTCGATACGGCCGACGAGCGCGAACCGCATCTCGATGATTTCCCGGTGAACGTGCGTCTCGTACCAATCGGCCCCGCCGATCGTGCCGTCGGCGCACGGCTCGCCCACGACATCGTCACGCAACGGAACGCGGGTGAATCGGTCGGCGATCAAAGGCGCCGCTACGTCGGTACCGCGGGGCAGAGTTTCGGTGCGTTTCTCACCGGCGGTCTCAGGCTGGAACTCGACGGCGACGCTAACGACTACGTCGGCAAGAGTATGGAGGGCGGCACGATCGTCGTGCGTGGCCCCGGCGCGCCGGGCGAACCCGCCATCGGCACCGCGTGCTTCTACGGTGCGCGGGGCGGCTTCGGCTATATCTCGGGTGCGGCAGGCGAGCGCCTTGCGGTGCGCAATAGCGGCGGCTCGATCGTCGTCGAAGGCGCGGGCGATCACGCCTGCGAGTACATGACGGCCGGGACCGTCGCGATCGCCGGATCGCTCGGACGCAATATCGCAAGCGACATGACGGGCGGCGAACTCTTTGTGATCTCAGAGTGCGCGGCACGAGCGCTTGGGTCCCGCAGACCCGCGCTTCCGCGCGATCGAAGAAGAAGAACCCGCGGCGAGTGTTCTCCGCGGGCTCTTGGAACTTCACCATCGTGCGACGGGCTCGGAACGCGTCGCCGCGCTCCTGGCCGATTGGGCAACAACGCTTGCCACCGTCCGCTACTGCGCGCCGATGCGCAGCGAGACGACGCTTGCGCCTAGTGCAGATCTTCGGGTTTCTTCCCCATAGCGGCCGTCGCCGATTCGATCGTTTTCTTCGACTGTTCGAGCAACGTTTGCGCCTGTTTCTGAGCGATTTCGCCGGATGATTTCATGGCCTCGCCGCCGATGCGCATGAATTCCTGCAGATGACCCATCGCGCTCTCGGTCTGTTTCTGCGCGACTCCGCCCGCTTCGGCCGCGTGTTTGCCGAGCGTTTCTTGCAAGTCTTTGGCGTTCTTAAGCGATTCTTCGAGCATGGGCTTCATGTTGGTGCTCGCGTGATCGACGGCGGCGGCGACAGATTTCTGCATCTCGCGGGCTTGCGAGAGGGCCTTTTCGATGATGTCGTTGGGGTTCATTAAGGGGCCTTTCTTGCGGCTCAGCCGCGTTCGGAGACCGTAAGGACCCAGCGCAGGGCCCGGGCATATTGATCGAGTTCACGGGCCGTCCGCTTGAGCCAGAGGTACGCGGAATCCGATCGTACCGCGGTACCGGGTTCGTCGTCGGTCCGTTTCACAAAGGCGAGGATCCCCTCAACCTCGCTTTCAATGGTATCCCAGCGGACGCGCAGGGCCTCCTCGGAGGCATCCGGCAAACGGGTAAGCGTGGGCGGCATGCCGTGCGCAGAGAACTTTATGCCGAATTCCAGCCTTGCGAGCGTATAATCGCTCGATCCGCTGATGAACGAGGCCGCTAGCCGAACGAGACGCTGACGCACGGTTCATCCTCCATGACGCTTCTATCGTACCACCCGGCGGCGGAAGCCGCTATTATCAGGTCTAACGGTTTACACCGACTTCTTCGCGGGGGCTCTTTTGCAGGATCAGCGGCGCTACGTCATCATCGGAAACGGTTTCGCGGGAACCACCTGTGCGGAGGGCCTGCGGAAGCTCGACGCCTCGTGTTCGATTTCGCTTTTCACAGATGAAGCCTACCCGCTTTACAACCGGATCGCACTCCCCCCGATGCTGCGTAAACAAGTCACCGAGCAAAAAGTCATCATGCGCGATCAGGCCTGGCACGACAAACACCAGATCGACCTGCATCTGCGCACGCGCGTCGAGAAGATCGTCCCCGAAGAGAAAATCGTGATCGCAGACGGGGTCTCGTATCCGTACGACGCGCTGCTCGTCGCGACCGGCGGTCGGCCGAACGCATCCGATGCTCCCGGTGCCGAGGGCGCGCACAACGTGTATAACTTCCAGTACATGGACGACACGAAAGCCATCTCGCAACAGCTTGAGACGGCGAAGTCCGCCGTGTCGATCGGTGGATCGTTTATCGCCTACGAGCTTGCCGAGGCCTTCGTCGCACGCGGTGTCGAGACGCACTGGATCCAGCGCGGACCGCGCTTCCTGCGCCGCATGCTCGATGAAATTTCGGGCGAGTATGTGAACGAAGCAGCGCGCAAAGACGGCGCGCATCTGCACTACAATGAAGAGATCGCCGAATTCGTGCGCTCGAACGGCGCGGTCACCAAAGTGATCACGAAGAGCGGACTTACGCTCGATACCGATCTTGTCGGCATCGGTCTTGGTCTGACGATCAATACCGAACTCGTGGCGGGGACCGGTATCGGTATCAAGGCCGGGATCCAGTGCGACGACCGGCTCGAGACGTCGATCAAGGGTATTTTCGCAGCGGGCGATGCGGCCGAGTTTTACGATCCGATCGCCGAGATGCGTTACCGCATGGGCACGTGGAACAACGCGGGCGCGCACGGGAAGGTCGCAGCGATCAACATGGCCGGCGGCGACGAGCGCTATCACGACATCCCCGAATATTCATCGAAACTCTTCACCGATCAGACGATCACGCAGTTCGGTCTCTCGCCGGAATATCGTAATGATCTCGAGACGGTGCGCAACTTCGATCACGAGCTCAAGCACTATCGCGCGCTGTTCTTTCACGAAGATCGCCTCGTCGGCGGCCTCTTGCTCGGCAAAGGCAACCGTGCCGGCAAACGTAAGTATCTCGAAGCGATCAAGACCAAAACCCGCTTTCCGAAAAGCGAGCGGGAGTCGATGCTCACCTGGACTGCGTGAAGTAGGGCGGGATCGACGGACTCGCTCGCCGCCAGCCCATAAGGGCGCTCACATGCCGGTCGCCGAAGGCGCGGCACGATGACCCGAGTTCTCGCAACGCCCGAACGTTCGCTCGACGCATTACGCGCCGTCGTGGCCGCCCGCGAACGTGCCGAACATGTCACGCTCGTTCTGCGCGGCTGCGATTCGCGTGCGGTTTTTGCAGTCGCGACGACCCCGCATATTCTGCGCTCGACTACTGGCTACGACGAACGGCGCGCCGCGTTCGATGCGCTCGCAAGCGGGTCGCTCGTCATCGATGGTCGCCCGATGAACGACTGTGAGGCGATCGATTCGCGCTTCGTCAAGACGCTGCGCGATGCGGCGCGGTGCGCCGACGCGATCGAGGTCGCATCTTGGACGCAATGGGAGCGCGTCGCGCCGCTCTTGGATCTGCCGTACGAACGTGCGTCGATCGCCGTCGACTGGACGGAAAGGCCGTCGATCGAATCCGCCGACCGCCGTGGCGCCGTCGTCGTGTATGCACCCAAGGAACTGCCCGCGCTCGTTGCTTTCTGCGTCTTCGCTCTCCAGGAAATGCGTGCACCGATCCTCGTCGTTGGCGACACGTCGCTGTGTGAGGGAATGCGATTCGTCTCGGAAACGGGCCCACGCGCCCTCGGTTGCGCGCGCGCCGTTATCATTCCGGCACTCGATGATCCCGCAGTCGCCCTCGGCATCGCCGCGATCGACGCTGCACTCGTCGCACCGTTCACGAGCGGAATCGATGAGTATTGTTCGGGTGTCGCGCGCTATGCTCCGTGGGATCGCCTTTCGCTGCTTGGTGGCGTGCAAGCGGCACTCGGTGCGGATCGGCCACGGGTGCATGCCGTTCCGACGAGCCCCGGAACCGATGCTTTCGCTTTGCCGACCGATGGCGATCTGGTCACAATCGTGATCCGCACGTGCGACCGACGGGCGATGTTCGAACGCGCGATCGCAAGCGTCGCCGCGCAGACGTACCGTGCGCTCGAGATCGTCGTCGTCAACGACGGCAGCGAACCCGTTGAAGACGTCGTCGAAGGCTACCCGAACGCTCGGATTGTCGGAAACTCGACGCGCCTTGGCGCGATCCCCTCGCTCAACGTCGGTCTGCGTGCGGCGCGCGGCCGCTGGTTCGGCTGGCTCGACGATGACGACCGACTCTTTCCCGACCACGTCGCGCGGCTGGTCGATGCGCTCGAGCGTTCCGGCGGTGTCGTCGCGCACGCCGATACGTTGAGCGAATATTTCGAGCGTCAATCGGACGGTTCGTATCGGCCGTACGGATTCGCCGTATATCTCGATGGGGACGTCGATCGCGATATCATTCATATCAACGATGGAATAGGCCCGATGTCGGCGCTGCTCGATCGCACGGTGCTCGTCGAATCCGGCGGATTCGATGAAGAGTTCCGTCACGCGGAAGATTGGGCACTCTGGATTCGGCTCTCGCGCAAATACGATTTCGTTCATGTACGGGCAGTAACTGCCGCCTACAGCATTCGCGATGACGGCAGCAACATGATGCAGTATGGCGGCGAAGCGATGCTGCACGCGATGCGGCGATTCGTGACGCTCGACGATTTGCGCGACCGCCCGGTCCTCGCGGCATTACGACGCGAGCTTATCGCGACGATGGAGCGCACCGGCGGGCGCGCCGGATTTCCGCAACCGCCGCTGCGCTTCGCCTGATGCGCGCGACATTCGGCGAGCGTGCTGCCTGGTATGAAGCGCGTTTGCCGCAGTTTGCGGATCCGCTCGTCATCTTCGAACTCCATGCGATCGAGCGCGCGTTGCCGGCGATGATCGCTGCCCGCATGCGGGCGGGGCGCCTGACGATCGCGCCGCTGATCGATGCGCCGCGCGCGGCGCTGGTCGAACGGCTTGGCGCCGCGATCTTGGCCCAACATCGGGAGACCGAAGCGCGTGCTGGGGCGCTCTTCGCTTACGCACAGGGATCGCTGGTCGTCTCCGGCCGGCCGGTTCGCTTAATCGGGCCGTACGATCCGTCTGACGTCGCGCAACTGCGTGAGGCGACACTACTCGCGGATTGCCTCATCGCGCCTTCGCGGACGCATGCGCTCGCGATCCAGAGCCTCGCGAACGCACGGCCCGCGAATCTCGCGTTGCTCTCGCGCCCGTTGCAGGCTGCACTGCCGCTGGCCGCAGGCGCATCGATCATTATCTGGGACCGCTCCGGTCTCTCGGCGCTGCGTGCGTGGTTCACCTTCGCTTTACGCAATTGTGCGGCGTGCGTGTTCGTCGCGGGTCCGGGCGAGGAAGCGCGTCTTGTCGATGCGCGCGTCGTCGTGCTGACGGAGTCATCGACACCGCTTGAGGCTTGGCGTATTGCCGCGTGCGGCGCGGCGCTCGTCGTCGATCGCACGAGCGGGGCGCACGAGTGGCTCGCCGGTGCGCAGACATTCGACCGTGCCGACGTGCGCACGATCGCGCGCGCGGTCGGACGGGCCCTGGGAACGCGCGCGCCGCGTCCGCACGGCACGATCGGGCTGGCTCCGACGACCGTCGCGGCGCGGCCATCGGCTGCCGAGATGGCCGATGCAGCGCTCATCGTGCGCACGAAGGACCGACCGCGGCTGTTGGAGCGCGCGCTCGAAAGCGTCGAGGCACAAACGCACGCGCGCACACGCGCGATCGTCATCAACGACGGCGGGGAGAGCGTCGCGGCACTCGTCGCAAGGTATCCGCGCGCGACGCTGATCGAGCGAACGAAGAGTGATTATCGAACGGCGGCAAACGAAGCTCTGGCTTCAACGGCCGCCGCGTTCGTCGGAGTTCTGGACGACGATGACGCGCTCGCGCCGCGTCACGTCGAATCGCTTGTCGATGCGCTCGTTCGCAGCGGCGCCGATCTTGCCGTCTGCGGCGCCGCGCTCACCTATGTGAAATCGCCGGAAAACCTCCAAGTGACCGGCTACACGATCGTGGATGCGCCGCCGCTCGAACGCAGCGCACTGCTCGTCGGAAACACCGTTCCGGGCGCGACGCGCGTGCTCGTTCGCGCCGAAGTCTTGCGCCGACTCGGCGGCTTCAATACCGATCTGCTCGTAGCCGCAGACTGCGAACTGTGGCTGCGCTTGACGGCTGCGAGCGACGCGGTCCGCATTAGCGGCATCGAGGTCGCGTACACGGTGTTCAACGATCGCGCGAACCGTTCGCTCTCACCGGGCACGCGTCAGTACGAGGCGTTGCGCACGATCTATGCGCTGCATCCGACCTGCGATCGTCCCGCGCTCGAAACTGCGCGGAAAGCCTTGCTCGGCGCAGTCGAGCGCTACGGCGGGTACCCGATGGTCCCGGCAACACGACAGTGCGTGCCTCCGCTCCCTCTGATCGAGGCAACGCTCGACTAAGGTTGAGCGCGCAGCAGGAAACAATTCAGAGGGATCATTTGTGCTATATACGTAAGCTGATTGGTAGCACGGAGGTCAGGGTGGCACGTCGTAATTCGAATTTAACCTCGATCGGTATTCCGCTTGGTACGCTCGCGATCGTCGCAGGCTGTTCGGGCGGCGGTTCGGTCGCTCCGGCGCCGGTGGCATCGAGCATTGCCGGTGCGCCTACCCTGGCACCGGGTCAAACAATGCCGGTGACGATGCTGATCAATCCGCCGCGCCGCGATGCGGCTAGTCGGCGGTTACCCGCATCGCGCAAGACAAAGTATCAGCCGTCCTCCACGAGCTCCGGTGTCATCAAAATCGGTATCACGGCATTCGCCGGGAGCTCGACCCCGGTTCCCGCTCCCACCGAGACGGTCTTTACCTTCCCCGCCGTCAGCGGGTCGAGCTCGCCCTCTCCGTATCCGATTACGGTCAACGTCCCCGTCAGCGGCGGCGACACGTTCGTAGTACGTGAATACAACGGAAACACGGTGGGCGGCAGTCCCAACGGGTACCTGCTCTCGACGTATACATCCGCGACGCCGATCCCCGTGTATCTGAATGCGACGAATCGCATTTCTATCACCACCCAACCCGTTGTGTCCTCAGTTTCATTCAGCCCGAATAACGTGATATTCTGGGAAGATCAAAGCGGACCGCAAACCTCAGCTCCGGTAACCGTGCGGCTTGCCGATGTCGAAGGTTATCAAATCGATGTCCCCGCTGCGAACCCCGTGTCACTGAGCGCGACGATGCCCGGTTTGTTGGGCACCGCTGGATCCTTGCCGCTTCCGACGTCGACGAAGGTCCCGCTCTACTACCCTTTGCAGGCTAATGCATCCGCCGCTGTCTCGGTATCGATCCCGAGCCTGCCGAACGCATACGTCGCCGCTCCGAATCCGCTGACGGTCACTCCGGACTACTATTTGTTCTTTGGGGAACTCGGCGGCGGAATCGATATTTTCGAGGCAGCGCCGTATTTCGCGGGAACGCAGACCGCGCCCGCGTTCAGCACGAGTGTCCCCAGTCCGTCGCCGCAATTGATCGGCGCGCAGCCGGGTTGCGGCGGATATCTCGCGCAGGCCCTCGGCACGTCGAACGGATTCAGTTACGCGTTCACGGTCGACCTTCCAGCAACGGGTCCCGCCTCGACGCGCACGATGAATTTGATCCCTTCCTCCAGTGAGAACGGGCGCGCACTCGCCCCGAGTTCCTGCTCGGGTTACGTGCTATCGAGCGGCGGCAGTGGCGGTTATCTTTACTCGATCGACATGTCGTCGGCGACCGCGATGAATCTCACTAGCGTGTCAGCGTTTTTCACGCCGACCGGGCTTGCTGTCGACCCGCTAGCGGCGACGCTTTACACGGGCGACTCGATCGGTTACCTGAATTCATACAACTACAGTACCTCCGCACAATCGGTCTCATCGGGTCCTGCCGGTACGCCGGTTGGCCTCGTCGTCGGAAACGGGCGGATATTCCAGGCCACGAGCAGTGGTTATCTCTACGGTTATACCAGCGCAACGTCCACGCGAGCGACGATCGGGTACCTCAGCGCAACCCCGGTTGCGTTGACGATCTCAAACGACGGTGCAAAGCTTTTCATCAGCCAAGGAAACCAGATTTATTTCGCCGATAACTCGACCGCGATGCCGACCGCTCTGTCCACGCCGGTGACGCTTCCCGCCGGGGCCGCAGTCACGGCTATGGCCGTCACGCCGGACAACGACACGCTCTTGGTGGCGTCCGGGTCGAACAATACGCTCTACAAATTCGCCTTGGCAAACATCGTGACGGCCGGCTTCCCGCTCCCCGCCGTCGCGGCAGCGATCCCCGCGAACACGCAGACGTTTGCCATCAGCCCGTAGCTTTGCCTCTTCGTGAAAAGTCGTTTCAAGGCAGGGCCGTTGTTTGGCAGAATGTCCTCAGAATGGACGAATTCGCTACCCGGCTGACGGCTATCGTCGGTGCCAAGCACGCGATCACGGACCCGGGCGAACTGCTCACCTACGAGTGTGACGGCCTCGCCGGATTCCGCGTCCGGCCGCGCATCGTCGTCTTGCCGCGAACCACCGAAGAAGTTAGCGCGTGCGTGAAGCTCGCGCGCGCGGCCCGTGTATCCATCGTCCCGCGCGGCGCGGGAACGGGTCTCTCCGGCGGGGCCCTTCCGACCGAAGGGTGTCTCGTCGTCGGCCTTTCGCGCATGAAAGATATCCTGGAAGTCGATCTGCCGAACTTCCGCATGCGGGTTGGTCCGGGCGTGATCAACCTCGATATTTCCAAACGCCTTGCAGCGGATGGGTATTACTATGCGCCCGATCCGAGTTCGCAGAGCGTCTGCTCGATCGGCGGCAACGTCGCGGAAAATTCTGGCGGCGCGCACTGTCTGAAGTACGGATTCACGGTCAATCACGTCCTGGGCGTCACAATGGTGCTCGCCGACGGCGAAATCGTCGAGATCGGCGGGACGATCGACCCCCTCGGCTACGACCTCACGGGCGTCGTCGTCGGCAGCGAAGGTCTACTCGGAATCGTCACCGAGGTGACAGTGCGTCTGTTGCGCCGACCGCAGGCGACGCGCACGATTTTCGCAACGTTCCCCTCGACCGATGAAGCGGGCGCGGCCGTTTCTGCGATCATCGCTGCGGGCATCGTTCCAGCGGCCATCGAGATGATGGATCAGCTCGCAATCGAGGCGATCGTCGCATCGACACACGTCGATTGGCCGCTGGATGCGGGTGCGGCGCTGCTCATCGACGTCGACGGCATTACCGGAGAAGTCGAGCACACCGCCGAGATCGTGCTCGATCTTGTGAAGACGGCTGGGGCAATCGAGATTCGCACGCCGCGCGACGATGCCGAGCGCGCGCTGATGTGGAAAGGCCGCAAAGGCGCGTTCGCCGCGATGGGCCGCATCTCGCCCAACTATTACGTCCAGGACGGGGTCATTCCGCGCTCCGCGATCTCGACCGTGTTGCGCGAAATCGCGCGGTTGGGAACCGAAGCGGGACTACGTGTCGCAAACGTCTTTCACGCCGGGGACGGCAACTTGCATCCGCTCGTGCTGTACGACGGACGCATCCCCGGAGAAGAAGCGAAGGCCGAACATGTCGGCGGCGAGATCCTCAAAATCTGCGTGCGCCACGGCGGCTCGATCACGGGCGAACACGGCGTCGGTCACGACAAGGCCGTCTACATGGGCGAACTCTTTACCGACGACGATTTGGAGACGCAGCATTACGTGCGCTGCGCGTTCGACCCACAGCGATCGTTCAATCCGGGCAAAGTGTTCCCGACGCCGCGCCTCTGCGGCGATCGGCCCGGCGTCTATACGCCGAGTTCCGCGGAACTCGCCGGTGCGGCGGGCCGCGGGTGATCGCACTACCGCATCGTCCGAATTCGATCGACGAGCTCGCACAGACGATCGCCGCGATCGACGCCGCCGGGGATGCCTGCGCGCTCGTCGGCGGTGCAACGGAGATCGGACTTGGTAATCCCGCGACGCGTCCGCTCCAGACCATCGAGACCGCTTCACTGGGGCGCATCATCGAGTACGCGCCCGCCGATCTGACGATCACGGTGGAAACCGGCATCACGCACGCGGCGCTGCAAGCCGAAGTGCGCAAGAACGGACAATTTCTCGCACTCGATGCCGCGCATCCCGAATCGGCAAGCATCGGCGGACTCATCGCCGCCAATAGTTGGGGTCGGCGGCGGACGAAGTACGGCACGATCAAAGACCTCATCGTCGGCGTCGCAATCGTGCGCGCCGACGGCACGCGCGCGCGTGGGGGCGGCAAAGTCGTCAAGAACGTCGCGGGTTTCGATCTGCCCAAGTTGATGGTGGGGTCGCTTGGGACGCTCGGTGCAATCGCAGAGGCCACGTTCCGCCTGCATCCGCTTCCGCAGATCGAGCGCGCCGTCGGTTTTCGGTGTAGCGATCACGGGCGTATTCAAGCGATCGTGGGCGAGCTGATCGGTCATGCGCTCGAACCGACATCGATCGAAGTCGTCGGCGAAATCAATCCGTCGCTGATCGTACGCTTCGATGGATTCGAACGCGGCGTCTCAGAGCAAGTCGACGCGGCCCTCGCGATCGCGCGTACGTACGGTGTTGCCATCGACGAACTCGATGCGACCGCGACCGGCCTTGCCGACGCCGCGCACGTCCGCGCGCGTTCGGGCGCGATTCGCTTGCAAATCACGCATCTGCCCTCGGCGTATACGAGCGTCATGAACGCGATCGTGCATCCGCTCATGCCGGCGCTCGACCAGGTGCGTGCCGTCGCATTACCGGCGATCGCCGCCGTTTTCGTTTCCGCACTCGGCACCACGTCCGAGAGCCGGACGGCGATTCTCGAAGCGCGCGCGGCGATCGAAGCCGAGGGCGGTTCGCTCGTCGTGCACGCGCAGCCGCCCGACCTGCAGGTCGAAGCCTGGGGTAAACCGCCGCCCGCTTTTGCGCTCATGCGCGCGCTCAAAGAACGTTTCGATCCGCACGGGACGTTCAACCCCGGCCGTTTCGTCGGAGGACTTTAGTGGATATCGAAACGCGCACGACGCGCGAACTCATCGACGACTGCGTTCACTGCGGTTTTTGTTTGCCCGCGTGTCCGACCTACAATTCGTGGTCGCACGAGAGCGATTCGCCGCGCGGCCGCATCGATCTGATGAAAGGCGTTGCCGACGGCGTCATCGTTATGGACGACGTCGTGCGCGGCCACTTCGATGCATGCTTGGGCTGCATGGGCTGCGTGACGTCCTGCCCGTCGGGCGTGCGGTACGACTTGCTGATCGAGGCGACGCGCGCGATGGCGGAAGAGAAGCCGCGGGCGCCGCTGGATCGCGCGTTCCGCGAATTGATCTTCGCGCTCTTCCCGTACCCGGACCGACTCAACAAGCTCGCCTATCCGCTGATCGCGTATGCGAAGAGTGGCGCACAGGGGCTGGTACGTAAGTCAGGATTAACAAAATTGCTTCCGCCGCGCTTGCGAGCATTGGAATCGCTCTCGCCCGATATCGAATTCTCCGACTTACGCAAGACGCTGCCGACGTTCACGCCGGCGGTCGGCGAACGGCGCGCGCGCGTTGCGCTCGTCGCAGGCTGCGTGCAGCGTACGTTCTTTCCAAACGTCAACGACGCGACGATCCGCGTGCTCGCGGCGGAAGGCTGCGATGTGATCGTGCCCGAGCAGCAAGGCTGCTGCGGTGCGCTCTCCCTGCACTCGGGCCGCCAGGAAGAGGCAAAGAATTTCGCCCGCGCCCTCATCGCACGTTTCGAGCAGCACGACGTCGAGACGATCGTCATCAATGCGGCCGGTTGCGGTTCCTCGCTCAAAGAGTACGGCGACATTCTTGCAACCGATTCGCGGTGGGCGGATCGCGCGGCGGCGTTCGCACGCAAAGTCCGCGATATCAACGAGTATCTGGCCGCGCTCGAACCGCGGGCAAAGCGGCATCCGATCCCGCTGCGCGTCGCGTATCACGACGCGTGTCATCTCGCCCACGCGCAGCGCATCCGCAGTCAGCCCCGCCAACTCTTGCGCGGGATTCCGGACTTGCAATTACTCGAAATTCCGGACGGCGATCAATGTTGCGGGAGTGCCGGCACCTACAATCTTTTCGAGCCCGAAGCCGCCCGCGAGATCGGCGACCGAAAAGTCGACAACGTCACGAGCGTGACGCCGCAGTTGCTCGCGAGCGCGAATCCCGGCTGCACCCTACAAATTCAGTCGATCCTGCGCGACCGCGGAGCGACCCTCCGCGCCGCACATCCGATCGAGATACTGGACGCCTCGATCGCCGGCCGTCAGCCGTAATTATCGAATCGGCAAGAAAAAGACCGCGCTGCGAACCGCGGTCTTTTTCTCACTCAGCGCTGGCGGCTAAAGCGGACGTTGTCCAGGCGGCCGGACGTGCGGTCCGCTCGGGGGCGTAACGCGCGGGCTCGGTCCGGGTCCCGGCGTTACGCTCGGTCCTGGTGTCGGGCCGGTTTGCGACCTCCGTTTGTGTCCCGCGATAATGAATCCCGTGGATGAAATGTTGAATACGAACTGCTGCGTCGGAGCCGGTGAGCCGGCACCCTTAACGGTGAGGGTACAAGCCGGTCCGCCGGGCGGTGTCGCTCCGCCGTAATCCGGGGCACCGGTGATCGATACGATGAACGTTCCGCCGCTTCCGGGAATCGGCGCCAGCGGCGTGAGCGTGGCGTAGGGTGTGGTTGGATTTACGGTTCCGGTTTGGCAAAGCAGCGATGCATTGATCTGCGTACCGCTCGGACCGGCTTGCATGAACGTGAACGGGAAGGTTTGGGGAACCGCGCTCGACGCGTTCGTAACGTTCGTCGTTGGGGGGTTGCCAGATGTGTTCAGTAAGTTGCCGAATGCGCTGTACGTAGCGGTGACGGCCGCTCCGCCCGGTGGGGTTATACTCAGGGTGACCAGACCGCCTCCGGTGATGTTGACATCAACGGAACCGACGAGATCGGGCGTGTTTTGCGGCAGGTGAACCGCCGAGATCGAGCCGGGTCCGCTCGCGGATATGAGACTTACATTGATCGGCCCGCCAGCCCCGGATCCGTTGAAGTAATTGACCAGCGTGAAATTTGCCAGCGGAGCGACGAGCGTCGGGAAGCTCGCAAAAACGTTCGACGTCGTTGCCGGTGTGATCGTCAGGGCGCCTAGCGTCGGCACCGGTGAGGGTGGGCCTACGGGCGACGGCGTGGGAACGGGCGTGACCGTTGGTACGGAGCTCTGCGTGGGACCGGGCGTCGGCTGCTGCGTCGTTGCGATGACCGCGGTCGCGCCGCCGACAACACCCGTGGTGATGATCTGGCCGGTCGTTATGCCGCCGGTCGCGCCGGTTGCAGTTCCGATGGTCGAACCGGAGGTCGACCCGGTCGTATCACCGATAGCGTTGGTCGCGGTGTTTCCGCTGACCGTACCGGTGCCGGTCGACCCGAACTGGCTGACGGCCGGATTGTTGACTTGCGCGTTGCTGACGATCGTCTGCGTCGCCGTACCGATGGAGTTTGCCGCGCCGCTGACGATGAGCGTCTGACCCGAAACGAGGGTCACTGTTTGCGTGCCGGTTTGGACCGTGACGTCGCCGATCGTGCAGACGGTGCAGACGACCTGCGTGCCGGTCGGACCGGTAATGAGGAAACCTTCGGTGCCGCGGACGGCGATCTGCGAGGTCGGCGTCGTGAACGTGTAGTTCGACTGACCGCCGGCCGGTCGCCGGATTTTGAAGTGCAGCGCCCCATTGTTGAGCGCGATGCTGTTCTGCTTGCCGGAGGATGCGGCTTGGAATGCCCCAACTTGCACGATCGTGTTCTCGCCGATATCGATTTCCGATGAATCGACGAGTTTGAGTACCGCAAGCGACCGTGATTTGGTCACCGCGTATGCGTCGTCGCCAAGATTTTGGCGGCCGAAGATCGGCTTGAAGGGGGCATCGTTGCCAGATTGGTAGCCAACCGAGCCCTTCACGCGACTGAGTTCCTTATCGCCGCTGCCCGCGCGCGCTCCGGAAGCGCTTAGGGCCAAAGCCAAAGTCAGCCCCGTTAATGAAACGAGGCGGAACATACGGGTAGTCGCAATCCGTTGAAGCATGAAAGCCCCCGGGCTATTAGTAAAAGACCAGACATGAAGAGTTTACGCAGGCAACCATGACACCCTCTCCGGGCAACTCCTCTGCCGCTCGCCGCTACGTCGACGTTCTGGCCGCTTGGTCGTCCCTCAAGGCGTCACACGGTCTTTTCGTGCGTGAAATCGCATGTGTGGGGGCACCGCGAACGCTGCTGTGCATCGAAATCGACCCAACGAATGTTAGCACCGTCACACTTGTCGCAGGCGTCCATGGTGACGAGCCCGCGGCTCCGTGGGCCCTGCTCTCGCTGGTCCGCGACCGCTTGCTCGACCGCCGCTTCGGCTATCGCATCTGGCCGTGCACCAACCCGACCGGTTACGACGCGGGGACGCGCGAGAGTGCGGAGGGAGTCGACATCAACCGAACGTTTTCGCGGGGCGGTTCGACACCCGAAGCTCGCGCGATCCTCACGGCCAATCGCGACCGTCATTTCGCGCTCTCGATCGACCTGCACGAAGATCACGAAGCCACCGGCTTCTACGGCTACGAAACGCTCGTCGAACGCACGCCGCGCTATCGCGACGTCGTCACATCGGCGATCGAACGCGCGGGGTATCCGCTGCAGACGATTCATCCCGGCTACGATTTGGGTACGCCGCCCGAAGCCGCAAGCGCGCAAGACGTCACGCCGGGTTGGATCGCGGTCGATGCCAAAAAAGAAGCGGCGTTCTTTTCGGGACTGCCATTTACGCTTGCGATGTCGCGCCGGGCCGCACCACGCGCACTGACCTTCGAGTCGCCGCGAACGCGCGATTGGGACGAGCGGATCGCCTGCCATCGCATCGCGGTGACCGCCGCGATCGCTGCGACAAAAGCCGGCTAGCAAGCAACGACGATGGAACGCGCGGGACGTTCGCGAAATCACTTCTATTATGACAGCAGAGCGCGATCAACTTGAAGTCGATGTCCTTTTCGTCGGCGGCGGCCCGGCAAGCTTAGCCGGTGCGATTCGCCTGCGGCAACTAGCGGCTGCTGCCGGTGTCGAACTCTCGGTGATGGTCATCGAAAAGGGCGGCGAGATCGGCAATCACGGCATCTCCGGCGCCGTGCTCGATCCGACATCACTCGACGAACTGCTGCCCGACTGGAAAAGCACCGCACCCGTCGAGGCGCCCGTCGGCACGGAGGCGCTGTGGTTTCTCACGCCCGGCGGCAAAATTCAGGCGCCGATAACGCCGCCGAGCATGGACAATCACGGCAGCTACGTCACGAGCCTCCAGAAACTCACCAAGTGGCTCGGCGAACAAGCCGAAGCCGTCGGGGCCGACGTTTTCCCATCATTCCCAGGACAAGAATTACTGTGGGACGGCGATCGCGTCATCGGCGTGCGCGTCGGAGACAAAGGCATCGACCATAACGGAAATCACAAAACGAATTACGAGCCCGGCCCCGATCTGCTCGCGAAGATCGTGATTCTCGGTGAGGGCCCGCGCGGCACGCTCACGAAGGCGGCGATCGCCAAACTCGGGCTCGACCGCGATGCCGACCCGCAAGTCTACGCGGTCGGCATCAAAGAACTTTGGAAGTGCAAACCGGGTACGATCGCCGCGGGCAGCGTGATTCATACGCTGAACTTTCCGCTCCCGACGAACGTGTTCGGCGGCGGCTTCATCTATGGCATGCAGGACGACGTGCTCGACGTTGGCCTTGTGATCGGACTGGACTACGCCGATCCGACGACCGATCCGCACGATCTCTTTCAGCTGTATAAGACGCATCCGGCGATCAAGTCGATGCTCGAAGGCGCGACCCTCATGCGTTACGGCGCAAAAGCGATCCCCGAGGGCGGACTCTTCGCGATGCCCAAGCGCTACGCGGACGGCTTGATGCTCGTCGGCGACTCGGGCGGCTTCCTCAACGGTGCGCGTTTAAAAGGCATCCATCTTGCGATCAAGTCGGGTATGCTCGCCGCGGAAACCGCTTTCGAAGCGCTCACGCAGGATCGCTCCGATGCGGCTGCGCTCGCTGCGTTTGATAAGAAGTTCGAAGCCTCGTGGGCGTACGGCGAGATGCACGAAGCGCGCAATTTCCATCAGGGTTTCGACGGCGGCATGTGGGCGGGCATCATCAATGCAAGCCTCGGCATCGTCACCGGCGGCCGCGGCTTCGGCTTCAAAGATCGTTTGCCCGGACACGAAGGCTACGCCAGGATGCGCAAGATCACCGAGGTCACGCCGACCGCGCGTGACCATCGCGTGGCGATCGACAACGTCCTCACCTTCGACAAGCTCACCGACGTCTTCAACTCGGGCACGATGCACGATGAGGATCAGCCCGCCCATCTGCACGTCTCCGATACGAACATCTGCGCGCAGAAGTGTACGGTCGAATACGGCAATCCGTGTCAGTATTTCTGCCCCGCGAAAGTCTACGAACCGAACTTCACCAAGACGAACGGGCATGTCGAAGGTGCGCTGACGATCAACTTCTCGAATTGCGTGCACTGTAAGACGTGCGACATCATCGATCCCTATCAGATCATCACCTGGGTGCCGCCGCAGGGCGGCGAAGGTCCGGTTTATACTGGACTCTAGCCGCGACGCCGCCGTCATCGGCGCCGGACTGATCGGCCTTGGCATCGCATACGAACTTGCGAGGGGGGGCGTGTCGGTCACGGTGTTCGATGCGCGCGAGCCGGGTCGCGGCGCCTCGTGGGCCGGTGCGGGGATGCTCGCGCCGTTTTCCGAGGAAATCGAAGACGATGCGATGCTTGCGCTTTGCGCGGCGTCCCTTGCGGCCTACCCGGCCCTCGTCGCCGAACTGCGCGAACGCACGGGAATCGATGCGCAGTTGCGTATGGAAGGCACGCTGCACGTCGCACGCGATGCGGCGACGCTTGCGAATCTGGAAGCCCGAGTCGAACGTATCCGTTCACGTGGTGGCGATGCACGCATGCTCGATCGTGCGGAGCTTCTCGCGCGCGAGCCGATGCTCGCAAACGACTGCGCCGGTGCGCTTGCGATTTCAAACGAAGCGCAAGTCGACAACCGGCTCCTCGGGCGCGCGTTGCTTGCGGCCTGCGAGCAACTCGGCGTGCGGATCGTTCAGGACGTCAGCGACGTGCGGCTCGATGCGGATGCACGGCGCGTGCGCGGCGTTCAGACGTCGCGCGGCTTTACCGCCGCCGGCACGGTGGTCAACGCGGCGGGCGCCTGGGCCGCGCAACTCGACGGCGTCCCCGCCCACGCGCGCGTTGCGGTGAAACCGATCGCGGGCGAAATGCTGGCAATCGCCGTGCCGCGCTTTCTTTCGCGCGCGCTGGTTTGGACGCACGATGTGTATTTGGTCCCGCGCAGCGACGGACGCATGCTCGTGGGTGCGACGGTCTGCGATCGCGGCTTCGACGTGCGCGTGACCGCCGGCGGCATCGCCCGTCTGCTCGAGGCGGCACTTGCCGTAGCACCCGTGCTCGGCGACTTTGCGGTCGCAGAAACGTGGGCGGGGCTGCGCCCCGGTTCGCACGATGGCCGCCCGTATTTGGGAGCGACGGCGCTCGATGGCTATTTCGTTGCCGCGGGTCACTATCGCAACGGTATTCTGCTCGCGCCGATCACCGCACGCGCGATCGCGGAACTGATCCTCACGGAGCGTTCGACGGTCCCGCTTGCGGCATTCGGTCCGGGACGCGCGCCGGAGAGCGCCGCCGCTCTCGCGAACGCGTGAGCAGCATGAAATCGCTCACCGTCAACGGCAAAGCCGTGCGTTACCCCGGCGTCGATACCGTCGGCGCGCTCGTCGCACAGCTCGGCGTTCGACGCGAGGGAATCGCCGTTGCGGTGAATGAGGACGTAGTCCCGCGCGCGCAGATCGACGCCTTTCCGCTGAGCGACGGCGATAGCGTCGAAATCATCGTCGCCGTCGCGGGCGGCTAAGGACACCATGGACGATACGCTGATCATCGGCAAATACACGTTCACCTCGCGGCTCATCGTGGGTACGGGCAAATTCCCCTCGATGGAGGTCATGCAACGCGCGCACGAGGCCAGCGGCGCGCAACTCGTCACTGTCGCCATCCGCCGCATCCATCTCGACGACCCGACCGGCAAGACGATGATCGACTACATCGATCGCACGAAGTACGCGCTGTTGCCGAATACGGCCGGGTGCTTCACTGCGAAAGAAGCCGTGCTTACGGCGAAGCTCGCGCGCGAGGCGCTCGGTACGGATCTCATCAAAGTCGAAGTGATCGGCGATCCGCATACGCTCTATCCGGATACGCTCGAGACGATCGCGGCCTGCGAAGAACTCGTGCGCGACGGCTTCACGGTGCTACCGTACATCATCGACGACCCGGTTGCGTGCAAACGTCTCGAGGCTCTCGGGTGCGCTGCCGTCATGCCGCTCGCCGCGCCGATCGGCAGCGGCCTTGGCATCTGCAATCCGTATTCGATCGCGATCATCAAAGAGCAAGCGAAGGTCCCCGTTATCGTTGACGCCGGCGTCGGCACCGCATCCGATGCGGCAATCGCGATGGAACTGGGCGTCGATGCGCTCTTGATGAACACCGGCATCGCTGCGGCAAACGACCCCGTTATGATGGCGGGCGCGATGTGTCGCGCGGTCGAGGCCGGCCGCATGGCGTTTCAAGCCGGACGCATGCAAAAACGTTTGTACGCGAATGCATCCAGCCCCCTCGGCGGCCGCGTCGGATCCAAAGAATGACGGAGATTTCGGTGAGCGAGCTCAAGCGTCGCGTCGATGCGGGCGAGCAGCTGATGGTCCTCGACGTGCGCGAACCGAGCGAATTGCAAACCGCCGCATTGCCGTTCGCGACGCCGATTCCGATGGGTGAGATCGCCGGGCGGCTCGGCGAATTGCCGCACGACCGCATGATCGCCGTGCTCTGTCACGGCGGGGTCCGCAGCGCACACGTGACCCAGTTCTTACGGCAAAACGGTTACGATAAGGCCGTCAACATCGCGGGCGGGATCGACGCGTGGAGCCGCGCGATCGATCCATCCGTTCCACTCTACTAGGGCGTCTCTAACGTCTTAGCGGCAGTAGAAAACCCACGTCTCGGGCTTCGGGTCCGGGGCGTGGTAGTACGGGTGGTTTTCGTAGGTTTCGGGGACCGAGGGGCGCGGGCGCCCGCCGATAAGGCGGCCGAGCGAGACGGCGAAGTTGGCGCTAACGTGGAGCGCGAGGCGGAGCACAATCATGAGGTGTCGTTTCCTTTCGTAAAATACAAATTGTCGGGGTTCTACTGCCATCCACGGAAAACGATCACCTCAGATCTGTGTGCCCCGGGAGCCGCTGTGCAGCCCCAGTCGGGTCGGTGCGGAACGCTTGCGTCGTTCCTACGAGTTACTTCTAAAGAAAATATCGGCAGTTTGGGCGCAATTCTTTACCTCGGGCGCTCCACCGTACCATAAAAAAACGGGGATTTGGGGAGAATCGTTTCCATTCACGTGAATTTTATTGCCTCCCGGCCGTTTTCGGGGAGCGATAAATCCATCGGACGTTACCGTTTTCGCGCCACGACGAACCAGTGGCGCTTCCCGGTCACCACGTCATCGGCATGCGCCCAGCGCCCGACGACCGCATCGACGTCGTGTTCCTCGCACGATTCGATCCGGAACGGACGAAGCACGTCGTTCACCCCGTCGCGGTCGAGGTAGGCGTGGGGGATCCCGATTTCGGGGCCGTCCCCCGGAGCAAACGTCACTTCATCGTACGGTTCGCCAAGGCCAAAACGCGCGTCGTTGATCGACCCGAGGGTTACGGCGATGGGCGCCCCCGGCACGAGCACGCGCGCGAGTTCGGCGAAGCCGATACGTAATTTTGCGAGCGTCCCGTGAAGGTAGGCATGCGTCGAGAGCGCGCCGATATAGCCGCGGCCGGGCAACTGGGTGTAGGCGACGTCTTCGCCGATTTCGACGACCGGATAGCCCGCTGCGATGAGCGCGCGCGTGTTGCGCCCGCTGCCCGTCCCGACTTCGACGATCTCACCGCGCGCGTCGTGGAGAATTTCGATCAGCCGGTACGCAAGCGGATGAGCGTCTTGCGTTGAAGGGTGAGGCATGAGCGGGGTACCTCTCATTATCGTCGTCGGCGGCGATGCACTTGCAATCCGTGTTTGTGAAGAGATTACGGGGACGCAAGGACATCGAGTAGCTTTGCTATGGACGCACGATTCGGAGATTGCGGCCAAGTGCGAACGGATGAACGTTACGTACATCGCCTTCCCTCCCAACGACTACGACGCCCTGCGTGCCGCCGGCGTCATGCACGGCACCTCGATCATGTCGCTCTCGGACGACGACAAACTCAATTTGCAAGTTGCGCTCAAAGCGCGCGACCTCAATCCCGAGATCCGCGTCGTTCTACGTCAGTTCAATCGAACGCTCGGCCGCAAGATCGAACAGAACCTTCCGAACTGCTCCACCGTGTCGCTGGCTTCGCATGCGGCCGCCACGTTTACGGGCTCGGCGATCGATCCGCAGTGTTTCTCCGGTCTGCAATTTCCGGAAATCGAAGGGGATCTCTGCGGGTTCTCGCAGCGCCGTGCATCGGAATTCGGGATCGCGGTGCCGTGCTCGATCGCCGACGTACAGAAGACACTCAGCGGTCGCGTCGTCGGGCTCAACGGGCGTGCCGTCTACGATCTCAAAGCGAAGGTCGATCCCGACGACGACGTCGTGCTCTTCTCCAAGTTCGTGCATCTGGCGGAGTCGCGTCAAAAGCCCTCGGAGATGGGCGAACGCCGCACGCTCAAGTCGCGCTTTAGCCGCTGGCTCGATCGCCGTCGCGATTCCCTGCGCCGCATCGATCCGATCGTGGCGCGCGTCGTTCTCGTGTCGGTCCTCACGTTCATCGTTGCGACCGTGTATTTCTCGTTTGCGCTCAAGAAAGACGCGATCACCGCGCTCTACTTCGTCGCAACGACCATCACGACGGTCGGATACGGTGATATCACGCCGCTCGATGCGGGACCGTGGGCGAAGCTCTTCGCCGTCGGTACGATGTTCTTCGGCGTCACGCTCTCGGGCGTATTCGTCGCACTCTTGACCTCCGCGCTCACGCGCGCGCAGTGGGTCGCGACGCAAGGTCTGCGCCGGATCAAACGCAAGGGCCACATAATCGTTTGCGGTTCGGGCAACGTCGGTACGCGCGTGATCGAGTATCTGCTCACCCAGAACAGGCCCGTCGTCGTCATCGATCCCAGTCCCGATCAGTCGACGATCGAATTTTCGCGCAACCGTTATTTCGATCTGCTCACGGGCGATGCGACCAACGACACGACGCTTTCCTTGTGCAATTTGCGTCACGCAGTCGCCCTCATCGCGCTCACCGATAGCGACACCTCGAATCTCGAAGTGGGTCTGGGGGCGCGCGCGCGCAACCCGGATCTGCAAGTCGTCATGCGCGTCCAGGACGATGCGTTCGCTCGTTCGATCGCGCGCCAATTCGGCTTTACGACGACGTTCTCGACGAGCGCCCTCGCGGCGCCGGCATTCGCCGGCCTGTCCCGATTTCCGGGGACGCGCGGCCGCATCTCGTACGGAGATGATGATTACACCGTGGGCGAACGACTCCAAGGCGCCGTTCCCGCGCCGCCGCCGGCCGACCATTGTATCCCGCTTGCGGTGTGGCGTGGATCCTCATTCGTGCACATCAATTCGTTCGATGAAATGCTGCCCCACGACCGGCTGCTCTTTCTCGTTCCGCTCTCCCAATTCCGGACCAAGCCCGCGGTTGAAGTCCGCGCGGCCGAACCCATCCCCACATAACACACCGAAAGGCCCGTATGCTCGACGTTGGCGCAGCGCTCCCCGACCTAACCGTAAACGATGAGACCGGCACCCCGGTCCGCCTGCACGATCTTGTCGGTAAGCCGCTGGTAATTTGGTTTTACCCGAAAGCCGACACCCCAGGTTGAACGAACGAAGCATCGCAGTTTCGCGATGCCAGCGCCAAATTCGCGAAGAAAAACGTGGTCATCATCGGGGTTTCCCGCGATTCCGAGGCCGCGCAAGCGAAGTTCAAAGCGAAGTACGACTTGCCATTTTCGCTACTCGCGGATACGTATTCACACATTTGTGACGCATTCGGGGTCATCGTCGAGAAGAATATGTATGGGAAAAAGAGTATGGGCGTTCAACGGGCCACATTTCTTGTCGGCCCCGACGGTACTATTTCCAAGGTGTGGCCGAAAGTCTCGGTCGAGGGTCACGCTGAAGAGGTCCTAGCATCGCTATAAATGCCGCGACACTGCAACTGACGGTTTTGGGATCGAGTCCCTCGGTCCCGCGGCCGAATCGTGCGTGCAGTTCGTACCTCATCCAAGACGACGAACAGTCGATCGTTTTGGATTTGGGCACCGGTTCGCTCGGCAATCTCCGCCTGCATATGGAGTACGACCACATCGGTGCGGTCGTGATCACCCACATGCACGCGGATCACTTCATCGACCTCATCCCGCTGCGGTACGCGCTGCGCTACGGAGAGCATCGGCGCAGCGACAAAATGCCGCTCTATCTCCCTCCCAACGGCGAGCGGATGCTGCGTCAGATGGTTTCGGCCTTTGCCGATGAGGGGGCGGGAGATTTTCTCGCAGCCGTATTCGACATCCATACCTACGACCCGACGAAGATCTTGCACCTGGGCGACGCGCAATTGCGCTTCGCGCATACCGCGCACTACATCCCCGCGTTTGCCGTGCGGTACGAGCGCGAAGGCACCTCACTGACGTATTCTGCCGATACCGCGCCCGACGCGCGTGTCTCGGAGATCGCGCGCGACACGGACATGTTCATCTGCGAGGCGACGTTGCGTGCCGATGATTTGGAACTCGGCATGCGCGGGCACTGCTCGGCGCACGAAGCCGCGACGATGGCGCGCGAAGCCGGTGCGCGACAGTTGCTACTCACGCACTACCACGAAACCGCGACGCAGGCCGATCTGCAGGAACCGGCCTCGGCGATCTTCAGCGGCACCGTCCATGTGGCTGAAGACGGCAACCGTATAAGCCTGGGCTAGGGCGCGCGCTGCGAGATTAGTTGTCGGTCTTCGCTTCGCCGCGCGGCAGCGCGAATTGGATGAGCGAGTTCACGGGCGCGAGTCCGCGCGAGACGACCGCGTACACGTTGACCTTGAGGTTGAGTTCTTCGAGCCGCGCCTTGGCGGCAAGCACTTCGCGGGCGCTCGTGACGACGTCTTCGAGCAAGAGGACGCGCTGTCCGGGCGAGTAGCCGCCTTCGACGAATTCATCGGCAAACGCACCGTACGACTTGGGTGCTTTTCGCACGATGAGCATCGGGAGATCGGTCATCTGCGAGACGGCCGTCGCGATGATGACGCCGCCAAGTTCCGTGCCGCCGATCAAATCGGGTTTGAGTTCTGCGATGATCGGTGTGAAGAGCCGCGCGATGCGCCGCAGCACGTGCGGGTCGGAGAACAGGCGAAATTTATCGATGTAATAATCGCTGCGTGCACCGCCGGCAAGCAGATAATCACCGCGCGTGAGCGCGCGCTCCATGATGATCGATTGGAGCCATTTGAGTTCGGGGATACGGGCGAGCCGCGAAGGTTCGCCGCTCGGCGGGCGGTCATCGTGCACGAGTTAGATTTCCCATTCGTAAGCGTTCCACGCCTCGTTGACCGGGTTGGGGGTAAAGCCCTTGAAATCCGGATTCGTCGGCTGGAGCTGGCGCGGATACCAGATGAAGATCTCCGGCAAGTCCGTCGCCAGAATCTTTTGAATCTTCGAATAAGCGATTTTTCGTTTGGCTTGATCGTAGGTGTCGAGCGCTTCTTTTTGCGCGGCATCCATGGCTTTCGAGCAGTAGCGGAAATAGTTCGTGCCGTTGGGCGGGAACTGGTCGCAGCCGAAGAGTGAGTGATCGTCGGGGTCGACGCCCGCGATCCAACCGCCGACGTTCAAATCGAATTTGGCCGTTTTGAGAATCCCACCCTGACCGTAGTTTGCAAAGAGCAAGTCGGCGGGGTAGGTTTTGATGCTCGCATCGATGCCGGCGGCCTTGAGCATCGCCTGCATCTGTATCGCAACGAGACGGCGGGTCGCGTTCTCGACATTGTAGGACAGATTCATCGCAAGCGGCGTGCCGTTTTTCTGCATGATCCCATCGGGGCCGGGGGTGTAGCCCGCCGCCTTGAGCATGTCTTTTGCTTTCGCAACGCTCGTCGGATACGTCGGGACATTCGGTTCGTATGCCCACGAGAACGGCGGCTGATCGGTTTGCGCGACGGTGGCCGAACCGCCCGTCGTTTTGTTGACGAGGGCTTTTTTATCGATCGCGTAGGCGATTGCCTGACGCACGCGTACGTCGGCGAGTTGCGGACGTGAATTGTTGATGTAGAGGCTAAGCGTTTGCGGCTGGCTGTTGAGCAAGATGTGGACGTCCGGCACGCTCTTGAGAACGTTGTATAGGTTCGGCGAAGCCTCGAAAATCCAATCGATGTCGTGCGTGCGCAGTGAGTTCACCGAGGTGTTCTCATCGGGAATATCTTTGATTTCGATCGTGCGCAGCTTCGGTTTGCCTTTGAAGTAATCGTCGTTGGCAACAAGCTCGATGTGATCGTTGCGGATCCAGCGCGTCACTTTGAACGGTCCGGTGCCGATCGGTTCGTTGTTGAACGGAATGCGGTTGACGTCTTTGAGCTTGCCCAAGAGATGTTCGGGCAAGACGCCCATCGGATCGTCGCTCTCGCCGAAGACGGTGTTGACAAACGGCGCGAACTTGCGTTTGAGGTGGAAGACCACGGTCGCGTCATCGGGCGTGTCGACGGTTTCGACTTCTTCGTAGCCCGTGCGCGAGGGAACGTTGTTCTGGTCGTTCATGATCGCCGACCACGTGAACTTGACGTCTTTACTCGTGAACGGCACGCCGTCGTGCCACTTCACGCCCGTGCGGAGTTTGTAGGCGATCGTCAAGCCGTCTTTGCTGATTCCGCCGTTTGCCTCAGTCGGCACTTCCGCGGCGAGATCCGGCAACGTCTGCTTCCCATCGGCACTCACGGTCGTGAGCATGCTGAAGCTCAGGCGATTGATCATCGATTCAGTCGTGTTGCCGGCAAGGATCGGATTGAGCGTCGTTGGTGAGCGCTGAATCCCCACCTTGAGGTGACCCGCCGATGACCAGGGGTGCAAGCCGCTGGCACTCCCGCTTCCCACGTCTGCCGTCCTCGAGCACGACACGAGAAGGCATGCGCACAGAAGTGCGCCGATCGTCCGTTGCACCGTTCCTGGATCCTCCTTCGGCGTCGCGCGTTAGCGCGAGCGCTTCGTTGTTTTCTTAGCCGCTGATTTCTTGGCAGCGGGTTTTTTCGCGGCGGGGCGAGCCGGGCGGGCCGGTGCCTTTTTCGCGGGTTTCTTGGGCATCGACTTGGGCGCTGGCTTGCGCGTTGCGGGCTTAGTCGCTTTCTTCGCGGGCGCGGCGCGTTTCGGTGCTGCCTTCGGTTTGGCTTTCGACGCTTTTGCTTTTGGCTTGCCCGGCGCGGCTTTTGGCTTCGCCGGCGCGACTTTCGCCTTTGAGGTCGGCTTCACTTTTACAACCGGCTGCGACTTCGTCGCCGCTTTGGCGGCGGCTTTCTTCATCGCGGGCTTCGCAAGAGGTTTGGCCGGTGCTTTGGCTTTGACGGCCGCCTTCGGCGCGGCTTTTACCGGCGCTTTCGCTTTCACGGGGAGCGCTTTCACGGGAACGACTTTTGCGGGCACGATCTTTGCAACCGGCTTCGCGGCGGTCTTGACTACCGCGGGCTTCGCCGCGATCTTCGACGGCACGGCGGCCGGGGTAGCTGCTTTCGTCTTTGCCGGCGCTCTGGCTTTCGCGCCGGGGAGGATGGCCGCGACGGCGCTCGGCGCTGCTTCGGCCAACGGTTTGATGGCGTTGGTAACGGCGCTTGGCGGAGTTGGCGATTCCGCAACCGGCGCAGTTTTCTTGGCCTTCGCTTTGGGTGCGGGCGACTTCGGCGTCGCATCGGTTACGGGTTCGACGGATTCGACGCTAGGCGTTTTTCCGACATCGGGTTTCGTCCCGCCGGTGCGCCGTTTGGTTTCCTTATTGGGCTTGGCCGGCGACTCTTCCGAGGGCCGTTCTTTGGGCGACTCGCTGGTCCGCGCTTTGCGAACGGCTTTGATGGGTTCGGGAACGGGCGGCGGCTCGGGTGCCGGCGGTTCGGGTTCCTTAACGACGCGCAGAGCGACGCGCAAGAGACGCCCGCCGATCGGGAAGACGAGCTCGTTGATCTCGAGTTCGTCGAGGATCGCAAGCACCTGGTCGAAAGCGTGCCCCTGGTCTTTCGGGCTGTGCGCGTCCGCACCGACGGCGATGCCGACGCCGCGTTCTTTTGCTTTACGCAACAGGCGACGGTTGGCCGCGAGGTATTTTGCTTTCTCCTCATCGGTGCGGTCGCCGTAGAGAAAACGCGTGTTGAATTCGATCGCGACCTCGCGCGCCGCGCATGCCTCGAGCAGCCGATCTTCGTATTTTTCGAGCGTCGCATCGTCGGGCCAGTGGCCGAAGATCGCGGGCACGTAGAAGTGGCCTACGATATTGCCCGGGAGCCGCTCGATCGCATCGACGAGCGTCGCCATGTAGAGCTCCCACGTCTTCTCGACACCGACGTGATCGAAGAGCGAACTGAACTCCGGATTATCGAACGGCCAATTCCAACCGGCGCCGTGCGTGGGGTGATCGATCGTCAGGAAATGCACCGACCGGATGATGCCGTCGGGCTTCATCGCATCGACAATGTTCTGCGCATCGGGCCGAGCGCGCGGATCGTTGTCGACCTCGGCGCCGATCGAATATCGCATGCCGCGGCGAAGCCCGTCGGAGACGACGGCCGCATGACCGACATCGACGCCGGCGGTTTCCGCGGCGCCGTAGAGATCGCCGGCCTGCGCGAGTTTGAGCGCGCGCCGCACGAGATTGACGGCTGCGGGATCTTCGAACGTGAGGTAGTTCATGTGATCGGAGACCATCAGGAACCGCGGCGAACCGCGCCGGCACGCATGGAAAAACCACAGGAACAGCATCCGCGCGGAGAGCGGAATCGGCCGTTCCTCGGCATACGGTTTGTGTTCGCCTTTTGCGTGGCCGTGGACGTCGGGGATGGCAGCGATCCGAGGATCGCCGTGTTCGCTATCGTTCAACTTCTCGTAATCCGCGGGGAATCCAAACGGACGGTCCCGACTTGGTAAGTTTTTCGTGTGGCCGCGATTCGATCCACGGCACGATCGTTTCAATCATCGATTCGAGGCCCCGGCGCATCGTGTCGAGCGCCATCGACGGGGTTTTGTCAGCGCCGGCTTCCATCGCTTGGCCCGGCAACAGCGGGACGTGCAAGAAACCGACCGGAATCGGCGGTGCTGCAACGCTCGCAAGCGTCAACGTTTCATACAGCCACTGGTTGCACAAATACGTTCCCGCGGAATTCGAAATATATCCGGGGACGCCGGCGGCTTTCCAATTGTCGACGATCTCATTGAAGGGGATCGTCGCGATACGCGCATCGGGTCCGCCGCGCGCGATCACGTCGTCTTTTTTCTGCACGCCTACGGCATCGGGCATCTCGAAATCGAGCACGTTGACCGCGAGTCGTTCGAGCGCGAGGCTCGAGCGACCGGCGGCAAGGCCGACCCCGATCACGAGGTCCGGCTGCTCGTCGTGAAGAGCCGTCTCGAGACGTTCGTGCATGGTGCGCGTCTCCGAGGGCAAGACCCGGATAACGATAAGGCGGCCGGCTATTAGGCGCCCCTCCAAGCTCTTCACGAGCATTTCGCTCGGGTTTACTTTATGGGGGCCAAACGGCTCGAAGCCCGTTAGGAGAACGTGCTTAGACACGGTGTGGGACGTTGGCGCAAACCGCCTTTCTTCCTAGTTGACGGTTCTTCTGTTTCGTTTTTCTTTTTTTGTGGGGGGCTTGGGTGGGGGTGTGGGTGCGGCGGGGACGTCCAGTT
>JANLVI010000007.1:0-337074 GCA_031363915.1 Vulcanimicrobiota bacterium
AGTCGGAGCCATCGCTGAAATGCTTGCACGGAATGTTATTGACTCAAAGACCATCGATGCGTAATTTCGGTTGATCGCGGCTCTTCGGAATCGGCGCTTTGCGGCGTACATTCTTACGGCCGCGAGTGCAGATGCCGGCTATTGGATCGCGATGATCGCGCAGAGTTGGCTCGTGCTTACGCTGACCGACTCGGCATTTTGGCTCGGGATGGTGGCCGGTGTCGGCCAACTGCCCTATTTGCTCTTTTCGCTTGCGGGCGGATCGCTTGCCGATCGGTTTGACCGGCGGGCGATCATTGCAATCAACAACGTCGGCATCGCGATTATCTCGCTTACCACCGCCGCGCTCGTCATCACGCACGCGATCACAATTGTGTGGCTGCTGGTCCTCGGCTTTTTGATGGGCGTGATCTTCGCGATCGAACAACCGGTCGACCGCGCGTGGCTCTACGATCTGGTCGATCGTACGTTGCTCGATACGTCGATTGCGATTTCGTCGCTCGAGTGGGCCGTCGCGCGCACCGTCGGCCCAGCGATCGGCGGCGCAGCCGTCGCACTCATTGGCGTCGCTGCGGGCTACATCGCGTTCGCGATTCTCGTTCTGCCGCTTGCCGTGCTCGCCATCGTGCTTGCGAAGCGTCACGCTCCGCCCGTCGAACCGGCAGCATCGACCGACACACACGGTGATGGAAAACGCGAACGCGCGATCGTGCTGTTCTCGATTTTCATCGCGACGTTCTCGATCGGGGTGACGCCGTACATCACGCTCTTGCCGGAGATCGCAAAGCACACGTTCGGTGCCGATGCCCGCGGCTACGGCGCGATGGCCGCGGCGGGCGGCGTCGGATCGATCCTCGGTGCCATCACGCTTGCACTCGCCGGCGATCTCAAACATCGCGGCCGAATCACTACGATCGCAGCCTGCGCGGGCGCACTGCTTCTCGTGCTCTTCACGCGGGTCCATCGGTTCGAGCTTGGGCTCGTCATCCTCGCCGCGATGGGCGCCGTCGACACGCTCATGTATGCCCTTGCCAATACTTACGTACAGTCGATCGCAAGCGCCGCGCGACGCGGCTGGGCCAACGCCGTCTTCTCGCTTGCGTTCCTCGGCGGAATGCCGATCGGCAGCGTGATCCTCGGTTCGTTCGCCCAGAAATTCGGCTCCGCGCCGACCCTGGCGATTTCGGCGACGCTCGTCGCCGCCTCGGCGTTCGGTTTCTGGACGCTTGCGCCGGGGGCGCGGGACGCGGCATGAAAACTTCGCGGACGTGGCGCGGGTCTTAGGGACGATGATCGCGCCGGAACGAACCGACCTTGCCCTCGACGAGCTGACGTTCGCCAACCGCTTCGCGCGGCTTGGCGAGGGCTTTTTCGAGCGGCGCAATCCGACGCCGCTCCCCGCTCCGCGCCTGGTCGCATTCAACCCCGACGCGGCAGCGCTGATCGACCTGCGACCGGGCGAAGAGACGCGCGATCGGTTCGTCGCGCTCGCTGCCGGCAACGCGATCGTGCGCGGCATGGAGCCCCTCGCCGCCGTCTATGCGGGTCATCAATTCGGCGGCTTCTCCGCGCAGCTTGGCGACGGTCGCGCGATCTTGCTCGGCGATGTCCTCAACACGCGCGGCGAGCACTGGGAATTGCAACTCAAAGGCGGCGGCCTGACGGCGTTCTCACGTTTTGGCGATGGCCGCGCGGTGTTGCGTTCGACGATCCGTGAGTATCTCGCAAGCGAAGCAATGTTCGCGCTCGGCATTCCGACGACACGCGCACTCTCGATTACCGGCAGCGACGAGCCGGTCTTGCGCGAACGCCCGGAGACCGCCGCTGTGTTGATCCGCGTGGCCCCGACGTTCGTGCGATTCGGTTCGTTTGAATTCTTCCACTATCAGCGCCGCCCCGAGATGCTCAAAGAACTCGCCGATTACGCGATCGCGACGTCGTTCCCGCATCTCGTCGCAAGCGGCGATCGCTACGCGCAATTATTCGCCCAAGTCGTGCGCGAGACCGCAGCATTGATGGCAGCGTGGCAGTCGGTCGGCTTCGCGCACGGCGTTATGAACACCGATAATTTCTCCATCGCCGGACTAACGCTCGACTACGGTCCGTTCGGTTTTATGGAAACCTACGAGCCGGGCTTCATCTGCAATCATTCCGATGATGGTGGACGCTACGCGTTCGATCAGCAGCCGGGAATCGGCCGCTGGAATTGTCTTGCGCTCGGCAACGCACTCACCACGCTCGTCGACAAAGACGAACTCGCGACGATCCTCGGCTTCTACGAAGATGCGTACCGTGCGGCGTATCTCGAGCGCGCGCGCGCAAAACTGGGCCTCGCGACAATCGACGATGGCGCTGCAAAGCTGGTCGTCGACCTGCTCGATCTCATGGCCGCCGCGCGCGCCGACTTCACGCGCACGTTCCGCTCGCTCGGTCCGATCGATGCGACCCCCGCAGTGGCCGACGATGCGTTCGTCACACCATTCAACGACCGCGATGCGATCTACGCCTGGCTCAATCGCTATCGCGAGCGGCTCGCGCACGAGACGACGACCCCCGCCGAACGCACCGCGCAGAAGAACGCCGCGAACCCGAAGTACGTGTTGCGAAATTATCTTGCGCAAAACGCGATCGAGCGCGCGGAGAACGGCAACTACAGCGAGATCGCTAAGCTCCACGACATCCTACGTCGCCCCTTCGACGAGCAACCCGAACACGAATCGTACGCCGCACTGCCGCCCGGTTGGGCTGCAACGCTGAGCGTCAGCTGCTCGAGCTAGACGCGGACCGCCGCGTATCGCGACGATCGCGAATGATCGTCTTCACGTGCGCGTTCGCGTTGCGCGGTCGATTCGTCGGCTTTTTTGATAGAAGCACGTACGGCAGCGCCGCGAGCGGAACGAACGCGCAGATCGTAATCGCAAGGACGTAACCGCCGTGCGCGGCGGAGACAACCGCCGCCAAAATCGCACCGATCGCACCGCCGAGACTAAAGGCAAAATTATACGCCCCCATCGCTGCGCCGCGCGTACGCGGTGAGCTCTTCTCGAAGAAGAGTCCAAGCCCAATCGGCACGACCGCACCCCACGCAACGCCAAGACACACACCCGCTCCAATCACTTCGAGCGGCGAGGTCGCGCGCGCAGCGAGTAAACACCCGACGCCCTGCATTAGCGCGGCCGGCAGCGCGATCGCGCGCGGGCCGAAGCGATCCACGAGGCGTCCGGCCGGATACCGGAAGGCAAACGTGCTCACGGCGAGCGCCGTAAAAATGAGCGCGCCGTTCACCACGCCGCGTTCGTGAAAGGTGATCACGGCAAGCGCCGCATTTACGCCGCTCTGCAATGTGGTCGACACGAGGAACACAATCGCGGGCAGCCACGCGGAGCGCATGAAGATCTTGCGGCTACGGCGCTGCTTTGTCGGTTCGTGCTTCTCCGGTAAGAGAAAGAGCACCGCGACCCCGGCGACGCCGACGATCATCGACCACAAATATTGCTCGTGTTTGATCCCATGCTGCCACATCCAAACCGAGAGCGCGGGCGAGACCGCAAACGAGATGTTCCCGATCATGCCGAGTGTCCCGACCGCCGACGCCGAGCGCTCCGGCGCGACCAAGGCCGACGCATAGGCAAACTCCGCCGTCGTATACGCAACGATCGCCAGGCTCCGCAGCGCCATCACCAGGCCCGTCGGCACTTCCCCGTGGACGAAGGCTAGCAAAAACAAGGCGAGCACCGCGACCGCCCCGGCGATCCGGATCATGAGCAGTCGGCCGAACCGGTCCGCCAAGACGCCGATCGGGACGCTGCCCCCCAGGGCGGCGGCCAAGCCGAACCCGACGACGATGGAAATCCCAAAGGCGGTTACGCCGTCGTCGTGCAGGGCAAGGGGCAGGGAGCCCGTCGGTAGATTGATCGTGAAATCTAAAAGAAGCGTGCTCACGACCAAGATCGCGTAGGCCATCCGTCTATTGTAGCAAACAGAGCGAAAGCTTTCGCCGGAATGTGCCGCTAAGGTACGCGAGTTTTGCCACCAACGGCGTCTATAGTATTGCTTGCCCGGCGACCGTCACGTTTGCCGGTATCATTTTAGGGAGTCCCATGGGTCACGCACAATCGTACGAAGACGACGGCTCGCCGCAAGAGCAGAGCCGCCGCAAATTCATGGTCAACATGGTCGTGGGACTCAGCGGAGTGATCGGGCTGGTGCTCGGTATCCCGCTCGTGAGCACCATGATCCCTGATTCGAGCTCCGGTGGCGCGGCCTGGTCGCCGCTCTCCGATGAAGAATTTAAAAAGCTCGAAGCGGCGACCGAGAGGCCGGTAAAAGTCACGTTCAACGTGCACACGGTCGACGGCTATCTCCCCCCCTCCGATGACGAGCAATTCGTCTGGGCGATCAAAACGACGGAAGCGAAGATGCGCGCTGCGCGCCCCGAACTCTTCGAGGGCAAGGTTAAGCTGCCGTATTCGGTCGTCAACATGGGCTTCGTCGTCTTCAGCCCCGTCTGCCCGCACCTCGGATGCCGCTACGTCTTGGACACCGACGGCAAATTCTTATGCCACTGCCACGGGTCGCGCTACGACGATCTCGGCGTGCATATTGCTGGCCCCGCGCAGCGCGGTCTCGACCCGCTTCCGCTTCGCGACCACAACGGTAAGGCCGAAGTGACCTGGATTCACTACAAGGGCAACGAGCCCGACCACGTCATCATTTCCTACACGTAATCATCAAGAATCGCAGGAGTTAATCGATGCTGACCTGGCTTGACCAACGCACCGGGGTCGTGACCGCTACGAAGGACTTCCTCACCGAGGACGTCCCGGGCGGCGCGAGTTACTGGTACGCATTCGGAAGCGCGACCGTTTTCGCCATGATCATCCAGATCGTGACGGGGATGTTCCTCACGTTGTATTACTCGCCGGCAGCGAGCACGGCGTGGGCGTCGACCTTGTATATCTATCAGAAGGTCCCGTTCGGAAAATTCATCATCAGCATGCACTACTGGGGCGCGTCGGCCATGATCGCATTCATGGCGATGCATCTCTTGCAAGTGCTGATCTGGGGCGCGTACAAGAAACCGCGCGAACTCCAGTGGATCGTCGGCGTCGTGCTCTTCCTGCTCACGATCGTGCTCGGCCTGACGGGCTATTTGCTCCCGTGGGATCAGAACGCGTTCCTCGCCTCGCAGGTCGCCATTCAAATCGCCGGTTCGGTTCCGATCGTCGGAAATGCGACCGTGGCCTTCCTCCAAGATGGCGCTACGCTCGGCACGCTCACCATCAACCGGTTCTTCGGTATCCACGTCTGGCTCGTGCCGGCCGTCCTCATCGGCCTTGTCGGCGCCCACCTTGCGATCTTCCGCTGGAACGGCGCCGCCGGACCGCCGCTGGATGAAGCACCCAAACTCAAGCCCGGCCGCTTCTGGCCCGACCAGATGTTCATGGACATCGTCGTCTCGTTTGCGATGTTCGCCGTCATCGTCGTGCTCGCGCTCATCGCCCCGCCGATCCTCGACGCGAGGGCTGACCCGAACGATACCGCGTTCATCGCCTATCCGGCGTGGTACTTTCTGGCACTTTTCGACCTGCTCACGATCGTCGGTAAGTTCCCCGACGCGGTCGTGCCGACGCTCGATCTCGTCGCAACCGTCATCTTCCCCGGCCTGCTCGTCGGCGTGCTCGTCCTGCTTCCGTTCATCGACCGCAACCCCAGCCGCCGCATATCGCGTCGCCCGTGGATTCTCGGCGTAACGGCACTGACGATGGTCGGCGCGATCGGCCTCTCGCTCCACGGCCAAATCGGTATCCAAGTCGCGCAAGCCTCCGTGGGCTACACGCCCCCCGACATCAACTCGTTTGCCGCACCCGCCGCAGTGACGACAACCGGCACGACTGCCGGAACCGCCGCCGCGTCGACGGGCATGACCGCCGGAACCACCGTCGCATCGACGGGCGGCGCCGGCGGGTCGGCCGCACTCCCCGGTATGGCGCTGGGCGCGACCGTCTACACCGCCAACTGCTCGGGCTGCCATGCGGCAAACGGAGCGGGACTCGCCGGTCAGTTCCCGCCGCTTGCGAAGAACGACTATACGACGGGCGATGTGAAGGCCGTCATCCACACCCTCAACTACGGCCTCGTTGGCAAAATCAAAGTCAACGGCGCTGATTACAACGGACAGATGCCGGCTTGGAAAGGCCAGCTCAAAGACGCCGAAATCGCCGCGGTGATCACGTACATCCGCAACTCGTGGGGCAACAAAGGCTCCGCAGTTACCGCAGCTGACGTAGCGGCTGGCGCCAAGTAAGAACCGACCCCGGGAACAAAAAAGACCGTCGGCAACGACGGTATTTTTTTCTCGTGCTATTCCGACATTCCAACCACCTCGAAATAGAAACGGGGTTTAGGATTGCAATCGCGCAGCGCGGATCCTTTGCGACCCTCTCCGAACCAAGCCTGTTTGGTCTCCGAAGACTATGCGCTGGGACAACTTCTCGTAAAATCGCTCGTCGAGAGTGGGTTCCGGGTATACGAGAAGCCGAACGTCTAGATTGAGGATTTATGTCAGTCACAACGCCGCTCTCGCCCACGCCGACCACCTCGTCGTCCATCGGACGCCCGGGTCTCCCCAACTTGACCGCGATCGTCGAGTCGAAAACCGCGACCGAACGCGAGAAGCAAGTGGCCACCGGCCAGCGTGTCGCGCGCGAATTCAAAGCGTACGGGTACCTTTCGGCGCAGGCCAACGTCAGCGGCGACCCGCGCGCGTATTTGAAAGCGTACCTGACGTACTACGATTCGCTCTCACCCGAAGAGCAGCAATCCTCACGATATAAGGGAACGCGCGAAGGCGCACTCAAGGGTCTAGCCGATAGCGCATCGCTCGGCAACACCCAGCCGACCGCGCAAGTCCGCGACCTGCCGATCATCACTGCGCCGCAAGCGCAACAGGCGTGGAGCCCGCTCCCGAGCGCCGACCTTCTCGGTAGCCTCAGATCGCTGCTCGGCATTATCGAGAAAACACGCCATCCCGATCCCGTTGTCCTCAAGCCGATCTCGAACTTCGACTTCAAAGCCTAGTTCGGTTTCGCGCAGGCGCTCCCATCGATGTGGATGAGCGCATCTTTGAGCGCGGTGCCGACGAGTTGCACCCCTCGGTGCGCGGCCCGCGCGACGTCGATGAGATGCCCGACATCCTCGCGCTTGGTCACCATGAACGTAGGGCCGCTCGCGCAGAGAAATGCCGTGAATGCCGCGTCATTTTCGGGCACGTCGCTCACGCTCTCGATCGTTTTCACGCCGGGCTCCGTGTAGAACACGAGCGCGTTTCCGCCGCTGACGCCACGGATCGCGATCGTATCGCCGGGCGAACGCCGCGCTTCGATCATCGCAGCGAGCGCGGGGACGGGCTTGAGCGGTTCTGCTGCGGGTTCGGCGATGAACGCGATGAAGAGCACGAGCGCGGCCGACGAACACGCGAGCACGAACGGCGCGGCGATTGCGGTGCGTTCGCGCGCCACCACGACGACTGTCGCCAGCGAGCCGATGAAGATCCCGATTCCGAGAATCACGAGTTGCTGCAACACGACCACAATGTCGCCGTCGAGCCGGTTGATCTGGGCGAAGAAGTAAATCGCAATGGCGATGCAGCCGATCGTGAGCGGCACCGCAAGCGACCATCCGATGGCGGCGCGGCGATCGGCGCCACGGCTCACGCGCGTAAACCACAGCGCAACGAGAATCGCCAGCGCCGGCCACTCGAGCGCGATATAGTTCGGCAGCTTCGTTTGCGCGATGCTAAAAAACACGAATGGGAAAATCGCCCAGACAAACGCGAGCCGCGCGAGCGATCCCTCGGGCCGCTGCGCGCTCTTCCATTCGATCGCAAACGCGCGCGGTAAGAACGCGACCCACGGAAAGAATCCAAGAATCAGCACCGGTAGATAATAGTAGAACGGACCGCGCTGATTTTCGATGACGCCGGTGTAGCGGCCGAACGTATAGTGTCCGATCATGTCGACGAGTGCCGGCATCCCCGCGCTCGTTCCGAGCAGCACGAACCACGGCAGCGCGATACCGAGAAACGCAACGCTTGCGATGACGAGCGTCGAGATTTTCGGCGGAATAACCCCGTCGCCACGCCGCCACTGCCAGAACATCCAAAACACGATCACGGCGCCCGGGATGACGAGCGCGACGGGACCTTTCGCTAAAATACCAAACGCCGCCGCAATCGTACCGAAGATGAACGCGAGTGCACGCTTGCGTTCGTCGATCGGTGCCTCGGGTGCACCGTCGCTCGGCGGATCGAGCGCGCGAAACCACCACAGCACGCTTGCGGCAACGGCAAGATCGAGTAGCGCATCCATGATCGCGAGTCGTCCGACGATCGCTTGCATCAAACTCGAACTCAAGATAATCGCGGCGTACAAGCCCGCACGCGTGCCGGCAATGCGCGCAGTCGCATAACCGACCGCACCCGCCATCGCGATCGTCGCAAGCGCGGAGGGTAAACGCAGTGCGAACGACGTCACGCCGAATATCTTCGCAAAGAACGCCGCGAGCCAAAAGTAGAGCGGCGGCTGGACGTACCACGCCGCGCCGTTGAGATGCATGACGATCGCGTCGTGCGTGAGCAGAATTTCGCGCGCGACTTCGCCGTACGCCGTCTCGCTATTGTCCCAAAGCGTCCCAGCGCCGAGACCCGGCAGGGTGACTAGCGTGGCGAACGCCGCGCCGATAAGCGCGGCGCGGGCGGGGGCAAGGCGCATCGGTTCACGGAGTTTGGTTGCCGTCTGCGAAAACCCTCAAGCGTGTTCCCAATTTTACTCAACGTGCGCGGCCGCCATGCGGTCGTCGTCGGCGGCGGTGCGGTCGCCGAACGCAAAGTCCGCGGCCTGCTCGACGCCGATGCGGTCGTCACGGTCGTTAGCCCGGCCCTCAGCCCCAAGCTCAAAGAGCAAGCGGATGCCGGTGTTCTGACCTGGCACGAGCGGCGTTATGCGCCGGACGACCTCGCGGATGCCTTCCTCGTCTTTTCAGCGACCGACGATGATGCCGTCAACGCCGCCGTCACGCGCGACGCGCACGAGAGGGGGCTCCTCGTCAACGACGCGGGCGACGCCGAACGCGGCGATTTTGCCACACCCGCGACCCATCGCGCGGGTCCCTTAACAGTCACGGTCGACTCATCCGGACTTTCGCCGTCGTTTACCAAGCGAATTCGTGATGAACTAGCGGTACAGTTTGACGCGCGGTACGGCCGGGCCGCAGCAACCCTCGGCAGTTTGCGCGAACACGTCGCGGCCGTCGTGCCGCTCGCCCGGCGGGCGACCGTCATGCGCAAGCTGGCAGAACGCGACATCGATGACCTGGCCGCGATGCCGCGCGGCGATATCGAACACGAAGTGGAGCGAACGGTGACCGAACTCGACGCGGCGGACATGGCCGTGCCAGCGACCCTGATCTGCGCCTCGCGTGCGAGCGCCCTGGCGATGACGCAGACGCGCATGATGATGGCCAAACTCGGCGCGGGCGGGATCGCCTCGACCGTCCTCAACATCACGACAAAGGGCGATGCGGTCCAGGATCGCTCGCTCGCAGCGATCGGCACCGACTCGCTTTTCGTCAAAGAACTCGAAAATGCGTTGCGCGACCGGCGCGCTGACTACGCCGTGCACTCGTGCAAAGATTTGCCGAGCACGCTGCCCGAGGACATGCATATCGCCGCGATCACCAAACGCGAGGATCCGCGCGACGCGTTCTGCAGCGAAAAGTACGCGAATCTGGCCGCGCTCCCCAAAGGAGCGCGCGTCGGAACGTCATCACCGCGCCGCCGCGCCCAGCTCCACGCACTGCGTCCGGATCTCGTCTATGACGATATCCGCGGCAACGTCGACACGCGGTTGCGCAAACTGCGCGACGGCGAGTACGACGCAATCGTGCTGGCGGCCGCGGGGTTGAACCGGCTCGGCCTGCGCGCGACGCACACCGTGCCGTTCGATCCAAACGAACTGCTCCCGGCCGTCGGCCAGGGGGCGCTGGCGCTCGAGACGCGCCTCGGCGACGAGGTCGCGCAGACGATCGACCGGCTCGTCGGCGACCGCGATACCACCCTTGCCGTCAGCGCCGAGCGCGCCTACCTGCGCACCCTGCGCGGCGGCTGCCAAGCCCCGGTCGGCGCCCACGGCGTCATCGCCGACGGACGCCTGTTCCTACGCGGCGCGATCGCGACGCTCGACGGTTCGACCGTGATTCGCGGTGAACGCTCCGCGGCAGTCGCCACGATCGGCGATGCCGAGGCGGTCGGCACGGCCCTCGCCCACGAACTCCTCGAGCGCGGAGGCGACGCGATTCTGGCCGCCCTCACGGACGCCGTTCCGGCCGCACCGGTCGGGCCACTCTCCGGGCGCCTTTTCGTCTTACCGCGCACGCAAGACCGGCCGAGCCGCATCTCCCCGGCCCTGCGCGATCAAGGCGCCGAAGTCGTCGAGGCAAGCGATAGCGCCACGCTGAGCGCGTTGCTTGGAGAGCGCATTCCAGACGTCATCCTTTTCCCGTCCTCGGGCTCCGTGATAGCTATCACCGAGTACCTGACCGGACTGCGGGAGAATGTTTTACGACCAGTTGTCGCCACGATGGGGCCGGCTTCATCCGAGGCGGCGCTCGCGTGTGGATTCCCGCCCGACGTGATCGCGCCGAGTGCCGAGATCGGGTCGTTCGTTCAGACCGTTACGCGATTTGTATTGGAGAAGCACTCGTGAACCTCGCAGACCTCGTTCGATCCGGGATCGACACGAGCGGCATGGTCGAACGGCCACGCCGGCTGCGCCGCAGCGCCGCCCTGCGCGCCCTGGTTCGCGAGACGCACGTCAATCGTGACGGCCTCGTGCAGCCGCTCTTCATCGTTGAAGGCACGGATGTGTGCACGCCGATCTCCAGTATGCCGGGGATCAACCGCTGGTCCGTCGACCGCGCCGTCGCCGAGTGCCGCGAACTCGAACGACTGGGCATCAAAGCCGTCCTGCTCTTTGGCATCCCCGATTTCAAAGATGCCGTCGCAACCTCGGCCGCCGATCCGAATGGCGTCGTGCAGCTTGCGATCCGCGCTATCAAAGCAGCGCTACCGCAGATGCTCGTGATCGCGGATCTCTGCAACTGCGAATACACCGATCACGGCCACTGCGGCATCATCGATGCAAACGGCGATGTCGACAACGACCAAACGCTCGAACTGCTTGCGAAAACCGCGCTCACGTATGCGCGCGCGGGCGTCGATATCATCGCGCCGAGCGACATGATGGACGGCCGCATCGGCGTCCTGCGCCGCGCGCTCGATAGCGACGGCTTTACGAACGTCTTGCTGATGTCGTACGCGGTGAAGTACGCCTCGGCATATTACGGTCCGTTCCGCGAAGCCGCAGATTCTGCGCCGTCGTTCGGAGATCGCCGCACGTATCAGATGGACGCAGCAAACGCGCGCGAGGCACTGCGCGAACTGCGCCTCGATGTCGCCGAAGGTGCGGACATGATCATCGTCAAGCCCGCCCTTGCGTACTTAGATATCGTGCGCCAAACGCGCGATGCGATGGAACTCCCCGTTGCCGTGTATAACGTGAGCGGCGAATACGCGATGATCAAAGCCGCCGCCGAACGCGGGTGGATCGATGAAGAACGCATCGTCGATGAGACGCTCGGATCGTTCGCGCGCGCCGGTGCCGACATCATCATCACGTACTTTGCAAAGGACTACGCAACGAGGCACCCGGCTTGATCGATATCGCGATCGTGATCCTGGCTGGCGGTGAAGCAACGCGTCTACCCGGAAAACTCGCGCTCGATGCCGGCAACGTGCCGATGATCGCGCGCGTTTTCGGCAACGTTTCCCCGGGTCGAACGACCTTCGTGTCGTGCAAGGAAACGTTCGCACCGGAGATCGACGCGCTCTTACCGTGCCCGATGGTCGTCGACCGTTGGGCGCTGCGCGGCCCGCTCTCGGGTCTCATCACGACGATGTCGCAAATGAAGTCGCCGTATGTCTTTGCCGTCGCCGGTGACGCGCCGTTCGTCGACGCCGCCTTCATCGACCGCCTCGCGGCAGAATTCCGCGAAGGCGATCAGGCGATCGTACCGCAGCACCGCGTCGATCGCGACGTACGCATCGAACCGCTCGCTGCGATCTACGATCGCATCGCTTTTATCAATGCGGGTCTGCCGATCTTGCGTTCGGGTAAAGGCGCGCTGCGTTCGGTGATCGAGACACTCAACACCCGCTACGTCAACGTGCAGGATGACGCGGTCTTCGCCAACGTCAACACGCCGCAAGACTACCGCCTCTTTCAGGAAACCGCATGAACCGCGACCGTTCCATCGCCGCCTTCGACCGTGCCAAAAACCTCATCCCCGGCGGCGTTAATTCGCCCGTGCGCGCCTTTCGCGGCGTCGGCGGAACGCCGGTGTTCATCGATTCGGCTTCCGGCTGCACGATGCGCGATCTCGATGGCAACGCCTATACCGATTACGTGATGTCGTGGGGCCCGATGATTTTGGGTCACGCATATCCGCCGATCGTCGAGGCGATTCGCGCAGCGGCGCTGGGCGGCACGTCGTACGGCGCGCCGACCGAAGCCGAAAGCGAACTTGCCGAACTCGTGATCGGCATGGTGCCTTCGGTCGAGAAAGTGCGCTTCGTTTCGAGCGGCACCGAAGCGACGATGAGTGCGCTGCGACTTGCACGCGGGTACACGGGTCGCGCGAAAGTCATCAAGTTTGCCGGCTGCTATCACGGCCACGGCGATTCGTTCTTGATCTCCGCAGGTAGCGGCGCGCTCACCAACGGGGTCCCCGATTCGCCGGGTATCACCGAAGGTGTCTCACGCGATACGATCGTCGTCGATTACAACGATCTCGATGCCGTTCGCGCAGCGTTTGCCGCCAATCCAAAAGAAGTCGCGGCCCTCATCGTGGAGCCGTACGTCGGCAACATGGGCCTCGTCTTACCCGTCCCCGGATTTCTGCAAGGCCTGCGCGACATCACGAAAGCCGACGGCGCGGTCTTGATTTTCGATGAGGTGATGACGGGCTTCCGCGTCGCGCGCGGTGGCGTTCAAGCGCGCGAGAACGTCAGCCCCGATCTCACGACGCTCGGCAAAATCATCGGCGGCGGTTTGCCCGTCGGGGCGTTTGGCGGGCGGCGCGACATCATGGCGCAGCTCTCCCCCGAAGGTCCGGTCTATCAAGCCGGCACGCTCTCGGGCAATCCGCTTGCGATGGCCGCCGGAATCGCGACGCTCAAAGCGCTACGCGATACCGATCCCTATCCGTTTCTCGAGAAGATCGGCGCCCGCTTCACCGAGGGCATGAGCGCGGTGTTCACCAGACACGGCGTCGCGCACGTGGCCGATCACCGCGGCTCGATGGTGGGTTTCTTCTTTGCCGCCGGTCCCGTGACGGATTTGGCGAGCGCAAAGACTTCCGATACCAAGCTCTATGCGAACTTCTTCCATGCCATGCTGGATCGCGGCGTGTACCTTGCGCCCTCGCAGTTCGAAGCCGGATTTCTCTCGACGGCCCACACCGACGCCCACATCGACCAGACCCTCGCCGCAGCCGACGACGCCCTGGCTTCGCTCTTGGCCGGAGCGCGCCCGTGACCGCGGAGCGCGTGCGACTTACATCGCAACGCGCCAAGTCACCGCGCAACTGCTTCGCCTTGGCTAACGTCAAACGGAGCGAGGTTCCCGCATGCCCCTAGTCTGTCTCGGTCTCTCCCATAACACGGCGGCCGTCGAAGTCCGCGAGCAGCACGCGTTCCCCGCCAATAAAATGGGCGAGGCACTCGTTGCGCTGCGCGATTACGGTGCCGTCCGCGAAGCGATGATGCTCGCGACGTGTAACCGGCTGGAGATCTATGCCGAGCTCGAAGACTACGAAGTGGGTGTCTCGCAACTCAAAGACTTCTTACGCAATTTCCGCCATGGCGATGTCGGCGACATGGATTCGTACATGTACACCCTGCTCGGCTCGCAGGCCATCGACCATCTCTTCCGCGTGAGCACGGGTCTGGACTCGATGCTCATCGGCGAAGCGGAGATCCTCGGTCAGGTCAAAGACGCCTACATCCAAGCGCAGCGCGCACATTCGCTCGGCAAAACGCTCCACAATCTCGCGCGCGAGGCGCTCAACGCCGGCAAAGCCGCGCGTTCGCAGACGCCGATCGGCGGCGAATCGACCTCCGTTGCAACGGCCGCGATCGATCTTGCCAAGCAGCACGTCGGCGCGCTCGGTGGGAAGAGCGTCCTGGTCGTGGGTGCGGGCAAGATGGGCACGCTTGCGGCGAAGCGCCTCAAACAAGAAGGCGCGGGCGAGATCATCGTTCTCAATCGCAATCATCAGCGCGCCCGTGACGTCGTCGCCGAACTCGGTGTCGGCCGCGCAGCCGAAATGCCGGGCATCGTCGATGCGATGGCCGCTGCCGACGTCGTCGTCACCTCCACCGGCGCCTCGCACTTCATCTTAACGCCGGGCAACGTTGCCGAAGCGATGCTCAAGCGTCCCGATCGCCCGCTGTTCGTGATCGACATCGCCGTTCCGCGCGATACGGATCCCGAAGTCGCGCGCATTCCGGGCGTACGCGTGATCGACATCGACGGACTCAAGCATCTCGTCGACGTAAACCTCGAGCATCGCCGCGAAGCGATCCCGCTCGTTGAAGAGATTATCTCCGAGCATGCCGAGCGGTTTCAGCAGTGGTATCAGTCGCGCGTCGCCGTTCCGGTCATCGCCTCGCTCGTGCAAAAAGCCGAAGCGCTGCGCGACGCCGAAGTCGAACGACTCTTCGGCCGTTGCCCCGAACTCTCCGAGCGCGAACGCATGCTCATCACGGGCATGTCGCTCACGCTCATCTCAAAATTACTCCACGATCCCGTGACGAAGATTCGCGACAAGGCGATCCAGAATCGTGCCGAAGCGATGACGCATGCGATGATGCTCGACGAACTCTTCGATCTGCAAGTGCGTTCCTTCGAAATCACCGCAATCGCAAACACGGGAGCGCTCGAAACGGACGGAATCGACTAAGATGGCGAAGCGCGGTAAAGTTTGGCTCGTCGGCGCAGGCCCGGGCGATCCGGGATTGCTCACGATGAAAGCGGCGCGCGCGCTCGCGCAGTGCGACACACTCGTTTACGACTACCTCGCATCCTCGGCGATCGTGAACCTTGCACCACCCGATTGCGAGAAAATCTACGTCGGCAAGAAAGCCGGCGCGCACACGCTCAAGCAAGAAGAGATCACCGCGCTCATCGTCAAGCTCGGGCTCGAGGGCAAACGCGTCGTGCGGCTCAAGGGCGGCGATGTGTTCGTGTTCGCACGCGGCGGCGAAGAAGCGCAGGAACTGCGCGAAGCCGGCGTGGCGTTTGAAATCATCCCCGGGATCACCTCGGCGATCGCGGCGCCCGCGTATGCCGGCATTCCGGTGACGCATCGCGATCACAACACGTCGTTCACGATTTCGACCGGTCACGAAGATCCGACCAAAGGCTACTCGTCGCTCGATTTCACAAAGCTTGCGAATCCCAAAGCCACGACGATCTTCCTGATGGCGATGCAGAATCTCGCCGGAATCATGGCCGAGCTCAAAAAGAACGGCGTGTCGGGCGACATGCCCGTTGGCATCGTGCGCGAAGGCACGAAACCCACGCAAGAGACGCTGATCGCCACGCTCGATACCATCGTCGCCGAAGTGGAACGCACGAAGTTTGCGGCACCCGCGATCGTCGTCGTCGGCAGTGTCGTCGGCGAGCGCGAGAACATCCGCTGGTTCGACAACGGTCCGCTCTTCGGCCAGCGCGTGCTCGTCACGCGTCCCGCGGCGCAGTCCGATGATTTTGCCGCGCAGCTCTGGGAGCTCGGCGCAGAACCGCTCCTCGCGCCGACGATTGCGATCGGGCCGCCGGACGATCGTGAAGCCGCGCGCGCCGCCGTCGAACGCGCGCGATCGTATACCTGGATCGTCTTCACTAGCCGCAACGGCGTCGATACGTTCTTCGACCATCTCTCGGAGATGGGCCGCGATGCGCGCGCGTTCGGCGATGCAAAAGTCGCCGCCATCGGACCGAAGACTGCCGAGGCACTCCTTACACACGGGATTCGCGTCAATTTGATGCCGGCGAAGTTCATCAACGAGGCCGTCGCATCGGATTTGATCTTGCAGAGCAAATCGGGCGATTCCATCTTACTCTTCCGCGCGGGCGAAGCACGCGACGTATTGCCCGAGACGCTGCGCAACGGCAACCGCCACGTCGATGACGTCGCCGGTTACCAAACGAAGATCGTCCGCGATCCGCTCATCGCGGAACACGCCGCGAACGCAACGATCTTCACGTTCGCAAGCGCGAGCGCCGTCAATGGTTTCGTCGCAAACGTGCCCGATGCCGATACGCTCACGCGCGGGAAGATCGTCGCCTGCATCGGCCCGGTCACGGCAGAAGCCGCGCGCAAGGCCGGCCTGCACGTCGACGTCGTCGCCGATGATTACACCGTTGACGGACTCGTCGAAGCGCTCGAACACCGCCTCACGCCCGCGTAAACGCGTTGCTTCTCACGCAACTTCTTATCGGCGCTGCTTTCGCGGCGCTGATTTCGTTTGCGGCCTCTCGCGCTTACGCGCTCTCGCGAAGCGGAGCGACCGCGGCGTTTGCCATCGGGACACTCACCTTTGGATTCGGCGGTTGGCAGCTGACGGTCGTGTTGCTCGCGTTCTTTAGTTCGTCCGTTGCGCTCGGTCGCATCGGCCGTGCGCGTAAGAAAACGCTGACCGATATCGGCAAATCCGGCGCGCGCGATGCCTGGCAAGTGCTCGCAAACGGCGGGATTGCAACCGCGTGCGGCGTGCTCGTCCACGGGTGGGCGGCACAGACCTTATCCGTGACGTTTTTCTGCGCGTTTGCGGGTGCATACGCCGCGGCGACGGCCGATACGTGGGGCACGGAGATTGGGACGCTGTTCGAACGCCCGCCGCGCTCGGTCCTCACATTGCGACCGATCGCGACGGGGCTCTCCGGCGGCGTCACGCTCCCCGGAACGCTCGCGGAAATTCTCGGCGCGATGTTTCTTGCGGGTGTTGCACTCGGGTCACTATCGACGATGCCCAAGGCACCGGGCATACACGTTAACGTAACCGGGGTGTTCGTCGCGATCACGATCGCCGGCGTGCTCGGTGCGCTCGTCGATTCGCTGCTCGGTGCGACGCTCCAAGAGTTGCGCCGTTGCCCGGCTTGCGAGCGCTCGTGCGAGACGAACCCGCACGATTGCGGAACGCCAACGCGGCGTATCCGCGGCCTCCCCGGGTTCACCAACGATCTGGTGAACGCGCTCGCAACCTTGGCTGGCGCCGTCGTCGGCTTCGCCCTCGCTCCGCGCTGACCGCGCCAATCCACGGCCCGATGCAAGTGCCCGAATCGACTTCGGTCCGCGACGGGTTCAAGCGGTGGAGAGACAATCAGGAGCCCGAAACCGGAGAACTGCCCGTGGCCATAGCCGCCCCGCGCCTGACCAACGGCGCCGTCCCCCGTTCCGGCCCTCCGCAGGCGAAGAGCGTCGTCGAGAAGGGGGGCGCCCTAACCTTGGTCGTGATCGGGATCATGCTCGCGACCTTGATGCAGACGCTCGACACGACGATCGTCAACGTCGCGCTGCCCGTCATTCAGGGCAACCTCGGCGCGACGATCGACGAAGGTGCGTGGGTCGTCACGGGCTACATCGTCTCGGCGGTCATCGTTATTCCGCTCACGCCCTGGCTGCAGATGCGCTTCGGGCGCAAGCAGTACTACGCGACGGCGATCATCGGCTTCACGATTGCCTCCGTAATGTGCGGACTCTCGAGTTCGATTACCGCGCTGATCTTCTGGCGTGTGGTGCAGGGACTGTTCGGCGGCGGTCTCGTTGCCGTGGCCCAAGCAACGCTACGCGACACGTTCCCACCTGAAAAGCTCGGCGCAAGTCAAGCGCTCTTCGCGATGGGGGCGATCGTCGGACCGTCGGTTGGGCCGACGCTCGGCGGCTGGCTAACCGATAACCTGAGCTGGAATTACGTCTTCTTCATTAACGTCGTGCCCGGCGCGGTCGCTGCGACGATTATTCTCTTACGCCTGAAAAACCCGACCGAACCCAAAGCCGTGCCGATCGACGGGATCGGCCTTGGCCTGCTCGCGGTCGGCTTGGGATCGCTGCAGTATATTCTCGATGAAGGCCAGCGCAACGACTGGTTCAACGATGGCCGAATCGTCTTGTTCACGGCGACCGCGGCGATCGGTATCATCGGATTCGTTTTCTGGGAACTCTTCGGCACGGATCGCCCGATCGTCGATCTACGCGTGCTCAAATATCGCGCGGTCGGTGCAGGCTCGGCGCTCGGCTTTGCGATCGGCGCGACACTCTTCGGCGCGATCGTCATTTTGCCGCAGTACACGCAAGGCATTCTCGGCTTTACCGCAACGCTCTCGGGCGAACTCATCTTCGTGCGCGCGATCTTCATCGCGCTCTTCACGCCGTTCATCGCACGCCTCGCTGGCTCCGGCAAAATCGACACGCGCATTTTGCTGTTCATCGGATTCTTCTTGATTGGAACCGCGCAGATTTGGCTCGGTTTCCTCACCACGAGCGGCAACGATTTCTGGTCGCTGGCCCCGCCGGCGATCATGGGCGGCGTCGGACTCTCGATGCTTTTCGTCCCGATCTCTATTGCGATCTTGAGCGCGCTACCGCCCGATGCGATCCCGAAAGCAACGTCGTTCCAGAGTCTCTCGCTACAGCTCGGCGGTTCGTTCTCAACGGCAGCACTCGTGACGCTACTCGCGCAGCGCAACGCGTTCCATCAGGAGATCCTCGCAGCACACGCAACGCCGAACATGAACGTCCAGCAGCTCCTCGCATCGCACGGTTCGATCGGCATGCTCTACAAACAAATCGTCATTCAAGCAGCGACGCTCTCGTACGCCGACGCGCAATTCGTCCTCGGCGCGCTTGCCTTCGCGCTCATGCCGCTCATCCTCATCATGCCCGCACGCCGCAAAGGCGGAGGCAAAGTCGAAGTCGCGATGGATTAGCGGAGCGCGCTCCTCGATCGCCTAGGCGCTGGCCTTGGCTCGCTCGCCGTACTTTTTTTCGAGGTACGGGATGATATCGTCGTCATCGTCGAGCACGACGTCGCCATCGACGAGCACGGGGATACTCGTCTGGTTCGAGGCGGCTTTCACTTCGCCGCGTTCGGCATGTGAATGCGGCACGTTGACGATCTGATAGTCGAGCAGTAGATCCGTCATCTTTTTGCGCACGCGCACGCAGTACGGACACCATTCGGCTTGGTAAAGGACGAGATTGGTCTTGAGACCCACGCGAAACTCCCGGTCGGTAGAAACTGTGCGCTAGAAGTAGGCCCCACGCCAAAAAGGTTGCACGTTTGCCACAGGCGTAGTCCCAGAGTCCGAGGGCATAACTCATGGTGGACCGAGCGTATCCAAAACGGTCACGACGCGCGATCGCACTCTCGATCGCAGCGCATGCGGCTGTGCTCGCGATCCTCGCCACCACGGTCACCGGGGACGGCCGCTTCGCGATCGGTTTCTCCGATGCGCCGATCCACGTGGCGATCATGTCCATCACGCGCCACCGCGTCGCGCGGCAGACCCGCCCGGTTGTCGCCAGCCAGCCGGTCGGCGAGGCGACGGCAGCCCCGGCCGCACGCGCGCTGCGCGAGCAAGCCGTCCATCGTGAGACTAATGCCACGATTCCGGAGCGCACCCAGAGCGGTCGGGCCATCGTCGAACGCGCGCCGGGCGTTCAATCGCTCAAGCTCGCGTCCACGGCCGTAGCGCCAAGCCAACCCGATGAACGCGTAACGCTGGAAACGCCGCAGCAAGAGGAGCCGACCGCGGCACCGACGGCGGCGGAGCAGAATTCCGCGCCGAATCCAATCACGGCGGTCGCCGGGACGGCGAGCGCCGGGACTGGCGGAAGTAGCGGAATCCCAGGCGGATTCGGACAGAATCAGCCCGCGACGTTCTACCAGCAAGCAACTGCCGGGAACGTCCGTGCGCGACTGGGGCCGCGCGATCTCGTGCGAATTCGCGTCGACGATAACGGGCGCGCGACGGACGTGGAATTCGTCCGCTTCAGCGGAACGAATTCGTCCCGCAGCGATCTTCGCGATACACTGCTGGCGATGCGCTATCTTCCCGCCGAAACCGATGGAATGCGTAGCGAAGGGACGATCGAACTACGCCTTTAGGCGGCGCGCGATTTCGTGTAGACGTACACCATGGTGCGCTGACCGGCAAGTTCGATCGCGGCGACCGCGCGTTCGTATCCGTCGAAGGTACCGTTCCGTTCGGCGGCGCGCATGCGCTTACCGTCGAGCGGAATAATAAACCCGCTCACCGACGAACCTTTGCGCGGAACCGGGAAAGCGTCGCTGCCGGCTTCCTCGCGTTCCCAATCGCGGAGCACCGCCGGGATGGCCGCAAGTTCTTCACCGAATGCGAGACGACGCGCCGCCTCCGCAGCGAGTTCACCGCACGAAAAAACAAGCGCTGTACGACCGACCGGAGTGTGCGTGCCCTCACCACGATGGGGCACAAGAGAAATACTCAAAGAAGCGTCCTCTATAACGCGGAAAATTGGGGCGACCTTACTAAATTCCCATCGGCGCAACCGCTCCCAAACCTGAGATGCGCCGCGCCACTTCCGCACAATCAGACCGAACGTTTACGAAACGTCAGTTTTTCTCAATCGCGAACGGGATATCCAGGCGTGCTGCCATCTGCTCGAGGACAGCCCACACTTTGGCGTGCACGGGCACACCGTGCTTGCGATTGAATTCGGTCTTCTCGTGTTCGATCTCGCCCGCAACGTAGATGCGATCGTGGCCCGGGGCTTTCGCGGAATCTTTGAAACCGCGCAATTCGGTGTCCATGTCCGCGCGGAAGCGATCGACATCGCGAAAGCTATCGATCCGAAATGCCGCAAACCAATGTGAGATGGCACCCGGGACCGGAGGGTCGCTCGGGAGAGGCAACCCCGTGCCGAACGCGCCGCCCGTCATCACGCCGCACAGGATATCGACCAGGAGCCCGAGGCCATAGCCTTTGTGGCCGCCGCCATCGAAGCCGAGGCCTCCAAGCGGCAGCAGCGCTCCTCGAAGCGCGACTTTGGGATCGAGCGTTTCCGCGCCGTGCTCGTCGATCGCCCAACCCGGGTCGAGCGGCTTGCTTTTGCGCTCGTACACTTCGATCTTGCCGCGCGGGACGGTCGTCGTCGCGAAGTCGAGCACGAACGCCGGCTCGTTCTTCGCCGGAATCGCAAACGCTAGCGGATTCGTTCCGAGCATCATATCGCGCCCGTAGGTGACTGCACCCAGACGCACGGAGTTGGTCGAAGCGATCCCGACCATGCCGTGATCGAGCGCCATCATCGCGTAATAGCCGGCGATGCCGTAGTGATTTGAATTGCGCACCCCGCCGAATGCCGCGCCCGACGCGCTCGCTTTGGCGATGATCGCGTCCATCGTTCGCTTGGCGGTGGGATGCCCGAGGCCCATACCCGCATCGACCACAAGCGACGTCGGCGTCTCGAGAACCGTCTTCACCTCGGGCGTTGCCACGAGCGTGCCGCTTTGGATGCGGCTGACGTAAAACGAATCGAGACGCGCGACGCCGTGCGATTCCACGCCCCGTAAATCAGCGGTCACGAGCACCTCGGCGACAATCTCGGCATCGGCCGGCGCGACGCCCACTTTGACGAGCGCAGCGGCGACGAACGACCGCAAATCGGCTTCGCTGGCGAGACGGTAGTCGGTCGTAAGGGTTTCGGCCACGGTGCCTCCAGCGCGCTTGGCGTTTTCATGCGCATTCTGCGAGCAAAGCACCAGCCCCCCAAGAGGCACGCGAGCACGCGAGCAGGTAGCTACTCCCGGTGAACGATCTGCGCACGGCGCTCTCAGGCGTCGTCGACCCCGCCGGGATTCTGACCAGCGCTGAAGACCTTATCGCCTACGGTTTCGACGGGACGTTTTACCAAAACACGCCGCCGCTCGTCGTGCTCCCCACGACGACGGCGCAGGTCGTCGCGATCCACGAGTTCGCCCACGCGCGGCGCCTTGCGATAACCCCGCGCGCGATGGGCAGCGGACTCTCCGGCGGTGCGATCCCGCTTGCGGGCAGCATCGTGCTCGGCGTCGCGCGCATGAACCGAATCATCGAGATCGATGAGATCAATCACGTGGCGGTCGTGCAGCCGGGCGTCATCAACGCGCACTTGCAATCCGAAGTCGAAAAACGTGGTCTCTTCTATCCGCCCGATCCCTCGAGTCTCAAACAGTCGGCGATCGGCGGCAACGTGGCAGAGAACGCCGGCGGTGCGCGATGTCTCAAATACGGAGTTACCGGCGACTACGTGCTCGCACTCGAAGTCGTATTGCCCGACGGCACGCTCATCCGTACCGGCGGCAAGATGGTCAAAAACGTCACGGGTTACAATTTGCGCGCGCTCTTCACCGGCTCCGAAGGCACGCTCGGCACGATCACCGAGGTCACGCTTAAGCTCATTGCTAAGCCTAAATTCGCACGTACCGCCGTCGCCGTGTTCGATCGCATCGCCGATGCCGCGACGTGCGTGACGGCGATCATGGCGACGGGAATCGTGCCGACGTCGATCGAGATGCTCGACAACCTCACGATGCGCTGCGTCGAGGCGGCAAAGCCCGTCGGTTTGCCGCTCGATGCCGATGCGATTTTGATCTTCGGTGCGGACGGAAACTACGAAGAGATCGTCAACGCCGAAGTCGCGACCATCGCGACGATCGCACGCGAACAAGGCGCACGCGATGTCACCGTCGCGCAGAACGCCGAAGAATCCGAGCGCCTGTGGAACGCGCGCCGCTCGATCTCACCCGCACTCGCGCAGCAGCGGCCGAATAAGCTCGGCGAGGATATTGCCATCCCGCGCAGCGCGATTCCGCGCATGGTCGAACGCTGCCGCGAGATTTCGGTCAAGTATAACGTGCCGGTGCCGGTGTACGGCCACGTCGGCGACGGCAACCTGCACCCCAACATCCTGTGCGATAAGACCGACAAGGAAGAGATGCTGCGCGTGCGCGATGCGGCGCGCGAGATCTTCGAGACAGCGATCGAACTCGGCGGGACGCTATCGGGCGAGCACGGCATCGGTATGCTCAAGAAACAATTCATGGAACTCGACCTCGGTATCGACGCGCTCGAACTGATGCGCAAGATCAAGAACGCAATCGACCCGCTCGGCATCATGAATCCCGGCAAAATTTTCCCCGAGCCCGGCGGTGCCGACGCGTTTACGCTCTGAGACAGCGTTGCATGCAGAGCGATTTCTACCCAGTAACGAGATCGTTCTCTAGCGGGCCTGCTAGTGTACGGGGAAGACGGCGGACGGCAGTTCGCCCACAGCTGCCGCAGTCTTTGAAAACGAATCTTCCAGCAAGCGGATTTGCCAGGTAACCTTCGTGTATTTGATCTGATCGATTTCGTCCGTGCGAATGAGCTTTCCAAGCGACGCGGCGATCGGCATGAGGTAGTGGCGGTCGTACCAAATCGCCGCGCGCATCTGCGCGGGAGCAGCGATGCCTTTGCCGCTTATCGTACGGGTAAAACGCACCAGCGATCTGTCGCTCGAGACGTCGCTTGTCTCGTACGCTGTCGTTTCCGTGCCGCTAGGCTGAACGTGGTCTTCGGTCCATTTCGCGCCCGCGGTCGCAGCGTGTTCGTCGAAGACGCGACGCGCACAGAGCCGCAAGAGTTCGAGCGATTCGGGCATCAAGGGGGTCGAGCTCGGATCGAAGAGCACGCGGCCATCATCGAAAACGGCGACACGCGTTTTTGGGGTCGTGCGTGCTTCTGCGGATTCCGCGATGTCCATGACGAGCGCGCCGTCGCTCGTCACCGAAAGCACATCGAGCGAAATCGTTCCTTTGTTGATGATTCCCCCGATGCCGAAGTCTTCGCTGTTGCCGCCATTCTGACCGAAGCCCGAGCGCTTGACTTCGGTGACGGTCGATGCGCCGACGTTCACGCTGTAGACGAGATGTCGCAGAACGGCTCGCGATTCGGCCGCACCGGCCGGTCCCGCAAAGCCGAGCATGACGGCGAACGCGACTGCGACCGAGCGGCTCACGCTCAGAGCGTCGTCTTTCCGAGCGCCGAGAGAATCAGTTCGACGGCGAGGATCGCCGTTTGGTTATGCGAGTCGAGAATCGGGTTGATCTCGGTGATCTCGAGCGATCCGAGCGTCCTGGACGCCGCGACCGCTTCCATCATGAGATGCGCTTCGCGATACGTGATGCCGCCGCGCACGGCCGTCCCGACACCCGGCGCTTCGCTCGGATCGATGCCATCCATATCGAAGGAAACGTGCACCGAATTCTCGCCGTCGGAGACGAGGGCGATCGCCTCATCGATCACGCGCGACATCCCCATCCGATCGATGTCCGCCATCGCATACCCCTTGACGCCGAGCTCGCGAATCGCGCGTTTCTCGCCCGCATCGACATCGCGCAGTCCGATGAGCACGGTGCGCTTGGGATCGACGTGATGATCTTCGATCGCAAAAGCCAGCGGCATGCCGTGGACGTTGCCCGAGGGTGAAGTCATCGGCGTGTTGATGTCGCCGTGCGCGTCCACCCAAATCAAACCCGGGCGCTTCTTGCGCCCACGTGCCACGCCCGCAAGGGTGCCCATGGCGATCGAGTGATCGCCTCCGAGCACGAGCGGGAAGCTCCCTGCTGCGATCAATTGCTCGACCAGTCCAGCGAGTTCTCCGCAGACGGCTTTGATGATGGGGAAATACTTGGCGTTGGCAACTTCCACGCTCGCCGACTCGGGGACCGGTACGCGCAGGTTGCCGTGGTCGGTCGTCGAGATGCCCAGCGTCTCGAGGGATTCTTTTAGCCGCGCATAGCGGATCGCCGAGGGGCCCATATCCACCCCGCGCCGGTCGGCGCCGAGATCCATAGGGACGCCGATGACGTCGACGTGCGCGATGCGCGGTGCGGGCTCGCCCGAAGGCGTGAGGCGTGATAACGTTTCCATCCGGGTCTATTTCGTGGGCGCCGCGATCCGTCCCGGCTCGCTGACCTCAAGCGGCTCTTTGGTGAGGCCGGGCTTGGCCTCGGCGATACTCGCCTTCATCGGAATGAAGTGCACGAGCAGCACGCGGATCATCGCCGCGATCGGCACGGCAAGAAACATGCCGCCGATCCCGAGCAGTTCGCCGCCGATGAGAATCGCGATGACGACCCAGAGCGGCGAGAGGCCCACCGAATCACTGACGATCTTCGGGGCGATAAAGTGGCCTTCGAGTTGGAAGATCGCGATGAAGGCGATGGCGACGTAACCGGCGTGGACGAGTGCGGCTTGCGAGACGCCGTCTTGAAAGAGCGCGAGCAGCACCGAGGGAATGAAGCCCACGATCGCGCCGACGTATGGAATCACATCGAAAAGACCGGCGAACACGCCGATGAGCACGGCGTACTTGATATGAAAGAGCAAGAGCACGATCGTGATGCACGCGCCGATCGTCGCGCCTACGGTAAATTGGCCGCGAATGAAGCCGCCGAGCACTTTTTCGAGATCGGCGACGACGGCAAGCGTCTTCGGTCGCGCTTTGACCGGAATGGCAGCGATCGCGTAACGCTTGAGGTTTTCCGCATCCAGCATCATGTATGCGGAGAGCACGGGAATGACGATGCACGTCGCGACGATCGCAACCGTCGAAAGCAGAATGCCCACCGCTTTGGTCGCGGCTTCACCCGCGTAGTGCTGCGCGAATTTCGTTGCTTCCAGCGGCAGCGTGGTGATCGACTCGCGAACGCCGGGCGGGAAACGGCGGAAGAACAGGTTCTGGGGATCGCTGATCCAGCTCGTCGCGTTCTTCTCGATCGTCGGATAGTTCGCGACCAATTCTTTGATGTCGGTCGAAAGCGGCGGCGCGATGACCGCAATCCCGATTCCGATGACCAGCGCGATTGCAAAATAGACGATGCCAATCGCAGCACCGAGTGGCATGCGTTCGTTCAAGCGTCGGACGAGCGGATACACGACGTAGGTAAAAAAGATCGCGCCGATGAGGATGACGGCGACCGACGAAACGCGCGAGAGAAACGAAAGCACGTTGACGAGCATGAAGACGCTCAGCGCGATGAGCGCGAGGATCTTCAGCGCGTAGGTCACGCGGCGCTCGCCGCGTGAGATCGGTCGACGGGGCCGCACGAGCGATTGCTTCATCTCTAGAGTTTCACCGGTCGGGCTTTGCGTAAGAGCGCGACGAGCGGCGGGACGATCGCGACGCCTGCGAGCGTGCGAAGCGTTTCGGAATACCACGTCTTTTTGTAACCGTCGTCGAGGTCGAGCAGCGTCATGAACACTCGGTGACGCTTGGCAAACGTCTCGCTCCACGCGCGCAAACGATCCACCGCGCCCGGGCGCTGCGCTTCGATTTCGGCAAGTACCGCCGCGTCATCGGAGCCATGCGCGTCGACGATCGACATGAAACGTCGATAACTCAGCCCCGCGGTTTTGAGAAACTCAGCATCGATCGGGCTCTGGCCGAAGAGATAGGGGCCGAGCGTCCCCGCGCGTAGCGCACGCGCTTTATCGACGAAGCGCGGGAGCCACTGGACGCCTCCCACGGCTTCGGTCCAGCGACGTGGCGGACCGGAACGAAGATCGGGTGCAGTTTGCATGCTCGACGCTTCGCGGATGCTGGAGGCCAACCCGTTCGAAACGCGTAGTGGACTGCGATGTTCTCACCATGCACGCCGAACCTCGTTGGAGCGGCGCTCCTCTCATGTGCTTTGCTCGCGGGCTGCGCGGGCTCGAAGACGGCCAATGAGCCCACAGGGCCGCGCCTCGGCATGGTCACCGATGTCGGCGGACTCGGCGACCGATCGTTCAACGATTCGGCATTTGCGGGCTTACGTGCGGCAAAAGAAAAGCTCAACGCGCAGATTCAAGTCGTGCCATCGCGTTCGGCCAGTGACTATCAGCCCAACTTGCTGCTGCTCGCGACCAAAGAGTATCAGGAAGTCTTCGCCATCGGCTTCCTGATGGCAAAAGACCTCAGCGAAGTCGCGGCAAGCCATCCGAAGACGCACTTTGCGATCATCGACGCGGTCGTCGATCTGCCCAACGTCGCCTCGGTGACGTTCAAAGAAGAAGAGGGCTCGTTTCTGGCCGGCGCCGCCGCTGCGCTCGTCACCAAGACGAAGACCGTCGCGTTTTTAGGCGGCATCGATATCCCGCTCTTACGGAAATTCGAGGCGGGTTTCACCGCCGGCGTGCACCAGATCGATCCCCGGGTCGACGTGCTGGTAAAATACACCGGGAGTTTCGATGACGTCGCGGCCGGTAAGGAACTCGGCGGCGTGCTCTTCGATCAAGGTGCCGATATCGTGTTCGTCGCGGCGGGCAAAGCCGGCCTCGGTGCGATCGAGCAAGTGAAATCGCGTCCCAATCATTACGTGATCGGCGTCGACTCCAATCAGGACGCAATCGCGCCGGGCAAAATCCTCACGAGCATGATCAAACGCGTCGACGTCGCTGTCCTGCGCGTAAGCGAACAATCCGCATCGGAAAAACCCGCCAGCGGCCACGTGATCCTCGGACTCAGAGACGACGGCGTCGGCCTCACCGATTTCAAGTATACGAAGTCGGCGATGACAAAAACGAAGTTCGAGCAACTCGATGCGATCAAAGCCGCGATCATCGCCGGCAAGATCGTTCCGCCAGAGACGCGCGAGGAGCTCGCGACATTCAAACGAGTCGCGCTCTAGCACTCGAACTCCGCGGGATTCGCAAACGATACGGCACACTTGCCGCCGTCGACGGCGTCGACCTCGATTGCGTGCCCGGTGAGATTCACGCGCTCGTCGGGGAGAATGGTGCGGGCAAATCCACGCTCGCAGCGATCGCCTACGGCAGTGTCACGCCGGATTCCGGTACGGTTCGCGCAAGCGGCGTCGTGGGTCTGGTTCACCAGCATTTCAAACTGATCGACCGCCTGCGCGTGTGGGAGAACGTCCTACTCGGGCGCGAGCCCAAGCGCGGTTTTGCGATCGACGTACCGGCGGCGCGCGCGCGCGTGCTCGAACTGTGCGCGAGGTACGGACTCGAACTCGATCCAGGCGCCCGCATCGAGTCGCTCCCGATCGCGGTACGGCAACGCGTCGAACTCGTACGCGAACTGCAGCGCGAACCCGCCGTGCTGCTGCTCGACGAACCGACGGCGGCGCTCGCGCCGAGCGAAATCGACGCGTTCTTCGTGACGATTCGAGCGCTTGCGACGCGCGGTACGGCAATCGTGATCGTGACGCATAAACTGAATGAAGTTATCACGCACGCCGATCGTGTCACCGTTATGCGAGCGGGTAAGATCGTCACATCGATGCGCGTCGCAGAGACGAACGTCGATGCGATCGCGCGCGCGATGGTCGGCGGCAACCTACCCGCCATCACACCGCATCTGGCAACGACGCTCGCGCCCGCACTCGAGGTCGAACGCCTCACCGCCGGCAGCGGGGCCGGGGGGCTCGTCGATGCGAGTTTTGCCGTGCGCGCGGGGGAGATCGTCGGCATCGCGGGGATCGAAGGGAACGGACAATCGGCCCTCGCCGATGCGCTCGCGGGCGTGATCGACTACAGCGGGCGTATCGCTCTTGCCCGAATCGAGCTCCCCGCGCGCGTCTCGCCGGCTGCGCGCCTGCGCCTCGGCATGCGTTCGATCCCTCAGGACCGTCACTCCGAGGCACTCGTGCCCGATTGGTCCGTCGCCGAGAACGCGGCGCTCGGCCGTCAGCGCGCGCTGCGCGGCGGCGCACTCGTCGACCGCGCGCGCACGATGGCGTTCGCGCAATCGATCGTCGAGCGCTACGACGTGCGTCCGCCAAATCCGAACGCGCGCATCGGCACACTTTCGGGTGGGAATCAGCAGAAAGTCGTCGTCGGGCGCGCGCTCGAGAGCGATCCGCAGTTCGTGCTCGCGTATCAGCCGACGCGCGGCATCGATATCGGTGCTGCGGCACTCGTGCAGTCGCGGTTGATCGAAGCGCGCAACGCGGGCGTCGCCGTGCTGCTGATCTCGTTCGAACTCGACGAAATTCTCACGCTTGCGGATCGCGTACTCGTGATGTACGGCGGCCGGATCGTCGGCGCGTTCGAACGCGGCGCACTCGACCGTTCGCGCATCGGCGCGTTGATGGCCGGCTCCTCGTGAGCCGGATCCCGCGCGGTTTGCGCGACGCGCTTCTCGCGGTCGTGCTCGTCTTCATCGTCGGCAGCATCGCGATGCTCGTCGCGCATGCAAGCCCGCTCGTCGGCTTCGGCGCGCTCTTCAGCGGCGCGCTCGGCAGCCCCGCGGAACTCGGCGAGACGCTCGTGCAGACGACCGCGCTACTGTTCCCGGCGCTCGGGATCACGATCGCGTTTCGCGCCGGACTCTTCAACATCGGTGCCGAGGGACAACTCGTGCTCGGCGGATTGCTCGCGGGCTATGTCGCTGCGGCGCTGCCGATTGCGGGCCTCATCGCGATCCCGGTCGTCCTCGCGGCCGGTGCCATTGGCGGCGGCGCGTGGGGCGCGCTTGCGGGATTCTTGAAAGCGCGCTTCGGCGCAAACGAAGTTATCGCAACGTTGATGCTCAACGTCATCGCCGGCTTGCTCGCGACGTACATCGTCAACGGTCCCTTCAAGATGAACGGCGCGACACCGGGCGAGACGGCCTCGATCCCGCGCGGCTCGTGGCTGCCCACCCTGATTCCGGATACGCGCCTCACGGTCGCGTTCCTCATCGCAATCGCGATTGCGCTGCTTTTGCGCTTCGTCCTCACGCGTACCGTTTTCGGCTACGAGTTGCGCGCAGCGGGCGATGCACCGGAAGCGGCCAAGCGCGCGGGCATCGATCTCTCGCGCATGGCGCTCGTCGCGATGTCGCTCTCGGGCGCGATCGCGGGTTTGGGCGGCGCGGCAATCGTGCTCGGCGTCCTGCACCGCTTCAACACCGCGCTCTCGCCGGGCTACGGTTTTATCGCGATCGCCGTCGCGCTGGTCGGCAGCCTCGATCCGCTCTTCGTAACGATCGCGGCGTTCGCGTTCGGCGTGTTGCAAAGCGGCGCGCTCTCGATGCAGGCGGAAGCACAGGTTCCAAAAGACGTTGTCGCGATCGTTGAAGGCGTCGTCATCATCGCCCTCGCCGGCCGACGCTATTTGAATCGCGGAGGTGACCGCTGATGGATGCCGCGGTCGCGCTCATCGTTCTCACCCTCATCAAAGCGACGCCGCTCATCTATGCATCGCTCGGCGGCGTGCTCTCCGAGCGATCGGGCGTGGTGAACATCGGGCTCGAAGGGATGCTCGTCGCAGGCGCGTTCTTCGGCGTGGTCGGCTCGTACGCGAGCGGCAATGCGATCGTGGGCGCCGTCTGCGGCGTGCTCGCCGCGATGCTGCTCGCCGCGATCTTCGCCTTCGTCGTCACCCGCTTCGCCGTCGATCAAATCGTCACGGGGACCGGGATCAACATCGCGATGATCGGCGCGGCCGCCTACGGTCTTGTCATCGTCTTCGGTCAACCCGGCGCTTCACATGAAGTCCACGCCCTGGGCGTGCCCGGGGAGCGCGCGCTCATCGGCGTTGCGATCGTCCTTGCCATCGTCTTGCAATTCGTCATCGACCGCACGCCATGGGGCCTGCGCGTGCGAGCGTGCGGAGAAAACCCGAGCGCCGCGGCGGCCGCCGGGGTAGATCCGCTCCGCACACGGTTCATCGCCGTGACGATCGGCGGCGCGATCGCGGGCCTCGGCGGCGTCTTCCTCTCGCTTGCCGAGCTCGATCTCTACAGCGACGGAATGACGGCCGGGCGCGGCTTCATCGCACTCGCCGCCGTCATCTTCGGACGCTGGAATCCGCTCGGAGCCCTCGGCGCGTCACTCTTTTTCGGCTTCTTCGCCGCGCTGCAATACTCGCTTCAGCGCTCGGGCGTCCCAAGTGAACTCATGCAAGCGCTGCCGTATCTGGCCGCCCTCATCGCACTCGCGGGCTTTGCCGGTCGCGTGCGTGCACCAGCGGCCGACGGCATTCCATACGCCAAGTAGCCGAAGAAACTCGCTCACTCTTCGACACGAGCAACTTGACTTTGGTCGCAGTGACACCGATAGTACTTGTAATGCGTTTTACCCGCACGTATTTTGCCTGTGCCGCGTTGTTCTTTGCACTTCATTCCACCAGCTCCGCGGCGGCCCCCGGACCACTCGGCGAACTGCAAGCGCAGCTCTCGTCGCTCTCGATGCACGCGCCCGGCAACGTTGGGATCGTGATCAAAGATCTCACGACCGGGTTGACCTCCGGCGTGAATGCGTCGGCCGATATGCCGGCCGCCTCCATCATCAAGATCCCGGTGATGGTTGAAGTCTTCCGCCAGATGTCGCTCGGGACGGTCGGTCTCAACGACACGCTGCATCTGCAGCGCGGCGATCGCGATAACGGCTGGGGCGATCTGGCCGATGCACGGACGGGCTCGGCCTACTCGGTTTCCAAGCTGATGTGGCTGATGATCACCGAGAGCGACAACACGGCAACCAATATGCTGATCCGCCGTGTCGGCCGCGATCACATCAACACGACGATGCGCAAACTCGGGCTCGGACAAACGCGGCTCGGCGATTATATCCGGAGCGATGGCAACATCCGCTCCCTGCGCTCGTCGCCCAACGACATGATGAAGCTGCTCGAAGCGATGGCGCAGGATCGTTTGGTCGATGAGTGGAGCTCGCGCGCGATGATCACGATCCTCACCGGTCAGCATCACAACAGTCTCTTGCCGCAACCGCTGCCGCCCGGAATTCAAATCGCGCACAAAACCGGCACGCTCCACGACACGCTCAACGACGTCGGCATCGTGTATATGAATAGCGAACCGTATATCATCGCCGTGATGACGACGCATCTGCCTTCGCTCGATTCCGGGCGCCGCTTCATTCGCAACGTCTCCTCCGCCGCGTTCCGCCAACTCTCGCGCTTCGCGACGTGGCGCGAAACGAACGATATCCCGACGCTCGCAAAAGTGCCCGCGTTCGCCTCGCCGGACGCCTCGATGTGGCAAACACCCAGCGGCGTCCTCACGCCCCTCGACGCGTCGGCCGCCGCCTCGAATACGGAGGAAGCCTTGCCGCCGCCCGCCGCACCGGCGCCGGTCGAATCGCCGAACTCAAGCGCGTCGCCGACTTCGTAATTTCGCCGCGCGGCAACGCCCCTAGGCTGTCGCGTGCACGTTCCGATTGGCGTACGTCGGGGTAAGCAGGCCCGCGTACTTCGGGATCCGCCCGCGCACGAGATTGTCGTACGTTGCTACGAGCTTCGCGGCAATCGGGCCTTGCGTTCCATCGCCGACCAGACGATGGTCGACCGACTGAACCCACTGCACGCCGGCCGCACTGCCGGTAAAGAGAATTTCATCGGCGCCATAGAGTTCGCTGCGGTCGATCGTGCGCTGCACGACGGTGAGGCCGAGTTCGTCTGCGACGAGATCTAGGATCGTTTGGCGGGTAATGCCTTCGAGGATGTTCTGCGATGCATCGGGAGTATACACGACGCCGTTCTTCACAAGAATGATGTTCTCGGCCGAACCTTCGGCGACGTGACCGTCCGAGCTGAGCATGATCGCCTCGTCAAAGCCGTTGAGCTGCGCTTCGCTCTTGGCAAGCGCGCTATTCACGTAGGTGCCCGTGATCTTCGCGCGCGCGGGGGCCATCGTATCATCGATGCGGCGCCACGAACTCACGCCCGCCTTGAGGCCGACGCTCGAATCGAAGTAGCGGTCGAATGGAATCGCGATGATGGCAAAGGCATCTTTCACATTGTGCAGGCGCACGCCGACATCTTCATTCGCCTTATAAGAAACCGGCCGGATGTAGATGTCTTGCTTGAAGCCATTGCGGGCGACGATTTCCGCCGTGATCTCGCACAGCGTCTTGGTATCGTGCGGCAACTTCATCATCAGCAGCTTCGCCGAATTTGCGAGACGCAAAAAGTGAGCTTCGAGCTGCAAGAGATAGAGTTCGTCGTCCGCGGCATTCCAGAATCCGCGCACGCCCTCAAAACATCCGGTGCCGTATTGCAAACCATGCGTGAGCAACCCGACTTTGGCTTCGTCGTAGCGTGAATAGCGGCCGTCGGCGTAGACGGTAAGGGCGGCTAGTTCCATGGTTTCTCCGGTCGTTTGGGGGACCGCCCAGCTTCCCGTAGCATTCTGTGAGTCCTCCGGCGAACGTGCTGGCCCGATGGCCGACGTTTTCGGAGTGTTTCTCCGGTTAGGTTTGACGTCGTTTGGGGGCCCGATCGCACACCTCGGGTATTTCCGCGACGAATTTGTCACGCGCCGCAAATGGCTCGACGAGGCGACGTTCGCCGCGATCGTGGCCTTCTGTTCGGTCTTACCCGGTCCGACGAGTTCGCAAGTCGGGATGATCGTGGGGCTTCATCGCGCGGGCGGCCTCGGGATGTTGCTCGCTTGGATCGGTTTTACGACACCCTCGGCGATCGTGATGACGCTCTTCGCCGTTGCCGTCCAAGCCGGCGGTGCGGCGCCGCCGCTGTGGCTCGGCGGTTTGCTTGCCGGTCTCACGGCCGCGGCTGCCGCCGTGATCGCGCAAGCGGTCTTGGGCCTCGCGCGCGCGCTCTGTACGGGGCGCGCGACGCAAACGATCGCGCTCGGCGCGGCGATCCTCGCCATTGCAACTGCCGTCATCCCTGGCCTTCAATGGCTACCTATTGCGCTCGGAGCCGTCGTCGGCTACGCACTCTTGCGCGCGAACGACGATACGATTCCCCACGTGCCGCTCGCGATTCGCATTCGACCCGAAATCGCCTCAATCGCAATCACGCTCTTCATTGCGGGCGCGGTGTTCGTGAGCGTTGCGAGCGAGCGCAGCGCAAGCGCGACGCTGCTGGCAACGGTCTTCCGCGCGGGTTCGCTCGTCTTCGGCGGTGGTCACGTCGTCCTGCCGCTGTTGCAAGCACTCGTCGGCGAAGGCTTGATCTCCGGTCGCGACTTCTTCGCGGGCTACGGCGTTGCGCAAGCGATCCCGGGCCCGCTTACGACCTTCGCCGCGTTCCTTGGCTACGACAACCTCTCGCCATTGCACGGCGCGTGGGGCGCGCTCGTCGCGACGATCGTCATCTTCATCCCCTCGGCGCTCCTCATCGTCGGACTCATTCCGTTTTGGGAGCGCTTACGGCAGTTGCCGGGTGCCGGACGTGCGCTGCGCGGCGCCAACGCAAGCGTAGTCGGCTTGCTCGGTGCCGTCTTGTATTCACCGATCCTCACCTCACTTGCGGCCGCACCCATGCGCGTGGGCGTTGCATTGATCGCCTTCGCGCTCTTGGCGGTGTGGAAATTCCCGCCATGGATCGCCGTCGGGGCGGCCGGTGCCCTCGGCATTATCGTTGCGTTAAGCGGCGGGACGATTTAAGCCGCAGCGAAAACGTACCGCTCATGTTCGAGTGGATCGAAGGCTCGCGGACGTTCGATATCATCTTTGGGCTCGTCACGGCGGGCGCGTGTCTTTCCGTTGCCGCTGCGATGCTCTGGTATTGGCTGCCCGCGCATCGCCGCTCGTTTTTCGGCACGCGGATCGATCCCACGTATCGTCTCCAACTCGCATACGGATTGTTCGGCATGGGCATGTTCGGAACCGACATCGGCTGCCGCTTCATCCCGCACGACGATCTCGCGTTCGTTCATCCAACGTATTTCACGATCACGTTGCTGCTCTTCTTCGCGCTGGGCCCGCGCTTGATCGCCATGGCCGCACGCGCCCGGACCACCGCCTAACTCCGCTCCCGATGAGGACGTATTCATGAAACGCACGGTCTTCGGCGCGCTTGCGCTTTCTTGTGCTCTTGGGGCCGCGGCGCTTGCGCAGCCCGGGCTCATCGAACTACCGAACGCCTGGGAGATCGTCCGCCCGAGCGGCGCGGTTGCCGCGACCGGGACGATGCCCGAGGGGATCACGCTCTCGCAGGACGGCAAGCGTGCGTTCATCGTCGAGGCCGGATGGGGACCGAACGGCCTGCGCACCGTCGATCTTGGGACGATGCAAACGACGTCGTTTGTCGAGATGAAATCTGCGTTCGGGCGCGCACTGCGCGATGCAAGCGGCGACGGCGCGTGGGTTGCGGGTGGTTCGACCGATGCGATCGTGCACGTCAGCGGCGGCGCGATCGACAAGCAAATCAAACTCGAAGCGGGCTACTATGCGGTCGATGTGACGCGGTCGCCGGATGGGGCGCTTCTCGCTGTCGTCGGTGAAAACGCGAATAAAATTGCGTTGGTCGATGAAGCCGCGGGCACGGTCGTCGCGCAAGTCGACGTCGGTCACCATCCGCGTGCGGCCGTCTTCTCGCAAGACGGCGCGACGCTGTACGTCTCGAATTGGGGTCAGCGCAGCGTCGACCGCATCGATGTCGCAGCGAAGAAAAAAATTGGGTCGATCGAGGTCGGCATGCACCCGGGTGCGATGGTGATGGACGGCACGACGCTCGACGTCGCCGTCGTCGATGACGACGCGGTCGTTGCAATCGACACTAAGACCAGTTCCATCGTCAAAGTCGGCGCCGTGCACGGTCGCGGAGAAATCGGGTGGTCGCCAAATAATCTCCGCCTGGCCGGCGATTCGCTCTACGTGTCATGTGGCGCGGCGAATACGATCGTGGTTCTCGATGCAAAGACGCTTGCGATTCGGACGAGCGTTCCCACCGGCTGGTATCCGACCGATGCCGTCGTGACCGCCGATGCGCTCTACGTGCTCGATGGCAAAGGCGAGAGCGGGCATGCCAATCCGCGATTCAGCCCGACGAATCGGGCCGCGGGCGGCTATATCGCCGGCAACCTCCTGGGCTCGCTGCGCAAGTTGCCGGTTCCGAGCACACAGCAAACGACGACGCGAAAAATTGCGAGCATCATGCGCGCGCAAGAGCCGGGTCCGATCGTGCGCGCGAACGGACCGATCAAACACGTCATCTACGTCATCAAAGAAAACCGCACGTACGACCAGATCTTCGGCGACATCAAAGGCGCCGACGGCGATCCGTCGCTCGTCCTGTTCGGCCGTAACGTCACACCCAACGATCACGCCATCGTCGAGCGCTTCGGGATCTTCGATAACTTCATGGACAACGCGCACGTGAGTGCTGACGGACACAACTGGTCGATGGCGGCGTTCGCCAACGACTACCTCGAGAAGATGTGGCCGCCGAACTATTCGAACCGCCGCAAAGGCTACGACTTCGAAGACGGCGCCGAACCCTCGGTGCCGCACGCGGGATATCTTTGGGATCTCGCTACGCGGTCGCACGTGACGTTCCGCAATTACGGTGAGTTCGTGACGGAACCCGCAAAAAAAGGCGGCTACTACACGACGCAGATGCCGAACCTGGGCTCGTCGACCGATCCGAAATTTCCCACCTTCGATATGTCGATCAAAGACGTCGACCGGTTTGCCGAATGGAGGCGCGAATTCGACCGCTTTGTCACATCGAAATCGCTGCCGCAGCTCGAGATTCTGCGCTTCCCACGCGATCATACGAGCGGCACGCGCGTCGGCGCCGTCACGCCCGCGGGGATGGTCGCCGATAACGACCGCGCGATGGGCTTACTCGTCGAGGCCGTCTCGCATTCGCCGTATTGGCGCGACACGCTCATCGTCGGACTCGAAGACGACGCACAGAACGGCGCCGATCACGTCGACGAACAGCGCTCGACGTTCTATCTTGCAAGCGCGTACGCCAAAGCCGGCGTGCACCACGCGCACTACACGACCGCAAGCGTCCTCCATACGATCGAACTGATCCTCGGCATGCCGCCGATGTCGCCGTATGACGCGAGCGCCTTGCCGCTCGACGCGGCCTTCACGACCACGCCGAACCTCAAGCCGTTCGCGGCTCTGGCGACGCGGATCGACTCGGAGGCGACCAACACGAAAGCCGCCTACCGTGCCTCCGACAGCGCAAAACTCGACCTCGCACATGCAGACGCCGCCGATCCGGGTATCATGAACGATGTCCTCTGGCACAGCGCCCATCCCGGCGCTACGCCGCCTCCGTACGGAGTCTTTCGCTGAACGCCCTCACCCTTGCCGGGACGGCCTTCGTCGCCTCGGCAGTCGAAATGGTCGAAGCCCTCACGATCGTGCTCGCCGTGGGCTACGCACGATCGTGGCGAGTCTCGCTCGGCGGCGCGTTTGCCGCCTTCGCGACGCTCACGGTGTTGACGGTTCTCTTCGGGCCGCTCATCGGCAACCGAATCCCGATCGTCGCCATTCGCCTCGTCGCGGGCGCCGCCGCGCTGTACTTCGGATTCAAATGGACGCAGAAAGCGATCTTGCGCGCGTCGGGCCGCAAAGCGCAGCGCGATGAAGCAGCGCTCTTCGAGGCCGAGCTCATCGAACTGCGGACCGAAAAGAACGACGACCGCGAGGCGTTTCTCACCTCATTCAACGGCGTCTTTCTCGAAGGCATCGAGGTCGTCGTCATCGTCGTCTCGCTGGGCGCGGCAACCGTCGGCGGCGTGCTCCCGGCAAGCCTGGGCGCACTCGTCGCGGCGCTCGCGGTTTTGATCCTCGGCATTATTCTACGCAAACCCGCCGCAGCCGTACCCGAAAACGCCATGAAGATCGTTGTCGGCGTCATGCTGCTGTCGTTCGGGACGTTCTGGGTCGGCGAAGCCGCGGGCGTCAAATGGCCGCTCGAAGATACCAGTCTTTTCGGGCTCGTCGCGTTCTACGCCGCAATCGTTTTTGGTTCGATTTCGGCACTCAAAGTGAAGCCGGCGGCTTAGACCTTGCGGTGATTCGCTCTGCGGCGCTTTCGCTTGCGTGCAGCTCGTCGGCACGACGCGCTACGTCGACGCCGCCGAATTTGCGGGTTTCTTTATGCCCGAACGGCGTGCTGGGCCAAATGCACGGTAACGGCCCGATGCGCGAGCGCCATGATCGTAAGCATCGGGTTCACCCCCGATGCGAGCGGAAAGACCGAAGAATCCGTCACCATGAGGCCCGCGGTACCGTGGACGTGACCGAACGGATCGGTAACACCGCGCGCTGGATCGAGGTTCATCCGCGCCGTCCCCATTTGATGCGCTGAGAAAACGGCAAGACGATTTGCCTGCGTGCCGCGCGCTGCGATCGTGTTGAAAAAACGGGTGCGTTCCGATTCGGTTGCGTCGCGACGTAATTCGAGCGGGTCGGCATGTAATGTCGCAACGCGCTCGGCGCCTGCAGCGAACGCGAGCGTCGTGCATCCGATGAGCGCGGCGATCATCCGTTCGCCGTCATCGGGTGCGACGGCATAGCGAATATCATTGCGTTCGTCGAGCCCGATCGCACCCTCACCGCGATCGCGCGTGAGGATGATGAGCAGTGCGTTGTTGCGCGAACGCCCCATTTCATCGGCGTGCCGGCGCCGGCTTCTCCAGGGAAGCGCGAGCGCCATCAGACCGGGATGCGCCGGTGCCGCCTCGATCGTCGCCCCGTAACCGTCGTACTGATCGCTGAATCGATCGCAGAGCGCCGTTTGCATCGCACCGTGCCACGCCTCGATCGGTGCATCGAACTCGGCGACGAGCGCCGTCGTCGGATGCACATGCAAGTGGTCGCCGAGATGCGGCGATCGCACGCCGCTGCGCGCGAGAATTCCCGGCGTACGCAGCGCGCCGCCCGCGACGATGACGAGCGGCGCGTCGACTGAAAGTTCGCCCGCCTCGACGCCGGTGACGCGGCCGTCCTCGATCCGCACGCGGTCGACGGCCGTGTTTGCGTACAGCTGCGCCCCAGCGGCGATCGCGTCGGCAAGATACGTCTGCGTCGAGGACTGTTTGCGTCCGTACGCACATCCGAAACCGCAGTAGCCGCAGCCTTCGCCGCAGTCGGTGGCGTTGCGCGGTATCGCAGTTGACGCCCAGCCGAGCGCACGCGCGCCGTCGACGATCGCGCCGTTGTTCCGATTATGCTCGTGCGAGGCCGCAACGCCCAGACGTTCTTCGACCGCCGCGTATGACGCCTGAAGTTCATCCGCAAGCGAAGCATACCCGACCGCCTCGGCCCACTGCTGCGCTACGTGCGGGGTGAGCCGCAGGGACGTACACCAGTTCACGGTCGTCCCGCCGCCGACGCACGCGCCCGCGAGGATCGAAACCGCCAGATCGTCACTTGCCGTTAGTCCCGCATCGAGATACAAATCGGCGAAGGACCGGGCCTCACTCTGCATCTGCGCGGCTTCGTTTGCAAGCGGGCCGGCCTCGATGACGATCGTTCGCAGGCCCGCGCGCGCGAGCAGCGCCGCCGCCACGCCGCCGCCCGCCCCCGAGCCCACGACGACGGCGTCGGCGTGAAGCCGTCCGCGCGCACTACTCGTTTGCAGCGCGGCAATCGGCGAGGCGGCGCGATCGGCCCGCGGACCCGGATAGCCGAGCGCGGGCCAGAGCGGATTGCGGCCGCTCTCGTCGCTCGCCGCGTAGGCTGCAAAGAGCGCGAGGCGTTTGAACGCTTGAAATCCGGTCCGGAGATCGGCGACCGGCGAATCGCAAAGCGCCCGAAGCAGCGCCTCCCGTACGGCGCGCGGTAACACCATCGTCGGTGCGATGAGTCGCGCGAAGAGTTGCAACTTCGCGCGGCGATGCGGCGCGAGCCGCTCGAGCGCATCGTTCATGAGCGCAACGCCGCGTGCGGCGTCGGCCCCTGACGGCGCAAACGTTGAGAAGATTGCGGCAAGCGTGCTCATCATCGCACGTGCATTCGGAAGAAGCAGTGCCGCACCCGTCCGGCCGGGCTCGAACTTAGGCGCGGCCGCCGGTGACGGCGTAGAGTCGAACATGCTCGGTCGCCGCACTTCGTCCAGACAACTCGACCTCTGCTTCCTTTCCTTGGCCGACGTTGAAGGCGGCCATGACGTCGTTGAGTTCGCGCGCGCGCCCCGAGAGCTCTTGGACGCGCATGTCGATCGTGCGGACTTCGTCGCGCAATTGACTCGATGCGGTGGACACGCGACCCGCCGCATGCGATTGCGTCTCGGCGAGTGCTTCGATTGGGACGATCGCATCGAGGACAGACTGCGTAGTCTGCTGCATCGATGAGGCCGCAGCAGCGTTCTCTTCGACGACCGCCGAAACGCTCGATACGTTGTCGGTCAGGCGGCGGCTCGCTTCGGCCATAGTCGCGCTTTGCTCGCGCATCGCGGTGGCAGTGGATGAGGTCTGTTCGATCGCCGCTTCGACGGAATCGATGGCGACGCGAGCACGCTCGGCAACGCGCAACCCGTCGTCGATGGCCGATGCGGACGCGCGCATTTGTTCGGCGACTCCGACCGTCTCTTTTTGGATCGCCGTGAGAATCGCGCCGATCTCTTTGGTCGACTGTCCGGACCGGATCGCCAGCTTGCGGACTTCGTCGGCGACGACGGCGAAGCCGCGGCCGTGCTCGCCCGCCCGCGCCGCTTCGATCGCGGCGTTGAGCGCGAGCAGGTTCGATTGCTCGGCGATCTCGTCGATGGCGTTGACGATTTCTTCGATCGCGACGGAGCGTTCGATGAGCGCCGACATCGTTTTCGCACTCGCTGCCGCCGAGACGTGCAGACGCGACATCGTCTCCGCCGTCACCTGAACTGCCTCGCGACCGGACCGCGTTTCACCGCCGGCGTTCCGAGCGGCCGCCGCCAGCTCATCGCCGATCGTTGCAAGGCGCGCGATCCCATCGTTGAGAGCCGTAACTTCAGTAACCGTTGCAGCAAGAGCGACTGCCTGATGACCGGCACCCTTCGCGATTTCCGCCGACATTGCGGAGAGCGAACTGACGGCCGTGTTGGCGTCGGCGACGAGTTGCGCCTGATCCTGCGCATCGGTTGCAAGCGCGACGATCGCCTGCGCGATCTCCTCGACCGCTAGCGTCGCCTCGGAGGTAATGCCGCTCACGGACGAACTGGCTTCGAGCTGCCGGAGCGCGACGTTTTTGGAGCCGGAGATCACTTCGCGCAAAATCGCGACGGTTTCGTAGTAACGTTCGATCAAACCGCGCAGACCCTCGGCGAGTTCGTTATAGCTGCGCGAGAGATCGCCGACTTCATCGCGCCTGCGATCGGCGATCGTTGCGATTTCGGCATCGATACGAGCGGTGAGATCGCCCACCGCTAATCGGTCGAACGCCTCGGAGATCGCGGGAAAATCCGTGCGTACCACCTCGCCGAGCGCGACTTGCACGCGTGCGATACGCGCGGCGATACCGCGACCGAGCAGCAGCGCCGTAAAGACGACCACGGCGGTTGCGACGATGCCGAGGCCAATCATCGTGCCGACCGCGATCACACGGGCGCGCGAACCATCTTCTGCGGAGGTCTTCAAGAATGTGTCGGTTTCAACGCGGAGCTTTTTATCGGTATCGCGATACACATCGACGAGCGTTTTGCCGTCGGCGATGTGCGCGAGCGCCATCGCGCGCTGCTTTTTATCGACGAGCGACACTTCGCCATCGTAAAATTTCGTGACCGCAGCGATCCGCGTCTTCGCATCGGCAAAGGCGGCCGTGAGCCGCGTGTCGCCGGTTGCGTTCGCGACGAGATCCACGTCCTGCGCGAGCTGTGTGGAACCGCGTTCGTAGTCATCGACGAAACGCGCGTTGCCCGTATCCACATACGCCCGCACGCCCGCTTCGAGATTCACCAGTTGCAAGAGAATATCGCGCGCGGCAGCGTTGAGTGCGACCCGGTCCGAGACGGTTTTCGTAATCGCCTGCATCGCGTTCATCTGCACGATAGCCGTACCAACCATCACGCCGAAGAGCACGAGCGGGACAACGAAGCCGAGAGCGATGCGCCACGCGATCGAGAATTTCACAACCGGAACTCCAAAAAAAAGAGAGAACGGAACGTACGCCCTCACTCTCTCTCTACGTATCAATTCAAGCGGCGGATTCCCGCCGCGTGTTTATTTAGAGTTTGTAAGCGGCTTTGAGATCTTTCATCGCCTGCGTGAGGATGATGTGATAGTCCTGATCGGCGGTGCGGCCGTACTTGGCATCGATGTCGTCCATGATCTTGGTGTGGATCGGGTGCGACACGAGGTTGTCGAGCATGAACTCGACATCGAAGTTGCCATCTTTGGTGACGCCGACCGTGTAGAGGGCAGCCGAGAGGCCCTTACCGTCTTTGGCATCGGCCTGCGGGGCCGGGAGTTCGATCTTGGCGGCTGAGACGATCTTGAGCGTGTCGGCGACGACGAAGTCGAACGTCTTGACGAACTGGCCGATCTTCTCGGCGCCGTACTTGTCGGTGAGGCTCTTGAGTTCGGCTGCGGTGAGGTCGCCCGCAAGCGACTTCACGAGCGTCGTCGTTTCGAACTTGCCGGGGCCGCCGCCCGCGACGACCATCGAGACGGTAAGTGGGAGATTCGGTTTGCCGACATAGCTGACGGCATCGCTGAAGCGGGCCTTCGGGGCATCCATCTTCATGCCGACCATCGCCTCAGCGGCGAACGCCGGAAGCGACGAGGCGACCACGCCTAGACTCAGAAGCGCGGCGGCCGAAGCCGTGCGGAATTTGAACACGAGGGACTCCTTCGAAACGGAGGGGGGGGTGGCCCGGCGATGCCGATGCCCGCTCGATAGACGACCACACCGAGCCTTTGGATGCCGTCATGCAAAAAGTTCACAATTCGAGACGCGGTAACACGGGCATTAACAGGGGAGCGCTGCTTTCTCTGAAAACATTTTTCACGAAACCCGCCTGTCCGCTCTTGCCGTTTCCATTGTGGGACCGGCCCTTCCAATCGACCGTTGGATCCTGCGCGACGCGCGTGCAACTTTGAAGGAGTCCGATATGACCAATACCCCGCCTGGAGCAAACCGGTGGGCGATCGCATGGGCCGGCGTGATCGTCATGATCATGGCCGGTACGGCGTATGCGTGGAGTAACTTCACGACGCCACTCATCGCCGCGTTCGGCTGGACCAGCACCCAGACAAGCCTGATTTTCGGACTTGCGATTTTCTTTTTGGGAATCGGCGCCGTCATCGGCGGCCGCTGGCAAGATCGCGTCGGGCCGCGCCTGGTCACGACCACGGGCATCGTCCTGTGGGGCGTCGGCAATCTGCTCGCCGCCGTCGGACCTCACCAAGTTCTCTGGTGGGACCTCACCTACGGTGTCGTCGGCGGTCTGGGCCTGGGCATGGCATATATCACCCCCGTCGCCACGGTCACCAAATGGTTTCCGGATAAACGCGGACTCGCCAGCGGCATGGTCGTGATGGGCTTCGGCTTGGGTGCGTTTTTCTACGGATTCATTCTCAAGGCGATCCCCGGATTCGTCGCGGCATCCAAACACGCGGGCGCCTTCGCCGACGCGAAGAGCACGGCGATCAAAGCCGGAACCACCTTCGATCCGGCAGCGTTCGCGCTCACCGGCGCCGACATCAGTTCGATCACGACCATCTTGCTCGTCAGCGGCATCGTGTACGCCGTCGTCGGCGGCGCTGCGGCGTCGCTGATGAAAAATCCGCCGGCGGGATACACGGTCGCCGGCGCGACCGCAGCCGCGAAGGCCTCCGATGCGCACTCGTTCACGCCCGCGCAAGTGCTGCGTACGCCGCAGCTCTATCTGCTCTGGTTAATGCTCTTCGTCAACGTCGTCGCGGGTATTTTGATCGTCTCGAATGCGGTGCCGATCATCCGCGAACTGATCTCCAAAGGCGTCACCGACCCAGATGCGATCAAAGCGCTCTCTGGTCAAGCGATCAGCGCCTATGCGTTCGTCGCGGTCTTCAACGGCTTGGGCCGCTTCTTCTGGGGCGCGATCTCCGATCGACTCGGTCGCAACAACGCCTACGCGTTGATCTACGGAGTCCAGGTGGTGATCTTTTTCCTCTTGCCCGGCTTCCACTCGATTCCGCTCGTCCTCTTCGCATTTGCGATCATCCTCGCGTGCTACGGCGGCGGTTTTGCCGTCATGCCATCGTTCAATGCCGACTACTTCGGAACGAAGTTCCTCGGTCAGAACTACGGCTTCATCCTCACCGCTTGGGGTGCAGCGGGTCTTGTCGGCCCGTACATCGCAGGCGCTGTCAAAGACAAAACCGGCAGCTTCGCAGGCGCGCTGGTCCCGCTTGCGGTCATGTTGCTCATTGCGATCGTTCTGCCGTTCGTCACGAAGAAACCGGCGACGGCGGCGACCTCGGTCGCAACCTCCTAGTCAACTCGCTTCACAAAAAAACGGACGGTCGTCGTTATCGACGGCCGCCCGTTTTTTGTTTACCGTCTCGCTTATTCCGGCGCGCGTAACGTCGCGCGCGCATTGTCGGCCGACGCGCGTCCGGCCTCCATAATGGTTTCGCGCATCACGTAGCCGCCGAAGAGCGTGAGCCCAGCGGCGAGCACGGTCTTGATGCGATGGTGTTTCGCCGTTCCGCGTTTGGCGAAGAGCGACGGCAAATTCATCAACACGGGTACGGCGATCCCAAGCCCGAGCGTGTACGTTTTGAGTTTTTTGCCGGTCTCACCGGCGAAGAACGGTGCGCCATGTTCTTTGGCGCGCATCTGAAAGTCGAGTAAGAGCGCGGCTTCGGCGCTTGCCGCGAGCACTTCGATCTTCTCGAGTCGTCCGATCGTCTCGGCGCTTCCGCCGGTGAGCGAGAGCAGCGCGGCGTTGAGCGCGCACGCCGTGCTCGCCGCCGAACAGACGAAAATCGCGGGAATGTGTTTTCGACCGACATACCAGACCGGAATCGCCGTCGCGGAGATGAGCACGCCGGTGTATGAAGCCATGAGCCCAGCGCCGAGCGCGAGCAGACCGTTGCGCGCGAGCTTGGGCACGAATCCGCCGAAATGGATCGGCAGAATGCCATCGCTATAGAGTTGATCGGCAACCGCAAGCCCCGCCGCAGCCGAAAAGAGCGAGAGCGCATAGACGCCCACCGACATCGGCGACTTCAACTTGAAGATGCGCAACATGTTATAGAACTTTTCGGGGACGCCGAGATCCTTGATCAAGAGCGCGCCCGAAGCTGCCGTGAGCACGACGGCGATGTAGCGGCCGTTGCGGATCAGCGGTTTATCCTCTTCGGAGCCAACGGTGTCGGCGAGTGCGGCGAGCATCGCGCTACCGCTCATCATCCCGCCGAGATAGAAGTACCAGACGATTTCCCAGCGCCAGTGCGCTTTGCGTACGACCGGATGCTCGAAGTACGAGGTTTGCTCGCGACCGAAGCCGCCGTCGCCTTTGGCCATCGAGGCCGCAACCGCATCGGCCGAGATCGACGACGCACCGCTCGCGCCGCCGTATGCTGCGCCGTGTTTGCCGTTACCATAATTGAGATCGATCTGCACGTTACTCTTTCGCCGCCATGATGTTCCACGCAAGCGCGCCGAGCGCGAGCGCGGCAACAAAGCCGCTCGTGTACGCCGCTTTTTGGAACGTCGAGGGAAGCACGGGCTTCGGCGGCAGGTTGAAGACTTCGGGACGGTCCGGAATCATAAAGAATGCGTTGAGATCGCCGACCGCACCCATATCCTCACCCAGACCGTAGATGCGGACGTTCTTGCCTTCGGCGTTCAGCTTTTCGAGTCGCTTGGTGGCCATGGCCTTGAGTTCTTCGATTGGCCCAAAGACGATCGAATCGGTCGGACATGCTTTCGAGCACGCCGGCTCGAGGCCGTCCTTCTGCCGGTCGTAGCAGAGCGTACACTTCTGCGCGACGCCCGTGGTGTGCGAGACCGCAACCACCCCGAAGGGGCATGCGGGCACGCAGTAGCCGCAGCCGTTGCAGATATCGGGCTGAACGTAGACGTCGTCGAATTCGTTGCGGATGATCGCTCCGGTCGGACACGCTTCAAGACATCCCGCGTTCGTGCAGTGCTTGCACACATCGGACATCATCATCCAGCGCGAGTCGAGCGGATTCACGCGATCCATCTGCTCGACGAATGCGACGTGACGCCACGTATCGGACGAAAGGCGGTTCGTGTTGTCGTAGGAGTTGCCCGACATCACGTAGCCGTCGGCGGGTAGCTCGTTCCACTGTTTGCAGGCTACTTCACAGGCTTTGCAGCCGATGCACAACGTGACGTCGGTGAAGAATCCCATCCTGGTGTGAGGTTCGGCGATTAGATCGATCTCGGTCACGGCTGGTATTCTCCTCGGGCGTGGACGCGTGCGGATGCATCCATGACGGTCTGCGCGGAGACGATGCTCTCTTCGGTGCTCTCACCGGGCGGTGCGGTGAATTTGCCGCCGCGCTCGGGCGTTCCGAACGGCTTCCGTTCGCTCGGCGGAACCTGGAGCTCCGTGACGCCTTCGTGATAGGCCAGGCGTCGTCCGACGCGGATGTTCGCGGTGAACGCTTTTCCCTCATGAATGGAGACGTTCGGATCGGCGGCGAGCGGCGGCAGAAGATTCGGCGTGTCGCCCGTGACGACGCCTTGGAATCCGAAGTGCATCGGGATTCCAATCTGGTGCACGAACTTGCCTTTGCCAAGACGAAACGGCTGCAGTCGTCCGGTGACGAGCGCTTTGAGTTCGATCGCAGCGCGCTTCGTTTCAACCGTTACCCAATCGCCGTTGCGAATGCCGCGCTCGACCGCGAGCTCCGGCGAGATCTCACAGAAGAGTTCGGGCTGCAGTTCGGCCAGCCACGGCGACCAGCGGCTCATCGCGCCCGAAAGATGGTGTTCGGTCAAACGATACGTCGTGATGACGTACGGATAGTCGGGATCGCCGACGGCGTGATAGGGATTGTCGCGACGGTTCCACTCCTTGAGCACCGGATTGAACTGGGCGTTCGGATAGAGAGCGTTGGCAACCGGCGACTCTCGGGGTTCGTAGTGCGTAGCCAACGGACCGTCGACGATGCCCTGCACACCGAAAATCTCAGCCACACCGAACTGTTGCATGATGAACGGTGCCGTGCCGTCGTGCGCATCCATGCCGCTCGCACCGGCTTTGGCGCGGAATGCCGGATCTTTTGCTGCGGGGAAGTCGGGGACGTCGTAGCCCGTCCACTTCTTCTGCTCCGCGTCCCACCACACGAGTTTCTTCTTTTCGCTCCACGGTACGCCGGCGGGATCGGCCGATGCACGATTGTAGAGGTTGCGCCGGTTGGCCGGCCACGCCCACGCCCACTGCAGAGAAACCCAATCGTCGCCGGTACGGCGGCGCGTGAGGTTCTCGTCTTTGGACGGAAAGTAGCCGGTGTAAATCCACGCGCCCGACGCAGTCGAGCCATCGTCTTTGAGATCGACGAAGCTCTTGATCTGCTCGCCGCTTGCGACATCGAATCCGTTGATTTCGCGCATGATCTTTTCCACGTCCGGTTCGCCCTGCGAGCGCTCGTGCGAATCTTCGGAATCGTAGTTCCAGGTGATGTCGAGGATCGGGCGGTCGTTCGGATTGACCGAACCCGCGTAGAGGGCTTTGAGTCGTTTGCCCAGATCGTAGAGAAAAGCAAGGTCGCTGCGCGCATCATCCGGCGCATCGACGGCCTTCTCGTGAAATTGCACCAGTCGCATCGTGTTGGTGAATGTGCCGGACTTTTCGCCGACGGATGCGGCTGGGATGAAGAACACTTCGGTGCCGATGTCGCGCGGATCGGTACCTTCACGCTTCCAGAACGCGGCCGTCTCGGTCTCGAAGATGTCGCTACAAACCATGAATTTGAGCTGATCGAGCGCGGCACGTTGCAGGCCCGCGTTCTGTCCGCCGACCGCCGGATTTTGACCGAAGAGAAAGAGCCCCTCGATCCCGCCGTCTTTCATGTCGAAGAAAAGCGGCAAGTGCGAATGATCGCCCGTGACCTTCGGGAGGTAATCGAAGCACCAATCGTTGTCGACGGTGGCCGCATCGCCCCACCACGCTTTCATTTGCGAGACGGCGTACTTCGGCCAATTCGACCACCAGCCGGTCTTCACGGTTTGATTTTTCTTCCACGTCGCAAAGTCGTACTCGCCGCGTTCAAACGACGGCGCTTTGATATAGCCGGGATGATTGTCGTAGAGCGTCGCGATGTCGGTCGATCCTTGGATCGATGCGTGCCCGCGCAGTGCCATGATGCCGCCGCCAGGACGACCGACCGATCCCATCAAGGCGGCCAGCGTCGCAGCCGCGCGGATGTTCTGCACGCCGACGGTGTGCTGCGCCCAACCCATCGCGTAGCAGTATGCTATCGTCTTCTCGCGACCGCCACTCGAGGCGACGAGTTCGGCGAGCTTGAGGAATCCCTCGACCGGCGTTCCGCAGATGCCTTCGACCATCTCGGGCGTGTAACGTGCGTAGTGTTTCTTGAGCACGTTGATCGCGCAGCGCGGATGGTTGAGCGTGAGATCTTTCTTCGGGCGCGACGGGCTACCGTCGGCCGGGTCTTCCATTTCGTACGCCCAGCTCGAGACGTCGTAGGTGCCCGTCTTCTCGTTGAAGCCGGAGAACACGCCGTCGAGATCTTCGGTGTCGACGAACTTCTCGCTGATAACGTACGCGGCATTCGTGTAGTTGAGAACGTAGTCTTTGAAATAGCGCTCGTTCTGCAGAACGTAGTTGATGATGCCGCCGGTGAACGCGATATCCGTCCCCGAGCGGATCGGCAAATAGAAATCCGCAAGGGCGCTGGTGCGCGTGAAGCGAGGATCGACGTGCACGACCGTCGCGCCGCGTTCTTTTGCTTGCGTCACGAAGCGGAATCCGACGGGATGATTCTCCGCGAAGTTCGAGCCTTGGATGATGATCAGATCGCTGTGTTTGAGATCCATCAAAAACGTCGTCGCGCCACCGCGTCCGTACAGTGTCCCAAGACCTGGGACGGTCGAGCTATGTCAAATTCGCGCTTGGTTCTCGATGAACGGCGTGCCGATCGACCGGAAGAGTTTGGCGATCAGGTAGTTCTCTTCGTTATCGAGCGTCGCGCCGCCGAGCGATGCGAGCGCCATCGTGCGCTTGACGCGACGACCCTCGCCGTCTGTTTCCACAAACGTGCGGTCGCGCGTGTCTTTGACTTTTTCAGCGATACGGGTCATCGCCCAATCGAGCGTGACGTCTTCCCAATCCGTCGCGAACGGAGCGCGATATTTGGCTTTGGTCCAGCGATTGGGATTCACGTGCAGTTGGAAAGTTGCCGCACCTTTGGGGCACAGCGTTCCGCCGTTGATCGGGCTGGCGGGATTGCCTTCGATGTCGATGATCTTGTCATTTTTTGAATAGATCATCGTACCGCAACCGACCGCGCAATACGGACATACGCTGGGCGTGGCTTTGGCATCTTTGATGCGCGAGTGCAGCGTCTGCGAACGTTTCGAGAGCACGTTCGGAAGCGGCGCGATGCGCTTGCCAAGCTCTCCCGCCGCGCGGGCGAGGAGCGAAGTCAGATCGAGCGGCGGACCCTGCGTTTTTGCCATTGTGCCTCGTTCGACGACGGACAAAGCGACTCCATGCCGGGAAATCGTCTTATCGGGAAGCGGAACGAACCAGGGCACGACCCGCGGCCGTTTCGACCGCGAGCTGCAAATCTTTCATGAGGAACGGCTTGCTTACGAACGCATCCCACGAAACTTCGCCTGCGACATTCCTCGGAACGTGACCGAGCCACACGAAACCCGTCCGTTCGCGCACGCCCGGATCGATCGTCGCCAAGAAATCATCCGGGTCGCCTTCGAGGCGGTCGACATCGATGATTGCGACGTCGCTCGGCGTTTGCGCGGCCGCAAGCGCGACGTCGGCGGCTTCGTCCAGGACCCTCACAGCATAGCCGACCCCGCGCAGTGAATGGCCGATATACGACCGCGATTCGCCATCACGATCTTGCACGAGCACGCGTCGCGTGCGCGGACGATGTCGGCTTGTGGAACTGGGCAAAATGACGCGAAAAACACTTCCGGCCCCCTCGACGCTCTCGACTTCGATCGTTCCGCCGTGGAGATCGACGATCGTACGGCAGAGGAAGAGACCGAAGCCGGTCCCCGAGATACCGAGCCGACGAGCGTTCGAGGCGCGCGCGAAGCGGCCAAACAGCCGCGCGCGGTCGGCCTCCGGAATTCCGATGCCCCGGTCGCGAATCGCGGTTTCCACTCCTTCGCCCTGCGCGCGCATCGTGATTTCGACCGGCTCGCCGCCCGGTGAGTACTTGATCGAATTGCCGATCAGATTTTCGAAGACTTGCCGCAGTCGCGCCGCGTCGCCCGCGACGATAAACGACTCCGCCGTCAGCTCGACCGAACGTTGATGCGCGAACGATCGCGCGACGTCGCGGACGAGATAACTCAAGTCGACGTCGTCGATTTCGAGCACGAGTTCGTTTTGTTCCAAGCGCGAGAGCGCGAGCGTGTCGGTCGCGAGACCCGCAAGGCGCATCGCGCTCGATGAGATCAAGTTCAAATAGGCGAGCGCGTCGCTGTCGGGCGGCGCATCTTCAGCTAGCACGTCGGCAAAACCAACGATCGTCGTGAGCGGGCCCTTGAAATCGTGCGCGAGCATCGCGATGAGGTCGTTTTTGATCTGGTTGAGCTCGACGACCGAGGCGCGCCGTCCGGCAAGCTCGCTGTAGAGTTCGACGTTGCGCGCGGCGACGGCAAAGTATTGCGCGAAGAGATCGATCGTAAAGAAATCGGCCATCGCGAGCGTCGCGCCTGCGATGTCGAGAACGTACACCGTAGCGCCGCCCGGCGACAGAATTGGGGTCACCAAGCGATGCGTGCGATCGTCGAAGATCCGCTCGCCTCCGAGCGCAGCCGCCGCCACGACCGCATCCCCGCGTTCGGCGATAGCCGTGTCGACTGCAAGATCCTGGGTCGGGATAAATCCGCCAGCCGTATGCGGTACGTAGACGCGCGTCGCCGCGCCGGTGAGGTCCCCGATGCCGCGTGCGAGCGCTTCGACGAGCACGCGACCGTCGAGCGAACTGAAGAGGTCGCGGGCGGTCCGCGTGATTGCGGTCAGACGCTCGTTCTGCTCCGTCATGATCGCCTCTCGACGAACGCGCTCGGAGACGTCGAGCTGGACGATGACAAAATGCGTGACCGAGCCGTCCGGCGCGACGATGGGTCGGGCTGTGACCGACGCGTTGTACTGCGAGTTATCCGCGCGGTAAGCGATGTACTCGCACCGCCCCGCTTTTCCGGCGAGCATTTCGGCGGTGAACGCCTCCAAGAGGCACCGGTCGGTGTCTGGCCCATCGAAAATCGTCGTCGGCATACCGATGACGTCCTCGACGCGCGTGCCTTTTTGCCGCAAGAAGGCGGCGTTCGCATACACGAATGTCCCCGTACCATCCGCCTGCGGCTGCGCGATCGCGATCGCTTCGCTCGCCTCTTCGATCGCCGTCGTCAGCAGCGCGATCCGTTCTTGTGCGGCCGCACGGGCCGTCAGATCCGTGCCGAAGGCAAGCGCAAAATCCGCGCGCCGCGAGCGCACGAGTTCGATCTGTAACTCGATCGGATACGTCGTGCGGTCTTTGCGCGCGGCAACGCTCGTGACGGTCATGCGGCCAGACGCGCTCTCACGCAAATCGCGGATACGCTGCGCGAAGCGCTGCGGATCGATGAGCTGCGGCAGGAGCGTTGCTAGCGGCAACGATCGCATCTCGCGCGCCGTATAACCAAGATTGCGGCACGCGGCTTCACTAGCGAAGACGATGCGCTGCGCATCGATGTCGACATGGAAAAGCTCGATCTGCGAACTATCGAAAAGCCGCAAGAGCGCGCGCCGCGATTCGAATTGCTCGAGGATGGCATCGGCGATCATGCGCAGCGCCGTCCGCTGTTCGATCGTGAGCTCGCGCGGCTGACGGTCGAGCACGCACAAGGTGCCGAGCGCCGCGCCGCCACTGGTAATGAGCGGGACGCCGGCATAAAAGCGCAGCCTCATATCGCCCGTTACGAGCGGATTTCGCGCGAAACGCTCGTCCAACTGCGCGTCGCAAATCTCAAAGAGATTCTCGCCGCGAATCGCATGATCGCAAAACGCGATCTCGCGTGAGATCTCAGAAACGCCGTCGAGGCCGACGCTGGATTTGAACCACTGGCGATCGCTATCGATCAGGCTGATGAGAGAAATCGGGACGCCGCAGATCTGTGCGGCAAGCCGCGTGAAGGCATCGAAAAGTTCTTCACCGGGCGTGTCGAGCAGCTGGTAGTCGGCGAGCGCCGCAAGACGGTCCGTTTCGCTGGCGATCACGTTCGACCGACGAGCGCGCGTTTGCGATTGACGAATTCGAGCACCGCATCGAGCGGGCGCGCATTGAGGACGTCGTCTTTGGTCAGCCACGCGCGCCGCGCTTGCCCGACGGCGAAGCCCACGTTCTCCAACTGCGCGGCACCGTGCGCGTCGCTATCGCACGCAAAAATCACGCCGAACTCACGCGCGCGTCGCGCCAGAGCGCTTGGTAAATCCAGCCGGTTTGGCTGCCCGTCGATCTCGAGCGCCGTTCCCGTTCGCGCCGCCGCAGCGAAGACGGCGTCGTAATCGAATTCATAGCCCGGGAACCCCGCGACTTTACGGCCGGTCGGGTGGCCGATGATCGAGACGTACGGATTCTCGCAGGCGCGGATCAGGCGGGCCGTCATCTCATCGCGCGATTGGTTCGTATTCACGTGCACGCTTGCGATAACGATATCGAGCTGCGCGAGGATGTCGTCGTCGTAATCGAGCGTCCCGTCGGGCAAAATATCGACCTCGCTCGAGCAAAGCGTCCGGATGCCGTAGCGCGCCCCTACCGCCGCGACCCGCGCGCGCTGTTCGCGCAGGTCGCTTGGATCGACGCCATATTTTGAGCCGCGGCCCCAGGAGTGGTCGCTGATCGAGTGATAGGCATAGCCGCGCTTGGCCGCGGCTTCGATCATCGTTTCGAGCGTGTCGGCGCCGTCGCTCCAGGTGCAATGCATGTGGAAGTCACCGCGCAAATCGGCCAGCTCTACGAGGGTCGGCAGCCTCCCATTGCGCGCCGCCTCGATCTCCCCGTTCCCCGAACGCAGTTCGGGCGGAATGTAGTCCATACCGAGCGCCGCGTAGACTTCGGCTTCGGTACGGCACGTGGTCGTCGTCCCGGCGCGCAGGTCGACGATGCCGTTTTCGCTGACGCGCAGATCCGAGCGCACCGCAAACTCGCGCAGCTGAATGTTGTGTTCGCGGCTGCCGGTGAAGTGCTGCAGCAAGTTGCCGTAAAGATGCGCCTGCAGCACGCGCAGATCGATCTGCAGACCGCCGCTCAACCAAATGCTCGCCTTCGTTTCGCCTTCCGCCAGCACGGCCTCAGCGCCGGGATAGGCCACAAACGCGGCGATCACCGCTGCGGCGTTCTCCGAGGTGCAGATAATATCGATGTCGCCGACGGTCACTTCGGCGCGGCGCAGGCTCCCCGCATATGTGAGGTCGGCGGCGTCGGTCTTTTCGGCCAGGTATGCGATGAGCGAACGAGCGATCGGCAATGCCCTGCCGATCGGCGTTCGCGTTTGGCGGCCTTTGAATGCGAGCAGACCGCGCTTCATGTTTTCGATGGATTTCTTCCCCAGGCGCGGGAGCGCGGCGACAGCTCCGGAGGCGATCGCCGCCTCGAGATCCGGGAGCGAGGCGACCCCGAGTTGCTCGTAGAGTGCCATCGCGGTTTTCATGCCGACACCGGTGACCCCTAAGAGGTCGATCAACGTCGGCGGGTATTTCGTGCGCAACTCTTCGAGATAGTCGCAGGTCCCGCTGACCGCAAGATCCGCGACGCGCCCGGCTATCGTCTTTCCGACGCCGTTGAGACCGGTGAGCGTTCCGCTTGCGATCAAATCGCCGACCGGGGCGGCATTTTCGATCGCATCCGCCGCGCGCTCGTAGGCCATGAATTTAAAAAACGGCTCGCCTGCAAACTCCATGAGCATCCGCATCTCGGTCAAGCGCTCTGCGATCTCGGTGTTGGAACGTGTCACGACGGGGACTGGGTTCGCCCAAGCCTAAGAGTCGTCCCATGTTGCGCACCGAGCGCCGGCGTCTCGACCCGGACATCCTCAATCTACCGGTCGAAAAAATGCGTGACGGCTACTACGCGGATACCTATTTCAACCGTGCACGGGAAATCCTGAACGCCGACGGCCATCATCCGCGCGTTCGGATGCAAGTCTTTCAGCGCAATACCGGCATCCTATGCGGCATCGATGAGGCGATCGCCATCCTCAAGCTATGCTCGGGGACGGCGCGCGCGGACGGCACGTGGACCGATGGCTGGAGCAAGCTTGCGGTACGCGCACTCTACGACGGCGATCAAATCGAACCGTACGAGACGGTCATGACGATCGAAGGCGATTACGCGCTCTTCGCGCACTTGGAAACGGCGTATCTGGGCGTGCTCTCACGTCGCACGCGCATCGCGACGAACGCGCGCGCGATCGTCGATGCCGCTGACGGGAAAGAAGTGCTTTACTTTCCCGCCCGCTACGACCACCATCTCGTGCAGACCGGCGACGGCTATGCCGCATACATCTCGGGCGCACTCGGCGTCTCGACCGATGCGAACGCCGAGTGGTGGGGCGCCAAAGGCATGGGCACCGTCCCGCACGCTCTCATCGCGGCGTACGGCGGCGACACCGTGCTCGCATCGAAAAAATTCGCGCAGTACATCGATCCATCGGTCAACTTAATCACGCTCGTGGACTTCGAGAACGACTGCGTGGGCACGTCGCTTGCCGTCGCACGCGAACTCAAAGGGAGACTATGGGGCGTACGGCTCGATACGTCCGGGACGCTCGTCGATAAATCCATCTGGCCGCAGATGGGCACGTTCAAACCGACCGGCGTGACGCCGCAACTCGTGCGCAACGTGCGCGAAGCGCTCGATGCCGAAGGCTTCGGTCACGTGAAGATCGTCGCGAGCGGCGGCTTCAATGCCGCTCGGATCATGGAATTCGAAGCCGACGGCGTGCCGGTCGATGCCTACGCCGTCGGCAGCGCGTTTTTCGATAACGCCGGCAAACACGATTTCACCGCCGACATTGTCGCGATCGAGCAGAACGGCACGTGGATCGAGTGCCACAAAGTCGGTCGACCCGAGCGCCCGAGCACGCGTCTCGCCGTCGTCGAGTAGCGGCTAGATCGACCAGCGATAGGCATTCGCCATCGCGGTCACCGGGTTCGGTGCGAAGTTTTTGAAGTCTTTGCTGATCGCTTCGTTCGTGCCGGCAGAACTGATGAAAATGTTGGGCACATCGCGCAGTAGGAGCGATTCGATCTTGCTATACGCGGGTTTGCGGACAGCCCGATCGTAACTCGAGAGCGCGAGCTTCTGCGCGGCGTCCATTTCAGCCGAACAATAGCGCGTGAGCGCATTGCCTTTGGGCGGCAGTTGATCGCACGAATAGAGCGATGAGTCATCGGGATCGGTCCCCGAGATCCACGATGAGGTGACCATGTCGAACTTGCCCCCGTAGAGGATGCCGCCGTTTTGCGCGGTGGCGAAATACAGCGGGCCCGCAAACGCGTGCACGTCGACGTCGATTCCGAGCGGCCGCAGCACCTCTTGCACCTGAACGACGATTCCGGCGTCGGTCGCGTTGCCCGCCAGCGTCGCGTAGGCGAGCCGAGCGCGGTGCTGCGGCGTGATGCCGGCGCTACTCAAGAGGCGCCTGGCGTCGTCGAGATCGTACTTTTGCGGCTTGAGATTCGGGTCGAAGGCCCACAGGAAACTCGGCAGGTCGGCGACCGCAAGCGGAAACGAATCGTGCAGGATGTCGTGATTGATCTTCACGCGGTCGATCGCCGCGGCGATGCCGCGCCGAACGCGCACGTCGCTCACGATCGGATGCGTCGTGTTAAATCCGATCGAAAGAAAACCGTTTGAATGCGACTGCACCAAACGCGCATCGGTGAGCTCACGCAACTGCGGCACCGAACGGTTAGTGGCCTCGAGGATCCAATCGATTTCGTGCGTGCGTAGCTGCACGTACTGGGTGTTCGTATCCGGGACGAATTTGACGGTGATCTTTTCGACCCCGGGCTTGCCGAGAAAATAGTCGTCGTTGCGGACGTATTCGATGCGATCGCCGCGCTGCCAGTTCACGACTTTGAACGGCCCCGTTCCGATCGGCGCGCTGTTGAACGGGATGCGGTTGATATCGGGCAGCCCTTTGAGCAGGTGCGCGGGCAAGATGCAATAGACGGAATCGCTCTCGCCGAAGACCGTGGTGACGAAGGGTGCGTACTTCTCGCGCAGGTGGAACCGCACGGTGTATGGATCGGGTGTCTCCGCACGAACGATTTCCCGATAGCCGTTGCGGCTCGCGACGTTGTTTGCGGGGTTCATGATCGCATGCCACGTGAAGACGACATCGTCGCTCGTAAACGGTTTGCCGTCGTGCCACTTGACGTTCTTGCGTAAGCGATACGTGATCGTGAGACCGTCCGCACTAATGCCGCCGTTGGTCGTCGTCGGCACGTCGGCAGCGAGCATCGGGGTCGGCTCGCCACGCTCGTCCGCCGAGATCAATACGTCGAAGGAGAGGCGGTTGAGGTCCGTCTCCGGTTGGCTCGACTGCAATAGCGGATTGAGCGACTGCGGTTCGGTCGGGTCGGCGACGCGTAGGGTATTCGGAATCGTCCAGCTATGCCGACCGGCGGCGTCTGTCGAGGTGCTCGGCGCCGTCGACGAGCAAGCGGACAGACAAATCGCCACGGCGGCTGCCATGGCGATTTGTGGGAACGAGCTCCAGCTGCGGATGGCTTACGCCGGAGTCGCTTGGGACGCTGCCAGCTTTTCGAGCAGCGCGCGATTGAACATCGCGAGATCCTGCGGATTGCGCGCCGTGACCCAGTTGCTGTCAGTCACGACCGGCTGATCGCGGTAGAGGCCGCCCGCATTGCGAATATCGTCGGCGATTGCGGCAAAACCGGTGAGCGTGCGGCCGCGGCAGATTTGCGCGGAGATCAGGACCTGCGGTCCGTGTCCGATCGCAAACGTCGGTTTTTTCGCCGTATCGAATTCCTTGACGAAGCGCTGCACGTCTTTGTTCATCCGCAAGAAACCGGGCGATGTGCCGCCGGGGATCAGCAGTGCGTCGAAGTCATCGGCCGTCACGTCGACGACCAGCTCTTCGGCCTTGACCGAGTTGCCTTCGTCGAGACCGCGTTTGCCGCGGATTTTGGCTTGGGATTTTTCATCGATTCCGACGATCGTGACGATCGCGCCGGCTTCTTCGAGCGCGCGGCGCGGCTCCATCAATTCCGCTTCTTCGAAACCATCACCGACCAGCGCGGCGACTCGCTTTCCATCTACTTGTTCCATACCGGCCTCGTTTCAGAACCTAGGGTGCGAAGCCCCCCCACGCACTAGAAGTTGACGAATCGGGCGGCAAAGAGGGCACCGAGCGTGACCGCGAGCTGCGAATACCCCATATCGTTCAGATGCAATCCGTCCGCGAAGTTCGCCGAATTACCGAAGAGCGCCGTGCCCGCGGAATCCGTCAGGCTGAGGCTCAGCGTGTTCGCCGGGGCGACGTCGGCGAGCGCCGCCGCGAGCGCAGCATTGACTAGCTGGGAATCGGTGCTAAGCGCGGAGCGGACGGCAAACGAATCCATCGCGTAGGCGGGAAAAGCTCCGACATCGGGGACCCCGACGACGACGGCCGCATCGGGCGCAGCCGTTTTCACCGCGCTCAAAATCGCGCGATACGCAAGGTAGAGCGTCCCGGCCCGAACGTTCCCACCCGCGTCGGCGAGGGTCGTCCCCGAGGCCGTGCACGGAGCCCCAAAGGTCGCGTTGCCCCCGCCGGTCAGCGTCGCGCCACCGGACTTGCAGCTCGCACTATCGTACGCGTCAAGCACGTCGTTGATCCCGCTACTCACGAGAATCACGACGAGATTATTGCGCGACACCGCGCCGCTGACCGCGCCCGGGAGGCTGGGCAGTTGGTCCGCATTCGCGACCAGATCGCCACTTGCACCGGCTTCGGGCAACGGAGCGTTTCCGGTGAGGGCACCACGCACGCCGAGCCCCGCAAAGAGAAACGCTTGTGAGGAATGCGAAAGCGCAAGGCTACGCCCGAAGATCTGCGCGAAGCCGTTGACCGGGGCGTTCGAGGCAAGCGTGAGCGGCGTGCCCGGCGCCGACGTTGTGCTCGCGCACGGCGTCGCGCCCGTCCCGCAGGTGGACGAGCCGATCGCGACGATCCCGTCGTCGCCAAGGGCCAGCATCGTGATGCCGGATTTCGGCGGCGCGGGCGTCGGCGTTGCAGGCGCGATACTGTTCCCGCCGCCGCCACCACCCCCGCAGGCCGCGAGCACCCCGGCGAGACTCAACACGGCGAGGGCCGCAAGCGCCTTCACAGCGATCCCCCGGTGCCTTGCACCGCGGCGCGCAGCAAATACGTGAGTTCGAGTTCGAGTTTGCCGAGTGCATCGAGCACGGTATCCTCCGCGAGCACCTTGAGGAGCGGATTGCGCTTGGTCATATCGCCCTCCGGGACCGAGTGGCGCGGGTTGATCTCACGCATGTAAATGCGCGCGTCGTACCGCGTTTGTCCGTCGGGGAGAAAGTAGAGCGGGTCGAGGCCCAGCGCGTAGACCTCAAGCGAGAGCAGACTCGTCTTCTGCATGAACTCGATCGGCCGCACGCGGAGCGCACTTGCGAGGCGAGCGAGCACCTGCACCGTCGCGCGCTCCGTGCCGCCGGTAAGGCCGTCGATGAAGGGCAGGGCGAGCTCCGCTTTTGCCGCGAGTCCGGGAAGGTCGAGCTCTTTTGCGGCCGCGAGTGCGAGCAGGCCAGCGCCGAATGCGGCGCCGCCTGCAGTGCCGGTCGCGCCGTCGTATGTTGATGTTTGCATGATGACGATAGGAGAATAGCGAGCGCGGCTCATACCGTCCTTCGAGCGTGGACCAAACAGAAGCGCGGAAATCGCGCCACCTCGACATCTGCCTCGACGACGACGTCGCCTCGCGCGCCGACCCAGGCTTCGGTGCGGTACGTCTGCGCCACGAAGCGCTCCCGGAGTTCGCGCTCGAAGACGTCGACACCAAAACGCTCTTTCTGGGACACAGCCTCCGCGCACCGCTGCTCATCTCATCGATGACCGGCGGCACCGAGCGCGCGGGCACGATCAATCGCAATCTTGCTATCGCGGCCGAGGCCGCTGGGATCGCGCTTGCACTGGGGAGTCAGCGGGCGGCAATCGAGAACGGCAATCTGCTTGCGACCTACGACGTGCGCTCCGTCGCGCCGAACGTCGTGCTCTTTGCGAACATCGGCGCCGTGCAGCTCAACTACGGCGTTCGCATCGACGATATACGCAAGACGATCGAGGCCATCGGGGCGCACGGTCTCTTCCTCCATTTCAATCCGTTACAAGAAGCATTACAAGCCGGAGGCGATACCAACTTCGGTGGGCTCGAGGAGAAAATCCGCGCGCTCTGCGCGGCAATCGACGTTCCGGTGATCGCCAAAGGTGTCGGTTCGGGGATGTCGCCGCAAACCGCACGTCGACTCATCAACGCCGGCGTATGCGCGATCGACATCGCCGGTGCCGGCGGAACGTCGTGGGCGCGCGTCGAGGGCAAACGTTCGGACGATCCCATGCGCGAACGACTCGCCGAATCGTTCGGCGATTGGGGCTATCCGACGGCGACTGCGACCGCTCGCATGCGCGCCGAATTGCCAACCACGAAGATCATCGCAAGCGGCGGCATACGCAGCGGTGTCGATATGGCAAAGGCGATCGCCATCGGCGCCGATCTGTGCGGCATCGGTCTGCCATTTTTGGAAGCAGCGACCGAGTCCGTAGGTGCGGTCGCTGCATTGATCGAGGAATACTGCACGGGTCTGCGCATCGCGCAGTTCGCCAGTGGCTCGAAGTCGCTCGTCGCCCTTCGCGACGCGCTAGCTCCCTAACCTTCGCGCGTCTCCGGTCTCGACTCGCGCGCAACGCTGATCTGCGCGCCCTCGACGCGCACGTCGAATACCTCGACCGTCGAGTAGTCACCGAGCGTCATCTTCCCGTCGGTCAGCCGGTAGCACCAGGCATGCCACGGACACGTTACGGTCTCGCCCTCAATGTAGCCCTCGGCGAGCGGGCCGCCTTGATGGGGACACGTATTATCGATGGCGTGAAAAGTACCACCGATGTTGAAGAGTCCGATTTCGCGCTCACCGACCATCACGGTCTTGGCGGTACCGGGCGCGATTTCATGGACGCTCGCAACGGGAACGAACTCATTTGACACAGGGCGCGCACTTCGCGCGCCGGGGAGGCACGCCTTGTTAACCGACTACCGCGCCTGGCTCGATTCCGAACTCAAGCTCTTGGGCAACGCGAGTCACCACGCGTATTCGTTCGGCCAAGCCAACATGGCAAAACGCGCGATCGAACGACTCGATGTCGAACTGGATAAAGCGCTCTACGTCGCGCTCGACGACGCGGTCGCCCGCCGCGCGCTAACCGCGCTTGAGATGCAAGCGCAGCGCGATACGACGCTCGACCCCGCGCTCGAAGCGCTGCGCGAGGCGTTGCGGACCTCGATTGCGGGACGCCCGCAACGCGAATAGCTCAGTCGACCAAGCTAGAGAATTCGTAGCGTCCCTTGCCGGAGCGTTTTGCGCTGTAAAGCGCCACATCGGCATTCGCGCTCAATGTTTCGTAGGTCACTCCGTCATACGGATAGATCGCGATTCCAGCCGACGCCGAGAGTCCGGCGGTGGCAAGCCGCTCGTATATGCGTTCCAAAACCGATCGAGCACTCTTGTGGTCGGCATGCGTCAAGGCGACGACGAACTCGTCACCGCCGAGGCGCGCGACGCAATCGCCCAGGCGCGACGACGATTCAAGAATCTGCCCGAACGTGCACAAGGCCGCATCGCCGGCGGCGTGGCCTTGCGTGTCGTTGATCGTCTTGAGGAAGTCGAGATCGAACATGAGGAGCGCGACGCTCGTTCCATGTCGAGACGCGCCGTTGATCTCGCGCCCGATCGCCTCGACGAGTCCGCGCCGATTGAGCAGTCCGGTCAAGACGTCGCTGCGGGCCTGCGCCGATATTTCTTCGAGTAGGCGCGTCTGTTCGGCATAAAGACGTGCGTTCTCGATGACCATCGAGGCCTGCGCGGCGAAGTCGAAGAGGGCTTGCACGTGGAATTCCTCGACATCGCCGGCGGCCGCGTCTGCGTACAGCAGTCCACGTACGGTTTCACGTGCGGTGAGGGGGATCAGATAATAGGTGCCGGACGGGTCGGCGACGGGGGCCTGGCCGTCGCCGGCGTTCCCGACGAAGAAATCCTCGGTGCCGCTCGCGAGTCGCTCGACGGCAGGCGTGTTGAGCGCTTCGGCTGAGGCGGAGACGTCGTCCCCCCCGCCCGCACCGCCGCTTCTCAGGTGCGGTTCGATCGCCCCATCGCGAACTCGGAAGATGGCGACGTGCTCGAAGGGGAGCGCTTCGCGGATCCCGCGGATGACGACCGAGAGGATGTCGTCGATGTGCATGTCCGAATTGATCAGCGAAAAGACTTGCTGCAGAACGAGGAGTTCGGCATTTTGTTTGGCCAGGAGATCGCGCTCACGTTCGACTTCCCGCAGTCGTTCGAGCGAATCGTTTTCAGAAAAGCTCATCACGGTATTTTTGATATCGGCCGCTTACCGCGCGATCGTGAGATCCACCCCTCTGAACCGACCTCCGCGCCCTTGCCCAATGACCGCGGTTCTGATATGATCCGTCGGTCGCTGGCCTGGAATCATATCTGGAGCCGAAGCGAGACCATCCTTGAATTAGGAGCTTCCTATGCCCTTGACCAAAGAACAGAAATCTGAGATTTCCGCGAAGTTTGCCCGTACCCCGGGCGATACTGGATCGGCCGACGTGCAAGTCGCCGTCCTGACCGCTTCGATCAACATGCTCACCGAGCATTTGAAGATCCACAAGAAGGACCACCACAGCCGCCGCGGCCTGCTCATGCAGGTCGGCCAGCGCCGCCGCCTCCTGGGCTACCTCCAGACGACCGAGCTCGAGCGCTACCGTAAACTCATCGCCGACCTCGGGTTGCGTCGCTAAACGCGAAACTCGGTTTCATGAATTCAGACCGGCGACGAAACTCGCCGGTCTTTTTGTGGTAGAAATAAGAGCGATGCTCCGCACCATGCTCAAATCCAAGATCCACCGGGCCACGGTCACCCAGGCGGATCTCCATTACGTCGGCTCTGTGACGATCGATTTGGACCTCTTGGAGGCGGCGGATCTGCTCCCTGGCGAGCAAGTCGCTATCGTTGACATCAACAATGGTTCGCGTCTTCAGACCTACACGATCGCCGGACCGCGCGGAAGCGGGATCATCGGCATCAACGGTGCCGCCGCTCGCCTCGTTCAGACCGGCGATACGGTCATCATTATCAGTTACGCGACGATGACGGACGCCGAAGCGCGCGACTATAAGCCGCGAATCGTGCACGTTGACGAACACAACGGCATCGTCCGCCTTGGTAGCGATGCAGCCGAGGCCGCAGGCGAGAAGCTCAAACGCGGCGATTTCGACTTCCGCGCGCTGCTCAGCCCCTAGCCGCCGAGGGCTTCGTTCCAAGGCATTTCGTCCGGATTCTCCGAATCGGCGCTCGTTTACAAGATTAAACGAAAACAAGAAAATTAGGAGAATCCTGTTGTTAGAATCCGTCTCACTTGAGATCGGTGGCCGTCTGCTGGTCATTGAAACCGGCGAGCTGGCAAAGCAAGCCAACGGCTCCGCGGTCGTCCGTTACGGCGACCAAAACGTCATGATCGCTGCCGTTACCGCGTCGGAAAAACCGCGCGAAGGCATCGACTTCTTCCCGCTAACGTGCGACTTCGAGGAAAAAATGTATGCGGCCGGAAAAATTCCGGGCGGTTACATCAAACGCGAAGGCCGTCCGAGCGAACACGGCGTGCTCAGCGCGCGCCAAATCGACCGTCCGATCCGTCCGCTGTTCCCCGAAGGCTTCCAGAACGATGTGCAAATCATCACGACGGTGCTCTCGATCGATCCGGAACTCGATAACGATGTGATCGCGGTTTGCGCAGCTGGTGCGGCGCTTGCGGTCTCCGATATTCCGTTCGATAAGAACGTTGCCGCCGTACGCGTCGGCCGCGATGAGAACGGCAAATACATCATCAATCCGACCCTCCCGCAGTACGAAACGGGCGGCATGGAAATCGTCGTCGCCGGCACGATGGATGCCGTCATGATGGTCGAAGGCGGCGGCCACGAGATGTCCGAGGAAGATTTTCTCGGTGCCGTCGAGTTCGCGCACGTTGAAATCAAGAAAATCGTCAAGCAGATCGACGCCCTCGCGAAAAAGGCGGGCAAGAAGAAACGCGTCTATCCGCTCAACATCGTCGATCCGACGCTCAAAGCGTGGGTCGAGAAGTCGTTTAAAAAAGACGTCGCAAAAGCGATGCGCGTCATCGAGAAGGGCGAACGCAACGCGGCGTTTGACAAACTCTCGAAATCAGAGGCGATCTCGCGCGTCAAGAAAACCGAAGGCGCGATCCTCGAGCTCCTGAACGATCCGGCCAGAGCCAAAGACTTCGGCAAGATCATCAAGACGATGGAAGAGGAAGAGCTGCGCGTGATGGTCGTGGACGAAAAAATTCGTCCCGACGGTCGCAAGGCTGACGAGATTCGTCCGATCTGGTCGAAGGTCGGCTACCTTCCCCGCGTGCACGGAACCGGCGTGTTCCAGCGCGGACAGACCCAAGTGCTCACCGCTGCAACTCTCGGATCGATCAGCGACGAACAGCGCCTGGACGGCATCATGGCGATTCCGAACAAACGCTACATGCACTATTACAATTTCCCACCGTACTCGGTCGGTGAAACCCGCCCGATGCGCGCGCCCGGACGTCGCGAAATCGGCCACGGTGCGCTCGCCGAACGCGCGCTCGTGCCGATCCTCCCGCCCGAAGATGAATTCCCCTACACGTTGCGCCTCATCAGCGAAGTGCTCGAATCGAACGGCTCCTCATCGATGGCGTCGGTCTGCGGATCGACGCTCGCGCTCATGGATGCCGGCGTTCCGATCAAGAAGCACGTCGCGGGGATCGCGATGGGTCTCATCTTGCACGGCAAGAAACACGCGATTCTAAGCGACATCCAGGGTCTCGAAGATTCGCTCGGCGAGATGGACTTCAAAGTTGCCGGTACCGTCGACGGTATCACCGCAATTCAGATGGACATCAAAGTCGCGGGCATCACGATCGACATCATGCGTGAAGCGCTGACGGCGGCGAAGAAGTCGCGTCTGTTTATCATCGAGAAACTCAAAGAGACGATGCCCGCGGCTCGCGCGGAACTCTCACCGTACGCGCCGCGCATGATCGTGCTCACGATCAGCCCGGACATGATCAAGAACGTGATCGGGCCCGGCGGCAAGATCATCAACAAGATCATCGCGGATACCGGCGTCAAGATCGATATCGAAAACGACGGCCGCGTGTTTATCGCCGGTCCCGACGGCGTTGCCGCGGACAAAGCAAAAGCGATGGTCGAAGCGCTCACAAAAGAAGTCAAGGTCGGCGAACAGTACCTCGGTACCGTCACGCGTCTGATGAACTTCGGCGCGTTCGTTGCGTTCTTGCCCGGTAAGGAGGGCCTCGTCCACATCTCGCAGCTCGCGGCAGACCGCGTCGAGAAAGTGGAAGACGTCGTCAAGATCGGCGATCAGATCATGGTCAAAGTGATGGAAGTCGATTCGCAAGGGCGCGTCAACCTCTCGCGCAAGGCCCTGCTCGCGCCGAGCGAAAACGGCGCCGAAGAAGCGTACGTCCCGCGCGGACCGCGCCCGGGCGGGGATGCCGGCGGACGCAGCGGCGGCAACGGCCGCGGCCCGCGTCGGCGCGACTAACCGCTAGCAGCTAGCAAATGCAACGGGCGTCGAGCAATCGACGCCCGTTGCATTTGTCAGCCCCCGCGCCGATTCCACGATAACCACGTTTTTTGCGGTAAATCTGTGCGCGGGAATTCATCTGGCAGCATCGCCTGTGGCCCGAATTCACCTACGATCGCGAGGCCATGGGCGCCCCGCTTCGGCCAGCGCTCGTGGCTCAGGCCACGGTCGTCGGGGCCCTGCTCGGTCTTTCGGAGAGCACCGCGCGCCGAACTTGAAACCACGGCGCGCACGGACGATGCAATCGACACCAGCGCGATCGAAGGCGAGGTACTCCAGCCGGAGTCAGCTCGTTCGTCGATCCTCCGGCGCCTCTCGCCGACCGGCATTCACCGCAGCGCAACACCTGATGCCGAGTCGATTGCCGCAGTGACCATCGATGCGACACAGCACGCGACTCGCCGAATTTCCGCCGAACGCCTGATACGTTGGAACCGCATCCGCTTGCGCAAAGCCGCTGCTGGATTTCGCGCGCCGGGACCCGACGTGGTGGTGCAGTCGGGGCCGGAGTGGACGAGAATCGCGTCACTCGACGATGACGGACTGATCGCCGCCGCAAAAACGCATCTCTGATTCGTCACGATCCATCCCTTCGAAGATGGGAACGGCCCGAGCTTGCCGTGCGACGCTCTCGGTCATCAATACGGCGCTCTTCGCCGGGCACGTTCTGGTTCGAGCATCGACACTCGGAATCAACGAGCGACAATCGGCGGTCCTGCGGCGACTACTCGATACCTTCGATGGCAAGTTGACGGCCAAAAAATATCAGACATTCGCCGGCAACATCTCCACGGACATCGCGCAACGCGACATCGCAGATATCGTCTCGAAAAATATTGTGGCAAAATCGGGCTCGACAGAGAACGCAACCTACCCCCTCGTCGACCCGAGGACGGCGAACTAGGCGCGCATGCTACCGTTCTCGCCATTGAGGCGGTGCAGTAAATCGAACAGTTGCGCGCGTTGCGCTGGGGAGAGTGCGGCGGCGAACGTTTCTTCAGACGCTTCCACTTTGGGCGTCGCGCGAAGAATGAGATCGCGGCCAGCTGCGGTTAGCGTCGGGACCATCACGCGGCGGTCTTTGGTTGAGGCGACGCGCTGCACGAGCGAGAGCTTTTCGAGTTGATCGAGCATGCGGACCATCGTCGAGGGGTCGGCACCGAGGGCGTCCGCGACTTCGCGCTGCGTGATGCCGCCGCGTTCGTCGATCGTCACGAGGACCGCGAAGAGCATCGGGGTGAGGCCATCGGATCCGATCGCGTTGGAAAGCGCGGCGAACGCGCGGAGCTGGGCGCGGCGGAGTTGGTAGCCTAGGTGTCCATCAAGCGAGTGAGCCCGCTTTTGAGTCGACTTCATCGCGAAAGCCTCGTTTTCGTGGCAGCGATTCCTTTGGCGAACCGAAAGACAAGAAACTTTGTTTCGCGGTCGCCTCAGGAAGCTCTTCCGCCGAGGCGATCGGGCCTAGGGATTACGCGGCGCGAATCCTCGATAAGCCGTCAAGCCGACGACCTGCACCTCGAGCATGCCATTCTTCACCAGGGGCAAGCCCGCGAGGATCTCGTGGACGTGCTCGGTCGAATCGGCCTCGATCATCATCGCGGCGCCGGATACGTCGGTGCGACCCCAGATTTGGCGGACCTTGAACTCCGTGTGAAGCTTCCGGGCGGCTTCGGCCTCCGCTTCGAGGAGCGGCGCGAACGCGGACTCGGGGAACGATTCGGTCTTGCGGCGCACGAGCGCAAAAAACTGCATCTAGAGTTTTGCGTTCACGATCGCGTCGACGCCTGTTCCGTAGACGCGCTTGACGCCTCGCGTCGGGTTGAGTGTATCGACCGGCACGAGACCATCAATGGTCCAAACACCGTTGTTCCAGGCGCCTTTGTAAGCGACGACGGCTTTCACCGTATCGATCGTGCCTGCGGGTCCCGAAACTTGCGCCGCACCCACGTATTGATTGGCACCGAGGGTGATGATCGGCACGACTTTTGTCTTGTCTTTGTTCGCAAGACCGTGCGAGAGCATGAGCTGGTTAATCGCCGCATCGAGCGGCTTTGCGATGGCCCTCACCGCGACGACGCCCGCGCCGCCAACGAGAATCTTCTGCAAAATGCCCTCGGCGAGGGCCCCCGCGCCCAGTCCGCCGATGAGCGAACCGACGATGAATGCGGTGAGGATCGGTCTCTTCAATGTCTGCATACCAGCTCCAACGGTCGCGGGTGCCGGGGATCGACACCACGTCGTCCAACTCTTTCTGCAATGGCTTTCGATTCGCTCTCGGCATTTGTCTCAGCACTCCGTTCCGCAGGCGAGCTTGCGGAGATTTCCGCACCCGTCAATCCGCATCTAGAAATCGCCGAAATCACCGATCGCGTCGTGAAGGCGGGTGGCCCAGCGTTACTCTTTACGAACGTCGTCGGTTCCAAATTTCCGGTACTGACCAACCAGTTCGGCTCCGAGCGCCGCATGGCGATGGCCTTCGGCGCCGACTCGATCGAAGCGGTGGCGAACCGCCTGCGCAGCGCGATCGATTTGAGCGTCCCGAAAACGCTCGGCGGCAAACTCGGTAAAGCGTTCTCGCTCACCTCGCTTACCAGCGCAATTCCGAAGACGGTTGCAAACGGATCGTGCCAAGATGTCGTTCTCGAAGGCGACGATGTCGATTTACTTGCGCTGCCGGTGCTCACGACGTGGCCGCTCGATGGCGGACCGTTCGTCACGCTGCCGCTCGTCTTTACGAAAGATCCCGTGAGCGGCACGCAAAACGTCGGCATGTACCGCGTGCAGCGTTACGACAAGAACAAAACGGGCATGCATTGGCAGCGTCACAAACAAGGTCGCGCGCAAGCCACGAAGTGGGGACGACGTGTGCCCGTCGCCGTCGTGATCGGGGCCGATCCCGCGGTGACGTACGCGGCAACCGCGCCGCTGCCGCCGATTGTCGATGAGATTTCGCTTGCCGGATTTCTGCGCGGCAAGTCCGTCAAGATGGTCAAGTGCAAGACGATCGACATCAAGGTACCGGCGGATGCGGAATTCGTCCTCGAAGGCTACGTCGATAACGAGGACCTGCGCGTCGAAGGTCCCTTCGGCGATCACACCGGCGTCTACAGTCTGGCCGACTTGTATCCAACCTTTCATGTGCATTGCCTCACGCATCGCGCGAAACCCATTTACGGCGCAACCGTCGTCGGCAAACCGCCGATGGAAGATGCATGGCTCGGCAAAGCGACCGAACGCATTTTCTTACCGCTCTTGCAGATGGTCGTCCCGGAGATCGTCGACTACAACTTGCCCGTCGAGGGCGGATTCCACAACCTCGCGATCGTGAGCGTCAAAAAATCGTATCCGGGTCAAGCAAAGAAAGTCATGAACGCGCTCTGGGGCCTCGGGCACATGATGATGCTCACGCGCTGTCTCCTCGTGGTCGACGATGACGTCGACGTGCAAGACGTGCGCAGCGTCGTCTGGTTCGCGCTCAATAACGTCGATGCATCGCGGGACTTGGTGATCATGCCGGGGCCGGTCGACGATCTCGACCATAGCGGTTCATATCTGCCCTCGATCGGTTACAAACTCGGTATCGATGCTACGCGCAAGACCGCTGCCGAAGGCTACGCGCGCGAGTGGCCGCCGGATATCGTGATGAACGATGCGACGCGAACGCGTGTCGATGCGCGCATGCGCGAACTGGGTCTCGATACGATCCTCGCTCGCAAGTGTGCGCCCGATGCGTGGTCGGGGCAAGGCCCCGCGGCGCTCGCACGTCTGCTGAACGCGCCGGCGATGGATCCGAACGCCCGACCCCCGCGTAGCGTAGCCGCGATTGCGGCACTCGATGCCAAAGCGCTTGCAAGCGGCGATTCCACTTGACGACGATCAAGCTGTTCTTGCGTGATATTCGCCTCGAACACACGTTTTTCGCGCTGCCGTTTGCGTACGTCGGTGCGGTGATGGCGGCGCACGGTTTCCCAACCCTCTGGCAGTTCGTATGGATCACGCTTGCGGTTCTCGGCGCGCGCACCGCGGCGATGGCGGCCAACCGGTACTTCGACCGCAAACTCGACGCGCAAAATCCGCGCACGGCGAAACGCGCGCTCGCAAGCGGTGCGCTCGCGCCCAGCGTGATGATCTGGGCGATCGTCGCGGGCATCGGTCTCCTGATCCTCTCGGCAGGGATGCTCAATCCGCTCTGCCTGATGCTGCTGCCGCTCGCGGCGTTCGGGATCATCATCTATCCGCTGTGCAAGCGGTTCACGTGGTTCGTTCACTTCGTCCTCGGCGCGGTCGACGGCTTCGCGCCGCTCGGTGCGTTCGTCGCCGTTGCGGGGCACGTAACCGTTCCGGCACTTTTGCTGTTCCTCGCCGTTACGGTGTGGGTCGCCGGGTTCGACATCGCCTACGCGCTCATGGACTACGATGTCGACGTAGCGCAGGGCATCAAGTCCGTTCCCGTGCGTTTCGGAAAATCGAGCGGCCGCTGGTTGCCGATCGCGCTGCACGTCGTGATGGCCGCCGTGCTCTGGTACGCGGGCTGGCTCGCCGGCGCGGGGCTCGTCTATAACATCGGCGTCTTGCTCGCCGTCGCGCTCGTCATCTATGAAGAGCGCCTCTTCATCATCGCGAAGAACGTCTTCGTGCTCAACGATCGGATCTTCGTGACCAATATGGCCTTCTCGGTTGCGTTTCTTGCAACGACGCTTGCGAGCTATCTCGTTCGATGATGACGCGCCGCGCGGCTCTTGCCGCTGCAAGTGCCTCGCTCGCTGCGCTCGCTGTACCGCGCGCGGCAAAAGCCTTCGACTCCCCGTTTGCCGCATCGACGACGTTCGGCGTCGTCGGGCCGTTCACGGGTCCCGAAAAGTCGGGCGGCGAGCAACTGGCGAACGGCGTGCGCGCCGCGATCGAAGATGCGAACCGCACGCGCGGGGGACTCGACCGCGTTTTTCTTCTGCGCACGTTCGATGACGAGAACGCCATCGCATCGGCGATCGTCAATAGTCAGTTTGCAACGAGCGACGGCAACGTGATCGCGGTCATCGGACATCTCGGCGGACATGCAACGGACGCGGCGCTGCGTACCTACGGTGCTGCGGCGATGCCGCTGATCGTGCCGGCATCCTCATACGACCGGATAACCGCAGGCGGGTATCGTAACGTGTTCCGGCTGCCGACGCGTGACACCGACGAAGGACGACTTGCGGCACGCTTCGTCATCGACACCATCAAGCCGAAAAATGTGTACGTACTCGTCGCCGACGGCGATTATGGCTACGACGTCGCGCAATCGTTCACGCAGACGCTGGGCGCACAGAAGATTCGCTGGAATTCCACGCTCTTCTCCTATGAGAAGCCTGACTTTCCGAAAGTTGCCGCAGCCGTTCTCGCCGCCCAACCCGATTACGTCTATCTCTGCGGTGCGACCGCGGAGATGGGTGATGTCATTCCGCTCCTACGCAAAGGCGGATACACCGGGCCGCTCGGTGCGCCGCAAGGCTTCTTCACGCCGGAGACGATCCGCAAATACGCGGCTGGCGTCGAGGGCCTGACGATTTCTTCATCGATGCCCTTTCTTGCGATCGCCCCGGCAGCGTATCGCATCAAAACCGATTTTGAGACACGCTACGGCGCGCTCACACCACTCTCAGCGTTCGGCTATGCGAGCGCTCAATTACTCATGAGCGCGATCAAGCGCAGCGGCGCTCCGAACCGCCTGGCCCTCGCGCGGGCGATCGCAACCGGCGGCAACTTCGATACGGTCGTCGGGTCGTTCACGTTCGGCCCCACCGGGGACGTCGTCGACCCAAATGTCTATTTTTATACGGTGCGCGAGGGAAAATGGGCCTTTGTGCGCTCGGCTCACCCTTCGTCGTTCCTCTCGAAATAGAGAAAAAGCGCTTCCCCATTGGCGAAACAAACGCTGTTGACCGACACCTTGAGATATAAAGGTACCCAGTACGACCGATGATCGACTTCCTAGCTTGGCGTCCGACGACGGCTCAAAAGCGGGCAGCAACAGCAAGCCTGGCCTTTATGCTCGTCGTCTCGGCTGTCTCGACGCCATTCGCGAGGATCGCAGGGCCGCAGCTACCGGTCGCGATCGCCGCCATTTTTGGCGTGATTTGCTTTGCAAGCACCATCACGGCGGTGCTCTTCTTCAGCCAATACCGCACCACACGGGCGACGCCGCTGGGCATTCTGGGCTTTGCTTACGCATATCTCGCGTTTACACAACTCATCTATATTCTGACGTATCCCGGTGTGTTCGGCCCGCTCGGGATGCCGGGCTCGCACCGCTCCACCTCGAGTTGGATTTACTACATCACCCGGCTCGGGTTTGCGGGCCTGGTCATGTTGTACGCGTGGTCGCGGGTAGCGTTCGCGGATTCAGAGAAACGCGACGGAGGCCCGTTTCTCTGGCGTTTGATCGTCGGCTTCTCAGCCTTCGCCCTCGCCGCCGTTGCCACGACGTTCGTATTCGATCTGCCGCCGACGTTTTTGGACGGTGCGTGGACGCCCACGATGCGCTACGGACTCTTGCCGACCACAGCGACCGTCCTGCTCGCGTCAATCGCCATCCTGATTCGATTCACCAAGCGCGACACGATCGTCGATTTGTGGCTGAGCGTCGCGCTCACGGCGAGCATTCTGGATTTGTATCTGACGTTTCTTGGTCTCAACGCGTATACGCTGGGCTGGTGGCTCGCGCGCGTCGCAATCCTCACCTCGTCGACGTCGATTCTCGTTATTTTTCTCTATCAGATCGACCGCATGTACGGACAGCTCGGTACGATGGCGCGCCATCTCTCCGAACAGGCGCTGGTCGACGGTCTCACCGGTATCGCCAATCGGCGCGCGTTCGATCAGTATGCGTCGACCGCGCTGCGCATGGCGCTCCGGCACAATCACGATATCGCCGTCATGATCATCGACATCGATCACTTCAAAATGTACAACGACACGTTCGGCCATCTCGCTGGCGATGACTGTCTGCGCCGGGTCGCCACAACGATCAACGAACAGATCGGCCGACCGAGTGACTTTGCCGCGCGCTACGGCGGTGAAGAATTCGTCGTCGTGCTCATCGACATCGATCGCGCCGGCGCCGCCATCGTGGCAGAACGCATCCGCGTCGCGATTTTAGCCGAAGCGATTCCGCACGCCCCTCAGGCGGGGCACTTCGTGACCGCCAGCCTCGGAGCGTGCATGCTGCACGACGGACGCGCGACGGCAGAAGAACTCATTGGGTGTGCCGACGCCGCACTGTATCAAGCCAAGGCGCAAGGTCGCAATCGCGTAGTAGTCGTCGATGCCGGTCACGCGGCGGCGCGGACCTAGGCTTCCAGTCGGCGCCAGCGCAGGACGGCAATCGCAAGACCCAGCGCCACAATCACTGACGCATCAAGAATAGAGAACCATCCAAACGTAGCGATGTGCGGCATTGCGCTTCCGCGACTTTGGAACCCGAAGCCAAACAAACGCAGCGGATTCAGATAATCGAGCACATCAATCGCGCGGGCGATCAAGGGGGGCAGACCCATCGACGGTGCGGCTTGCAAAATGAGCAACACCGGCCAAGCAAGACCGGCGATCGCGCCCGCACGACGACTCTGACCCGAGGTGACGCCTTGCACCAACATGTAAAACGAGATAGCGCTTAACAGCTCCACTGCCAGGCGCGCGAAACTCTGCGAATCGACGGACACCGGCACTATTCCGCCGTAAATCGCCAAGATCCCGATCGTCCAGACTAGCGTCGTTGGAAACACGCAGACGAGCGCCACAACGTCGACGGCGAGCACAGAGGCTAGGACGCCCATGCGACCTGATGGCTTCGTCCAGGCGATATCAAGATGGCCAGCGACATGATGCGCGAGACTCGTCGCAAGCGTCGTTGAGAAAACGGCCGTCACGAAAGCGCTAACGAGGCCGATTGATTCGATCTCAGGGATAACAAAGTGAAGGCTATTTTTCGAGTAGAATCGCCCGATTACCGCGACCACCGTCGCGCCAAACAGAACGAGCCCGTAGATTCCGAGTGCGCGACGTGCGCGCAAAAATTCAACGTACCACATCTTAGACTTCCAACCGGCGCCACTGCACGAGCGCAAGTACGAAACCGAGCGCGACAATCAGCACCGCGTCCCCGAGCGCGATCGGCGACCACGTTTCTAGACCGAGCATATTGTAGTTATGTCCGAGGTGCATGTTCGTCGAGAGAAGCGCGAGCGGATTAAAGTAGTTGATAGCGACGATCGCCTGGTGGACGAATGGCGGAACGGGCGCGGGGATCACTCCGCCGGCAAGGAGCATGACAGGCCACGCTAAACCGGCGAGCATCCCGGCACGGCGGCCAACCGCAGACGTCACGCCTTGCACGATCGCATAGAGTGCGATCGGAAAAAGCAACTCGGCCGCGACGTGGCCGAGTTGCGATGTCGTGTAATCGAGATGCGAGCCGAAGACGGCGTTGATCGAGATCGCGACGACCAGCGTCACGACGTATGCGACGGCGAGAGCACCGATATCGATCGCGAACGTTTGAGCGATGAGTCGGTCGCGAGGGATTGGTTTGGTCCACGCGATTTCCAGGTGACCGTTGACGTGACTCGAGAGGCTCGTCGCGAGGACCGTGCCGAGGATGGCGATCACGAGTCCGGAGGTGACCGTCAAAATGTCGATCGGCGTATGGATGGGTCCGGATTGCGGATAGACGTTCACGTTGACTCGTACGAGCAGCGCGAGCGCGACGATTGCGGCGACGATGATTCCATACACGGTGAGGGCGCGGCGCGCTCGCACGTATTCGATATACCACATACTACACGTCCTCTAAGGTGTTGGCGCGCGGCTCTTCGACCGCGTTGAAAAAGATTTCTTCGAGGTTGAGATTGAGAATCGCGAGGTTGTTTGGCGCGTGCGCGCTTATCGCAACTGCGATCGCGTCGTGATCGCTCTGCACGAAGGCACGCATCGTGTTCCCACGCCACTCGATGCGCCGCACGCGCAGGTCGGAGGCCAGTCCGTTCAAATCGGGTTTGCGGTCGAACGTCGCCTCGATAAGTTTTTCATTATCTTTGAGTTCGTCAACGATTCCATCGACGATGAGTTTGCCGCGTTTGAGGATTGCAACGCGATCGGCAGCCCGCTCGACTTGACCGATTTGGTGGGATGAGAAGAGGATCGTCGCGCCGTTGGCCGCAGCTTCGATCAAGAGATCGAGCACCGCACGTTGATTGATGGGATCGAGTCCTGAGGCCGGCTCGTCGAGAATCATCACGCTCGGCCGGATCGCAAAAGCGAGCGCTAGGGCGAACGCCGTCTTCTGGCCTTTCGAATACTTGCGTACGCGTTTGCGCGCATCCAGGTCGAAGATCGCAAGCATCTTGCGGGCGCGGACGATTTCAAACGTATGATACGCGTGCTTCGCCATCGAGAAATGTTCTTCGCCCGTCATATCGTCGTAGAGCGCGCTGCGTTCGGGGATGAACGCGACGCGTTCGAACATCGCGGCTCGTGGCGGGCCGCCGAGGATTGAGATGCGTCCCGCGGTCGGGCGGGCAAGGCCGACGAGGCATTTGATCGTCGAAGTTTTGCCGGCGCCGTTTGGGCCGAGCAATCCGCAGATCGAGCCTTCGGGCACGTCGAGCGTGAGTTGCGAAACGGCTTCGAAGTCGCCGTAGCGTTTGGTGAATCCGTCGATTGCGATGGGACCGGTCATCATTGGTTCTCCGTCGGGTACCAGCGTGCGACGAGCGTCGCGATCAGGGCGGTCAGTTCCGCTCGCGAGACGCCTATCGAGCGGGCGTCGCGGATGGCGGCTTCGAGGGCGCCGGCGGCCACATCGGCGAGCGCGCGGCGGGCAAGCGGTGCGGCACCGTCACGGTTTTTCACAAACGAGCCGCGGCCGGGGCTGGTCTCGATCACTTCCTCGCGTTCGAGATCGCGGTAGGCGCGGGCCACGGTGTTGGGATTGACGGTGAGTTCGAGAGCGAGCGCCTTCACGGTGGGGAGGCGTTCGCCGGGGGCGAGCGCACCGACGGCCACCGATCGTTTTACTTGATCGATCAGCTGGACGTAGATCGGAACGCCGCTGCGAGTATCGATATTCAAGTTCACGGGAACCAAATTAAAACTTCGGGCCCCAGCCGCCGAACATACGGACGTCGGCCGGCGGGAGGGCGAGCGAACGGCGCTCGTTCGACTCGGGGATCGCGATGGGGCGGGGACGATTCACACGAACGGTCATTGCTGTGTACTTTCTGCGCTATTGAACTAGCACATTAGTACAATAGCACATTAAAGCAGCGTGTCAAGGGGGTGGCCTAAGCTTGTTCAAACTCCCGAGCCCATGCAGACGAAGCGAATCGATCCGGAGCCCGGGCAAGAATCGGTCTGGGACTACCCTCGACCGCCAGCGATCCAGCCGAACCAAAAATCGCTGCGGGTCGAATTTGCCGGTATCGTGATCGCGCAGACAAACCGCGGCTTTCGCGTGCTCGAGACGAGCCATCCGCCCGTCTATTATCTTCCGCCGGATGACTGCGACCTGAGCGTCCTGCGGCGCGGCGCGGCGACGTCGTTTTGTGAGTTCAAAGGCGTCGCCAACTATTACGACATCGTCGTCGGCGATCGGATTTCGCGCGACGCGGGATGGTTTTACGCGCAACCCTCCGCGCGTTTCGCCGCGCTCGCCAATCATGTCGCGTTTTACGCAGCGCGGGTCGATTCGTGCTCGGTCGACGACGAACTCGTCCAGCCGCAGCCGGGTGATTTTTATGGCGGCTGGATTACCAAGAGTATCGTCGGCCCGTTCAAAGGATCTAGCGGCACGTGGGGTTGGTAAACGGCGCGCGCGCGGGCCTCTTCCGCGGTCCGCAGTCACTGCGGCTCCGCGGGGAATGGGCGCTGCTTGCGATGTGCATCATCCTCGTCGCCGTCGTCGTGCCCGGCCTCGCGCGGCTCATCGGCAACTCCTTTGCCATCCAAGAATTCGCGCTGATCATCATCGGCGGCATGCTGCTCATCTCGCTCGGCCGCGGTCGGCTGCTCGGCTCGAGTATCCGCGTGCACGAAAAACAGTTCGGCGACATAGCAGAACTCGTGACAGACTGCGCGCGGACGCTTGGCACATCGGTGCCGCAGGTCTTCGTGCGCGACGACCCGTTCGTGCCGCTCGTTGCGATCGGGATCGGCGAGCCGTACGCGCTCATCATCTCCGCCCAATGGGTCGGTCATCTCAAACCGCAAGAGATGCGCTTTCTCGTCGGCCGCGAACTCGCGCACATCGCGGCGGGCCATACGCGACTCACGTCGCTCCTCAGTACGAACGGTCGCGAAAATCCGCTCGTCGCCTTTGCCTTCGGTGCGTGGCTCCGGCGCATCGAATACACCGCCGACCGGGTTGGTTTACTGTGCTGCGATTCGCTCGAGAACGCGTACGATGCAATCGCCGTTTCGGCGTTCCACGCGCTCGGCCGAACGATCGATCATCGCGCCTTCGCCGAACAGCGTGCCTCCATCGAAAGCGATCAGACACTTCGGATGGGTGAATGGCTGAGCGCGACACCGTATGCGACTAATCGCATGCACGCGCTCGCCGCGTTCACCGCACATCCGCTCTATGCCGCATGGCGCCCACGATTTGAAAGCGGTTACCCCGTCGTCGCACCGGCCAGCGCCGACCGCAGCGGCGGTGTGCCGATCAAAGCATTCGCGAGTTTTCCGCGCCGCATTGCGGCATTCACGATCGACAGCACGCTCGTGTCGATTATTTTTTCGAAGGCCGTCGAGATCAAGGCTGATTTGAGCGCGCCCGCTGCAGCCGTCGCGCCCGGCGCGATAAAAGCCGCAAAAGCAATCGGCGAACTCGCACACAAAACCGACGACCCCGATGCCAAAGCCGGTCTCGAAGCAGCACAGCAGGCACTTGCACAATTTCCCGCGAGCACGACGTCTTTGCTCCATCTCCCGCACATTACGTTCGACCCCGGCCTCTTTCTCTTCGCATACGTGATCTTGCTTGTCGCGATCGCAGGTCAGACATTCGGGATGATGGTCATGGATCTGCGCGTCGTCACGGACCGCTTCTCCCGTGTCGGGCTTGGCCGCGCGATCGCGCGTTACGTCGTTGGCTTGCTCACGTTTTTCTTTATCTACGGCTTCGTTCGCATGTTCTCACGCGTTCAGCCGTTCGAAAAGATGACCGGCACGCGGCTCGTGCAAGGCAACGCGGTGCCTCAATCGACGCCTCCGCTCTTTACCGAACCGCAGCCGCAGCGCGCGTAATCGGTGCGACGCGTGGGACGCTTACCGTACCGGCGAGCGAGCCGTGTCGACGCGTCCAGACCTTGGTGAGTTCCGCACCCAAGAGCAACACGAGTGCCGAGTAATATGCCCAGAGTAAGATGGCAAGCACGGAGCCTGCCGCGCCGTAATTCGATGTGACGCCGCTCTTGCTTAAGTAGAACGCGATCGCCAACTGACCGATCTCGAAAAGCACCGCCGTTGCGAATCCGCCGAACCACACGTCACGCCATTCGATGCGAACGTTGGGGAGGTAGCGCAGGATCATGGCGAAGAGGACGCCGAGCACGCCGATCGAGACGAGCACATTGACGCCGCTCAAAATAGTCGCCAGCCCGGGGAACGGCAGCAGTGCGGTGAGATAGGTCGCGACAAATGCGAGCGTGGCGCTTGCTAGGAAGCTCGCCAGCATCGTCACGCCGATCCCGATCACCATTCCGATCGCCTGGAATTTATTTTTTACGATCTCACCGATCGAACCGTGCGGCGCCTCGACGCCCCAGACGGTGTTGAGCGCGTCTTCGAGCGCGGCGAACACGCCGGAGGCACCGACGAGGACGAAAATCCACCCAACGATGCTGGCCAGCAGGCCGTTGTGCTGCTTGTAGCTACCCACGATCATGCCGTTGACGGTCGCACCGGCGTCTCGGCCCATCGCAGCGGAAATCTGCTGTACGATCTTCTCTTGCACGATGTGATGACCGTGGCCACCGCCAGAGAGGCCGAAGTACCAGCCCGCGATCGCGATGGTGATAATGATCAGCGGCGCGATTGCAAACACGGCTGAGTAAGCAACCGCCGCCGCTAAGCGGGGTACCTTATCGGTCGCAAACTCACGCCAGGTTTCCTTACCAAGCGCGAGCGCGTCAATCTTCATGCTGCGTTGTTCCCCGGTCGTGCGGGCTCCACACGCGGCGGTTTGCGAGCAAGTCGCCAGCGGTACAAGATCATCAACCCGCTTATGGAGCACCGCATGACCGAACATCGCGCTTCGATTACGATCGCCGCACCCATCCACCAGGTGTACGCACTCTTCGAACGATTTGGCGACTACCCGAAGTTCATGTCGTACGTCAAGGACGTGCAGTTTGTCGACGGCGAGACCACGCGCTGGGTTGTCGATATTGCAGGACGTCACGAGTGGACGGCGGTCAACGACACCTGGATCCCCGACCGACAAATTGGTTGGCGTTCGACCGAGGGATTTCGTAACTCCGGGCGCGTCGAATTTGTCGCGCTCGGTGCGGATCGAACGCAGGTCGACGTAACGATCTCGTACGATCCGCCCGCCGGACCGCTCGGGATGGCTGGCGAGGTGCTCGGCATCGGCGCGGCGTTCGAATCCGCCTTACAGCACGACCTCGATGCCTTTGCGGCGATGGTGGAAACGGCGCCGCATGGGGGTCTCGATCCCAATTCCGCGGCTTACGTGTTGAACGTCCAGCGTAGCACGACAGAAGCACCGTCCCCCGAGGCAGAAATACCCGTCGTTCCCGGTACATCGCGCGCGTCGCGCGACGCTTTGTAACCAAAAAAAACCGAGGGTGGGCCTCTCGTCCTAGGGAAGAAGTCAGGCCGATGCTCGATGCTGCGGATCTAGCGACAGTGGTCTTCGCGGAACATCCGCGGCCGATGTGGGTTTACGACCCGCAGACGCTTCGTTTTGTCACGGTCAACGAGGCCGCGATTCAAGCCTATGGCTATACCGCCGAAGAATTCGCGCGCATGACGATCGCCGATCTTTCGGCGACGCCCGATTCCCGCCCGACCGGTCCGTGGAAACATCGCATTGCCTCGGGCGACATTATCGACGTCGAGATCTCAAGCCGTACCGTGTTCGTCGACGGCCGCACGCTGCGCTTGGTCGAAGCGCGCGACATCACGCGCCGGATACGCAACGAACGCGAACTTCTCGAAAGCCAATCACGCGCGCAGATCGTCCTCGAGCAGATTCCCGCACTCATTTGGACGACCGATCTCAATTTCAAGTACACCTCGATCGCCGGCAACGTGCTCAGCGAGATCAACCCGGACTACGAACGCATGACGGTCGGGCGCGGGCTACTCGAGGTTTTCGGGAAGTCGTCCGGTCGCGAAGCGATGGTTTTAGCAGCGCACGAGCGTGCGCGGACCGGCGAGCGCGTCACCTTCGAGGGGCAGTGGTTCAAACGGTATTTCGACGCCGCCGTCGAGCCGCTGCGCGATCGCGACGGCTCGATCGTCGGCACGATCGGCATGGCGATCGATGTCACCTCGCGTCAGCGGGTCACGCGCGAACTCGAAGAACGACGCGATGAGTTGAACAAGGCCCAAGAGATCGCACACCTCGGCAGCTACAGCTGCGCGATCGATAACGACGACGATACCTATTGGTCGCCGGAACTCTACCGCATTTTGGGCGTCCCATCGACCGACCGTAACGCTTCGCGTACCCTCTTCGGTTACGATCATCCCGAAGACGCCATCTTCGTGCGCGAAGCTTACGATCGCGCGATCGCCAACCTCAGTAACTTCGAGCTCGAGCATCGCATCATCCGGCGCGATGGCGAGATCAGGTTCGTGCGCGAAATGGGCGAGTTCGTCGTCGTCGATGGGAAACCGCTGCGCATCGTCGGCACGCTACTCGACATCACCGATCAAAAACTGGCGGAAGAACGACTCGCACACCTCGCTCAATACGACGCGCTCACCGACCTTCCGAACCGTGCGCTCTTAAGCGACCGTCTGGTGCAAGCGCTCTCGCGCGCACACCGCCGTAACAAATTCGTCGCCGTGCTCTTTCTCGACGTCGACCGGTTCAAATCGATCAACGATTCGCTCGGGCATCTCATCGGCGACGAGTTGCTCATCCAACTCGCCGAACGCTTGGCCGATCTGATGCGCGAAGAAGACACGATCGCGCGCCCCGGCGGTGACGAATTCGTCGTGGTTCTCAACGAAATCGCCGGTGAGGAGATGGCAAAGGAACTCGCGACGCGCATCCAACAGTCGCTCGCGCGACCGATGGAGCTGAGTAGCGGAACGCAGTTCGTCTCGTGCAGCATCGGTATCGCACTCTATCCGGCCGACGGTCGCACGCCGGACGAACTCTTGCGCGCGGCCGATGCTGCGATGTACAAAGCCAAGCGCCGCGGTGGCGGCAACTACCAGTTCTACACCTCGGCCTTGCACGAATCCGCCGTACGCGCACTCGCGCTCGAAAACGCATTGCGGACCGCCATCGACGTAGGCGACCTATGCGTTCACTACCAGCCGATCTACCGGATCGACAACGCGCTCGCGCCCCGCAATTTGGAAGCTCTCGTACGCTGGAATCGCGACGGCCAAACGGTCAGCGCGGCAGAGTTCATCCCGCTCGCCGAAGAAACGGGTCTCATCGCGCTCATCGGTGAGTTCGTCTTCTCGACGGTCTGCAGGGATATCGTGCGATGGACGCGCGAGGGTCGCTGTTTCGATCGCGTCGCCGTCAACCTGTCGGCACGCCAGCTGCACGATCGTGATTTCGGCGCGCGCATCGAGAGCGAACTGCAACGTCTGGATATCGATCCGCGGCGCCTGGAATTCGAACTGACCGAATCGACGTTGCTCGAAGGCGGCGCCAAGGTGCTCTTCAACGTCGACCGGTTGCAGTCGCTCGGCATCACGTTTGCGATCGACGACTTCGGTACCGGCTACTCATCGCTTGCGTACTTGAAGTGGTTACCGATCGACAAGATCAAGACCGACCGATCGTTCGTTACCGACCTCACAAACGACCACGCAAACCAGGCGATCGTCGAGGCGATCATTCAGGTCGGTCACAAGCTCGGCAAGACGATCGTTGCCGAGGGTATCGAGTCCGCGGTCGAACTTGCCGCGCTCGCGTCGCTGCGGTGCGACCACGCCCAAGGCTATTACCTGGGGCGGCCGGTCAGCGAGCCGTTCGGCGACTAAGCCTCCTTAGACGCGGTCGGCGCGATCGTCTCGTCGGCGGCGGGATCGTCCTCGCCGGGGTCGAGCACCGCGGTATGCGCGACTTCCTCGCGGTCGCCGGGCGTCGGGTAGCGCTCTTCAGTCAGGTCGTCTTGGTAGAGGTCCTTGCGTTCCATACCAGCCTCTTACCCCGCTCCGCATCGCGCAAAGCAGCAACTCAAGCGATTCGCGGTCGGTCCTCACATTCGTGAAAGCGATACGCGTCGAACGTACGGGCGGACCCGATGTTCTCCACCTGACCGACATCGAGAAGCCGGCTCCCAAAGCCGGTGAGGCGCTCATTAAGATCACCGCGATTGGTGTGAACTTCATCGATATCTACATCCGGACCGGGATGTATCCCGCACCGCTCCCGTACACCCCCGGCAGTGAAGCTGTCGGGGTGATCGAGGCGGTCGGCGACAACGAGTTTGGCCTTGCGATCGGCCACCGCGTTGCCTATATGGGCTCGGGCAGCGGCAGCTATGCGGAATACAACTGCGTCGCACTCGACAAACTCGTCCCCGTGCCCGAGGGCGTCGCCGACAACATCGCGTGCGCGGCGATGCTGCAGGGCGTCACCGCTCAGTACCTCTCGCACTCCACCTATCCGATCGAACGCGGCGACACGGTCGTCGTGCACGCCGCCGCCGGCGGTGTCGGCAACTTGCTGGTTCAGTTCGCCAAGACGCGTGGCGCGACCGTCGTCGCAACGGCCTCGACGCCGGAGAAACGCTCGCTCGCGGTTGCCGCGGGCGCGGATGCCGCAACCGACTACGATGGCTTCGTCGAGAAAGTAAAAGAACTCACCGGTGGTGAGGGCGCGGCGTGCGTCTACGATTCCGTCGGCAAAACGACTTTCGATCTGAGCATCAAAGCCCTGCGTCCGCGCGGATTCATGGTGCTCTACGGCGCGGCAAGCGGCGCGGTCCCGGCGATCGAACCGCAGATGCTCGCCAGTGCCGGTTCGATCTACCTGACACGTCCGACCGCCGTCCACTTCACACGCACGCGCGCAGAACTACTTCAACGCACGCACGACGTCTTCGAGCACATCGAAAAGAAAACGCTCGACGTGCGTATCGGTGCGACCTATCCGCTCGCCGACGCCTCCCGCGCGCACACGGATCTCAACGCGCGCGCGACGACGGGCAAGCTGATCTTACTGCCCTAGGGCGCTTTGAGGTTCGCTGAGCCAATATCCAGCGCGGCGAATGGAATCACTTCGACATCGCCATACGCGGCGCGGATCCCCGGCGCGAATTTCGCTGCATCGCCGACGAGCACCACGAAAGGCTTCTCGGCGATGTACTTTTTCGAGAACGCGGCGATCGCTGCGGCATCGATTGCATTCACGTGCGGGATAAACGTACCGATATCGGCCAGCGGCACGCCGTTGAGCGCGAGGTCACCGAACGTACCGGCGATGCCGTCGATCGTCTCGATGCCTCGATAGAAATCACCGGTGACCGTTGCTTTGCGCGGCGCGAGTTCTTCGGGCGGAACGGGCGTGTCGGCAAGGGACGCGAGCGTATCCAGCACGACCTTCGTGCCTTCGATGACTTTGGTGTGGTCGACGAGTGTTGCGGCGGTAAACACGCCGGAATCTTTGCGTGCGCCTAGACTCGCGCTCGCACCGTACGAGAGTCCGCGTTTGACGCGGACTTCTTGATTGAGGCGACCGGAGAATCCGGAGAGAACGGCCGTCGAGACGACGCCCGCATAGTAATTCGGATCGAGACGCGCAACCGAAGCGCGTCCCGCGACGATCGCCGTGCGGCCGGCATCGGGTTTGTCGATGATGATGACGCGCGAACGCGCGGGGACCGGCGTCGAGACCGGCGCGGCGACGGGCGCAGTTGCGGGTTTCGTCCAGCCGCCGAGCACGCGCGTCACAAGCGCGATCGCGGCATCCGGTGCGATGTCGCCGCCGATCACGAGCAGCGCGTTATCCGGACGATACGCGTTTGCGTGAAAGGCGGTGACGTCATCCCGCGTGAGCGCTTTGAGCGAGTTTGCCGTACCGCTCAGCGGGTGGGCATATGGCGATGCACCGTACGCGACGCGACTGGCGACGAGCCGTGCAAGGAAACTTGGCGAACTATAGCCGAGCTGCAGATCGCTGATCGATTTCGTCCGCACGCGCTCGACTTCGGCTACGTCAAACGCCGGGTGCAGCACGACGTCGGCGAACAAATCGAAGGCGGCGGGAAACGTGGGCGTCGTCGCGCTCACGCTCACAAGCGATGCATCGTAACCCGCGCCCGCATTGAGGCGCGCGCCCAGTGCATCGATAGCTTGCGAGATCGCAAGCGCGCCGCGCGTTTTCGTGCCTGAGGTCAGGAGCGTCGAGGTCATGTTCGCAAGGCCGGCGTGCGCTTCGTCTTCGGACGAACCGCCGCTGCGCACGATGAGCTGCGCAGCGATGAGCGGCACGCTCTGCGCTTTGGGTTGCGACTTCACTTGGAACGCAATGACGCGCAGGCCGTTCGGCAGCGTCGCTTCTTGCGCGGTCGGAAGCACGGCGGTGCGCACGGGTCCGGGCAGCGGCGGGGTTTGCATCGGTTGGGCGCTGAGGGCCATCGGTAATCCTACGATCATGAGAAGGGCGGCGATCGACTTCACTTCGGCAGATATTCGACCACGGTACGGTTGGTGGGGACGAAGTATTTCTTGGCGACGCGCGTGATGTCGGCGGGGGTGACCGCTTGCAGTTTGGCAAGATCGGCATTCACAAGCGCCGGGTCGCCGCGATAGACGACGGTGCGCACGAGCGCAAGCGCGATGCCTTGATACGTCGCGCGCGAACGCACGAGCGAACTTGCAATCTGCGTTTTGGCTTTGTCGAGTTCGGCTGCATCGACCGGCGTCGTCTGCAACTGCGCGATCTCCGCATCGAGTGCGGCGTGCGCGTCACTAACGGCTTTGCCTTTATTGAGGATCGTGCGGAACGTGAAGAGCCCGGGCTGCTGACGCGCATCGAAACCCGCAGACGCACCCGAGGCGAGCTGCTGATCGTACACGAGCGCGCGATAGAGCCGCGAACTCTTACCCGCGCCGAGGATCGTCTCGATCACATCGAGCGCTTCGGCATCGGCGGCACTCGCCGCCGGCACGTGATAGGCATATTCGAGGGCGGGCAGCGGCACGTTGTTGCCGTTGTAGGTGAAGCGCCGCTCTTCGGTTTGCTTCGGTTCCACCACGCTCACGCGCGGCACCGCGCCGGCGGGCCTAGCGATCGGGCCGAAATATTTGTCGATCCACGCATTCGCCTGCGCCGGATCGAAATCGCCGACCACGACGAGCACGGCGTTATCGGGCCGGTAGTACGTCTTATGGAAGGCGACGACATCATCGAGCGTCGCGGCGTGCAAGTTGTCGGGATCGCCGATCACGCCGCGCCGATACGGATGCGTGGTGTACGCTTCGCGATCGACGAGTTCGCCGAGCATGCCGTACGGTTCGGCGAGCACGCTCTGGCCGTACTCACCGATCACGACCTCGCGTTCGGTCAGGAAGTTTGCCTGCGTCACGTCGAGCGAGGCCAGCCGGTCGGCTTCGGCCCACAGCAGCGTCTCGAGATAATTCGCCGGCACCACCTCGTAGTAGTTGGTGATGTCCTCAGCGGTGAAGGCGTTGTTGTAGCCGCCTACGTCTTCCGTCAGCCGGTCCATCGTCTCGGACTTGGTGTTGGCCGTGCCTTTGAACATCAGGTGTTCGAAGAGATGAGCGAAGCCCGAGCGGCCCGGCGGATCGTCTTTACCGCCGACGCGGTAGCCGACGTTGATCGCGACCGACGGCACGCGATGATCCTCGACGAGGAGCACGCGTAGGCCGTTGGGGAGCGTTCGGTCTGTGAAACTAAGGGGGGCGAGAACGATCGCCGCCGCGGTTGGTAGGGTTGTCAGCGACATCCATCCGATTCCGAGAATGAGGGCGAAGAGCCGAGAAAGGCGCACCGGCCGACGATTCCCCCGGCGCCTCCGGTGTCCTCGGTCGACCGGTTGACATCGAACATACGTTCGATTATGGTAGGTGTCCCATGGCTGTGAATGCGGCGTTTGCCGCCCTCCGCGAAGCCTTCGACGCCCGTCATCGCGAGACGAGTGCAGCGGCCTTTGTCTTGGGCGAAGACGCCATCGTGCAAACGGGTTTCGCGGACTTGGACCGGGTGCTAGGCGGCGGATTCCCGCGGGGGGTCATCTCTACGCTGGAGGGCTCGCCGAGCGGTGGTCGCACCGCGATCGCCGCTCGACTGCTGGCGACCGCGACTACCCGGAGCCTGGGGGCCGTCATCGGCGATGAACTCTATCCGCCCTCGCTTGCGGCCGCCGGCGTGAACCTCGAGCGCCTCATGATCGTGCCGGTAAGCGAGCCGATCCAGATCGCCCGAGCCGCCGACATCGTGGTGCGTTCGGGCGCGTTCACGGTAGTCATCATTCCGACGCTCCCCAGCGGCCGCGGCACGGGAGCCGCCACCTGGACGCGCCTCGCGAGCCTCGCGCATCGCAGCAACACGCTGCTCGTGGCGCTTGGGGTGGAGGCCTCAAGCGAACTGCGCTACTTCGCCTCGGTGCGGCTGGAGTTGGCGATCGAGCGCGTGCGCTGGAACGGCCCGTCAGGTCCGTATGGGGAGCTTGCCGGCTACGATGTGCGGGCGCTCGTCAAAAAACACAAACGCGCCGCCCCCGGTGCAAACGCGCTCATCTCGTGCACGACGTTCGAGGATCGCCCGCTCTTCACCGAAACGCGCGAACGCACGCTCGCTGGGGAGGAGCAACCGCACTACGCGCGCCCGCGTATTCGCTCGGCGTAGCTTGGCGCAGCGAGAATCTCCTCGAGCGTTGCACGGCGGTCGACGACGACGGTCGATGCCGGTCGACCGACCAAAGCACGCGCGACCGTCACCGCACGCTTAGGGCACACGTCCAGACAATCGCACGACACGATGCGAACGTCTTTTCGTCCGTCTTTCTTGAGTGCGGCCTTCAAGTCACGACGCAATCGCTTGCCGCCATCGCACGATTCACAAATGAAGAGCAGGTCGCGGGTTTTCACGGTTTGCACGGGCACCTCGTATCTGTACCATCGCATCAGCATCCGCAAACGAAAACGCACCGTCCCGAAGGGCGGCGCGTTTGATTATGATTGCTGAGGTTTTAGACGCCGGGTTGGTCGGCGCGATTGTGCTTGGTGAAGTAGACGCCGTTCGAGTTGCGGTTGAGTTCGCGGTTGAGCTTTGCGCGTTCCGCCGATGAGAGATTTTTGTTGTCGATGGCGCTATCGCGCTGACGGCGGATGCTGTTGAGGCGGCGTTCGTCGACGTTGTACTCGTGGCGCGTGAGCTGACCGGACTGCACGCCTTGATTGATGCGGTCTTGCTGGTTCTCGATGCGGTTGTGGAGTTGGCCGGCATTTGCCGCGAGCGGCAGCGCGATGACGGCGGCGACGAGGGCGGTTGAAAGAATTTTGATCATTGCAGAAACTCCAAGGGTGGTTGCCCAGTACATGGGATCGAGTGAGTTAATGACCCGGCAACGACACGTCTACCCCGCGCATCACCACTGTCGTCGCTGTCTCACCCAAGTCTAAGCGCGCTCTTGCCGCCCGCTCATTTTCCCATGTCCCACCGCAACCACCGGAAAGGACGACCATGAAAATCGTAACCCCCCGCCCAGAACCGATCCGCGAGAATCGCGTGCTTACAAACCGACCCGTAGCGAACGTGCCCTTTGGGGGCTGGGGTCCGCGTCTGGGGTAGCGGCGAAGCGTGCGAGCACCAGTGCCGCGCACGCGATAAAGCCGAACGCCGTCGCACAGACTCCGGTCCAGTTCCACCACTGCCAGGCGACGGCACCCACAAACGACCCGACCGCACCACCCGAAAACGTCACGAACATATACGTCGTGTTGAGTCGACTCCGAGCCGAATCGTCGAGCGCGAAAATGCGCGACTGATTCGAAATCTGATTCGACTGCATCCCGATCGCAAAAACGATCGCGCCGATGATGAAGAACGCGACGACGTTCGCGCCGCTCCAGTAGATCGTCCAGGCGATCCCGAGCATGACCAGTGCGAACGCACCCGTGACCACATTTCCATACTTATCCGCAAACGTGCCGACGTTGACCGCAACGAACGCACCGATCATTGCCGTAAGCCCGAGCGATCCGACGAACGCCGGCCCTAGGCCCATCGATGCCAGATGGAAGGGCACTGTCGTCCAAAACGCACTGAACGTCGCAAACGCGCAGAAGCCGAGCGCGCACGACACGCGCAGAGCACGATGTTCGCGCAAGAGCGGCGCAAGCGATGCGAGTAATTGTCCGTAGCTGAGTTTGTTGTGTCCGCGGTGCACGGGCAGCGCGCGCCACATCGCAAATGCGGCGATCGCACTTGCGCCGCTGCCGAACCAAAACACCGTGCGCCACCCGAAGTGTGCGCCGATGAAGCCGCCCGCGACGCGCGCGAAGATGATCCCCATAATCACGCCCGTCTGTACTTGCGCGATCACGCGTCCGCGGTTGTCGTCGTTTGCGAGATCCGCCGCAAACGGGATGAGGATTTGTGCCGTAATCGAGGTGATGCCGGCGATAAATCCCGCGATTGCGAGCACGAAGAGATTCGGTGCGAGCGCACAGCCCACCAGCGCCGCCACGGAAACCGACGCAAGGCCGACGCACAGATTGCGGCGCTCGGCGATATCGCCGAACGGTACGAAAAACAAAATCCCCAGCGCATAGCCCACTTGAATGGCGACCGCGACGAGGCCGACGTCTTTGGGTGATGCACCGAAGGTGTGCGCGATTTCGGCGAGGACCGGTTGCGCGTAGTAGATGTTCGCAACCGCGACCCCGGATGCAATCGCCTTGACGAGGACGGTTTGTGGGGTCATTCGCCTCGGTTTTTAAACGCGCGCTTTACAACATCCGGTTGTAGACCAAAAAAGCCTTATCGCGCACGTAGCCCGCGCGCTCGTAGAGTCGCTGTGCGGCGTGATTGTCGACCGCCGTACTCAAGGTCAGCCCGGCCGCATCGTTCTCGCGTGCAAAGCGTTCCGCCACCGCCATCAGGGCCGCACCGACGCCTCCGATGCGCGCGTACGGATCGACGAAGAGATCGTTCAGAATCCACAACCGCTGCATGTGCACGCTCTCGAACGACGGATAGAGCTGGGCGAAGCCGATCGCCGAGTGGTCGCCGTCGCGGGCAAGAAAAATCACCGACTCGTCACGAGCGAGGCGTTCGGTGATGAAATTGTGCGAGGCTCGCAGATTGCTCGCGGCCTCATAGAACACGCGGTAGGCATCGAAAAGCGGGGCGATGACGTCGACGTCATGTTGCGCGGCACGGACAATCGTCATCGGGGCAAGCAGCGGAGAAGCATAACAGCATGTTTCAACGCACACCCGGCGAGGCTTGTCCGCATCCCGGGACTTCCGGCCCATGCATTGACATCGAACATACGTTCGATTACACTTCGTCTCCCATGCCGGTTCTCGCGGTCCTCATCCCCGCTTACAAACTCGCGGTCGCCCGTCAGGATACGACGGTTGGCGAGGGGCCCGTGCTCGTCGCCGACAAGCGCGAGCGTGGCCGCGTGGTGGATTGCTCGGCTGCGGCCGCAGCGCTCGGCGTGCGGCGCGGGATGACGCTCGTCCAAGCGCAGGCGGTCGCCCGCGACGCGCTCACCCTCATCGATGACCCCGCTGCCGATACGGCGCTCTGGAGCGCGCTACTCGATGCGCTCGATGCGGCCTCGCCGCTGGTCGAAGATGCAGGCGAAGGCTGTGCGTACCTCGAGATGCACGGGATCGAGGGCGGCGCGCCGGGGTGGCTCGCTGCCGTCCGCGAGACGCTCGCAGGATTCGATCTGCCGATTCGCCTGGGACTTGGCCCAAGCAAATTCGTCGCCCGCGCGGCCGCGATGATCGCCGACGGGACGATCGCGCAGGCCGACCCCCAGGCGCTCCTGGCTCCGCTCCCGCTCGAGCTTTTGGACTGCCCGCAGGGGGCGCTCGACCACCTCCGGCTGCTCGGCATCACGACGCTCGGCGAGCTTGCCGCGCTCCCGCACGGTCCGTTCGTGCGCCGCTTCGGAACCGAGGGTGCGTGCTGGCACGCCTGGGCGCGCGGCGTCGATGATGCTCCGCTCGTGCCGCGACCACGCGCGATGAAGATCGACCGCGCCCGCAACGGCGAGGGGACCGCCGAATCCGAAGAAGCGGTGCTCTTCGCACTGCGCGGCCTCGTCGCCGAGGTCGTCGCGGATCTGGAACTCGCGGGCAAACGCTGCGGCCGCCTTATGCTCACCCTCGAATGTGAGAACGGCGAGACGCACGACATCACCACGAGCGTCGCCCAACCGACCGCGCAGCCGCACACGCTCTTCGAACTCTTGCGCGCGCGCCTGGAGGGGCTGCGTTTGAGCGCGCCCGTTATCGGCGCCCGTCTGTCGGCGGGAGGCCTGGAAAACGGCGGTGTGCCGCTCACGCTTTTTGCCGCAAGCGACCCCGACCCCGAAGCGCTCGGGCTTGTTCTCGCGCGCTTGGATGCAGCGCTCGGAGAACATCGCGCCCTGCGCGCGCGGGTGGTCGCCGGCACGCGCCCCGAGCAGCGCTATGCGGTCGAGCCATTCACGATCGAGACGCTGGTGACGAAAACGTGGCTCGCGCTGCCGCCCGGCATGAGCGCGCTTCCCCCGCATGCGACGCTCCAGTACCGGGCGCGCGATCCCGTGCCGATCGCGGTGAGCCTCGATCGCGGCCGCCCGGCCTTCGTCGGCACGCCACCGCAGGCCGTATTGGAGTTCGGGGGTCCTTGGCGGGTCGATGAGGCCTGGTGGTCGCGCGCCACCGGCGCCGGGACGCTTTCGATCGAGCGCGACGACTACGACGTGCTGCTCGAGGACGGGGCGCTCTGCCGGATCGCCTGTTGCGGAGGCGGCTGGACCCTGTGCGGGACGTACGATTGATGATTCTCATAACCGCCGCTAAGGTTGCTTACCAAACGGCCGATATAAGTATTGGTCGACGAAATTCGGTGCACGCTTAGAAGCAGGCTGGATTCTCCGTTCTACCACAACTGGTACACCGGCGTCCCCTCGTTTATGAGAACGCTAGGTTTCTCATGGACTTATGTGCACGACGCCCATGGCATACGTTACCCTAACCAACATTTGTCTTTTCGGTTCGACCGTTGTCACGCTAGCGACGATTGCCTCGATCGCGTTCGATCGCGCGCCCAAGGTGCGCAAACGTCCTCAGCCCGAACGTTTTTCCCCGGTCGCGGTAACGCACGCGACCCGCATGAGTCGAAACGCCTAACCGCGTTCACCGACTCCGGTGAGCGTGCTGGTCACACGCTCACCCCAGAAGCCCGGCGAACGTACTGGTCATACGTCCGCCGGGTTTTCTTCTTTCGCTATGGATATTTCTCGAACGCGATTTGGCCGTTCGGGAAATCGAGCGTCACGATGTAGCGCTCGAGCAAACTCATGCCGATGAGTCCGGCAGCATACGGATCGGACCAGATACCGGTCTTCGCCGTCGAGAGTTGCGTGGGCACGGGACCCAGTGCCATCGATCCGAGCGTGAGCGGCAGCGGTCGCGATTCGAGAAACCGGGTATCGCCGGGACTATCGCTAACCGCGCTGCCGGTCGTGCGCGTGTAGAGCGTGTGCGACGTGACGAACGGCGAGGTCAGAATCAAACTGCTCGAACTGGTCGTATCGAGGATGAAGACGCCGGCGATCCCATCGACGACGCCCTCGACCGCGGGCATTTGCGCACGTTTGATCTCCATCGGCAACACGCTTCCGATCAGCGGCGCGGTATCGTTTGCCGGATCGGAAAACGTGATCGTCGCAGCGCGCACGTCGATGCGCGAACGTAACCGTGCCAAGAGCGGATACCCAATCGCACCGTCGAGTGCGCCGTGTCGCCAGTTCGCTATTGCCGTGACGTTCTTGAGTTCCACGCCTTCGATGTCCAGCACCGAAACGACGCCGATCTTCGGCAGGGGCGTGGGCGTGACCGCGGGCGTCGGAGTCGCCGCCGCCGACGGCAGCGGTGTCGGCGACGGTTGATCGACGAGCGCGATCTTCGCCGCCGCGAGCGCCTCGGGTGAGAGCGTGAGGCGCGCGTTGGAATTGAGGAGAAGCGAAAACGGACCTGCGCCGTTGATCGTCGCTTGGATGACAATCCGTTTGCGTGCGTAGGTCATCGGAACGACGACGCGGCGCGAGGCGAGCACGACCTCGCCCGGCGCCGGCGTCGGCGCGGGCGTCGGCCCGATCCCAAGCTGCAACGCCGCAGCCGCAACGACCGCCAGAATCACGACGAGAAGGCGCTAGTGCGCCCAAACGCTACGGTGACCATCCACCCTCTTTTTGTTTTGCAATACCAACGCGCCGCGCGCTCATTTCGTTCCGCTTCCTTGGCCTACGCCAAATACGGTTCGAACGGCGCGACCGGGACCAAGATTCGATCGACCTCGGCGAAGATCTGCTCGTCCAAGCGGAGATCGGCGGCGACCACATTATCATCGACATGGGCGGTCTTGGTGGCCCCAACGATCACCGAACTGACGACGTCTTCGCGCAAACACCAGGCGAGCGCGAGTTGCGCTAGGGTGCACTGCGCGCGTTCGGCAAGCGGCTTCAACTCCTGGACGGCCGCGAGGATCGACTCCGTAAAGTATTCTTCGAGCGTCCACTTTTGCGCATCGTTGCCGGCGCGTGTGTCGGCGGGCGGGTGATCGACTGAGGTGTATTTGCCGCTGAGCACGCCCATCGCGAGCGGCGACCACACGACGTTCCCAAGTCCGAACTCACGGCACGTTGGAAACACGCGGTCTTCGACGCGACGCCAGAGCGCGTTGTATTGCGGCTGGTTGCTTGCGGGTTCGGCCCAGCCGCGTACACGGCAGAGTTGCACGGCGCTTGCAATCTGATCGGCGGTCCACTCCGAGACGCCCCAGTAGAGAATCTTGCCGGCGCGCACCAAATCGTTCATCGCGGCACACGTTTCGTCGAGCGGCGTATGGCGATCGTAGCGGTGGCACTGGTAGAGATCGATGTAGTCCACACCCAGGCGTTTGAGCGAGAGATCGCTCTGCTCGCGAATGTGCTTGCGCGAGAGGCCGCTTTGATTGGAGCCTTCACCCATCGGGAAAAAAACTTTCGTCGCGAGGACGATCGAATCGCGCGGATAGTCGCGCAGCGCGCGGCCGACGACTTCTTCCGACTTTCCGCGCGCGTAGACGTTTGCCGTATCGAAGAAATTTACGCCGAGTTCGTATGCGCGGGCGATGCACGCGCGCGCCGTGTCTTCCTCGACGCTCCCGCCGTACGTGAGCCACGAACCAAGACCGACCGTGGAAACCTGAACGCCTGCGCGACCTAACCGACGATACTGCATGCTCCTAACATTACGCGGTCGGCTCACAAACCCGTTACGCCTGGGATTCGGGTTCCTCGCTGACGTGCGGGAATTTATGCAGCACGACGCGTTCGAAGCGGCGCAGCCAATGCGTGTTCCATGGATCGTGCTTGGAGAGCGGCGGGACCAGGATCGTATCGAGTCCGCAAATGCGCGCACCCAAGATGTCGGTGAAGAGCTGGTCGCCGATCACGATCACCGCCTCTTTTGGCAGTTGCATCAGGGCGAGTGCGCGCCGGTATCCGCCCTGAAGCGGCTTGCGAGCGTTCGGGACGATCGGAATGTTGAGCAATTCGGCGACCTCGCGCGCCCACGGACGCCCGTTATTCGTGAGCATCACGACTTGAATTCCCGCCGCTTGCGCGCGCGCGATCCAGGCCGATTCTTCCGGCAACGGCTCGTGCGTGCGATAGCCGACGAGCGTGTTATCGAGATCGATCAGCGCACCGCGAATCCCGGCGACGCCGAGCTTGGCGATATCGATCTCGGAGATGCGTTCGGCGTACGACGTAGGCCAAAACCAGCGGCGACCGCGGAGTCTCATCGGATCCTCGGGATCCGATCTTTCGGCACGAGCACGGCGAGTGCGCTCGGGAGCGTTTTGAATTCTGCCGGCAGGCGCGTCGCGAACTCGCCATCGGCGAAGACGTGGTGGGCTTTGCGTGCGCGCACGGTAAACGATTTTCCGCGCAGTACCTGGACTTCATCGATCTCGGTGAATTTATGCAGCGCGACGGCGAGCGCGACTTTGAGTCCGCTGCGCCAATCGGCAACATCGATCGAGTAGAGCTCCATCACGCCGTCCTCAATGGACGCGTTGTCGTTTTCGACGAGGCCGCCGAAACGGTATGAGTTTGCAACCGTGAGTTGGACCGTCTTGAACGTTCGCACGCTGCCGTCTTCGAGTTCGACCTCGAGATGATAGGGATGCAGGTGCGGAAACGCGCGCAGGGTCGTGATCGGTACGGTGAGCATGCCGAACCTCTTCTTCAGCGGACCCGTCTGTTGACGCGCGATGTGTGTCGAGAGTCCGATGCTCGCTTCATTTAAGTAAGACTTGCCGTTCACGCTGCCGATGTCGATCGTCTGCACGACGCCATCATCGACCAGCGCGCAGGCGCCCTCGAGGTCGAACGGGATGCCGAGCGTACGCGAGAGTTCGTTGACGGTGCCCAGCGGCAAGATTGCTAGCGGCACTTCGGCTGCGCGTAAGCCGTCGATCGCCGAGAAGAGGGTACCGTCGCCGCCGCCGATCATGGCGGCGTCCATTTTTCCGGCGTGCTCTTTGAGCGCGCGCACGAGCGACTCCGGGTCATCCGTCGGAACGCGCAGGACCTCGTGACCGCGCCGCTCGAGGATCTCCACGACGCGCGAGGCAGCGCCCACGCCGTGGCGCGCGCGCGTGTTGATCGCAAGAAACACGCGTTTGCGACTACCGACCCGTGGTAGAGTTGCCATCTCGCCTGGTAAAGGGTTACTCATGCGTCGTTTCCTTACGCTCGTCTCGATCGCTGCATTCGCCACGATCGCCCGTCCCGCCGTGGCGGACGAGGGCATGTGGACCCTCGATAACTTCCCCGAAGCGGCAGTTGCCAAGCAGTACGGCTTCAAAGCCACGCCCGCATTCCTCGACAAACTGCGCACGGCATCGGTTCGGCTGCCGGGCTGCTCGGGCTCGTTCGTCTCCGGCACCGGCCTGATCATGACCAACCACCACTGCGCGCGGGACTGCATCACCTACAACTCAAGCGAGAAGAACGACTACATCAAAACCGGGTTCTTCGCGGCAAAGCAGCAAGACGAACTCGTCTGTCCCGGGTTCTCGATCGTCTCGCTCGTCTCGATCGCCGACGTCACGAAAACCGTGAACGTCGCGACGGCGGGGACGGCCGGTGCGGGGTTCAACGCCGCCGAGCGCGCGGTGTTCTCAAAACTCGAGAATGCGTGCGCGCCCGATAAAGCAACATAGCAGTGCCAGGTCGTCACGCTCTACAACGGCGGACGCTACGCGCTCTACGCGTATCGCAAATACACCGACGTGCGTCTGGTGTTCGCACCCGATGAAGCCGCCGCGTTTTTCGGCGGCGATCCGGACAACTTCAATTTCCCGCGATTCGATCTGGATTGCGCGTTCATGCGGGTCTACCAAGACGGCAAGCCGATGACCTCGTCGAATTTTTTCCGCTGGAGTACAGCGAGAGCAAACGAATTGATCTTCGTGCCCGGCAATCCGGGTTCGACCTCACGTCTCGATACGGTCGCCGAACTCGAATATCTGCGCGACGTGCAGAACATCGCCGCGCTGCGCGGTCTCTCCCAACGCCGCGGGCTGTATTCGCAGTTTGCAACCGAGAGTGTAGAACACGCCCGCCAAGCAACCAGCGTGCTCTTCGGGATCGAGAACTCGCTCAAAGCGACGGTCGGTCACGAAACGACGCTGCTCGACGCCACGTTCGTGGCGAAAAAACGCGCGCAAGAAGCCGCCGACCGCGCGGCGATTGCGAAAAACCCCGTGCTTGCCAAAAAATTCGGCGGCGCGTACGACGCGATCGCCACAGCAGAACGGCGCGCGCGCGATCTGCAACCCACCTTCGCGTACCGCGAGCGCGACGGGGCTTCTATCTTCCGACGGCTCGTGCGCGCGGTTGCCGAACGGATCAAGCCCGACGCGCAGCGCCTGCGGCCTTGCCGCAACTCGTTGCACTCCTGACCGCGCCGCGCCCCGGTCTTTGCCGATCTCGAAAAAACCACACTCGCCTACAGCCTGACGAAAACGCGCGAGTTTCTCGGCCCCGACGATGCGTACGTTAAAGCACTGCTCGGCAACGATTCGCCCGAAATCGTTGCCGCGCGCGTCACCGAGGGTCCGAAGTTCGCCGATCCGGCAATTGCGCTCGTTCGCGTGACCGATGCGATGAGCCGCGTCGCACGACAAACCTTCGAAGATCAAGTCGGTGCGCCGATTGCAAAAAACGATGCGCTCGTCGCGCAGGCGCAGTTCGCGCTGCGCGTAACCTACGGCACCCTCAAAGGTTGGACGGAACGCGGCACGCCGATCGCACCGTTCACCACGTTCGGCGGCACATTCGCGCACGCAACCGGCAGCGATCCTTTCGCGCTGCCCGCATCGTGGATCGCGGCGCGAAACGCATTCGACCCGAAGACGCCGCTTAATTTTACGAGCACGGCCGACATCATCGGCGGCGACTACGGCTACGATCTGCGCGACAATCGCGCCGTTGCCGTCGATTCTGTCGGCTTACTGGCAGCGCTGCGCACGATCTATCGTGCGGACCGCCTCGCAACCGAACTCGCACCCTAGGGGACGTCGGCAAAACCAAGAAGGTACGAGCATGAATCTCCGGTGGACCATACATCGAGCAATCGTCGCGGGAGCGATGCTCGGGGTCCTCGTACCCGGTCCCGCACGCGCCGACGAGAAATTCAGCGACACGACATGTCCGGCAGCTGTCCCATCGGTGGTCGGCTTTACCACGGTTGCGAACACGCCGCCGCTCGATCCCGCCGCTCTTCTGAGTGCCGCGATCGCGGCCGGCGATGCATATGAGGTCTGCGCGCTACAATTACGCACCGATCAACGTAGTGAACCACAGGGGCACTACGCGCAATTCCGGGCGGCGCAGTACTTCGTGGTGGCGGGCCGCGTGGAAATCCAATTGGGCAAATTCGATCTCGCGCGTAAGTATCTCGGCGTCGCTCGCCAGGAAGCGACCGACGTCGCAGGCTGGCAGCCGTTCGGGACCAGTAGCGCGACTAGACACTCCGTCTGGGCCGACAAGAGCAAAGCCATCCTCGCGGCGGTCGATGAAGCCGATAAAGCCCTCCCGACCCCCGATTCGCCCAAGCCCACTTCCACACCGTAAGGATCGCTCGGCGAAATAGGCGCTTCCCCCGTCCGTGCACCTGCCGCCCGCAGACCCTAACCGGCGCGTAAATCCTTCGTCTTGGCCCCTTGTTATCGAACACACGTTCGATTATCATAGGGGCCCATGTCATCTGCCCCCGGCTACGCCGAGCTCCACTGCTGGTCCAATTTTAGCTTCCTCGAGGGTTCATCCCACCCCGAAGAGCTGATGGAGCGCGCCCACGCGCTGGGCCTGCGGGGGCTCGCGCTCACCGACCGGGACGGCGTCTACGGTGTCGTCCGCTTCGCCAAAGCCGCCCGCGACCGGCCGGGGTTTGCCGCGATCTGCGGCGCCGAACTCACGCTCGAACTCGAGCTCCCCGCGCACGTCCGCGGCCGTGAGAAAGGGGCGCGCCCGGCAAGCGAGGTGCCGACCGATACGCCGCGCATCGTTCTACTCGCCGAGAACGCAACCGGCTATGCCAACCTCGCTCACCTCATCTCCGCTGCCCAGTTGCGCGGCCGCAAGCGCGACGCACGCCTCCACCTCGCGGACCTTGCCGGCCGCACCGAGGGGCTCATCGCGCTCTCCGGTGGACGCAACGGCCTCCCCGAGCGCGCGCTGATCCGGCGCGACACGACACAAGCGCTCGCGTGGGGGGCGCAGTTGCGCGATGCGTTTCCCGGCCGCTTCTATATCGAACTGCAGCATCACTTACGGCCCGAAGACGGAGCGCTCGTCCAAGCGCTGGTGCGCCTGGCCGCGCAGCTCGACGTGCCGTACGTTGCCACCAACGGCGCGGCGTATAGCGTGCGCGAGGATGCGCGGTTATGCGACATCCTCACGTGCGTCAAATACAAGACGACGTTGCACGACGCCGGCACCATGCTGCGGCCCAACGCCGAGTCGTATCTGAAATCGCCCGCGCAGATGGCGCGGCTTTTCGCACCGTATCCGCTCGCGCTTGCAAACACACTCGCGATCGCGGAACGCTGCGCGTTTCGACTCGACAAACTCCACGGACAGTTCCCGCACTTTCCGATCCCCGATAACCAAACGAGTCACCAATCGTATCTGCGCACGCTCGTGTACGCAGGAGCGAAACGGCGTTACGCGATGCCGCTCGATTCCAAAGTCGAACGTCAACTGGAATACGAACTGGGGATCATCGCGCGCATGGATCTGGCGGGCTACTTCCTCGTCGTGTGGGACATCGTGCGCGCGGCCGAAGAACTCCAAGTGCTCTGCCAAGGGCGTGGTTCCGCGGCCAACTCCGCCGTGTGCTACGCGCTGCACATCACCGCCGTCGATCCGGTCGGACACGGTCTGCTGTTCGAGCGTTTTCTCTCCGAAGACCGCAAAGAAGTCCCCGATATCGACATCGACTTCGCGCACCAAGATCGCGAGAAGATCATCCAGTACGTGTACGATCGCTACGGTCGCGAACACGCCGCGATGGCAGCCGAGGTGATCACGTACCGCACGCGCTCGGCGATTCGGGATGTCGGCAAAGCGATGGGCCTTTCGCTCGCGCAGGTCGATACCATCGTAACCGATTACGACGCACGCGAATCGCTTGCGGGAGCGCTCGGCGCGAGTGCGGCGGCGGTGAGCGCGCTACCCGAATCCGTGCGCAAACGACGCGATCTCGATGCCGGATCGAACCAGCGGATCTCGCGTGCGGAAGCGGGCGATCAGCCCGCCGCGACGAGCGGCCGCGCGCATACGCCGGGCTTCGGGTCGGCCGACACCCCCGCAGTCAATCCGCGTCCGCAGCAACTCGACGCACGTCCCAGTTCCGTCGGCGGCGAACTCGGCGATACGCTCATGGCGATTTGTCGACGGATCGATGGCTTTCCGCGCCACATGGGGATCCATTCCGGCGGCATGGTGATCACGCGCGATCCGCTCGTGCAAGTCGCACCGGTCGAATGGGCGACGATGCGCGACCGCACGATCGTCCAGTGGGACAAAGACGATTTAGGCGATCTCGGACTCATCAAAATCGACCTCTTGGGTCTGGGCATGCTCTCGCTCTTACGCGATGCGTTCACGCTTTTCGCGCGCGTCTATCCCGAGCGGCCGCCGCTCTCGCTTGCGGCGATCCCCCCCGATGACCGACCGACCTACGAAATGCTGCAGCGCGGCGATTCGATCGGCGTATTCCAAGTCGAATCGCGCGCGCAGCAGTCGATGCTGCCGCGTCTCAAACCCGCGTGTTTTTACGATCTCGTCATGCAGGTGGCGATCATTCGGCCGGGTCCGATTCAAGGCGATATGATCCATCCGTTTTTGCGCAGACGAAATGGGCTCGAACCCGTCACCTATCCGCATCCCAAACTCAAACCGATCCTCGAACGCACGCTCGGCGTCCCGCTCTTTCAAGAGCAAGGGATGCGCATGGCGATCGAAGCGGCCGGATTCACGCCAGGACAAGCCGACCAGCTGCGGCGCGCGATGGGCAACAAGCGTTCGCACCAGCGCATGGCGGAGATCTATCCAAAACTCATCGCCGGCATGGTCGAGAACGGCATCGATCGCGCCAGCGCCGATGCGCTCTTCCACATGCTCGAAGGCTTTGCCGATTACGGATTCCCCGAATCGCACGCAGCCAGTTTTGCGCTGCTCGCCTACGCATCGGCGTACGTGAAGTGTCACGAACCGGCGATTTTTTGCGCGGCGATCCTCAACGTGCAGCCGATGGGATTTTACGCAACCGAAGTCCTCGTCAACGATGCCAAACGCCACGGCGTCGTCGTGAAGCCAATCGCGGTGAACGAGAGCGAATGGTGGAGTTTCGTCGACAAAGCGGGCTCGCTTCGCTTGGGTTTTCATCTCGTGCGCGGCATCGGCGAGGCGCAGCGCGAGAAGCTCGAGAGCGCGCTGACCGGCGGCGGTGAATTCGAAGATATCGTAGACTTCGCGCGGCGCACGGGACTGGCGCGCGAGGCGCTCGAGAATTTAGCAGCGGCAAATGCCTTTACGCCGTGGTTCGATTCGCGGCGTGAAGCGATGTGGGCGTTGCGCGGGCTCGACGAGCGCGAAGCGCGCGGCGAACTGGGCCGCGGCATGGAGATCGACGAACCGCAAGCGACGTTCGCCGCGCTGCATCCGGTCGAATCGACGTCGCTCGACTTGCACGCAACCGGCGTCTCCGACGTGCAGCCGATCGAGCATTTCCGGGCCGAACTCGACCGTCAGAACGTGCTCGCAGCGATGCGACTTCCCGCGATGCCGCAGAATCTCGTCTGCAAAGTCGCGGGCGTCGTCATTACACGTCAGCGCCCCGGTACCGCCAAAGGCTTCGTCTTCCTCACCCTTGAGGACGAGACGGGTCTCGTCAACGTCATCGTGCGTCCGGACGTATACGAACGCAATCGGCGCATGATCCGCCAATCGCGCGCGCTCGTTATCGAGGGCGTCTTACAGAAAGATCAGGGCACGATCGACGTGATCGCCAAACGTTTCTGGCCGCTCGATACGAACGGCACAGCAGACAACATTCGCGCCCGCAACTTTCACTAAATGCGCGGGTGAACGTGTAAGGGTCGTCTAACCGCTCGCCCCCCCTTGCCAAGGTTCATTCGCCCGGGGGAGAGCGTTTCGAGATACCGAAAATAACACGACGCTTCCGCGACCATGAGCCTGCGATGGGATAGCGCAATTACTCTTTCACCGCCCCGCACGAGCAACGCGTCTTTCGCGGTCATCATGACCGTGACGATTCTGCCTGTGTGGATGGGAATGATGGACGCCTCGATCACCAACGTCGGGTTCGATATCATCGCGGGCGCCCTCAACGTCTCCATCGACGAGATCACCGCAATAAGCGCCGTCTACATGCTCGCGATGCTCACGACGACTCCGCTTTCCGGTTGGGTTGCGGCGAACTTCGGACGCAAGCGTGCCTTCATCGCGACGGTCGGGCTCTTCACGCTGGCTTCACTCGGTTGCGGGCTTTCGCATTCGCTCGAGACGCTGCTTGTCGCGCGCTTCGTGCAGGGGCTCGGTGCGGGGCTCATGGCTTCGCTTGCGAGCGCGGCGATGATCGATGCCTTCCCGCAAGAGAAGCACGCGCTGGTCATGCGCACCTATGGACTCGGCTCCACCGTCGCGCTGCTGATGGGGCCCGTGATCGGGGGCTGGATGCTTGCGAACTATCCGTGGCAGTTCGCCTTTCTCATCAACCTGCCGCTGGGGGCGCTTGCGATGCTGCTCGCCGCAAGTTATTTGCCCGAGCAGCGCGCGCGCGGCGCGCGCAGTGAGCTCGATTGGACGTCGCTCGTATTGATGGCCGCGGGCTTCGGCGCCTTTCTCTACGTGGTGGAGTACGGCACGAAACGGGGCTGGTTTGCCTCCAGCGAGATCGTGGCCGCAACCCTCATCGCACTCGGCACGCTGGGTGTCTTCACGTGGTTGCAGCTGACGAAGGTAACGCCGCTCGTCGAATTGCGTACCCTGCGCGTGCCTTCGTTCGCGGTCGGGACCGCACTCGCAGCGATCAGCGGCCTCGGCCTCACCGCTTCGGCCTTCGTCGCACCGCTGTATTACCAGCAAGTACTCGGCTACGATACCGCTACGACCGGCGTCGCGATGTTTTTCGGTGCGATAGCGCTCATGGCCGCGATCCAATTGGCCGCGCTTCCCGCAATCAAACGCATCCCGGCGGTCCCAATGATCCTGATCTCACTCACCGTGATGGCGGCCTCCATGCTGTGGATGATGGCACTGGGACAGAACGCCGATTTCGTCCAGAGCGTCTTGCCGCGCGTTTTGCTCGGTTTCGGTTCGGGACTGATTTTCACGCCGCTCAACCTGCTCATCATCCGCGACCTCGAGCCCAGGCAGATCGACGCCGGCTTCGGGCTGGTCGGCGCAATCCGCCAGCTCGGGCTGTCGCTGAGCTTTTCGCTTTTCGGAGCGGTGATCGTAAACGAACACGGCAAGGCGACGGCGGAGTATCTTGCCAGGATCCGCGCCAATACCCTCGACACGCAGAACGCTCTCGCGCCGCTGCAGGACGCTTTGATCGCGCGCGGTCTCTCGGCGCACGACGCGAGCGCCGGCGCCGTGACGCTTTTCCTACGCATGGCGGAGCGGGCCGCGACGACCATCACCTACACCGACACGTTCTTTCTTTTGGCGCTGTTCTTCATCGTCTGTATCCCGGCTGTGGCGCTGCTCTTGCGCGCGCCGAGCAAGAGAGTGCATAACTCATGACCGTGCGCTCCGATGAACCCCGCGCGCTCGACCCCGATGCGGTCCCGGCTGCGCCGTCCGAGCAGAAGATGGCCAAGCCGACGCCGTGGCTGCGCTATGGTGTGATCGTCGCGTGCGTCGTTGTCGGCGTCGTGTGGCTCGGGCATTGGCTCTTGGTCGACCGCTACCGCATCACAACCGACGATGCATACGTCGATACCGACCAAGTCATGGTCATGAGCCGCGTCTCCGAACGGGTCGCGCGGGTGCTGGTCGACACGAATCAGCCCGTCCGCCGCGGCCAAGTGCTCGTGGAACTCGAGGAAGATCTGCTGCGTGCGCATCTGCAGGAAGCCGAGGCGAACCTGCGCGGCGAATCGTCGATGCACGATGCCGCTGCGAGCGCCGTGAACTTGGAGCGCGAGACGCAGTCCGCGCAGCAGCTCAGCGGGCGCGGAAAGATCGAGGCGGCCAAACATGCCGTCATCGTCATGAGCGCGCGAGCCGCCGACGCGCGCGCGTCGATTTCGCTCGCGCGCGCGCAGGTCGAGACGGCGCGCGCGAACGTGGCAGTCGCCGACGCCGCGATACCGGCCGCGCTCGCTAGCGAGCAAAAGACACGGGCGGACGTCGATCGCGCACAGTCACTCTATCAGCAAGGCTTCGTCTCGATCAGCGCGCTCGAATCGGCTCGCGGAACGGTCGCGCAAAGCGCATCGGCACTCGCCGAGAAGCGGGCATTGGCCGCGAAAGCGCGCAGCGAAGTGACGAGCGCGCAGGCGGTGCTCGTTCAGGCGCAGGAGCGGAAGCGCGAAGCGGACGCAAGCGAGGCGGCCGCCGTGCCGCAGATCGGCATCGCGCAAGGCGGCCTCTCCGAGGTCTCGGCGTCGAGCCGTATCCCAAGCAAAGAGTCCGCCGTCACAACGACAATCGCTCAGACGGCAAGTCTTGCGGCCGCAGTGGCGATGGCACGTATTAATCTGCGGGCCGCGCGAATCGTCTCGCCGGTCGATGGAATCGTCTCGATGCGAAGCGTCCAGGTCGGCCAAACGGTCGCTGCCGGTCAGTCGCTACTAAGCGTCGCGCCTGCCGACAAGATTTTCGTGACGGCGAACTACAAGGAGACACAGATCGGCAGCATCCACGCCGGCCAGCGCGTCGAGATCAGTGTCGACGGCTGCCGCGGCGAAACGCTCGCAGGCATCGTACAGGGCCTCGGACCGGTCGCGCAGTCGTCGCTTTCGACCTTGCCGACCCTCACGGCTCCCGCTAACTTCATCAAAACGACGCAACGCATTCCCGTGCGTGTCACCCTGCCGAAAACGATCGGTCCTTGCACGCTCCGTCCCGGCATGTCGGTCGAGACGTCCGTCCTCATGCGCTGATACCGCTGCGGTCGGTGCGGCGCCGTGGCGTTCGCTCGCGGCACCCGCGATCGCGCTACCGGCTACGGGCTTTCGGGTTCGGCGGTCAGCAACGCGTCCAGCCTCTACGCTAGCGTACGCGCACTCTTCGATGTAAGCAGCGGCAGTAACGGGATACGCAGCATCGCTTATCTCTACAACGGCGCAGTCGGCTACGATGAACCCACTGGCAGCGGTATGCCGGACAGTACCACGGCGTCTAAGCGAACCCGCTCCAAGCAGCGAAGCGGCCCCACGTAAGGTTGCGCACTTTGTGGGTACAGGAAGTCTATGAAGCACCGTACACTTGTAACCACTCTCGGCCTCGCGGCATGCCTCACACTGGGCGCAGGTGCGTTCGCGCAGACCGCACCCACCCCCGCACCTGCTACGATGACGACGCCCGATCCGGGCGCCAGTTCGATGCCCGGCGGCACGACGACCTCGGCTCCCGCGATGCTCGTGAGCCCGCCGCCCGGCACGACCGTGATTCCCGGCGAAGTTCCAAGCGACAATGGTGAGGGCATCCGCCGTCTGCTCTCGCAGCAGAACAACTCGGGCGAACTCGGGAGCGTCACGCTCTTTCGCTTACCGAACAACAAAACGCGTGTCGTCCTCAACCTCAAAGGCGCGAAGCCCGGTACGATGCAGCCCGCGCACATCCACCGCGGCCGCGATTGCAGCAACCTCGATCCGAAGCCCGCGTATCCGCTCACGACGGTGATGACGTCGGAATCGGGCGGTTCGTCGGCGACGATCGTCAACGCTCCAATCGCAAGATTACTGTCGGGCAACTACTCTGTCAACGTCCACGCCAGCACGACAAACATCGCGCGCTATGTATCCTGCGGGAATCTCTACCTGAAGTAGTCATATCGGCATGATGCATACCGGATTTTCAGGAACGATCGGCAACACGCCGCTCATCGAATTGCCGAAACTCTCGGCCGCGATCGGGCGGCGTCTTCTCGGAAAAGCGGAGTTTCTCAATCCCGGCGGTTCGGTCAAAGATCGCGCCGCACGCGGGATCCTCGACGACGCCGAGCGGCGCGGGAAACTCGCACCCGGCGGAACGATCGTCGAAGGCACCGCGGGTAATACCGGCATCGCGCTCGCGCTCCTCGGCAACGCGCGCGGCTACCGCACGATCATCTGCATCCCCGACGATCAATCGGACGAAAAGTACGCACTGCTGCGCGGCTTTGGCGCCGACGTACGCGTGATTCCCGCCGCACCATTTACGAATGACGAAAACTACTACCACGTCGCGCGCCGCACGGCCGAGTCGATTCCCGGCGCGTTCTGGGCCGATCAATTTAACAACACAGCCAACCGCGACGCGCACGCGGCGACGACGGGACCGGAGCTATGGGAGCAAACGGGCGGTATGCTCGATGCATTCGTCGCCGCCGCAGGTACGGGTGGCACGCTTGCTGGAATTTCTTTGGCACTCAAAGCGCGCGATCCAAATATCCGCACGGTTTTGAACGATCCGTATGGTTCGTCGCTCTATAGTTATATGAAAACGGGTACGCTCGAGAGCGAAGGCGATTCGAATGCCGAAGGCATCGGCATCAAACGCATCGTGGCTAATTTCGCGAACGCGCCGATCGACGATGCGATTCGCACCGAAGATAACGCGATGGTCGAGATGGCATACTGGCTGGTGCGTGAAGAAGGCCTCTTCCTCGGCGGCTCGGCGGCGCTCAACGTTGCTGGCGCTGCGCGCTACGCCATGACGCTCCCCAAAGGAAGCCTCGTGGCTACGATTCTTTGCGACGGCGGCGAACGGTATCGCTCGCGACTCTACAACCGAACGTGGCTCGAAGAAAACGACTGTGTACCGACGGCAACCGATCTTTCTTTCCTCACCGTATAATTAAGGAAAACAACATGGATACGCTCAACCGCGGCGCGTTCGTCGCCGTCACAGCTGGCGCGACGGCGACGCTCGGAACATGCGCATCGGCGCTCGCCGCAGGCGAAGGCTTCGGCCAGCCGCATCCGCCGATCGTTGCCGAGAACGATCGGGCAATCGTTGCCATGATGGTAAAGCTCGATCGACCCGACGTCAAACTCGACGCGTACATCGCGCACCCGAAAACGATTACGGCGACGACCCCGGGCGTCGTGATGGTGCAGCATATCTGGGGGGTCGACGCGCAGATCCGCGATACCGTGCGCCGCTACGCAAAAGAAGGTTACATCTGCATCGCGCCGTTTCTTTTCCAACGCACGAATCCGCCCAGCGGCGATGGCCTCAGCGACTATACGGTTTTCCGCGCGAGTGCATCGGCACTCACCGACGAACAGGCGCACGGCGATCTCAAAGCCGGCTTCGATGCGATCCGCAGACTCGCACCGAAGGCGAAGATCGGTGTGACCGGGTACTGCATGGGCGGGGGCATCGCACTCAAGCAAGTCGTCGGCAATAGCGATTACGGCGCGGCAGCGATTTTCTACGGCGACGTGCGCCCCGGTGCTGCCGATCGCAAAGCGCCCTCGGCCGATGCAACGTTCGACTATGCGAAGAAAATTACGACGCCGCTTGCCGGAAGCTGGGCGGGCCTGGACACGGGCATCTTGCCCGTCGACGTGCTCGCGCTCGAGAGGCGTCTGACCGTGCCCCACGACATCAAAGTCTACGCAAGGGCGAACCACGCATTCTTTGATGACACGCGCAAAGCGTACAAAGCCGACGCCGCCGCAGACGCCTGGACAAGAACGCTCGCGTGGTTCAAGAAGTACCTGACCTAAATGGCGCGCGGGGTCGCTTCGATGCGGGCGAAGCGGCACCGCCGACCTCTTCGTTGAATCGTACGATCGATGGCGTATACGCTCGTTCACTGTTCGGACGTTCATCTCGAAACCGTGTTCACCGAACTGCGCGGCGGCGCTCGTCGACGTGCCGCGCTCGCCGATGCGTTCGTGCGGATCGTCGACCTCGCGTGCGACCGTAAGGCCGACGCTCTCACCATCGGCGGCGATCTTTTCGAGTCCGCGCGAGCGAGCGAACAGACCGCACGATTTCTGGCCGCACAGTTCGCGCGCTTCGAAGGACCGATCTTCATCGCGCCGGGCAATCACGATCCGCACGGTGAGAACGCACTCTTAGCGCGCAACGATCTTCCGGCGAACGTCCGCATTTTTCGTGAGGCGGCATGGAGCGCGTTTCCGCTCGCCGAGGGCTTGACACTCTACGGCTACGGCCATACGCCGGCGGAACCCGGCCGACCGTTCGCCGGTGCCCACTTCGATCGGCCGGGCGTGCGTATAGCCCTCGTGCACGGGAGCGATGAAGAACGCTGTCCGCTGAACAAACGCGCGACCGCGCCGTTTACGGCGATGGAAGTCGCGGCCTCGGGCGCGACGCTACTGCTCACCGGACACTATCACGGCGGCTACGTCGCCGAGCACGAGGGGCGGCCGCTGATCGCGTATCCCGGCTCACCCGAGCCGATCAAGTTCGGCGAGCGCGGGACACACGGGGCGCTCGTCGTTCGGATCGATGGCGAGGCCATTGCGATCGAAAGCGTCGAGATCGCGCGCACGCGGCTGCTCGACCTCGACATTTCGGTCGACGGCGCATCGAGCGAGCACGCGATCGCCGCGATCCTCGAAGCCGCGCTCGTTGCGTATCGTGCCGACGACTACGTCCGCGCACGACTGATCGGCACGATCCCGAGCGGCACGCGTATCGATTGCGCGTTTCTCGAAGAGCGCTCCGGTCCCAGTCTCGGTGCACTCGAACTCAGCGACGCAACGGTGAGTGCCGACTACGATGCGCTCGCACGCGAACCCAACGTGCGCGGTCGCGTCGTGCACGATTTACTCACGCGCGCCCGCGAGGGCGACGCCGATGCGGACGTCGCGTTACGCTACGTCGTCGCAGCGTTCGCGGGCGGCGAGATCGCGCCGTGAAGCTCACCCAACTGCACGTCGACGGCTTCGGTCAATTGGTGGATCGCACGATCGACTTCAGCCCGGGTCTCACGATCGTCTACGGCGAGAACGAAGCCGGCAAATCGACGCTCGCGCGTGCGATCGTGGCTTCGCTCTACGGCGTCGGCCGGAAAGAAGAACGCGACGCCTGGCGGCCCTGGAGCGGCGCACGATACGCGGCGATCCTGCGCTACAAGCTCGCAACGGGCGAAGCGATCGAAGTCCAGCGCGAGTTCGAACGCGACCCCAAAGGCGTGCGCGTCTACGACCGCAGCGGCAACGACATCAGCGCGAGCGTTTCCGTCGGGAAGACCGTCGCTCCGGGCGAACACGCGCTACGCATCCCGCTCGAGGTCTTCGTCAACGCCGCCTGCGTGCAGCAGCAAAGCGTCGCTATCGACGGCACGCGCGCGAAGAGCATCACGACGGCCCTCGCGCACGCCCTCGACGGCGGGCCAAAAGACGACGCGGCACTCGGCGCGCTCGGCCGACTCGATGCCGCGCTCAAAACGTATGTCGGCACGGAGCGCGCGACGAAAAATAACCCCTTACGCACCGCGACCGAACGCGCGGCAGAACTCGGGCGCCGCGCCGATGAGGCACGCCTGCGAATCGGCGTACTCTCCGAGCTGCGCGCACGGCACGAAGCAGCGCTGCTCGAACACGACCGACTCGCTCAGTCGCGCGCCGAATTCGAACGCCGCGGTGCGGCGTATCGCGCACGCGCGATCCGAACCCGTTTAGAGAACCTCGCGCGGATTCGCGACGAACTCGCGGCCGTCAACGAAGAACGCGCGCGCTTCGAGGACGTGGCAGCGTTCGACGCTGACCTAACGAGTGAACTCGACGCGGCATTCTACGCCGTGGGCAGCGCCGCCGAGCTGCTCGATCACGCGCAAGCCGAAGATCGCGAACGCCGTATGCGTTCCGAAGAACATCACGAACTCGCCGCGCGGCGTGCCGATGTCGGTACGATCGACGATATCGCATTCGAAGCATTAGTCGCCGCTGCGGCGGAGGCGGATGCGGCACGCGCGCGAAGCGCCGCAGCGCAAATGAAAGCCTCGAATGCGCGGCGCGAGGCAGGCGGCGGTGCAACGATGCTCGGCGCAGGCGTCGCCGCCGGACTCGCCGCACTCGCGGTCGCGGTTGGATTTGCCATCGCACATAGCTGGATCGTCGCGGGAATCGCCGCAATCGTCGCGGGCGCGATCTTGCTCGTCGTAGGCCTGCGCGCGAACGGACGCGCGCAAAGCGGGCGCGACGCCGCACGTCTCCAAGCGGCAGCGGACGCGGCACTCGCGGGCGAACGCGCGGCAGCATCAGCCGTCGCCGCGGTCCTCGAACCGCTCGGTCTCTCGTCGATCGACGATCTCACTCGACGTCGTGACCGCCTGCGCGAACTCGAAGCGCTCGCGCGGTCCGAGGCCCGCGCAAACGAACATCTGAGTGCGATGCGTACGCGTCATGGCGATGCGACGCGCGGGTTCGATACGCTCGCAGGCACGCTCGTCCCCGATGCCGCGGGGACGCGCGCGCAGATTCGTGAGGAAGCAAAACTGCGCGCGTCACGCCGCTACGAACGCGATGGCCTCGACGCGGCGCGCGGCATGATCGAACTGCGACGCGACGAGGTGCTCGGCGGCGAAAACGAGTTTGCACTCGAACGCGAGTTGAACGACCTCCTCGCCGAGGGCGTGGAACCCGCTGCGGGCGAGGTCGATTTCTCACAGCGGCTCTTCGATCGAGAGCGGGCCGAGATCGACGCACGTCTACGCGCGACCGAAGCGTCGCTTGCGGCGCTGGGTGCGGAGCGACGCGCGGCTGAAGTGCACGCCGCGGATCTTGCCGCGCTGGATGAAGAGCACGCGCTCGCGCGAGTCGAGATCGCAAAACTCGACACGTTCGCACGTGCGATCGCACTGGCGCGCACGGCGCTCGAAACGCGCACGCGCGAAGCGCACGAAAAATTCGCGCGCCGGCTCGAAGACTATGCGGCCGAACAGTTTGCAGCGATCACGGGCGGACGCTACACCGATCTCTTCGTCGATCCGACGACGCTCGAGGTACGCGTGCGCGTTCCCGAGACCGGCGCCATCGTGGGCCTAGGAGCGCTTTCGGCCGGGACGCGCGAGCAAGCTTATCTCGTCGTACGGTTTGCGATGGCACGCATGTTCAGCGAAGGCCTGGAAACACCGCCGCTCTTGCTCGACGATCCCTTCGCATTTTGGGATGCAGCGCGTGTCGAGCGCTGCCTGCCAATTCTGCTCGCGGGCGCGCAGACGATGCAGGCAATTGTTTTTACGGCTAGCGCCGCACTTGCCGAAGCCGCGCGAGCGGCGGGCGCAGCGGTCGAGACCTTAAGCCAAAACGCCGGCGGGAATTTTGTCGACACGCTCGATCGCGATGAGAATCTGCTCTTTCCCCGCTAATTTGAGAAACGTGATCGTCACGTCGACCGAACCGTGCGCGAAGGGGAAGAAGTAGTCGAACGATTCGCTCACCCGGTCTTTTGACTTGATGAACTCGTACATGCGGCCTTCGAAGGCTTTGACCGCAGTACACGGCGCGATATCGTGGAAGAAGTTGCGCCCGATGACCGTTTGCGCGTCTTTGTGCGCCATGCGCGCTTCGTACTGATTGTACGCAACGACCGTGCCGACGTAATCGACAACCACCGCGCCGAACGGTAACTCGTCGAGCCCGTCATACGAGATATCGACGATACGCCAGAGGCGTTCGCTATCTGGCACCACTACCGCCGCTGAGTTTTCGCACGGCCGCAAGCGTATTCTCGACGTGTTTGTCGGGATCGAGATCCGAGTACACGTATGCAATTTTGCCGTCTTGCGCGATCACGTACGACGTACGGTTGGCAAACGTGTTGGCGACGATCGAATCGTACGAATGCGCGACGATGAGCTTCTCATCGGCCGCGACCGGAAACTTAGAACCGCACTCGCTCACCGAAAACTTGTTGAGCGTTGCGATGTCATCACCCGAAACGCCGATGACCGTCGCGTTCATCTTCTTATATTGCCCCATGCTCGAAGCGAAGTCGTGCGCTTCTTTGGTGCAGCCCGACGTGAACGCCTTGGGATAGAAATAGACGACAACCGGACCCTTTTTGAGCGCGCGCGTCAGGTCGAAGGTGAACGGCTTGCCGCCAAGCGTCGCGGGCAAGATGAACGTCGGCGCCGTTTCGCCGACTTTCATGCTCGCCGAGGCGATCGAGTTGGAGAACGCCACGGCTGCCGCGAGGGCCAGCCAACCCGTGAGAATCGAACGTCGTTTCAAGCTACAACCCCATCATGCGAGCGATTACAAGGCGTTGGACTTCATTTGTGCCCTCGCCGATTTCATTGATCTTCTGATCGCGGTACATCCGCGAGACCGGGTACTCGTCCATGAAGCCGTAGCCGCCGTGGATTTGGACCGCCTCGTTGACCACCCGGCGCGAGACCTCGCCCGAGTAGAGCTTGGCAAGCGATGCCGTCATCGCGAAGTCGCGATCGTTGTCTTTCTCCCACGCAGCCTTGAGGATCATCGTCTTGGCGTGCTCGATCTCCATCTTCATGTCGGCCAGTTTGAACTGGATCGCCTGGAACTTGGAGATTGGCTGGCCGAACTGGTGGCGCTCCTGCGCATACTTGAAGGCCTCATCGAAGGCGCCCATCGCGAGGCCCACCGAGAGCGCGGCGACCGAGATGCGCCCGCCGTCGAGGATTTTCAGGAACTGCTTGAGCCCTTGACCGCGCTCCCCCAGGAGGTTCTCTTCGGGGACGATCGCATCGTTAAACGAAAGCTCGCGCGTATCCGATGCCTTCCAGCCCATCTTATTGTACTTTTTGGAGCGGGTAAAACCGGGCGTGTCCTGCGGGACGATGACGTTCGAGATCTCGCTGCGGCCTTTGGCCGTGGTCCCCGTTACGGCGGTGATCGTGGTGCCGCCGGTCACATCCGTGCCGGAGTTGGTAATAAAGGCCTTCGTCCCGTTGATCACCCAAGTGCCGGCTTTGAGCTCGGCCTTTGTGGCCGTGCCGCCCGCATCGCTGCCCGCGCCGGGCTCGGTCAATCCGAAACCCCAGAGCTTCTCTCCTCTGGCCAGCGGAACGAGGTACTTTTGTTTTTGCGCTTCAGTGCCGAAGTAATAAAACGGCGTCGCGCCAAGCGAGACGTTGGCGGCAAGCGTGATACCAACTGAGGCATCTGCCCGGGAAATCTCCATCACCGCCAGCGCGTAACTCACGGTGTCGGCGCCCGCTCCACCGTATTCTTCGGGGAACGGCAGACCAAAGAGTCCCAGTCCCGCCATTTTCTTGACGAGATCGTAGGGGAACTCGGCGTGCCGATCCAGGTGCTCGGCTTGTGGCGCAACTTCGTTTCGCGCGAAGTCACGGCAGAGGTCTTGGATTGCTTTTTGTTCGTCGGAAAGATCAAAATTCATCAAAGGTATCCCTAAGTGGCGACCGGAAAAATCCCTCTAATAATCCCACGGCACAAGCCGTGTGGATGCATCCTCCGCCGGATGCATCTGTGAGGACCATGTGATCGCACTTCGCGGCGTTTCGCTCACGTATCCCAACGGCGTCCGGGCACTCGAAGATGTCGACTTAGAAGTTGCGAAGGGATCCTTCGTCTTTCTGGTCGGCCACTCCGGTACGGGCAAGTCGTCGCTCCTGAAACTGCTCTACAAAGAAATCGTTCCGACGCGGGGTCAAGTGCACGTCGACAACATTCGTGTGGACACGCTCAAGCGCCGTAAAATTCCGTTTCTCCGTCGCAACGTGGGCGTCGTCTTTCAAGATTTCAAGCTGCTCTCACACAAAACGGTGTGGGAGAACGTCGCCTTCGCACTCCAGGTCACCGGAGCTCCGACTAAAGACGTCATGCGTCAGGTGCCGCGCGCACTCGACCTTGTGGGTCTCTCGCACAAAGCGCGGATGTTCCCGGGCGAACTCTCCGGCGGCGAACAGCAGCGCGCCGCGATCGCGCGCGCCCTGGTGAACAATCCCAAGATCTTGCTCTGCGATGAACCGACCGGCAACCTCGATCCCGTGAACACCACCGAGATCATGGAACTGCTGATGCGAATCAATCTCAAAGGCACGACCGTGCTCGTCGCCACTCACAACCAAGCGGTCGTCGACCGCATGCGTCGTCGCGTGGTGCGGCTCGAAGACGGCCGCATTCTCAGCGATGAAGAGCGAGGATTCTACGTACGTGGACTGGGGCAAAGTCAAGTTCTTTCTGGGTGAGGTTTTCGCGAACTTCAGCCGTAATGCGGGCATGCAGCTCACGGCGATCGGGACCGTCTGCGTCACGATCGTGATGCTCGGCGCGTTTCTCTATACGCGCGAAACGGTTGCTTCGCTCGGCAACGGCATCCTCAACAAGATCGAGATCGCCGTCTACCTCGATGATTCCGTGAGCGATGCGGATGCCAAGAAACTCGGCGATCAGTTCGCAAGCGACCCGCGCGTCGCATCGGCGCAGTACGTCCCGAAGAAAGAAGGCTTGCGCCGGATGCACGACGTGCTCGGTCGGGACTTCGATCTCTCGCTGCTGACCGCAAACCCGTTTCCCAACGCCTATCACGTGCGCGTGAAAAATCCCGATCTCGTGCCGCAAGTCGCCGCGCACATCGCGAAGATGCACGGAGTCGCTAAAGCCGACTATGCCGCCGACACCGTCACCAAGCTGCTCAAAGTGAGCGACACGCTCGGCCGCGTGGGCCTCGTGATGATCGGACTGCTCGTGCTCACGGCCGCCATCATCATCGCAAATACGATTCGCCTTACCGTCTTCGCGCGACGACGCGAGATCGCGATCATGCAACTCGTCGGCGCGACCAACGGCTACATCCGCGGACCGTTCATCATGGAGGGCATGGTCGCCGGACTCACCGGTGCGGGCCTCGCGATCGGCGTGCTCGCACTCGCACGCTGGCAAGTGCTGCCCAAATTGACCGCAGCGCTGGCGTTCGTACCGTTCCACGCAAACGAACCGCTCATCGCAGGCGAGTTGCTCGCCGTCGGCGCGGCGGTCGGCTTTATCGCCGCCTGGATCTCCGTCGGACGCTATCTGCGCGCGTGAACGACGAGCCGCGGAACTCGATTTTGGTGGTGGATGACGATCGCAACCTGCGCTCGATCATCGCAAGGAACCTCGAGCTTGCCGGCTACTCCGCACGCGAAGTCGCCACTGGCGACGCGGCCCTCGCCTACATGGACACCGACGTGCCGGACCTCGTTTTGCTCGACGTAATGCTTCCGGTGATGGACGGCTACGAGGTCTGCCGCCGCATCCGTAAACATCCCACCTGCGCGCATATTCCGATCATCATGCTCACCGCGCGCGGCGAGACCGAAGACGCGGTGATGGGTTTCGAAGCGGGTGCCGACGACTACATCATCAAGCCGTTCTCGCCGCAAGAGATGCTCGCGCGCGTTCGCGCGAAGATCCGCCGCGTCAACGTCGACAGCTCGCTGCAGCCGCTCACGCGCCTGCCCGGCAACGTGGCGATCGAAGCCGAAGTGCAACGCCGGTTTCGCGAGAACATTCCGTGGGCCGTCCTCTATCTCGATCTCGACAATTTTAAAGCATTCAACGACGTCTACGGCTTCGTCCGCGGTGACGATGCGATCCGGTTGCTCGCAACGACGCTCGCGAGCGCCGTCCGCCATCTCGGTGATGGGGGTGACTTCGTCGGACACATCGGCGGCGATGACTTTATCGCGGTCACCTCGCCCGCGCAGGCGGAACGCATCGCGCAGGGAGTGATCGTCAATTTCGACCGTGACGTCAAAGAACTGTATGCGTTCGAAGACCTGCGGCACGGCTACATCGAAACGCGCGACCGGCGCAACGTCTCGATGCGCTATCCGATCATGTCCGTCTCCATCGCGATCGTGGCCGGCGGCGCCATCGCTACCTACCAGCAGATCGGCGAAGTCGCCGCGGAGTTGAAGAAGCTTGCAAAACGCCAGCCAGGATCGGTTTTCGTGACCGACAAACGCCGCTCGTGATGCGACGCACGCTCGCAGCCTTCCTCACGCTCGCCGCGCTCGCAGCGCCGCTTTCGCCTGCGGCACGGGCCTCGGTCGACGATAAGATCAAGGCGCAGCAACGCAAGATTCACGATCTGCACGGACGTCTTAATGAGAAGAAAGGCGAACTCGCGGGCGCCAAACGCAAAGTTCAGACGCTGGCGGAATACGTCGAGCAGACCAATCATTCGATCGCGATCGTCTCGGGCAACCTTGCGGGGTTGCGCTCCCAGCAACACACGAATGAAAAGAATCTCGCATGGAACAAGGTGCAGCTCGGCGCTGCGCAAGCGACGCTCTCGCGTCACAACGAAGCGCTCAAGCGGCGCTTGGTCGATGCGTACGAACACGGCGACCTCGGCTATCTCGAAGTGATGCTCGAAGCCAAGTCCTTCAGCGATTTCGTCGAACGTTGGAATGCGATCCGATACGTTATCAAATCGACCCAGTCGACGATCCGTCAGCGCAAATCAGACGAGCACAAAGTGCGTCTGGTGCGCACGAATCTCATGGTCGCCGAAGAGCAGCTCGCGCGTTCGCAAGCGGCCGCCGAACAAGAACAGCGCGCGCTCGACGTGCTCGCCGAACAACGGCGCGGACTGCTTGCAAGTGCCGAGACGCAAAAAGGTCAGATCGCAAAAGAAGTCGCCGACCTCGATGAAGTAAGCGCCGCCCAGTCTGCGGCGCTGGGCGAACTGATTCGTCAGAAGCAAGCTGAGGAAGCTGCAAAGCGCGAAGCTGCGCGCCGCGCCGCTCAGCTCGCGGGCCAGACCGTCGCACCGGTCGAGAACGCCCCGGGCATCTTATCGTGGCCTGTTTCAGGCCCCATCACCTCACCCTTCGGCATCCGTAATCATCCGGTACTCGGCGTAATCCGTCCGCACGAAGGCATCGATATCGGCGCGAATACCGGCACGACGATCGCGGCGCCCGCAGGCGGGAAAGTCATCATCGCGGGCTGGTCGGACGGCGGCTACGGCAACATGGTGACGATCGACCACGGCGGCGGCATGTCCACCGTCTACGGACACCTGAGTCAGATTTTCGTTTCGACGGACCAGAGCGTGCAAAAGGGTCAGGCGATCGGAGCGGTTGGAATGACCGGCCTTGCGAATGGTCCGCATCTGCACTTCGAAGTTCGCATCAACGGCAATCCCGTCGACCCGATGGGCTACTTGCGCTAAGGCTTCAGCGAAGCTAAGGTTGAAAATTAACATCATGTGAGTAATCCGAATATTCGGATTGAATGTAATAGCTCGTCCCGTTAAGCGCGACGTAACCGCGCGGCGATGCGCGAATGTCGCCAATCTCCCGAGCGAGTCATGATACCAGGTCACGTTTTGTGGAATGTCCGGGTCGGTTATCGCTTCGACCACACGGTTATTCACGGCGACCAGATGTACTGATCGATGACGTGAACGAAACTGCTTGCGGCTAGATTGCGCTCGAAGACCGCGGGCGATGTTTCGCCCCAGGCCGCCGAAAACGAAACATCGTTTGGCGAAATCGCTTGAATCTGACGCCAGCCGTGGTTCCGGTGGCGCTGCGACCCACCGGCACGGCCGACGGTTGCGCTCACACCCGGTGCCCGAATTAATCTTTCTTTAATATCTCAGTTCTTGCAAGAAAGCGGCCAGGGCCTCACCCAGGGAATCCCCGGCGGCTTCTAATGTACGTCCAAAACAAACCGAGTGCGCGCCGCGTATCGTTGATACGGTACGTGCCTGGAAGGGAACGTGCCGGAAACGCCACCAACGAGCCCCGAGGTTGGGTTCATGGCAAAACAGAACGTTATCGGCCCCCGTTTCGGGGATTCGCGCACCGCCCCGGATTGGACGAATCGTTGCCAGCTCGCCTCCGCCTCCTCTTTGCCGCCGTAATCGTTTTGGTCGCCTCGCTGGGGGGCGCCGCCTACATCAGCCGGGCGTCGGCCGATACCGCACCGATTCGTGCCGATAGCGCGACGGGGATCGATCTGCGATCGCTCTCCCTTGCATCGCGCGATACGAACCAGCAGATGCTCGACATGTCTTTTCACCGCGTCGAGGACGTCTTCTACAAACCGGTCAACGCACAGACGCTGCTCACCGGCGAACGCAAAGCGCTCATCGAGCTTCTCAAATCGCGCAAGGTGAAGAATCCGAGCGTCCCCGCGACGACGGCGACGGGCGATCAGACGCACGATCTCTCGGCGGCGCAGTCGACCGTCACTGCGGTCGAAGCGCTCTACCCGAAGTCCGCGACGAAAGCGGAATACACGCAGTTCGCGATCGCCGGCATCATGAGTTCGCTCAACGATCCGTACACGACGTATTTAACGAAGCACGACATCACCGGACTGCAAGAGCAACTCAAAGGCGGCGACTTCGGCGGCATCGGCGTCTACATCCAACAGGATCCTAAGACGAAGAACATCCTCGCGCAGCCGATCGAAGGCAATCCCGCAATCAAAGCCGGCGTGAAGATCGGCGATGTCATCGACCGCGTCGACGGGAAGGCCGTGCGCGGCATGAAACTCGACTCGGTCGAGAGCATCATCCGCGGCCCGATCGGCAGTATCGTCTCGCTCGACGTGCACGGCATGACGAACAAAACGCCGCGCACCGTAAAAGTCACGCGCGGGCAAGTCCACGTGCCCTCGATTCTCGCGAAGAACGAGAACGGCATCGAGTACGTTCGGCTCGCCGACTTCGGCCAAAACTCTGCGGAAGAAGTGAAGAACGCGCTGCTTGAGGGCAAGAAGCACAACGTACACGGCTACATCCTCGACCTGCGCTATAACGGTGGCGGCCTCTTGGATGCAGCGGTCGATATCAGCTCGCTCTTCATCAAGAGCGGCACGATCGTCTCGACGATCGATCGCGCCGGCAACAAAGAATCCAAGGCCGCGACGGGCGATGCGATCGGCACGTTGCCGCTCGTGATCCTCGTCAACCGCTACACCGCGAGCGCCTCGGAGATCACTGCCGGCGCCGTGCAAGATTATCGCGTCGGCACGCTCGTCGGCGAGAAAACCTTTGGGAAAGGTGTCGTGCAGAGTCTCTACAATCTGCCTGACGACTCGGCGCTCAAAATCACGACGGCGCGTTACGTTACGCCGCTCGGACGCGACATCCACCACAAAGGCATCGTGCCCGACGTCGTCGTTCCGCAACGAGTGGACATTCCGCTCATCGACAGCCCCGGTGACAAACAACTCGCCGCTGCAAAAGCGATCATCAACCGCAAAGGGAAATCGTGAAACGCATCATTCCGCTCGCCATCGCTCTGACGCTCCTCGCAACGACGACGCACGCGCCTGCTGCCGCCCCGACGCTCGGTCAATCCGAGCGCGAAGCGCTCGTGACGAGCTACGAACATCTCGTTGGTGACTTCTACAAGAAAGTCGACGGCGGTGCCGCGGTCACCGGCGCGCACGATTCGCTGGTTGCATTTTTGAAGAAGAAGGGCATCGCAAATCCGATCGTCCCGCCGGTTACCGTCGGTTCCGACGACAGCGTGAACGAGCGCGAACTCGAACGCGAAGTCGCTGCAGCCGTGAACATGTACGGAGCGAGATTCGGCGCGCGCGATCTCACCTACGCAGCGCTCGACGGCGTGCTCGGTTCGGTCAAAGACAAATATACGGTCTTCCTCACGCCCAAGCAGTTCGCGGACCTCAACGAAGGCCTCGACGGCGGCGCGAACTTCGGCGGTGTGGGTCTCGCGTACCGCGTCGACTCGCCCGACAACAAAACGGTCACCGGCGTGAGCGGCGTGCACGTCGAGAACGTGATCCCCGATGGTCCCGCCGACAAAGCCGGTGTGCTCACCAACGACATCATCACGGCCGTCGACGGTCATGCGATCAAAGATCTCGATCACACGAGCGCCGACAAACTCTACGCGGCGATCACCAAACTCTTGCGCGGCGAAGCAAGTTCCACCGTCAGCTTGAGCATCGTGCGCGCCGACGCGCAGATCGCCCCGATCGTCATAACGCGCGCGATGATCCATCCGCCAAGCGTCTACTCGAAACTCTTGCCCAGCGGTATCGGTTACGCGCAGCTCACCGTTTTCGGTCAGAGTACCGCAAACGAATTGACGACGGCGCTCACGCGCCTGCAGGCACAAGGCGCCAAAGCCTACATCCTCGACTTGCGCTACAACGGGGGCGGCTACCTCACCACGGCCGTCGACGTCAGCTCGAAGTTCGTTGCGAGCGGTCCGATCGTCTCGGTCGAATCACGCGCCGGCAACAACACCGAGTACGATGCCGAGAACACGGCCGTGAAGCCGCTTCCGCTGGCCGTGCTCGTCAATCGCTACACGGCGTCGGCCTCGGAGATTACGGCAGGCGCGATTCAAGATAGCGGCGTCGGCACGCTCATCGGCGAGAAGACGTACGGAAAAGGCGTCGTGCAGACGATCTTCCCGATGCGCGACGGCTCGGCGATCAAAATCACCACGCAGCGTTACTTCACACCGCACGGCCGCGACATCAACGGCATCGGGATTCAGCCCGACGTTGCCGCAGTCCAGAACAAGAACTTCCGGCTCGGCGACCCGACGGCAGACGACGTGCTCAAACAAGCCGTCGGATTTCTTCAGGGCAAGATCACCGCACTGAGTCAGTAAACAGTTCGCGTTCGATTTCATCGAACGATGTAAACGATTGGAACGCAAGCCCGCGCTCGGCGAGATACGTCTCGAGAGCGCGGCCTTTTTTTGCGAAGCGCATCGCAGCGATTTCTGCCGCCGCATAATCGGAGAGACCGTCACCGATGAAGACGGTGCGTTCGCCTCGCACGTTTGCTTCGCGTACGTGAACGGTCTTGTCGTGACCGTTATCGGTGTCATCGCGAAAGGTCATGATCCACCCGGCCGGATCGTACGTGACGTCGTTTGCAAGGATTTCGATTTCGGGAACACCGGCGCGCGCGAGATTCGCACGCATGAGCGAGCCGATCCCGGCGCTGAGAATCGTCGTGCGCGCACCACGTTCTCGCGCGCGAGAGAGAAACGGCGTGAACGTCGGATCGACGATCGCGACGTCCGCAAGGTACGCGAGCGCGGCATCCTGCGTCCCGGTAAGCGCGAGCGCTTGACGGCGTAACGCTTCGCGTAGGCTGATCTCGCCGCGCACGAGTCCGCCGTCGAGTTCGTGCCAGAGCGCATCCCCGGCCGTATGTCGCACGAGCACGTCGAACGTGTCCACGTTCGTAATCGTGCCGTCGTAGTCGATAAATATGGAAAGCGCGCCCCCGAGGGACGCGCTTTCCATCGATGTCAGACTCACGTTAATCCTAGGATTTCTTGCGTGTGGTCTTCTTCTTGGCCGTGTCGCTTACCGCACGCTTGGAGGTCGACGATGCGCCGGCCGCCTTCTTTGCCGGAGCTTTTACGGCAGTCGCTTTTGCCGCGGTCTTTTTTGCCGCGGGTGCTTTCGCAGCCGTTGCTTTGCGTGCTGTCGTCTTCTTAGCGACGGCCGGCGCTGCAACGGTCTTCTTTGCGGCCGCTGCACGCTTGGGCGCAGCAGCAGACGCTTTGCGAACCGTTGCGGCGCGCGTGGTCGGTGCATCGGCATCTGCGGTTGCGGCTTTGCGTGTCGACGTACGACGTTTCGGAGCGTCCGCAGCCGGAGCCGGGAGCGCGGCGAGCGTCTTCGATTCGAGCGCGGCGGCCGGACCGCGCGTGGCCACACCGGTAGCGCGACGGCGCGCCGGAGTCGTCACTTTGAGGTCGTCGACCGGTACCGTAATGATCCGCTTGGGTGCATCGAGGGCAACCGCACCGCGACGCGTGTCGATGCGCGCGATCGCGCGCGAGGGTTCCTTCGGAGCAACATCCCCCGTGGGGTGCGCTGCGCCGTCGGCACCGACGCGGAATATCTGGCGATCCGGTGAGACCGGCGTGCCGTTCTGAGCGGCGACATCCGCGCCACCGTGTCCACGGCGACGACGACGGCGGCGCTTGCGACGCACGTCGCCATCGGCGGCAACGTCGCTGGGGCTTTCGGCTTGATCGCCACCATCTTCCCCTTCGGCTTCAGCGTCGTCATCGAGGCCACTATTGAGCGTCGGATTTGCACCGAGTGCTGCATCGGCGCCGACACCACCGCGTCCGCGGCGACGACGACGACGGCGTTTCCGGCCCGGCGCGCCATCTTCACCTTCGGCAGTTGGTGCGCCATTCGCGGCGCCGTCTGTGGCCGTAGGTTGCGGGCGCGGAGCAGGTGCGGGGCGTTCGGTCTGGTAGCCGCGTTCGGCAGCAGCCGCGGCAAAGTCCACGACTTTGGCGGAGACGAGATTTCCCGAAAGCGTCTCGCCCGGGAGCTTGGCGACCTTATCGCCCGAGAGCGATTCACCCGGGAACACGGTGCGCAGGCCCGAGCCGGCGGCAACGGCCGGCGCCGCCGGACGCGGGGCAAACGGGACGGGAGCGGAGGGTGTCTCGGCGACGCGTTCGGCGCGGTCGCGGCCCGGACGGTCCGTGCGGTCGCGGCGGCCGCCGCGTTCGCGCGGGGCCGGTGCGTCATCGCCGTCGTCGCCGGCTGCGGCGCGTGCGGCGGCAGCAGCGGCTGCGGCCATCGCAGCTTGCGCTTCATCGGCGAGCGAGTTGGCATCTTCGGCATCGGCTTCGGCTTGCGTCGAAATCCCAATCGCCGCGCGCACTTCGATTCCGCGCGCCGCTTCCTCGGCGAGTTCGCGCAGTTCTTCGGCTTGCTCGGCCGCCGTGAGTTCTTTCTTACGTCCGCGTCCGCCACGACGACGGCGTTTTTTCGCCGCGCCATCGGCGCTTGCTGCAGCGGGGACGCCCACGCCGCCCGAACGTGGTTCGGCCAGGATGTCGTCGCCATCGACGTCGATTACTTTGATCTTGATCGAGTGGCCCGCGATGTTGGCGGAATTTTCGACTTCGACCAGACGCCCGTTGACAACCGCAACTGCTGAGGTTGCATTTGGCAAACGCGTGTTGAGCAGTTCGACTTCGAACTCATCGCCTACGCGCACGGGTGCGGCTTCGGTCTTCTCGGCGCCGCGCACGAGCACGGGTTTCTCTGGGTGAATCGAAGGGTCGACGCGCACGTCGATCGTCGTCCCGATTTGATCGGCTAGTTTCTGAAGTTCTGTTTCGTACCAGAACTCGACTTGCGCGCCGACCATAGGTGCCGCGTGAATGTGAATGGGTTCGTTCTTGCCGTTCGACTCGAACGCGATCTTGCGGAAGGTCGAGATCGTCACGGATTCGGGCGACATCACGGTACCGATGCCGCTACACGTCGGGCACGCGCCACGGAGTTGGCCCGCGAGATCCTTGCCGACGCGCTTGCGCGTGAACTCGAGCAGACCCAGCGGCGAGAACGACTGAATCGTCGTGCGCGTGCGGTCTTTCTTCAGACCGAGTTCGAGCGTCGCGATGACTTTGCTGCGCGCCGACTCTGCATTCATATCGATGAAATCGCAGACGATGATGCCGCCGATATCGCGCAAGCGCACTTGGCGCGCGATCTCTGCAGCCGCTTCAACGTTGGTTTTTACGATGGTATCTTCGAGGTTCTTACCGCCGGTAAACTTGCCGGAATTGACGTCGATGACGGTGAGGGCTTCGGTCGTCTCGATGACGATCGAACCGCCCGAGGGCAAATTCACTTTGGGACGGAGCAGCTTCGTCATCTCCTCGTCGATTTTGTAATCGCTGAAGAGTTTGCGCCCGCCGCTGTAGGCTTGAATGCGATCGACGTACTGCGGTCCGAGCAGACGCATGAAGTCTTTGACGCGTTCGGCTTCCTCGGCATCATCGATAAAGACGTTCTCGACCTCGGGCGTGATGAAATCGCGCGCGGCTTTGAAAACGAGATTCATGTCTTTATGGAGAAGCGCGGGCGAGGGCGAGCGCTTGTAGTTCTCGAGGATGCCGTGCCACATGCGGATGAGTACGCCGAGGTCGGCGATGAGTTCCGCTTGGCTGACGCCCGCCGCCGCCGTGCGCACGACCGTGGCCATGCCTTCGGGGCGAATCACTTTGAGCAGTTGCTTGAGACGGTTACGTTCGTCGGCCGATTCGATCTTGCGCGAGACACCCGAGTACTTGCCCGTCGGCATCAAGATGAGGTAACGGCCCGGCAGCGAGATGTTCGTCGAGATGCGCGCGCCTTTGAGGCCGCGCGGCTCCTTGACGATCTGCACGAGCACATCGTCCCCGCGGCTGACTTTTTCGTTGATCGCCCAGCCGGTGCGGCCTTGGGTGATCTCGACATCGCCGATATTCAGCGGTGTCTTGTTGATGTCATCGACGTACAAGAACGCATTGCGGCCGAGGCCGATATCGACGAAGCTGGCTCCCATGCCAGGCAGAACGTTCTGAACTTTGCCTTTAAAGATCGAGCCGATGACTTTTTCTTCACGCTCGACGTAGAGCTCGGCAAGAGACCCATCCTCGAGGATCGCGACGCGGTTCTCCCACGGATCGCTCGAAATGAGAATGTTGGTTGGCACGAGTGGTCGCCTTTCCTGACGGTCACCACGCTCGCACGTTCACCCCGCGATGCGCCCCCGTACACGCCGCAATACGGCCGCGCTCTGGCGACGGAGATCGAGCGGGTGCGCGATCTGCGCGGCCCCGTTTCCTATAATGCTTGAAAGCTTGCCCCTCAGTCGACGGTCCTGGCGCGGCAGTAGCCGGCGCGACCCGAAGACTTGGGATGGGGGGCCAGTTCCTGGACCCGCCCCATTGGTCCTTGTGTCCGCGTTTGCCGTGCGCGCGGGGGACGGCGCTCGCGGTGCCCAACAGCGGGCCATGCGGGTCGAGCGAGCGAGGGACGTCTCCCGGCCATCGATGGCCTGCGCGCACTTGCCGTATTGGGCGTTCTCGCGCACCACGCATTTCGCGGCTTGCCGGCCGGCGACGCAGCGCGCTTCGCCCCGTGGTTTGCCTACGTGTTGCTCCAGGGCGCGCACGGAGTTTATCTCTTTTTCGTCATATCCGGGTTCTGCCTGTCCTACCCGTTCTGCGGCAGTTGCGCGGCTCGAAGGGGGCCGCCCTCGACCTCCCGCGCTGCGTTTCGGCGGCGCGTTCGCCATCGCTCGCGCCGCAGGCGCGCTCTTTTGGGCGACGATCGAACGTCTCGGTTCGACGACGCGCGTCAAACGGTTTGAATCACAGCACTCGATCCCGGCAATCGCACCTCTTCTCCGTTCGCGTGGCATTCCGACGTCGCTCGCAGTGCATGTCGTAGAACCCACGCAAGCAGCGCGACGAGCGGAACCATCGTAAGCAGTTTCTCCGTCCACCAGATCCGCGGACGAATCGAGGCATACGCATTGAACGCTCCCCAAGAGACACTGGCGCTTGCATTCGCCGCCGGCTCTGCGATGCGCATCATCGGTGCGGCCACGTGCGGCCCGCCGACGAGGAGCGCGAGCAGACCGGCGGCAACGCCCAGCACGGCAAGACTCGCGACGATCACGACGCGACCGCCCGAACGCGCGACGAGCACCGCACATACGAACGCTCCGGGCAACGCGAAGGGCAGCCAGCTAATGATAATTTCGCCGGGGATGGCAAGGAAGATGAGGATCGCCAAGAGCCCGGGCGCGGGTATCCGGCGATAGAGCATGACACCGACGGGGACGATCATCGCGACTTGATCGAGGTGAATGAACGCACCGCCGATGACGGCGAAGCCGGCCGGAATCAACACGAGCCAGGAGGCGTCCTCGTCGCCGCGCTGGAGCCGACGCGCGATCGCTACGCCCCCGAGCGCGAAGACGGCATACTGGATCGACCCCGCGCGCACCGCAGCGCCCGGAGCGACACCGAGATGGTAGAGCGCGGCCGTGAGACTATACTGCGCGAGATTGTTCACCTCGGCGAGTGCGTGCGCGGGAAGGATCTGTGTGAAGTATGCAAGGGCCACAGACGGTCCCACCGCGGCGAGCGTCAGCGCACCGAGGACGCTCGCCACGGCCATCAGTCGCAGACGTAGTTGCGGGATGAAGACAAAAACACAAAGACACGCCGGTAAAACCATGTGCGGTTCGATCATCGCGCAGCCGAGCAAGATCGCCGCACGATTCCACGCCGCACGTTGCACGGCGTGCGCCGCAAAGATCGTTAGCGCGACGGGAATCGGTGCGAGCGCGCCCGGAAAAACGGCCGGTCCCAGGATGGCAAGAAACGAAGAAGCGATTCCGAGGCTGCGCGGCACGCGTGCGACCGAAGCGATGCCGAACCCGGCTGCGAGCGTTGCGGCGAGGAGCACCAACCACCAGAGAGCGCGCGCGTACGCAAAGGGCACGAGCGCCAATGGCGCCAGCAGTGCCAGCGCGTACGGCGGCAGCGGCGCGGGAACTGTAACGTTCGGATTCGCAGCGAAAAATGCCGGAACGTTCATCGCCTCGCACGCGTGAAGCGGCTGGTTCAAATACGGATTTCCATGCATCTGGAGGGTCTTCGCAGCGCACCAAAATGCGTTGAAGTCGAGCCCGATATGATCGATCGGATAGGCGATGCTGAAGATCGCAGCACCGATCGAAAGACCGGCAAGAAGCGCGAGCCATACGCCGATCACGTCGCCACCGGTACGCTACCTCGCGCGGCCGCCGCGCGGTCGGTGGGATACGCAAACCGCAACGTCAACGCCGCAAGCCCGAGAAGCGGCACGAGCGTCAGCGTCTTTTCCAACCACCACATGGGACCGATAAACGAAAGCCGATTCCAAGCCTCCCACGTGAGGCTCGCGAGCGCGCCCGGCGCGGGTGCGGCGATCGCTCCGGAGATAACGCCGACTTGTTCCATCGCGAAGGCGTGCGCCACGATCGCGCCGGTCAGGACGATGAAGCTCCCGCCAATCACGTACGGTCCGCGGACGCCGAGTTCGCGAAGCAGTAGCGCGGCGACGAGCGCGGCGGGAAGAAAATCACGACCGTCGTTGACAATCGATTCGCCGGGCAGCGCCAGCAGCACGAGCGGTATCCACGCGATTCCGCCGATGCGTACCGCGAGGATTGCGGCGAGCGGAATCGCCATTGCGACCTCGGGGAGGTGGATAAACTCGCCGCCGATCATTGCAAACGCAGCGGGCACGAGCACCGGCCACGCCGCGTCGCCGTCACGCCGATACAACCGCGCGGCGAGGACGATTCCCACGCCGACAAACGCCGCGTATTGCAGCCCGCCCGCGCGCAGTGCGAACTCATCTGCGACGCCGAGGTGGTGCAGGATCGCCGTCAGACTATCCTGACTCAAATTGTCGAGTTCGGCGTGCGCATGCGTCGGGAGAACGACGGTCAGATAAGCGATGAAACCGTGCGTGCCGACGACGAAGACGGCGAGCGCCGCGGCGGACACGCCCGCAATCACAAGCGCGATTCGCGCGCGCGGTACGCACACGAACGCCGCGATGCACGCTGGCAATGCCATGTGCGGCCTGCGCCGACAGCATGCGTCGGCTCCGTTCGTGACGTAGCGCATCAGCGTAATTTCTGAGGCGTGATCGGGCGCACACAAAACGCCTCTTTTCGCTTGTCACCGCGTGCGTTTCCGCGATTCTCGTGAGCGGAGGCACGGTTCAGGTGCGCTCGTGAGGCAAGGGATACGCGCCCGTTAAGCTTCGGTAATGTCCGGGTCGAGGACGTCGGCGGCGCACGTCGCGGCATCGAGCAACTCGCGGGCGGTGTGAATACGCCTGAGCGCCGCGCAATCGACCGACCCGTCTTTCGCCGCCGCGAAAAACGTGCGGGCGTCGGCGACGCGGCGCCCGACCTCGTTCACTAAAAGACTAGCTTATCGCGCTGCATGGCGATATTGATCAGCACGCCGACGGCGAGATAGTCGGTTAAAATCGCGCTGCCGCCGTAGCTCATGAATGGGAGGGGGATGCCCGTGATCGGCATGATGCCGATCGTCATGCCGATGTTGATAATGATGTGGAAGGCGAGCATTGCGACGAGACCGACGCCGAGTAGGACGCCGAAGCGGTCACGTGCCGCGAAGATCGCGCGCACGCCGCCCGCGATGATGATTGCGTAGAGCGCGACGAGGATCATCGCGCCGAGGTAACCGGCTTCTTCGCCGACGACCGTGAAGATAAAGTCGCGCGAATGTTCGGGGACGAAATTCAGTTGCGTCTGCGTCCCGTGGAAGAGGCCTTTGCCAAACCACTCGCCGCTTCCAACCGCGATTTTCGACTGGCGTAAATTCCAACCGACGCCCTGCGGGTCGGTTTGCGGATTGAGGAACACCAGCAGACGCGCTTTTTGGAACGGTTTGAGCAGCTTGTCGCTCGTGAGCACGAACGATGCGACGGCCGCGCCGCCACCCATCACGATCAAGAAATCCATGATGTTTGGCAGCCCGAAGAATAACTCGGCAAGCAGAATCGTCACGATGACCAGGGTCGTGCCCAAGTCCGGCTGCTTGAGAATCAAGAGCGCAGGAACGGCGACGACGGCGAGCGGCAGCAGCAGCTCTTTGAAATTCTTGTACGTGCCGCGGCACAGGAGCGCCGCGATTGCGGCTGCGAGTGCGAACTTCGCCGGCTCCGATGGTTGGAACGTGCCGAGCGGTCCGAGCGAAATCCAGCGCACCGCGCCGAGCGCACCGTGACCTTTGACGAGGATGAACGCCAAGAGTCCAACGGAGACGAGGTAGATCGGCAACGCATAGCGTTGCCAGAAGTGATAGTCGACGAACGCGATGCCGAACATCAGCGCGATGCCGGCGACCGCGTAGACCATCTGGCGTTTATATTCCATCGCGGCACTCGGATCGTGCAGCGTCGCGGAATGAATGAACACGATCCCCGCGAGCGTGACGAGCACGCACGCTATTGCTAGTGGCCAGGCGAACGAGGCATACCAGGGACGATCCACGCCCCTGGCTTCGCGATTAGGTCGCCGGTGCTTGCTGGGTGAGGTTAGGGCGTCGACGGCGACGCTTGCGCGATGCCTTCGGCTTGGCAGGCTCGACCGGCAAGATGAGGGCGGACGTCGCGGAATCCGAGGTGGCGGCGGGCGCGAGGGACGGCGTGACCAACACCGTATCGGCCGCCGTCTGCGGCTCGTGCGCGAGCGCCGCGTGAGCCGGCGTGGCGCTCGAAGGCGGCTCGTATGGGGGAGGAGCGCTCGTCGATGCGGGCGGCGCGGAGCGGCCGTTCCGCAGACCGAGGATCGGAATGTTCGCAAGCATGGCGACGGCGCTATCTTGTTGCTCGAAGCTCACGTCGGTATTGGCGACATCGACTTCGCAGTAACGCGAAATCACCTCGATGAGGTCGCGCTTGAGCGACTCGACGACGTCGGGCGCAAGCGAGAGATGATCCGAGAGCAGAACGAGGCGCAGGCGCTCTTTGGCGGTCGCGCCGGAGCGTTCGGGTTTAAAGAATTTGGTGAAAAAATCAAGCACTTAGCGTCGTCCCCCGAAAAGTTTCCCGAAGAACGTGGGTTCTTGCGGAATCTCCGGCTTGGAAGTATCGGTACCGGCGATGCGCCCGGCGATCGCGCGAAACGCCGCGCCCGTGCGCGAGGTATCGTCGTTTGCGAGCGGCTCGCCGCGATTGGTGGAGACGATGACGTCCGGTTCGTCCGCGATCACACCGAGCAGCGGCAAACGCAGAATCGCGTTGACGTCTTCGACAGAGAGCATCTTGCCTTTTTTCACCAGAGCAGGGCGCAAGCGATTGATGATAAGTTGCACCTTCATCGCATTCCCCAAAAGTCCGACGACACGATCGGCGTCGCGGACGGCGGAGACTTCGGGCGTGCAGACGATGATCGCTTCTTCCGCGCCGACGACGGCGTTTTGGAAGCCGACCTCGATGCCTGCTGGACAATCTATGATCACATAGTCGAAGCGATCGCGCAGCCGTTCGACGAGCGCCTTCATCTGTGCCGTGTTGACTTCGTCTTTTTCGCGCGTTTGCGCGGCGGCGAGCAAGTGCAGGGACGGCACGCGCTTGTCAACGACCAGCGCTTCTTCCAGAGTCGCTTTCTCTTCAAGAACGTCCAGAACGTGGCTGCGGACGCGATTCTCGAGCCCGAGCACGATATCCAAATTCCGTAAGCCGACATCGGCATCGATTAGGACGACGCGTGCGCCGGTACGTGCGAGCGCCGTACCAAGGTTTGCGGTCGTCGTCGTTTTGCCGACGCCGCCCTTACCCGAGGTCACCACGATCGCGCGGCCGCGCGGCTTGGGAACCGAAGCGGCGACGGCGGCCGCGTCGAGCGGAGTCATCTCTTGCATCGTTAGCCTGCCTTAAACGCGCTCATGATCCGGCCAAAAAAACCGGGTGCGCTCAGATTCGTGAACGGAATGAGTTCGCCGTCGAGTCGGCGCGCGATCTTATCGTAAATCGGCGCGAGGTGATTGTTCGGATCGAGCACGATCGGTTCGCCGCGGTTGGTCGTGTCGATAACTTCCTCATCATCGGGGACGATACCAAGCAACTCGGCGGAGAGAATGTCGCAGACGTCTTCGACCGACATCATGTCGCCGCTGCGCACCATTTCGGGGCGAATGCGGTTGACGATCAGGCGAATGGGCACGCCTCGTTCGTGCAATTTGCCGATCACGCGATCGGCATCGCGAATTGCGCTGACTTCGGGCGTCGTCACGACGATCGCTTCGAGCGCACCGGCGATCGCGCTGCGGAAGCCGTGTTCGATGCCCGCGGGACAATCGATAAGAACGTAATCGCAGAGCTCGGCGAGTTCTTCGACGACCTTTGCCATCTGGAGCTCGCTGACGGCGCTCTTGTCGCGCGTCTGCGCGGCGGGCAGAATGGAGAGCGATTCAAAACGCTTATCTTTGATGAGCGCTTGGCGCAATTGACAGCGGCCTTCGACGACTTCGACCAAGTCGAAGACGATGCGCTTCTCGACGCCGAGTACGAGATCGAGATTACGCAAGCCGATATCGGCATCGACGAGAACGACGCGTTTGCCGCGCTGCGCGAGGGCCGCGCCGAGGTTTGCGGTGGTCGTCGTCTTGCCGACGCCGCCTTTACCGGAGGTAAGGACGATGCGACGGCCGCTCATCGTGCTTGCTCTCTTTGCGGAAACGATGCTTCGGCGTGCGGAACGACGACGATCCGGCCATTATCGATATAGGCTTGCTCGGGGACGCTGGTTTTGCGCGGCTCGCCCGCATCGGCGGCGATCACCGTTGCGATGCGCAACTGCGTCGGCGCAAGTTCCAGTGCGATCACGCGCGACTGCGCATCACCTTGCGCACCGGCATGCGCGACGCCGCGCATCGAGCCGAACACGAGGATGTCGCCGCTTGCGATCAGTTCGGCGCCTGGATTTACATCGCCGATGACGACGATGTTGCCGAGGTTATGCAGCGCCTGGCCGCCACGGAGGGTACCGCGATGGTAGAGCGTCGAGACGCCCGCGGGTGCGGCAACGGGGATCGGGGGGATGACGACCGAGCTTGGCGCAGCGACCGTCGCGCGGACGGCTTCACGCTGGATGCGGCGCTCGGCAAGATCCTGGCGCGCACCGGCAAAATCCGCGACTAGCGAGCGCGCGGCATCGGAGAGGGCGACTGCCTTCTCGCCGCGGTTTTTCCGCACGGGCAGCGGGGCGACCTCAGCGATCGGCGGGGTGCCTAAATAGGACAGATCGAGCCCTTCGGCTACGTCCGTGAGAGTCGCCGGACCGTACACGCCGTCCAGCACGATCCCGTAATTGGCAAGGAAACTCCGAAACGTCGCGAGCGCCGAGGCGTCGGATTCGAGCGCCCCGAGGTTGGCCGTGGCGCGGCTGCCGCGATAGAAGTCGGGGCGATCGGCAAACTGCGCGCGCAAATCGTGGGCCGCCTCGGCCAGCGGCCGGTCGACCGTGATCTCTAAAACTCGGCCTCGGCCGCGAACCGTCGTCATACGTTGCTCCTCCCGATCATCCGCCGCGCATTCCGATGGCCGCCCAGGCGACCCTTCGCTCTCCACATGACTCCCACAACTAACTTCACTTATGCACACGCCCCCCACGGATTCGTCCACAGCCTGCTCGCCAACTCGAGGCTCCGAGGACGACGAGCAAGAGACTCCGAGCCCCATCCCGTCGAATGGGACCGGCCCGGAGAATAGCAGACGCTCACCGGACGCCTTGCTTCGCGAAAGAGATTGCCTGTGATCGCTCGCCGCCTCGTCCCCATCGTCCTGATCATCTCACTGCTGAGTGCCACCATCCCGGCACCCGCGTTCGCACTTTCCACCCAAAGTGAAGTGCAGCTCGGCAAAGAGACCGACAAAGAGATCACGGACTCGACGACCGTCAACACCGATCCGTTGCTCAACGCCTGGGTCAACGAGATCTCGCAAAGACTCTGGACGCAAGTCGCGCGCAAAGACGTTCCGTACAACATCAAAATTTTAGATGTGAACGACGTCAACGCGTTCACGACGCTCGGCGGTTACATCTACATCAACGAAGGGACACTTGATTTCGCGCAGTCCGACGACGAACTCGCGGGCGTCATCGCACACGAAACGGGTCACGACGAGCGCCGCCACGCGATTACCGGCAACACCAAAGCGAACATCGTCAACATTCTCTTCGGCATCGGCTCGATGTTCTCGCCGTTCCTGTACCGGTTCGGCCAGATCATGCAGGCGGGTGTGCTCGCAAAGATCGCGCGCGGCCAAGAAACCGAAGCTGATAAATACGGCCTGATGCTCATGACGCGCGCGGGCTACGATCCCGACGCGATGGTCTCGTTTATGAAACATCTGGGCGCCGCGTACGCCGATCACGACGACTTGGTCAGCAAGTATTTCGCCGATCATCCGGGCGTCCCCGATCGCGTGGCACATCTCGTCGGCTATCCCGAACTAGATCCGAAACTGCGCACGATCGATCAACGCGTCGTCGCGGCGCTCCACAACGAAGCCACGGCGCGCTACGCAATCGCCGCGCGCGAGTTCGCATCGATCGTCAAAGCCGATCCGCACAACGCCGTCGCGCAATTCCACCTCGGCCAGTCGCAGCTCGCGCTCGGGCAAACCTCCAAAGGCGAACAGAATCTCGCCGACGCCGCCGCTGCGGGCACCCCGGAAACAAAGACCCTCGCGCTCTCGCGTATCCGCCAACTGCGCGATAGCGAGAAGCGCCTCGATTTACTCAAACCCAACTTACAGCCGCTGCGTGACGAACTCGCCGACGCGCAAGTAAAAGAGGCGCAAGCCGTGACCGCGATTCAGTCGCGCCACGATTCGGGTCGCGATCAGCTCAAAGCGATCTCCTCACGTTTGCAAAACCTCACGTACAGCGTGCCCGATTTCAGCCGCGTACAAGTGCGCAAGGGCGGCCGGCTCGAGGCGGTGATCAAGAACCTCACGGGCATGAGCCGTTCGATCGATACCGTCCAGGCGCACGCAACCGAGGCAATCCTTGGGGTCGGTTCGCTTGAGAAAAATAAAGAAGGCGGATTGCTCAAAGAGAACGCGACGATCTACGCCGAGATGGCCGCGCCGCTCAAACTCTCACCCGTACCGCCGCAGTCGCTCGCCACGCTAGCCGACTATCCGCGCACGATCGCGACGCTGCAATCGGCCGATGCCGATATGCTGCGCGGCGTCGATGCTGGCCGCGCATCACTTGCGATGATGGATGCGGGCCTCGGCGATCTCGACGTCTTCCTGCGCACGCTCGCGCACCTGCAGTACGATATCGCGGGCGAAATCTCGATCGGCGACTACAACATGCTGCTGCCGCTCATGACGAAAGCGACCGACTCGCTCAACAAAGCTGCGGTCGCTGCATCGCAGTCGTCGCAGCTCTTCAACATGGCGCGTTCGCGTCAGCTCGAAGCCCAGATCACGCTGCTCGGCGTGCAGGGCAGCGGCGACCGTTACGCCACGTTGCAGAAAGCGCTCAACGCGCGCTTCCACAACGGCGGTCTCGCGTTTGATGAAATGCTCAAGAGCGATCTTGCGCCCGGCGACATCGTCGCCGCAACGATCGTCGCGGCCGACACGAATACGACGCCGGCTGCAATCGTGCAAGAGGCGCGTGCGACAAACAAATCGATCGTGGACGTCGCCAACGCTCGCGGCATGCATGCCGAGGCCTTGGAGATTTTCCTCGGCCTGATCTACCTCAACTACACCGACGATCCGGACAAAGAAGCCCGCGGCATCGGCGCATAGCGGCCACCGGCTGGAACAACCGCCATCAGAATCGGGTACAAACCAGTATGAACTACCAAGCGAGCGTCATGGGCGCCGCCGCCGTCTTCAACAAGCTCCGCTCGAGCATCAACGTCGGTGCCGTGCGCGCGCAGACGCGCGCTCCGTTCCGCTTCTTGCTGTGCGGCGACCCAGGCCTGATCTCGGAGCTGCGCGGGCTGCTGCTGGCGGGCGGCGACGATGAGTTCATTCCACTCGATGCAGCCGCCACGCTAGAGACGATCGATCCGGGGCGGCTCGTCGAGACGAGTGACGCGAAGGCAATTCTCTTTCTCGGCCGCATCGGCGACCGCGACGGCGCGCGCCTCGACCTGCTCGAAACGTTCAAGCTGCCCATTCTCGCGCTGATAGTCGATCCCGAGGTTGCCGCGCCGTCGGGCCCAGCATCGGCACCCGGGCCGGGAAAGGTCGAAGACTACATCGTCGCGCGGATCGATCGCGAAACGCTCAAAGGCCGCTTTCTCCCGCACCTAATCGACTGCTGCAAAGGCATCGAGATCGCCGTCGGACGTCGGCTCCCCGCGCTACGCGAAACCGTTTGTGCGAAACTCACCCGCGATGCGGCGATGAACGCGCTCAAGATCGCCGGTGCAAGCGCGCTTGCCGACAAAATCCCGTTCGTCGGCATCGTGCTCGGGGCGTTCGCCTCAGCCGGCGACATGGTGGCGATCACCGGTATTCAGATGATGCTCATGCTGCAAATCGGCGCCGTCTTCGGTAAGGAACCCGATATGCAGCGGATGTGGGAACTGCTGCCGATCGTCGGCGGCGGTTTTGGCTGGCGCATGCTCTCACGCGAGCTCTCGGGCTTCATCCCCGTGGCCGGAATCTTCATCAAAGGCGCGATCGCCTACGCTGGCACGATCGTCGTCGGCGAGAGCGTGACGTTTTATTTTCTGCACGGCCGCCACATGAGTCCGAGCGACGCATCGACGGTGTACGCAGATGCGAAGAGCGCCGCGATGCGCCTCGGACGCGAGATTTTCGACCGGCTACGTCCGCGTCGCGATTCGTAAGAGAAACCCGTCGTCGTCGAGCTGCGCGAGGGCCGGCTCGGGGAATTTCGGCCGGAGCCGCTGTGCGAGTTCCATTGCAATTCTTTTGCGCGCGCTGCCGCTGAGCATCGAACGCCGCTCGACGTAGCGTTCGACGAGTGCGCGCTCGTCGCGATCGAGTCGCACGTCGCTTTCTTGCGGGCGATATCCGCGCGCCGCGCGTTTGCCTTCGCGCACTACGATCGTACCCGCGGCAAAATCGCCCAGGCGTTTGTTTTCTTTTGAGACGAGCGTGCTGATGGCGGAGATCAGATAGAATCCAAGACCGAATTCGATCGCGCGAATCACGTTGCGAATCGTCACCGTGATGAAGTCGACCGGAAAACCACCTTCGCGCACGACGCGAATACCGATCGCCTTCTTCCCGGGTGTTTGACCGCGCCACCACCACTCGAAGATGATGAAGTAACCGAAGAAATTGAGAAACGTTAGGAACACGTAGATTGCAATCAGCCAAGCCTGCGGATACGACGCGACTTTAGGACCCGCGTGCCGGCCGCCGATCGCCGCGATGATCGCCGTTGCTACGATCAAGATGACGATTTGTATGGCGAAATCGACGAAGACCGCGAGGAACCGGCTCCCAAGACCCGCGAGTTCGTACGTAATCGCAATCGACTCGGGCGTGCGGACATCGAGCGACCGTTCCATCAGCGCACCGAGGCTGTGCCCGAGCGCAGCGGGAACGGAGTCGTATGCGTGAGGAGACATTCGTTGCCCGGGGGACCGAACGCTGGGAGCGGACCGACGTGCTGCTCGAGCGTGCCGGCATTCGCCGCCTCGCGCCGGACGACGTCGTGGAACTCGGCCTGCTCTATCGCCGCCTGACCTCCGACCTCGCCTACGCGCAAGGCCGCGGATTCGATCCGAATCTCATCGGCTACGTCAACAGCCTGGTCGTACGCGGACACGCATACATCTATGCCGGTGAGCTCGAGAGCGGACGCGCGCGCCTGGTGTCGTTCTTCACGACCGTCTTTCCGGCGGAATTCCGGCGTTCGTGGCTGCCGATCGCGCTTTGCGCGTTGCTCTTCACGCTCACCACGGTCGTCTCGTTTGCGATCGTGCGGCACGATCCGAGCGCCGCATACGCTCTGGTTCCCGGCGAGATCCCCAAAGTCGAAAAGAGCCTGCACGATTCGAACTTCGCGGTCGAGCGCGGAGATGCCCCGCAAATGTCCGCGCTCATCATCACCAACAACATTCGCGTATCGGTCATGGCATTTGCCGGTGGGATGACGCTCGGCGCACTCACCGTGTGGGCGATCTACTTCAACGGCTTGGATTTTGGATCGATCGGCGCACTCTTCGCCAACGCTGGCTTCGGGTATGACTTCTTCGCCACCGTCGCGCCGCACGGCGTCATCGAACTCACGGCGATCCAGGTCGCCGGCGGCGGTGGGCTGTTGTTAGCGGCGGGCATCCTCGTTCCCGGCCGCTTGCGGCGCCGAGTCGCGCTCACCCGCAACGCACGACGCGCCGGCGTTTTGATGCTCGGCGTGTGCGCGATGCTCGTCGTCGCGGGAACGATCGAAGGATTTTTCTCGCCGCTGCGCCTGAGTCCCGAGATTCGGCTGGCGTTCGGGGCGGTGACGGCGGTCGCGCTGATCGCGTATTTCGGATTTGCCGGGCGCGCGCAGGCTAAATCGCTCCGCGCGTTTTGATCTCGATATACCGGTTGACGAGCGCGAGGCCGAGGTCCGGCGCGGGGACGTCGATCACGCCGATGCCCCGGCGCGCGAGCAGCAGCGCGGCACGTCGGCGCTCTTCTCCAAGCGTTGCGGCGACCGATGCCCGATACGCATCATCGACGGTTACGGGCGGGATGGAGAGGGCTTGGGCGATCGCTTCATCGTTCATCATCACGACGACGATCAGATGCCGACGCGCGAGCGACGCAAGTTCGCCGAGCAGTGCGGCCGATGCGACGGGATCGAACATATCGGTGAAGACCACGACCAAACTGCGTTTGGTTTGATGCCGTCGCAGATAGGCGAAAGCACCTTCGTAGTCGGCTTCCTCGAAACGCGGCTGCAGATCGGCGATCCGACGCGCGATGAGCGCGGCGTGCGCGGGCCGCGCGGCCGGTGCGACGTAGTCGACGATACCGCCTGCGAAGGCGAGTAAGCCGACTTTGTCATCCGCCTGTGCGGCGCGACTGGCGAGAATCAGCGCTGCGGTGAGCGCGTAGTCGAATTTGCGTTGACCCGCAACGGGTGCCGTCATCAGCCGACCCGCATCGAGCGCGAGCACGACATTCTGACTGCGTTCGATCGTGCGTTCGACGACGATCGTTTTGCCGCGGCGGGCTGTGGCTTGCCAAGCGATCGATCGAAACGCATCGCCGGGGACGTACTCGCGCAAGCTTTCGAAATCGCTGCCGGTGCCGGTGCGCCGCAATCGGCGCAGACCCAAATCGATCGTGCGACGACGCTGCGCGAGCGTTCCGTGCTGGACGAGTGCGCGCAGATCGGGCCACACCCGGAATTGCACCGCAGCATCGTGCGCCGTATAGGCGCGGACGAGGCCCAGCGGCGTCTCCCACCATGCGGCAAAGCCGACGAGCGTTCCGGAGCCGCGTTCGACCGGTACGAGGGGCGAGGACGCATCGCGCGCGCTGCGCGGACCGATCGATGCGAGCGTCGCGCGTTCGTCGAAACGCAGCAGATCGACGGGTGTTTCGAGTACTCCGAGGCGGAGCGGAAGCGAGCCCGTGTTCTCGAGATGATAGACGATTGCGCCCGCTTCGCCGAGCGTGAACCGCGCGGGCGTCTCGCGCGCGACGCGCACCCGCGCACTGCCGGGAATCAAGGCGAGATCAGCGACGACGGCGATGGCGAGTGCGAGACCGAGCGCGAGCCCAACGCCCACGAACACCGGAACGATCGATCCCAAGGCGACACAAACGGCGACGAGGAGTGCGAGAAGAAACGCGCGCCGCGTGAACCAACGGCGCGGCACCATGCGTTGAATTGTCAGCTCGCCGTGACTGCGGGAACGGGAACAGCCGCGAGGAGACGCTCGATGACCGTCCGCGTGTCGATGCCCTCGATCTCCGCTTCCGGCTGGACGATCATGCGATGCCCCAAGACCATGTTCGCCGTCGCTTTGCAGTCATCGGGCGTTGCGAACGTGCGATCATCGAGGTACGCCGAACATTTCATTGCGGTCAAAAGCGAAATCGCCGCGCGCGGACTGGCACCGAGCGCGAGTTCTGGCGTCTGGCGCGTCTTCGCAACGATGGCGTAGAGATAGTCTAAGAGGTCGCCGGCGACGTGGATCGCACGCACCTGCGCCTGCGCGGCGACGATCTCATCGAGCGTCGCGACGGGCCGGATTACGTCGAGATCGAGCGCGTCGAAACCGCCGTTCGCGCGGCCGAGCAATTCGCGCTCTTGTGCGGCCGAGGGATAATCGGTCGTCGTCTTCACCATGAAGCGATCGAGTTGCGCTTCGGGCAGCGGATAGGTTCCTTCGAACTCGATTGGATTTTGCGTGGCCGCGACGATGAACGGCGTCGGCATCGCGATGCGGTTGCCGTCGATCGTCACTTGGCGTTCTTCCATCGCTTCCAGCAGCGCCGATTGGGTCTTGGGCGGCGTGCGATTGATTTCATCGGCCAAAACGACGTTCGCCGAAATCGGACCGACGCGCAGCGAAAATTGTGCGCTGCGCGGATCGAACGTCGTCGTTCCGATGACGTCGGCGGGCATCAGATCGGGCGTGAACTGAATGCGTCGGAAGGAGCCGCCGATGAGGCGCGCGAGCGTACGCACGAGCAGCGTCTTCGCCGTCCCCGGCACGCCTTCGACCAACAGATGGCCGCCGCCGAAGAGCGCGACGAGCGCGGCGAAAATCGGACCCTCCGTGCCGACGAGCACGCGCCGAAAACCCTCATCGAGACGCTGCGCGACGCTGTGTTCCATCCGTGTCCAGATCCTTTCGGAGTCGCGCGCAAAGTTGCGCGGCGTGTACGAGTTGTGCCTCATCGACGTTCGCGCGCGCGCGCAAGGCAGCAAGTTCCCCAATACGCTCCGGTGCTCCGGCTCGCGGTGCGGCAAGGAGCGCGAGCGTCGCGGGTTCGGCGTGGGCGGGAAGTCCGAACGACCGTGCGACAGCGGCGAACGTCGCATCGACTAAATCCGCAAGGGCGCGCGTCGCCGCGCGGCCGCGTCGCAGTAAGATCGCAAGCGAGGCCAAGTACGCGGCTGAATTCGGGTCGCGCGCGATGGGCAGCGCCGCTGCCGGCACGAACCGGATGGCCGAACCGACGAGCGCGATCGCACACGCGATGGCAGCAACAACCAGCCCGGCGCGCAGCGGTCCGGGCAACACGAGCCACGCCGACTCCTGGCGACCGTACCCATGGACATATTCATCGAAAGCCACGGTCGTGTGCGGGCCCGAGCCCAGAACGTTTACCGCGAAACGCGCGTTATCGGCGCGATCGAGCAGTCGATTGGTGAAAATCGTCGGGTCGGCGATATAGACGATGTGCCCGAGCCCGAGCGTTTTGGTGATAAGAACCGCGCCCTCAGAATCAGCGACGATCGGAACTGACGCCGGAAATGCCTGGTGCTCGATTCGCGAATCACCCTCACCAACGATATGGCCGACACCCGTTGCATAGGGTGATGCGACGATGGGAATCGCACCGTATGGCTTTCCAACGCCGACTCCGTGGATTTGCCGTGGAAGCTGCAGCGTCTTGCGCGCGCGATTACCGCTCTCACCGATGATGACGATCGTCTTTCCGCGCTTCGCGACGAAATCGCGCAGCTCGTCAACGTCAATTTGCTGATAGGCGAACATTCCTTCGACAATCAGTCGATCCGCTTCAAGAAACCGCGGATGCCGGTTGCTCTCGATCACGTGGACGCCCTCGCGCACGAGAAGACTTCGAACCGCAAGGTAGCCGCCGCGATCGCTATCGTGCGTCGAATACGTATCGAGGTAGTCGGGCGGCGCCGCGCTCCGCGCCCCGACGATCCCCACCGCGATTAGCGCGGCGAGGACGAATGCAAGGGCGACGATGTCGCCGGGACGCAGTGAGCGAACGAAACTCGTCACGCGAAAATCCATTCGTAGGCCGCAAGCGTTCCGGCCCACGTCAACTCATCGGGCACGCAGTCCCCGTAGACGGCTAGCGTGTAACGCCGCGCCAGTTCGTCGAACGGATCTGCAAGGGTCGCCTGCGTGCGCCGAATCGCTCGCCGATATTCACCTGGCGTGCGCGCCGCGTCGTACGGAACGATCGCACGCTCGTCGAGCGCGCGAAGCGCAGCCGTGAACGTCAGTCCGATCGCTTGCGCGTAGTCACCACGAGCCGCCCGCAAACGTGCTGCCGCCAGCAAATCCACGGAGTTCGTATCGCGTGCGAGCGCCGCAACAGCCAGACGTCCGTCGATGCGACGTTCGATTCGACGACGGATCGCCGTCACGAACACGGCGATTACTCCAAATGACGCAAGCGCCGCGAGCAACAACAAGAGGACGTCGTTCTGCTGTGAGGTCAGGTTCGTAGCACGACGTAAGCTGGAGAAAAGCCCGCGCAAGATCGATCCAAGCCAATTGAAGAAGCGATCGACGAGCGACTCTTCCTTCGGCGTCGGTTTGTCGTGCCGATGAACGAACTCCGGTGAGGCAAGAATCGTTTCTGCGAGACGACGCGGATCGCGCAGCGGTGCGAATGCCGGTTCGCGCGCAGCCAGTCGAACGCGCTCGAGGCCGCGCGCGATCGCTTGCGGATCGGGTTTTTTCTCCCGTTTTGCCGCAGCGATGAAATCGGCGAGCGACGGTCCCGCCGCCGGTGCCGCCGGCCGGATCGCCGGCGGTGGGGCCGATGTCACGGAAGCGGCGCGAGCGGGACGAACGATGGGGCAGCGATGAGGTCGCTGCCTTCACGACGCAGCCGGACATCGAAATAATAAATCGTCGCCGTTGCCGTCGTGAATATGAGGCCGGCGGAATTGAAGATCTGCGCGATGACGATATAGCTTGCAACCCACTTGGTGAGCGCGAAGACAACGCCGCCGAGTACGGCGCCCAGCAGCGACATCGCAAACGAGACGGCGAAAAGCGCGAGCGAGACGACGATCGAGCGCAAGAATTCACGTCGCGCGAAAATTCGAGCGAAGGCGCGGCCGATCGCGGTGAACGGATTCGGTGTTTCGAGAACGGCACTCGTGAGAGAGACGATTCCCAATGCGTACCCGATCGCAGCGAGCGGAGCGCTCACCAGAAAAAACACGAGTATGATGAGCACCGTGAATCCAATCGCTCCGGGCGCCGGTACGGCGGAACCCGACGTTCGCACGACGGCAAAGATAATGAGCCCGAGGAGGATCGAGAGCGCTAGCAGCGCCACGGCGGCGATCAGAATCCAAATGAGGCCGACGGCTAACATGCTCGGCCAGCGCCGCAACGCAGTGCGATAGGTGCTTCCGATCGAAAACGGCTCTGCGTCGAGCGAGCGAGCGATCGCGATCGTCAATGCACCGACCATCAGTGGTCCCAGCAGAAACGCGATCCCGATGATGACGTAGTCGCGGACACCGGCTTGTGGAATCGAGGCGAGAATTTTAGTGACGTCTTTGGAGCCGCCTTTTGCCGCCGCTTGAATCGCCGAAATATATTGGTTGAGCGGGTTCGCCGAAAAACTCTGAACGATCGCAAGCGGCACGGCAACCACAGCCAAAAGCGCGATCAGCATCGGAAAACGTTGCACGCTTAGCGTAACAGCACGGTCGAGAATCTCGCCCAGATTGAGCGGACGATCGAGCCCACGAATCGACATAAAACCCGCTTTCCGTCGCGAGAAACAGTCTTTCAAAAATTCGCGTGAACGCGAGGGCGCTCCTGGAGCACATCGGAGCGCAACGAGCGCGGCAACGTTGGAGGCGGACAGTGCGGCGCCGAAGAGCGTCACGTATGCCGCGCGAGAGGCCTTGGCGAGAAAAAATGCTCCATAGTCGAGGCACGTTGCTGCACCGGCAAAAGCGCCCTGCGAACCGCATCGAACGGCGACAACGGCGGCTACGGAAGAAAGTTTCACTCGTTCGCGCGGGCGTTTTCATCCGTTCGCGGAATGCCGCCGGTGTGATTTGCACGACCATCGGCGTCGTCGCCGACCTGTGGACCTATCCGATCAAAGCGCTCGGGCCCGTCGCGCTCGAGCGCGTCACGGTCGAGGCGGAAGGCTTTGCCGGCGACCGCGAACGTGCGCTTTTCGTGGAGACGCCAACACACGCGCGCTTCGGCAAGACGTTCCGCGGCAAAGAGAACGCGCTCATGCACACCGCGCCGGATCTTATCGCCGGGATCGCGATTGCCGAGCGCGGCGGCACCGCCGTCCGGCTCTCAGAACCCGCACGCTACTTCGATGCCGCTCCCGTTTCCATCATCATCGATACCTGGCTTCGGGATTGCGAGCGGCTCGCGGGAGTGCCGGTCGAGGCTCAGCGGTTCCGCCCCAATATCGTCGCGCGCAGCGCGCCCGGTTTTGCGTTCGTCGAAGCGGATTTGATCGGGTCGACGATCCACATCGGGCGCGTCGTGCTGCGCGTCGTCGACGCGATCGACCGCTGCGTTACGATCTCGTACGATCCGGTCACCGGCGAGCGCGATGAGGGCATCTTACGTGCGGTCGCAAACGACCGCAAGAATATCATGGGTGTGTACGCAGAAGTCGTGCAGACCGGCACGATCGCGTGCGGCGACGCTCTCACCTTAGCTCAGTGAACGGCGGCCTTCGAGGGCTTTCGCGAGCGTGACTTCATCGGCGTAATCTAAATCGCCGCCGATCGGCAACCCGTACGCGAGCCGCGTCACGCTGACGCCGCTGGGTGAGATGAGCCGCGAGAGGTAGAGCGCGGTTGCTTCACCCTCGGCGTTCGGATTCGTCGCAACGACGACTTCGCGAAAGCCCTCACTGCCGACGCGTTCGATCAGCTCTTTGACGTGCAGCTGCGCGGCACCGATGCCATCCATCGGCGAGATCAATCCCCCGAGGACGTGATACTTGCCGCGAAACGCCGCCGTGCGTTCGATCGCATAAATGTCTTTTGCTTCGGCGACGACACAGAGTTGGGTCGCATCGCGGCGCGTATCGGTGCAGATGCCGCACGGATCTTCTTCGGTAATCGAAAAGCAGCGCGAACACTGGCGTACGCGATCTTTCAGCGCGATGATCGCCTCAGAGAGCGCTTCGGCTTCGGCGCGCGGTCGGTTGAGCAAATAAAACACCAACCGCGCGGCCGTTTTTGGCCCTACGGTCGGCAGTTTACTGAACTCGTTGATCAGGGCCGCAACAGGCCCCGCGATCGCGCTTGAAATCTACATCAACCCGGGAATTTTCATACCGCCGGTAAGTTTACCCATCTTCTGACCCGAGAGTTCTTGCACTTTGCCGAGCGCATCGTTGAGCGCGACGACGAGCAAGTCTTCGAGCGTCTCGATGTCACTTGGATCGACGGCTTCTTTGCTGAGCGTGACTTTCTGCACGCGGAAATCACCGTTGATCGAGACGCTCACCGCGTTCCCGCCGGCACTGCCCGTTACGGTCGTCGCTTTGAGCTCGTCTTGGACGCGTTCCATCTCTTGTTGCATCTTGCGCATCTGCGCCATCAATTGGGCTTGGTTCATCGTGTCCTCGTTTGCGGAGTTAGCTGAAGCGTTTGAGCGCGTAGAGTTTGAGGGCGTTCTGATCGACGTCGCTGCCGTCATCTTCGGTCGGCGGCGGAGCGCCCGGACCCTGCACGATAGAAAGCGTGAGCTGCCGTCCGAGCACGTCGGCGAGCGCCTTTTGCACGAGCGCATGTTGCGCGCGCAAGAGTTGGGCGTTGGGCGGGGAGCTCGCGCGCAGCGTCAGCAGATCGCCTTCGAGCTTCTCGACCATCGTACTCGAGAGCGGTCCGGCCATCGCAGGTTTTTCGCCCTCGACTCGGGTGCGCACGCTCTGCCAGAGCGAGCGAATCTTCTGTAAAGACACCTCGCCCGGTGCACTTGCCGGCGGGGGCGCGGCGACGGGCATGGCTTCCGGGACCGCGGCGACAGCCGCCGCAGGCTCCTCCGGCGCGTCGGGAATCGCGGCCGCCGCAACAACGGGAGCCGCAGGCCGCGTCGCAGGGGGACGCACGACGGCAAGGACGGGGGCCGGTGCCGGGCGCGCGGGCGGTAGCGCAGGCGCCGAGTCGGGGAGCGCGGAGAGACCCCCGCCGGACTCGATCGCCGCAATGCGTGCCGCGAGCGCTTCGAGCGACGGATCTTCCCCCTGAAGCATGAAGCGCAGCAGCGCCGTCTCGAGTTCGAGCCGGGCGTTACCCGAAGCGCGACTCGCCGTGAGCGACTCGCCCAGCAGCCGGAGCGCCCGAACGATCCGCGCCTGCGGCGTAACCTCGGCACGCGCGAGCGCTGCCGCGGCATCGTCGGCTGAAAGATCGCGCGCGAGCAACTCCGGATTCACACGTCCAACGAGCAAATGCCGAAACTCCGCCGTAAGGCTGCGGATAAGCCCGGACATATCCGTTCCCGCATCGCTTGCTTCGTCGATCAGCCGCAGACCCGAGGCCGCATCGTTCGCAAGCGCTGCATCGAGCAACGCGCGCGCATACTCGCGTCCGGTCGTACCGAACGCCGCATCGACGGTCGCAAGATCGACTGCCCCGTTCGCAAACGAGGCGACCTGTTCGAGCATCGTGAGTGCGTCGCGCAAGCCGCCATCGGCCCGATACGCAATCGCGCCGAGCGCCGCATCGTCAATCGAAATCGACTCCGCAAGCGAAATCTCACGCATGCGTTCGATCATCGTCGGAATCGCAATCCGCCGAAACGCATACCGCTGACAGCGCGAAAGAATGGTCGGCGGCAGCGCCTCCGGCGCCGTCGTCGCCAAAATAAACACAGCGTAATCCGGCGGCTCTTCGAGCGTCTTCAAAAACGCATTAGCGCCTTCTTTGGTAAGCATATGCGCTTCATCGATAATATAGACTTTGTTGCGCATATTCGCCGGAGAAAATTTAACCGCATCGCGCAGAGCACGAATCTCATCGATCCCGCGATTCGAGGCAGCATCGATTTCCAAAACATCGAGCGCCGAACCATTCAGAATAGCAACGCAATTCTCGCACGTATTATCCGGCGTCGCCGTCGGCCCGTTCACACACTCGATACAGCGAGCGAGAATCTTCGCGGCCGACGTCTTTCCGGACCCGCGAGGCCCCGAGAAAAGATACGCATGCGCAAGCCGCCCCGTCGAGAGCGCCGTACTAAGCGTACGAACAACGGCATCCTGACCAACCAAGTCCGCAAACGACCGCGGACGCCAAGTACGATAGAGCGACACAAAGCAAAGTTCGGGCCCAACACCACCCAACCCCACAAGGACCAAACGGTCCCGCATCCCGCGTGCCTGGCGGAAACGAAGTACCGCGGGTGTGTGACCTCCCCTCGGGACTCGCGCATTTTTCAAGCCACCAAAGCGGCATTGCAAAACGGGCTTATGAGGAGGTGCTGAAGCCACGATCGTGGCTGGCGGCCGGGGGTGGGGTTCCTGGGGGGGGGGTCTGAGCTTTTCGCGGAGCCAGGATGGCGGGCGAAAAGTCGGCAAGTACCGGTTTTTGAAGGATGGAAAACCGCGGGCGTCCCCCGCCGGAAGCCCCACCCCCGACCGCCCGCCCAAATCCAGCGGAAATCAGCAGAAACCAAGCCAGGTTTGGCGCAGTATACGCAGGGGTATTCTACGAGCAATCCCACTCTTCACTTTGCGTTCATGTTATGACCGCGAAGCTCTTGTATCCTCAGAAGCAAGAACACTATGAGCACAGCTACGGCCAGCGATCTCCTCGGAGCACTGCGCGAGAAATTCGGGTTCGAACGCTTTCAACCGGGCCAAGAAGAAGTCATCACGCGCGTTATGAACGGCGAGAATTCGCTCGCCATTTTGGCGACGGGCGCAGGCAAGAGCCTGTGCTATCAACTTCCCGCACTGCTCTTGGACGGCACGACGATCGTCGTCTCCCCTCTGATCGCGCTCATGAAAGATCAGCTCGACATGCTCGCCGAGCTCGGCGTAAGAGAAGTCGTCGCACTCAACTCGACGCTCTCGGAAGATCAAGAAACGCGTGCAATGGCGCGCATCGCCGGCGGCGGGATAAAGATCGTCTTCGTCACGCCCGAGAAGCTCGAAGACGAAGCGTTCATCGGGATTCTTAAGACGCTGCACGTTCCGCTTTTCGTGGTCGATGAAGCACATTGTATCTCGGCCTGGGGCCACGATTTCCGGCCCGCGTATTTGGGTCTGGGACACGTGATCGACGAACTGAAGAATCCAACGGTCCTCGCGCTGACGGCGACGGCGACTCCGGCTGTGCGCGAAGATATCCTCGTGCAGTTGGGCATTCCGAATACGAAGCCGATCGTCAAAGGCTTCGATCGACCGAACCTGCGCTACGAAGTCAAACGCGCGGAAAACGAAGCCGCGAAGCTGCGCGCCCTCAAAGATCTGTTTCAAACCGGTCTCGAAGGCACGGGAATAATCTACACCGCGACGATCAAGAATGCGCTCGAAGTGCAGAAGTATCTGCACGACACGCTCAACTTGCCGGCGGCCGTGTATCATTCGAAGTTACAGAAATACGATCGCGTCTCGGTGCACGAGCTCTTTATGGGTGAGGCGATTCGCGCCGTCGTCGCGACGAACGCCTTCGGCCTTGGGATCGATAAACCCAATATCCGGTTCGTCGTGCACTACGACTTGCCAGGATCGGTCGAGGCCTACACGCAAGAAGCCGGTCGTGCGGGACGCGACGGCGATCTCTCGCGTTGCATTTTGATCTACCGCATGAGCGATACGCGCGTGCAGAACTACTTCCTCACCGGCAAATATCCCAACGTCGAGGAAGTACAGAAAGTCTTCGGGACGCTCGAGTACTTCGGCACGCAAGAGGGTGGCGTTTCGCTCACCGACATGCGCAAGATCTCGCAGCTCCCTCTAACGAAGCTCAAAGTCATCCTCGCGCTCCTGAAGAAAAGCGGCTTCATCGAGACGAGTTCACGGGCTAAGTATAGGCTTACCGACGCCGCTCGGAAAAACCGCGAGCTGGTTCTCAATTTAGCGAACTACGAGACCAAAAAGTCCTACGATCAATCGAAGCTCGCCATGATGCTGCAATACTGCGAGACCGGCTCGTGTCGGCGCAAGTTCATCCTCAACTACTTCGGCGAGGATTTTGAGCGCGAAAACTGCGGCCAGTGCGACAATTGCTTGGCCAAGCTCGCGCGTTCTGCGAAAGCACAAGCGAGCAGCACTCCGATCCCTTCGACGCCCACCGTCAAAGGTGAATATCGCATCGCCGATGTTGTCTTTCATCCGAAATTCGGGCAAGGCACGGTCGAGCGCAGCGAGAAAGACCTGGTAACGGTCTTATTCCCGAGCGTTGGGTATAAGACGCTGCTCGCGTCTGCCGTCAGCCGCGAAGCAAAAATCGCTTAAGACGCTCGCCGACGTTTAAACGCCGGCGCCAGGTCGGTTTGGTCGGGTAGGGGATATGCGACGCGCAACTTTTGCGCCGTTCGGTTTCATCGTGATTGCGATGCTTGCACTCTGGGCGACCGGGGTCAGCGGCCGCGCGCAGTCCGTGAATCCGCCGGTCTCGCCTCCTCCGACCGGGACGACGGTCAATCCGCCAGGGATACCCACGCCGGGGCCGCTTGGAACGCCGCCTGCTGCCGGCGCGACGCCCGCGCCGGGCGAAGCGCCCGCAACGCCGGCCCCGCCAACCCCGCAGCCGATCGTCACGGTCCCGCCGACGCCGGTTCCGATCATCGTCGAGCCGCCGCGCCCAGGCGTCGTTCTCGGTTCGACGCTTACCGCTCGCGTCTCGGGGGTCTACGGAACGCTCGTCGCCGTCTCGGCGAATCCGGCGATCGCCGACGTCACGGTGGATCAAGTCGCGCGCACCCTCATCATCTCCGGTAAAGCGCTCGGCACGACGACGCTCACCCTGCACGACGATCGCCAAACCGTGACGCGCGACGTTCCGGTGATGGTCGCCTATAACGCCGGTGCGATCCCCGAGAGCGTGCCGCTGCGCATCACCGGCAACCCCGCGACGAGCGATTACGTGCGCGAGCAAGCCGCCGAAGCGGCGCGCGTGGCAACGCTTGCATACGCGCGCCCCGGCGCGAGCGTGCGCGTCTTCCCCGAGGCGATGTCGGGTGTCCCGCAACTCGGTATCGACAACCGGACGACGATCGAGGTTCCGGTGCAGATCGACGGCGTCGGCTACTTTACAGTTTCGGGAACGACGCATGTCGTCGTCGATAACGTCGCGCTCCCGCGCATTCAACCCTCGCTGCTCTTAGTGAGCGATTTTCCCGAGACGCTGCGCTCCAACGGAATTCTTTTTACCGCGCAACTCGCGCGGCGCGAAGCCAAACGCTTTCTTTATTATCACTACAACCCCAAAACCGAACCGTCGCGGCGCATCTTGCTCAAAGTGCACAACCCCTCCTCGCAACCCGCCCGGGTCCAATTTATCGAGGGCCAAGGCGGACCCAATACCAACGAGATTCTCGTCGGTCACCAATCGACACAGCGGTTTCTGGTACGCGAGTTACAGAACGAAGGCGTGGTCATTACGATTCCGCCAAACGCGACGGTCAACTTAGTCGATCACGCACTGCCGCCGGGCGGCGTCGTGAGCGGGCTGTTGCAGCTGCGCGAAGTCGACGGCGATCAGCTCGATCTCACGCTGCTCGCGCAAAATGCAGAAACGGCGACCGACGCGCCGTTCGATGCAACGCAATTGCTCGAAGGAACGGTCGCTCACGCACGAGGCGAATACAAAGTTCCCGAGTTCTATTTTGAATACACGTACGATGTCTCGGGCGCGAATCTTGAAGTGCCGATCGGACAGCTACCGTTGCCAAACCTGCGCCAAGGACAAGCCCTAGCGGGCGACTACGGCGTCAAACAGCAACTCACGGTGACGATCGTCAACCCGGGGCGCACGCCGGTGCCCGTTGCGATCTATGCAAATCCGCGCGGCGGAAAAGCGACGGGGACGTTCCTGATCGATCGCACGCTCGTGCAGTCGCACGCACTCGCGCCCTTCTCCACCTACAAGATTTGGCAAGAGACGATCCCCGCCGGGACGTTCCGCAAAGTCGTCATCGTGACGATGCCCGAAGGCGGATCGTCGTATCCGCTGCGATTGATCTTCGCGCCCGACGACGGCAGCATTCCGCCTGGTGCGCCGGGCTCACCGATCTACTAAAGAACGCCGCGATAGATCGCGTTGCAGGCAGCCGCCGCAGTCGACCATGCGAACCGTTCGGCGGCATGACGACGCATCGCCGTCACGTCCAGGTCGGATGGTTCGAGCGCGGCGCGCGTCGCCTCGATCCACGCTGCACCATCGTCGGGATCGCAGAGCACGCCTGCTGAACCCGTCACCTCAACAAGCGATGAGGTCGCCGCCGAGACGAGCGGAATGCCCGCGCAGAGCGCCTGCGCTGCGGCGTAACCGAACCCTTCGTAGCGTGAGGGGACGAGGGCCACAGCGGCTTGCGCGTGGAGGCGCAAGAGTTCAGCACGATCGACGTAGCCGTGAAACTCGACGCGATCCACGATCCCCAGTTCCGCGACGCGCGCGCGACACACCTCAAGATAGGGTGTCGGCGGACCGACCGAAACAAGCCGGAGACCGTCGATGGCTGCGACCGTCTCGATCGCCCGCAGCAGATTTTTCCGCGCCTCGACGGTCCCAAGAGCCAGCGCGAACGGCCGGTCGACACGCGTGCGTTGGAGCGTGGCGAATGCCGGATCGACTCCGGGATAGACGACGTGGACGCGGGCCGGATCGCCGCCGACGAGTTCGAGGTATTCTGCCCGCGTAAAGGCCGAGTCGACGACGATCGCCGTCGCCGTCCGATAGCGCTCGCGCATGAACGTGCCGAAATACCAGCGTGCATAGGCGCGCGTGTGCCCTTGCACGCGTAGCCACGCAAGATCGTGAACGGTCGTCACGACCGGGACGCGCGTGCGCAGCGGCATCGTCCCGCTCGTCGCGTGCAAGAGATCTGCTCCGCTCGCTCGCAGACGCGCGGGCAATTCGAATTGATCCCAGAGCACGCGGCGATCGAACCGCCACGGGTCGAGGCGCGGATTCGCAAGCTCGCACACCGCGACGCCGGCGGTACGTAGGGCAGCCGCAAGTCCGCGCGCGTACTCGCCGATCCCGGTCGCCGTGCCGACGGCGAGTTGGCAGTCGAGTGCGACTCTCACGGAGGCGGCCGTTGGTCCAGACGCCGATCGCGTGGATCGAGCTTGCGTGCTTGTGCATATGCGCTCTCGGCCGCGACGCGATCGCCGAGGACGAAATAGGCATCGCCGATGCCCAGCAGCAAAGTCACGTCGATCGGCTGCAGCGCCCGGGCGCGAGCGTAGGCGTCGAGCGCCGCGTGCAGCTCGCTCGCGCGCCGCGGACGCTCGGCAAGCGCGCGCGAGAAATGCAGCTTGCCAAGCTTGATGAGCGCATCGACCGTATTGGCCGGTCGCGCCGGGTCGCGTTCGAGTCGCGCGACCAACAGCTCTTCAAGTCCGATCGCGCCGACAAGATCGCCGCTATCGACCAGCCGGTCGACAAAGGGGAAGACGTTGTTCGCATCGCCCGCGGCGAGAAACAACGAGCGAGCGGCGCTCGGATCGCGCTGCAAGAGCGCGGTGCGGCCGGCAAGATCGTCACGCACGTCGCTTGGCGCGAGGCGTGCGAGCGCGGCGCGCGCGGCTGCTGCATCGCCGCGAATGACCGCGGACTGCGCGAGTGCGAGCGTCGACCAGTGTGTCGGCAGCGTCGCATCGATGCGCTCCAAGAGCGCCGGTCCGAGCGTGCGCCCGATCCAACCCGGGAGCGATGCGGGTTCGGCGAGCGACCCGAACGCACCGTCGCACGCCACCTGAACGAGTCCGAACGGCACGACCGCGACGATCGCCATCGCGGCAAAAAAACGGCGCATCGCGTTGGCTTAGAAATGCAAACGCCCGCTCCCTCGCGGGAACGGGCGTTTTGCTTTGCTTCGGTTGGGTTTAGAAGCGAACTGCGAAGTTCACGTCTTCACGATTTTGCGTGAAGTTGAACGTCGGCAGGACGTTATCCGTGTACTTTTGCTGACGGAAGAACGTCGTGATCGAGCTGTTGGTCTTCGGGATATTGTACGTCGCGCCGATCTGATATTGATCTTTGCGTTCGTCCATGTTTTGTCCGAGGACCGTGCCGTACGCACCGCGATAGCGCTGCGTATTGTAGTCGAGGTTCAGCGAGACGTCTTTGGTAACCGGCAGTGCTGCCGACGCCGCGTACGTGATGTGATACATGTCGACGTAGTTCGGGTAGAACGGGACCTTGCTGCCGCCGGTCGCGCCAAACTGTGAGCGCGGGTCGGGCGGGAGATTCGCTGCGGCTGCAGCGATCGCGCTCGGATCGAATGACTGCGTGCCGGGGTTGATCGGGTAGTACTGATACGCGGTCAAGTCTTTGCGCGAGAGATGTTCGACGCCGGCCGTCAGGTTGACCGCGACCTTTTGTGCGAAGACCGGGAGGCTGAACGAAGCGCCGCCTTCGACCTTATCGAAGCTCTCTCTGGTCGAGGTGTAATAGCTCGGGCCGTAGACCAACGGGCCAAATCCGTTGGCACGCAACTCGTTGAGATGCTGTGCGTTGAGACGGCCGTTGACCGTGATGTCGCCGATCTTGATCGGTGAATTGACGGTCAACGTTTCGCCCTGCGTGTTGGGGGCGAAGTTCGAGAAATACTGCGGTCCGGATGCCACGAACGGGTTGAACAGCGGATAGATGAACGTGAGGTTCGGATTGCCCGCGGTCTTAATGCCGTTGCCCGCCGTGAACTGCGAATCGAACTGCTGGTTGATACCCAGGTTATTGCCGAATCCGAAGAACTGCGGATAGTACGAGAGACGGTAGAAGGTGAAGAGCGACGGCGCGTTACCGAAGTAACGGATCGGAGCACCTGAAAAGAAGTTGGGTCCGACCGACTGATACTGCAGCGATGCAGTGACTTGATAGATCTTGAAACGCAGGCCGAGGACGCCCGCGGTGTCGGAGGTGGCAGCGACGTTGCGGAAGTCCGCGGTGTACTTGCTGCCGGCGACTTCACCGAAGAGGATCGGCTTCGCGCTCTTGTCCGAGAACGTGAACGGTAACGGCGCTTGGAAGTCGAGGCCGAAGACCGTGTCGCTGACGGCGGTGAAGCCGCAGTTACACCCCTGGAACACGTTGGTCTGATCGAGCGAGGTGTAGACCTGGTCGTCATCCCAGAGACGGTTGAACGACAAGCCGACTTCGGCGCCCGCAAGACCCTTGATCTTGTGGTTGATTCGCGCGTTGATGTCGTAGCGCTGATAGTTGGTGTTGTTGTTGTACGTAAGACCGACGTAGGTGATCGTCACTTGCGAGCCCGCGGGAAGCGGGGCGGCGAAGACCACGGCGTTGAGGTTCTCGTTGAACAAGAAGCCCGGCAGCGCGACTGCCGCGCCGCCGACTTGCTGGCCCTGCGCGTTGTAGAGCGCGCCGTTATAGGCCGAGATGTAGACGCTACCGGTGACGGCTTTGCGGTCCAGGAAAACCTGGGTAAGCGCGCCGGTGCCGGAGGTGAACGTGTTCGAACGGAGAGCGCCGGCCGAGGACTGCGCCTGACCCGGCTGCAGGTAGCCCGTTTGCGGACGAACCGTGAAGAACAGGTAGTTGTTCGCGGCGTAGATGCCGTTGGGATCCGAAACACCGGTGTTCGTGTTGAGCAACACTTGATCCAGGCGTTGGAACGTGACCTGGAACTGCGTGAGGCCGTTGAGCGTGCCCGTGAAGTTGAAGCCCTTGCCGTACGGGTTGACCGGATTCTCGTAGCCGGGACCCGTCGAGAGGCCGCCCTCGCTTGCGCGATAGGCAAGGCCCGTACGCGAGCTCAGGATGTTGTCGAGTTGCCCGTCGCGGATCTGGAGGTTGGTGAGATTGCCGGCCTTCGCCACGTTCACGAGGACATCGGGCGAGAAATTGTAGCCGTTCTGCGTCGAGAACTCACCGCCGTAGCCATAGCTTAGGAAGTGGATCGGCAGCGAAACCGTGAGATTCTCGTTGATGGCATACGAGAACGTGAATTTATCGTCGAGGCGAACCAACTCACCCGGGCCGGCCTGCTCGAGCGGGCTGTTGTTGGCGGGCGAGGTGAGGAACGCGTTGACGAACGGGTCGATACCGCCCGTGCGACCCGCCGCAACTGATCCGCCGTAGTACAGCGCGGTATTCGGTGCGCCAACAGCAATCGCCGTGTTGACGATCGACTTGGCCGGGGTTGTGCGCTGACGCGAGCTGTTGTTCGGCAGAATCACGCCGTGGAACTGAACCGACTGCGCGAACTTCGTGCGCTTGTCGAGCGCGTCGAGCGCGTCCTCGACGTTGGTCACACGAACGCCCAGCGAATCGAGCTCATCTTTGAACGCGTCGATCAGCTTCTGCAGCTTGTCGAGATCCGCTTTCGAAGGTGTCTGCGAAACGTTGAGATTCACACGTTGGATGATGCGGCTGATGATGACCGCAATTTCGTAACGCGTAAGCGGGCGATCACCTTTGAAAGTCCCGTCGCTGTAGCCTTCGATGAATCCGTCCGCCGCGAGCGACTGAATGGCCTGATAGGCCCAGTGCGTCGAGGGAACGTCCACGAACGGCGTAGCGGCGGCGCCCTGGCCCATGCCAATGACCGAACCTACGCTTAGGCCGGCCATGAGGACCAGGGTTGCGAGACGCTTCATATGTCCTCCAGAAAAGTAGGGCTGCCTCGACCGAACGCGTGGTTACCGCTACCGGATCTGCGGAGTTTCTTCGTTTACCTTCGCAGAGCACGGGACCGCTGTCGTTCGCGAGAACGGCAGACACGGAAACGACGCCCTCGTTGGAGCGCATGCCGAGGCCACAAATACGCCCGCGAATGGGGGACTCCTCCCCAAGGTAAGCGGCTTTTCCGATCCCTTACCGCGAGTTGGAAATCTTGCGGTCCGTAACGTCGTCTTTCGTTATAAAGCGTTCGGCGATAAGGAGGGCGGCGTAATCGTCGATCGGACGGTCTGGCAGCAACATCCCGCGCGGGACGAGGCGCCGCCAGCCTCGGGGCGGATGGTCGAGAAAAAACCGGGCCCGGGCCCGCAGGGTGGTCTCGCGCTCATCGACGAGCGCGTACGGGAGTGCGACCCGATCGATGGCGGCACCGACAAACGCGGCGTTCGTCCCACGGCCCAGGGCCACGGTTTCAATCGCGTAAACCCCGGCGAGCCTGGCGAGCTCCCGGTCGAGATCGTCGATCGGGATGATACCGATCGCGATCGGGGGCTCGCCGCAGACGCGCACGACGGCATAGCCGCACTTGCGCGTCCCCGGATCGATCCCCAAAATCAATCCGGCCACTAGTGCGTGCTGCTGAACCCGAAATCGAGCCGCAGCGAGGTCGTGTGCGGATAGACGTCGTCGACGGCTTTTGCGACCACGCGATACTTGCCGCGGGCGTGGCTAAGTTGCTGGATGAGCGCGGTAAGCTGCGTCTGGTTGATAAGCGGTAATTCCAAAAAGACGGGCGGCACGCCGCGTACGGCCATCACTTGCCGGGCCGCTGCAACAAGATCCGCATAATTGAACGGCGTCCCGCCCGCGACGTCGGTCGAGGCGAGCACTTCGCCCGCACGCGCGAGCCGTATGTCGGCGTAGGCTTCGAACGAAAAGCTCAGCTGGTCGCCGCGGAAGATATTGCGGTCGGCGACGGGCAAGAGCAGAACCGGATCGATACGGTCGCGATCCGCGACGTCGGCCAGTTGCTGGACGAGCAACTTTCGCACTTCGGGGTCGCTCGATTTCTTTTTATTCGGAATCAGCGCATACGGCGGTTTCGCAAAGCGGGCGTTCGCCGCACGCACCGTTTCATCAAAGAAGTCCGAGAACGTCTTGAGCTGGACGGCTGCGGGCTGGTCTTTATTGAAGACGACGAAGTTGACGTAGATCGGCGCGAACTTCGAGAGTACCAGGCGCCGGTTGCGCGTGGTGTTGAGTTCGCGTTCCTGTGTTGCGGCTTGTGCTTGCAGCGCGTGGATGCGCGCGTTGATCTCGCCCAAGCGAAAGAACGCCGTGCGGACCGACTCCGATGCGATGAGCGCCACGACCGTGACGGAGAGCGCGATGAGCATCCCCGTCCCGACCGCAACGATCGTCGATGTGTACTTCGGACGCAACCCAAAGAGCGTGAGTCGGCGCCGGCCGACCTGATGTCCGACGCGATCACCGACGTACGCGACGACGCCCGCGACGATCACGATAAAGAGAGCGATCAAGATGCCGGGTAAGAACGTCACGCGCCGGATGCCCGCCGCAAGAGCCACAGGCCGATGCCCGTGAAGAGGACGTTCGGCGTCCAGGCTGCGATGAATGCCGCCGGACCGCCGATCTCGCCAATCGAAGCAAAGACGGTGACGATCACGTAGTAGACGAACACGATCGCGACGGCGAGGCCAAACCCGAGCGACGCGCCGCCGCCGCGCGTGGGACGAATGCCGAAGGGCACGGCAATGAGCGCGAAGACGAACGCCGCAAACGGGCGGGCGGCCTTGGCTTCGTACGTCGCTCGGAACTGATTATCTTGAAGCGGCGTAAGCTGGCCCGAATCCAACTGCTGCTTGATCTGCGCACGGGACATCTCTTCGGGGTTCGAAAGCGTCGCCCGCTTCGCGATCTCACCCGGCGGCTCGCCGATATCGACGCGCAGCTTCGGATCGGTACTCGTCGCGCTGAGCGATCCATCCGGAGCGATATGGTAAATCGTCGCATCGACGAACGACCACGTCGGTGCGACGTAGGTGGCTTTATCGCTGAAGATGATCTCGGAGGGGTGCTGGTCGCGATCGTACTGGATGATCGTAACGTGCTGAAGCGTTTGCGTCGTCGGATCGAGTGCCGCCGCATTCGTTAGTTGGCGGCCGCCGCCGGGGAGCGGGATTGCGATATTGAGGTTGCTCGTAATCGGGGAGAGCTTCTTGATGACCGCTTCGCGCACGTACGCCGCGCGGTCGGTCGCGAGCGGCACGACTTCTTCTTGCAGCACGAGCACGATGACCGAGGTGAAGAACCCGACGACGAGCAGCGGTGCGACGATGCGAATGAGGCTGATGCCGCCCGCTTTCATCGCCGTGATCTCGCTCTCTCCCGAGAGCCGTCCGAGCGAGAGGAGCACGCCCAGGAGCATCGCCATCGGAATCACGTAGAGCAAATACTGCGGCATGAGCAGCGAGAAATATTGCATTGCGGCCCACAGCGGCGCGTGTTCGTCGGAGACCAGCTTCCCGAGCGCGATTAAATTGGTCGCGGTGAAGATTAGCGTGAACGCCGAAAAGCCGAACGTGAACGGACCGCCGAGTTCGCTCACCATGTAGCGGTCCATGATCGTGACGCGCCGCTGCGCGTTTACCGCCATTGCGACGCCCCGAGCAACGCGATCACAGTCGGAATCCTTCTCCGAGATAAAATTTGCGCGCGAGTTCCGAATTGAGCACGTCATCGGCACTGCCGGAGACTTCGATCCGCCCGTTGTTGAGAATGTATGCCCGATCGACGATCGCAAGCGTCTCGCGCACTTGGTGATCGGTGATGAGGACGCCGAGTCCCTTATCGCGCAATTGACGAATCATCGCTTGAATGTCGGCGACCGCGATCGGATCGATCCCGGTAAACGGTTCGTCGAGTAAAAGAAACGCCGGTTCCGTCGCGATGGCACGCGCGATTTCGACCCGCCGGCGCTCGCCGCCCGAGAGCGAATCGCCGCGCGCGTCGATGAAGCGCGCGAGGCCGAATTCATCGAGCAGTGCGGGAAGCCGTTCTTCTTGCTCTTCGCGCGAGACGCCGTTCATCTCCCAAATCAAGCGGATATTATCGCCGACCGAGAGTTTGCGAAAGATCGAGTTCTCCTGCGCGAGATATCCGATCCCCGCGCGCGCGCGCATGTGCATCGGCGCACCGGTCAAATCGTAATCACCGCCCGCGCGTTCGAGCACGACGCGGCCGGCGTCCGGCTTCACCAACCCAACGACCATATAAAACGTCGTCGTTTTACCGGCGCCGTTGGGACCGAGCAGACCGACGACTTCACCGCGGCGTACGTCGGCGCTCACGCCGTCGACGACCGCGCGTTTGCCGTAGCTCTTCTTGAGCGATGTGATGACGATGCGCTGGTCGTCGATCATCGCGCGAGCGTCCGAATCCGCGCGTCTTCCAAGCGTACGTTGCCGTCGATCACATCGCCCTTGATCGTATCGCCGCCCGGGCTCGTTACGACGACATGCCCGTCGCCGTGGAATTGTTCGTCTTGGCTTGTATAGCGGAGTCGGTCGCAGGTCATCAGGGCGCCCGCCTGCGTGCGCGTTCGTACTCCACCAGTCATCACGAGTGTTTTACTGCTTTCATCCACCGTCGCCTTCGGCGCATCGGAGGTCATCGTGCGCCCACTCGCGTCGTAAAACTCGACATGCGGCTGAGTGAAGACGCCGGCGCTATGGCCCTTGGCATCGCGCGCGCCGGTATACGACGGTGCGGTCAGGTAATACGCCTTGCGTTTTCCATGCATCCCGGTGATCGTGGGCTGCCGGCCCTCGCCGCCGGCGGCGCTCACGCGAATCGGTTCGACCGTCGGCGATCCGCGGGGGCTCGGCGATGCGCTGGGGAGCGGCGTAGCGGGGCGGCCACAACCCGCAAGCAGCGCCACAACGACGAGTTTACGCCACACGTTCGGCAAGTCCGAAGCGGAGCGCGGCGATCGCGAGTGCGGTAAACATGAACCAGATCATAAACGTTATACTCACCGAATTGAGCAACGTGTGCAGCGTGGCAGCACCAATCCCGCAGGTGATGCCGTAGGCGAGGATCCGGTTCGGCTCAGGCGCCCCCACACCGATCCGCCGGTAGAGGCGCACAAAGGCAACGCCGCCGTAGGCGAGCGCGGCGACGCCGAGGATTCCGGTTTCATCGAGGATCGAGAGCAGCATGTTGTGCGGATCGTACCCGACGGGCGTCGTCACGGGTGGGCCGTCCGGCGGGCGAAAGACATCGTAGGTCCGGTGGTAGGCCAGCGGCCCCATCCCGCTGAGCGGGAAACGCGCGAACGTCGCAGCGCCCGTCGCCCAGGCGGCGGTGCGGGCGAACGTGTCTTGCGGATTATGATGTCGCGCGCCCACGCCCAGTTCGAGCGCGAGCGCCGCGGCGAGGACGACCGCTCCACCGATGACGACGCGTCGGTTCGCAAACCGCGCGAGGAAGAAAGCCGCCCCGATCGCGCCGGCGATGAGACCGCTGCGCGAGAACGTAAAGGCGAGCGTCACAACGGAGAGCACGAGGGCGGCAAGAGCGAGGGACCGCATCGATCGCTCGCGCGCGGCGCCGAGGACACCGGCTGCGGTACCCGCGATGACGAGGGTGCTTGCGGCCAGTTCGTTTGGATTGAGAAACGTCCCGACGGCACGCCCATTGTTGACGACGGCAAGGGCGATCGGCCACTTGAGCGCCGCGAGTACGAGCGCCAGTGCGAACGCAGCAATCGACGTGCCGAAGAGGCAGCGATAGATCGTTTGCGGTGCACCGGCATCGCCGTAAAAGCGTTCGAGTCCGTAATGCGAGATCGCGTACGAGAGCAGCGCCAGCGAAAAGACGACGCCGGTGATCGGCTCGAATCCCAGTGCCCCGCCAAGCAGCGTGACCAAAAAATTCGCTGCGACCGGCCAGAAGAGCGGGCCGAGCGGCTGCAGCCGGCGCGCGACGCCGATGCCGACGACGGCGGTGAGCGCGAGGATCCCGACCAGGATCGCGAGTGTCGGCGCGTACGGCACGAGCGGCGCGACCGGCGGCCGCGATTGATCGAGGACCGCGAACATTCCGTACGCGGGCATCGTGCAGTAGAGGAGCGCGAGCGCGAGGACGACGATCCGCTTCACGCAGCGTGCTCCGCGATCCGCGCGATCGCCGCTGCGATCCGTACCGCACCGCCGCTCCCGCCCATGCGTTCGCGACCACTCGCCCCCATCTGCGCGCGGCGCGCGGGTTCATCGAGCAGCGCAACGATCGCACGCGCGGCGCCTTCCACATCCCCGGGCACGATCGCGAGTGCGTCGCCGAGCAACTTCGCCTGCCGCATCCGATACCAGCCCGCCCCGCGCGAAGCGTGCGGCGTCTCGAGCGCGACGACCGGCAACCCGCAGCCCGCAGCGGCTTCGTTGGCGGTGCCCGCTTGACCGATCGCAACCGTTGCGGTTGCAAGCAGCACCCCAAGACCCCCGCGCACGCCGCGCAGCGGAAGCGGTTCGCTCGCGCAAAAAGGCGTCGAGCCGGACTCGTTCTGCAGCACCCAGCCGTCAGCGCGCAAGGCCTGCGCGAATCGCGCGGCATCGAGACCCGGGGCAAGCGACATCGCGGCTTCGACGCCCACATGCAGTTCGGCAACGCGTCGCGCGACGGCGGCCAGCAACACCGCATCGCCGTATGCCGGTTCGCGCGAACCTGGCAAGAGCGCTAGGCGCAGCGGCTGCGTCCACGCAAGCGCTGCGCCATCGTCGTGCAGCAAGTCGACGATCACGTTGCCGGGCGCCTCAGCCTCAACCCCGTGCGCGCGCAAGTCTGCCGCCGTCGCCTCGTCGCGCACGAAGATCGCGCGTGCGCCGCGCAGGAAGCGCCGCTCGAGAAAACCGTACGGCTCGACGTAGACACTCTTCGCCGTTCCAACGTAAACGATCGGTCCCGCGGCAAACCGCGCGAGCAGCAGGGCATAAATGTCACCGACGGCGACGATACAATCATACCGCGACCGCGCGCCGCGCAAGAAATCAATCTGGCGTCCGAGCAGCGCAAGAAATCCAGCGCGCAGGTCGCGCGAAAATGCAGCGAAGTTGCCCATCGCGACGAGTCCGCCGCTCGGCATCGCACGCTGCGGGCCGACATCAACGAACGAACCCGCGCCGAAGCCCGCGCCCACCAGCGCCAAATGGTGCGTTTGCACGTTCGGCAATTCGCGCGCGATCCGCGCGGCGATCGCCGCTTCACCGTGACCGTTGGTCACGAAGAGGACGCGCATTACGCCCGAACCGGCTCGAGCAGCGGTACGAGATCGAAACGCGTGATACGCGCGCGTTCCGCGGTGAGCGTGAGTTCAGTGCGTGAGACGAAGCGGCCGTAGGGTCCGGCGTGCACGATCGGCACCTCGCCGACGTACTCCGGTTGCGGCAGCGTATCGTGGCTGTGCCCGCCGAGCAGTAAGTCGATGCGCGGCACGCGGCGCGCGAGTTCGCGGTCGGCGCGCAAGCCGATGTGCGAGAGCGCGACGAGCGTCACGTCGTCGGGCGTCGATGCGGCGATCGCTTCGGCGACGACGAACGGATCGAGAAATCGCCAGCCGAAGATCTTTTCCCAAACGCTGCCGATCGGGTATTGGGGCACGAGCAACCCGAAAAACCGAACGTCGCGCGCGCGCACGCCGTCGTCATAGCGCAGCGTCTGCTCGGCGGAGAACGGCAGAGCGCGTCCTTTGGTATCGACGAGGTTCGCGCAAAGCAGTGGATGCGCCATCAAGCGCACGCGCGCTTCGACGGCACCGAAGATATAGTTGAATTCGCGATTGCCCATCGCTTGCAGATCGTACCCCGCCGCATCGATCTCCGCGACGATCGGCTCGCGCCGGTAAAAGACGGTCTGCGAACCGCGCAGCGAGTCGCCGCAATCGACGAGCAGTCCGGGCTCGGCCGCGCGTAGAGCGCGCAGCTTCTCGGCGATCGCACCGTTGTTGTGTAAGTCCGAGGTGTGGTAGATGCGGATCATGACGCAGCGAGTCCCAGCGCGTAGACGGCACAGCGGTCGAGGGTCGCAGGATCGCCGAGTTCCGTCCGCAGTGCGGCGAATTGTGCGTGCTGCGCGCGCGCATCGGCGAGCAGTGATTCGAGCGCGGCGGCGAGCGCGGCGGGCGTTGCGGCGGCTTGAATGAATTCCGGCACGGCATCTGTCTTCAATACGAGATTCGGGATCGTGATCCAGCGGCCCGAATACACGCGCAGTGCGATCTTATATTGCGCGTTCGAGAGGACGTAGAGCGCGATCGTCGGCACGTCGAGCAGCGCCGCCTCGAGCACGGCCGTCCCCGACGCAATCGCGGCGACATCTGCGACGAGCAGCGCCGGACGCGCGCCACGAACGATCGTGGCGTCGATATCGGGAAAATCGCCAAGCGCCGCGCGCAACGATTGCTCCGCTTCGCCGTCGGCTGCGCCCAAGACGATCTTGAGCTGTGGGCGCGTTCGCTGCAGTTCGCGCGCTGCCGCAAAGAGGAGCGCGGTATGGCGCGCGATCTCACTGCGCCGGCTGCCCGGGAGAATCGCGATCGTCCCGCCGTCTGCGGGTGCCGGCGAGCGCTGCAGCCGCGGCTCGATCGTCGCGACGAGCGGATGCCCGAAATGCGCGATCGGGAGTTTCAACGACCGATAGAAATCGCGCTGATGCGTGAAGGGCGTGAGCGGCGTGCAGAGCCGCGCGACCTGGCGCGCGCGCTTCTCGTTGTCCAGCCACGCCGCAGGCGGAAAATAGTAGAGGATGCGGCCGCGGTACCCGATCCGTCGCAGCGTACTTGCGAGGCGCACGTTGAACGCGCCAAAGTCGATCAGGACGAGCAGATCGGGCGGATTCGCTTTGAGCTCGAAGGCGGTTACGAACATGATCGAGAGCAGCTTCGGGATTTTTCCGAGCGCGTCGATCGGGCCCATCGAGGCCCAGCCTTGCGTCGACCAGCGTACGGTAAAACTGGCCGCGCGCATGCGCTCGTTACCGATGCCTTCGCACGTGAGGTCGGGATCGTGCGCGCGCATCGCGCGCGCGAGGTCGACTGCCGCAAGTTCCCCGGACGCCTCGCCCGTTGAGAAAAAGACGCGCATCGCGCGCGCTACTTCATGATCCCGCGCGGAGATTCGGCTTCGACGAAGGCGAGAACCGCGCGTCCCGCGTCGGTCTTGACCGTCTCTTTGAGCGCAACGACCGCTTGCGAAATATTCCGGTCCGAACGATAGATCGTCTTATACGCGTCCTTGAGATCGGAGAGCACGTCGGCAGTAAACGCATGACGGCGCAGACCCGGCGAATTGAGTCCGTAGACTTCCGCCGGATTGCCTTCGGCAAGAAAATAGGGCGGCAGATCGCGGACCATTTTCGTATACCCACCGACGAAACTGTACGCGCCGATGCGCACGAACTGATGGATCCCGGCCATGCCGCCGATCCCCGCGTAATCTTCGACCGTCACGTGACCGGCGAGCTGCGCTAAATTCGACATCGTGACGCCATTTCCGACGCGACAGTTGTGCGCGACGTGCGCGTAGGCGAGCAGCAGACAGTCGTTGCCGATCGAGGTCACTTCGCCCTCACCCGTCGCCCGGTGGACGCTTGCATATTCGCGGATGACGGTACGGTCGCCGATCGTCGTGTAGGCGATCTCATCGCTTGCTTTGCGGTCTTGCGAACTCGCGCCGAGCGACGCGAACGGATGCACGATCGTCTCTTCGCCGATCGAGGTGTGGCCGTTGACGACGACTTGCGCAAGCAATTTGGAACCCGCTCCGATCGAGACGTGCTCGCCTACGATGCAGAACGGACCGATCTCCGCAGTCGCGGCGATGTTGGCGTTCGGGTGAACGATTGCGGTCGGATGGATCATAGATGGAGGATCGTTGCGTCCAGGCGGAACGCGCGCGGATCGATCGACACGGAGAACATTAATTCGCCAGAGACGGCAAGCTCGCCGTCGACGCGCGCTTCGGCTTGCACCCAACCGATGTTCTTGCGCGTTTTCGTCACGGTCGTCGTCATCATGAAGCAGTCTCCCGGCACGACCGGTCGACGGAAACGAACTTTATCGACGCCCACAAGATACGTGACTTTGCGGTGCATGTCGCCCGGGTTGAGCACCGCGCATCCGCCGAGCTGTGCCATCGCCTCGATCATGTACACGCCGGGCATCAACGGGTTGCCCGGGAAATGACCTTGCACCCACGGCTCGTTTGCGGTGACGTTTTTATAGCCGACGGCGCGCACGCCCGGAACGAGTTCCGTGATGCGGTCGATGAGCAGCATGGGATAGCGGTGCGGCAAGATCGTCATGATCTCGCGCACGTCGTGAATCGACACGGCTACGGTACGACGGCAGTAATCGGGCTTGCGGCACTCCACGGTGCGAGCTCGCGCACCGCCGTGCAATGCAATTTATGACCGCTCTTGATCGCGATGACCTCACACTGCGGATACGCGCCCAAGAGTGCAAAATCGCCGATCAGATCGAGAATCTTGTGACGCGCGGGTTCGTCGCTCATGCGTAGCGGCGCGAGCGGACCGTCGGGCCCGAAGACCACCGCATTATCGAGCGTTCCGCCTTGCGCGAGGCCGCGGCGAATCAGCGCCTCGACTTCGTGCAGAAAGCCGAACGTGCGCGCCGGTGCGACCTCGGCGGCGTAATTTGCCGGATCGATCTCGACCTCGACGAACTGCGAGCCGACCGGGGCGGGATAGTCGACCGTCATGCGCACGCGAAACGTCGAACTCGGCGTCACGACGAGCGTCTTCTCACCGTCGCGGAACACCAGGGGTTCGGTGACGATAAAGCGCTGGCGCGGCTCGGTCAGAGTCGCTGTGCCCACGGCGAGGATCGCGTCCGCAAAAACTTTCGCACTGCCGTCCATGACGGGGATCTCGGGTCCGTCGACCGCGATGAGGGCATTATCGACGCCCATCCCAACCATCGCGGAGAGCAGATGCTCGACAGTCGAGACGGTATGTCCGCCGCTGCCGAGGACGGTCGCGCGACGCGTATCGACGACGTACTCGCCGCGAGCCGGGAACGTTACGGCGCCATTGAGACGGAAGCTGAGACCCGCGCCGGCGCGCGCGGGAAAAATTCGCACCCGGGCAGGCTGGCCCGTATGCAATCCGATTCCGCTAAACTCAATGGAGTCGCGTAAGGTCGCTTGTAGCTGCACTCGTCTCATCTCACCGATTCAACGAAACCGCGGACACCGAAGGTTTCGTCCATTGACGCTGCGGTCACGCTTTGCGAGCGCTCTCTAGGGCATCAACCCGAGCGAACAGCTTTGGAAGATTCTTGAGGAACACCTGCCCTCGTACCTCGTCCCGGTGGTTACGGGCGGGACGCCCCGAGACGAACGCGCCGTCGGCAAGATCGCTCCAGACGGCGGTGCCGCCGGCAACCGTCACGCGCGAGCCGATCGTGATATGTCCGTTGAAGCCGCTTTGACCGCCGACCCGCACGTAATCGCCGAGGGTGGTCGAGCCCGAGATGCCGTTTTGCGCGGCGAGCGCCGAATGTTTGCCGATCCGCACGTTGTGGCCGATCTGGCAGAGATTGTCGATCTTGGTCCCCTCGCCGATCCGTGTCACGCCGGTCTGCGCACGATCGACCGTCGTATTCGCACCGATCTCGACGTCATCGCCGAGTTCGACGATCCCGATCTGCGGAATCTTGCGCAGGCGGCCGTCGAGAAAGGCCCAGCCGAAGCCGTCAGAGCCAATCACCGCGCCCGGCTGCAACACGCAGCGCGACCCGATGCGCGAACCATTTTCGATTACGACGCGGGCGTGGAGGTACGTCTGCTCGCCAATCGTGACGTCATCGCCGATCGCACTTCCCGCGCCGAGAATTACACCGGCGGCGACCGTGGTTCGAGCTCCGACGCTCACGTGCGGACCGACGTAGACATCGGGCCCGACGGTTGCCGACGGATCGACCGCCGCGGTCGGATGAACGAATGGGCCGCGCGGGCGCGGCGGCTCGAGTTCGGTGAGAAGCGCCGCCAACGCCAAGCGTGTCGATTCGACGACGACCAAGGGTTTTGTCGGCGCGTCGAGTTCGCCTACGAGCGAGGCGTCGGTCAGGACGGCCGATGCCTTCGAGGCGAGCGCCGCTTTGAGGTACGTGGCGTCGGTCGCGAACGTCATCGAGCCCGGGCCGACATCATCGACGGCGCGCAGGCCCTCGATGACGATCGAGCCGTCGCCGATCACGCGACCGCCGGTACGCTCGGCAATTGCGGCAAGCGTACCGAGTCCGCTCACGGCGCGGGGGTCGCTTTCGCTTCGTCGATCTTGAGGATTTTCTCGACGTCGGCGGTGATATCGACGCCGCCGTACCCGGTTGCCTGACGCGTAAAGACCATCTTCAGATGCTTGTCCGTCGCAACTTGCTGTGCGGCGTTGCGCACGTCATCGGCGATTTCGTTCTGCACTTGCACGTAACGATCTTGGAGTTTCGCGCGCAGCTTCGCTTTGTCGCCGGCCGAGGCTCGCGAGCGTTCGATGGCAGCGGCGTCCGCGTTGATTTGGTTTGCATTGTTGATGTATTTCGGCCAATACGAGACGAGCCGCGGGACGTCCAGCGTTGCGATATCGCTCTTCGGTGCCGACGTGCAGCCGGCTGCGGTGAGGAGAGCGGCGATGATGATACGTTTCACTCGTGAAGGCTTTCGATGTCTTTCTGTGCGTCGGCCGTGAGGTCCACACCAGTCGCCGAACCGACGATGTTGTTGAGGACCACGGAGACCCCGCGATTGTGCGCGACCACGCGCACTTCGCGATTGATCTGATCGATGATCTGGCCGTAAAGATCATCGCGTTTCTTTTGCAGCGCGGCAATTTGCTCGCGCGCGCCGTCTTGGGCTCGGGCGTCGATGCCGTGCAACACCTCGAATCGCCGCGTGAGATCGGATTTAGTCCGATTGAAATCCTCGATCGTCGACTTCGCATCGGCTTCAAATTTCTTCTGGTAATCGGCGTGCAGCGCGGTGATTTTCGCGCGTAAGTTCGGCGGCAGGTTCGGACCGGGTCCGCCTACGGTTTGCGTCTGCGCGATGACCGGTCCGGCCGGAGCCGCGAATTGCGCGCGCAGGGTCGTCTCGCGCGCTTTGAGTTTTGCGATCGAGCGGGCCCGGATGTCGGCGGCTGCCGTGCGCACATCGCGGAGGACGCCTTCACGCAACTGCGTTTGCAGCGCGCCGAGCGTCGCTTGGTCTTTGTTGCGCATCGCGCCGACGGCGTCCGACTCGCGCCGCTCAATCGCCGCGAGTTGAGCCTTCGATTCTTCGCGTGCTGCATCGTCGAGCGCGAGGTTGGAGAGACGCGTTTTCAAACTCAGCCGTTCGCCCGCATCTTTGTTCGCAAGCTCGAGCGAGAGCTGCGCTTCTTTCGATTGCAGTTCGTCGCGCTTGGCATTGTACGTCCGTTCGGCTCGCGCTTGCAACGCGCGCGTCGCCGCATCGATCGCCGAACGGTCTTGGGCCTCAAGCGCGGCGCGATAGGTATTGAAATCGGACTGCGCGGCCTTCGCCGCACCCGCATATTGTTTGCTTGCCGTCGCGTTGATTTGGCTTGCGATCTGTGCGGTCGAACGGCCCGGCGTCGATCCGCCGACGAGAGCCGCCGAAATCGCTGCGTTTTCACGCTTCGCGTACTCGTCTTGTTTTTGGTGCAAAATCTTCTCGGTGCGCACGCGCGCGGCATCGAGTTCGACTTGGAGCTGCTTCTCACCGCGCGCCAGCTCCGGTCCCGAAGCCACGGCAGCGGGAATCGTCGCCGTCAGATTGAGCGCGTCGATCGAGGTATCGTACTCCGCCAGCTGGCCGTACAGTGGATGCCGTTTGACCAGCTCTTGCATGCGGACATAGCCGACCTTACCGCTCGAGGTGGCAGGGCCGGTAGAACTTGCGGGGGCCAGCGTCGCCGCCTGCTTCGCGCACGCGGCGAGCACGCAGAGCGCGACCGCCGCCAGAACTCGACGCACGTTACTTCAGAACGCTCGTGACGTCTACGGTAATGTCTGTACCGCCGAAGACGATGTTGCGCTTGTCGACAACGAGTATCAGATTCTTCTTCTTGGCAACGCCGGCGATTGCATCGCGCGTTTTATCGACCAGGGGCTTGAGCGTCGACTCTTGTTTATCGTCGATCGTCTTTTGATACGCCTTGACGATGTCGTTGCGATCCTTATCGGTTTTCGCCGATTTGAGCTTGTCTTTGGTCGCGGCGAGCTGGTCCTGACCGAATTTAGTCACGTCGGCTTGCGCCGCTTTGACGCTCGGGAGCGCATCGATCTGCGTTTGATCGACGTAGCCGACGCTCGAAGGCGGCGGCGTGTTGACCGGCGGGACAGGATCGCCGACACCGCCGAGCAAATCGGCGACGTTCTTCGTGATATCCGTTCCGCCGTACACGACGATCTGGCGGTCGACGACGACCGAGAGATTCTTGCTCGAGGCGACCGATGCGATCGCAACTTGCGCTTTGCCGAAAAGCGGCCCGAGCAACTGGCGCTGTTTATCGGCCATCTTCTGCTGGAACTCGCCTTGCAACTTCAGCTTGTCGGCTTGCGAACGCGCGGACTTGGCGCGATTTTGAAACTGTTTGGCAAGGCTCGTTTGGTAGTCTTGCAGTTGACGGTTGGCCGCCTGAAATGCCGGTAGCGACGCAAGCTGATCCTGCGCAACGAAGCCGATGTCGACGACATCGGCAGCGAGAACCGCGGGCGCGGCAAGGATTGCGACGAGCGCGAGAGCCGCCGCCGCCGAGCGGCGGAGGCGGTGCGAGAACGAATTCATTCTAGAAACTTTGACCGATCGCAAATGCGGTGTGCGCACCTTGGGAGCCACGAGCGAAGTCGAGACGAATCGTGTGGAGCCCGAGCTGCGGGACATCGAATCGGAGTCCGACGCCGATGTCCGAGTGGAACGTGTAAGGATCGAGCGAGATCAGTTTGCCGCTCAAGTCGGTCCCCTTGCCGCCGCGAATACGCGTGCCGCCGGTCTCGGCGAAGGTTGCAACCGAGAACTTGGCATCGGGCGTGAGCGGGATGCGTAGTTCCGCCTGAAACAGCAGCGAGTCGGTTCCATAGAACGGATCGCGATACCCGCGCAAATCCTGATCGGAGAACGTCGCCAAACGGTTGGGCGGGATCGCGCCGGTCGACTGGATGGCTTTCCCGTGGATACCGAACGTCGCTGTTTTGAGCACCGGGAAAAACCGCGCCGCGTCGAGGGTGAAAATCGAGTAGTTGAAGTCCGAGCCGAGCCCGCGACCCGAGACTTCATCGGAGAGCGAGATGTTATTACCGGTGCGCGGATTGAAAATGTTGTTGCGCGTATCGCTGCCCAAACCAAAGACCAGACTGCGCAGGTTGTAGGGCTTGGTCGAATCGATGTTGGCAATCGAGGGGGCCTGGACGCCGAGCGCCGTGCCGCCGCCGACTTGGGTGTTCGTGCCGAACGGATTGCTCGTCGAGCCCGTGTTGAACGTGCCCAGCGCCGTCGACGATGAAGCGAAGTAATAGCCTGTCGGCAGCGAGGCGGCCGATGCGACTTGCTGCACGTTGGCGCCAACCGAGCCGCGGAAGTAGTCGGTGAAGCGGCGGCCGATCGTTAGCGAGATGCCGTTGGAACGCGACTGGTAGTTCGAGACGATGCCGCCGAGCTGCGTGGAGTTGACGCTCGTCGGAACGAGCGCCACGCCTTGCGGAGCACCGATCGGGATGGGTGTCGGGGCGACGGACCCCGGTGAGGGCGCCGGGGTGGGCACCGCGTAGACCGGATAAAAGTTGAGGACTTGATTGGCGAAGACGGTCGCGCCGAGCGAGTATTTCTGTGATTTTTCGGTGTGGCCGACGTAAGGGACGTTAAGCGAAAACTGCGCGTCCGATGTGCGCGAGCCGCGCTCGACTCGGACCGATGCGCCGTTGCCGGTGCCGTTGACGTTATTCTGTGAGTACGAAATCGTCCCGGTCAGACCTTGGCCGGTAATGCCGCCGGAGTACCCGGCGCCGACCTGCGCGGTACCGGTGCGCTGCTCTTTGACCATCCAGTCCAGCGTGACGAGCGCGGCTTTTTTCGGATCCGGGCCGGGCTTGGTGTTGATTTCGACCTTCTCGAAGAAGCCAAGCGAGTTGAGGCGGTCGTAATCGCGGCGCACGCCGCTCTCGGTGATGATCATGCCGGGCTTCAGACGCAGCTCGCGACGGATGACGTCATCGTGCGTGGTCGTGTTGCCGGTAATCTGCACGGCGCCGACGCGCGCGACGTTGATGTTATAGCGCACGTCTGCCGCGCCCGTTTTCGTATCCGAGGTTGCGGGGTCGATGCCGGCATCAAAGTCGCCGATGGAGAGGTCGTACTTCGCGTAGAGGACCTTCAGCGCGGCGTAATCTTTGTCGCGCGTCTCCTCGGAGAATGCCTGACCGGGCTTGGTCGCGAGCGCCCCGATAATGATGCTCGGCGCGAGGATGTGGTCGCCGTCGATGATGATTTTGCGGACCGTGAGGCCTTCGAGAATCGAGACCGAGATGACGCCGCTCGGGTCGACTTTGAGGTCGTTGACGTGGTTGGAGACCTGCCCACCGTAGCCGATCTTGTCATAATACGAATTGATTTTGAGCACGTCCTGATGGAACGTGTTCGTATTGAAGACCTGGCCGGTCGCCGAATCCATCAGCGCGAGCAAGGTCTCACTCGGCACGTGAATGTTGCCGTTGAAGGTGATGCGTGAGATGACGGGGTTCTCGATGACGCGGAAAGTAACCGCGATGCCGTCGGGACGCTGCTTGATCAGCGGCGGCGCCTGATCGGCGAAGAAACCGAGGTCGACGATCGCGGCGAGATCTTGTTCGACAATTTTGGGATCGAACGGATCGCCGACTTTCGTTTTGACCACCGCGAGGATTCGATCGCTCGGGACGTGGGCGTTTCCTGAGACCGCGACCGAGACGACGGGCGGGGCCGAAGGCGCCTGTTGCGCACTGACCGGGATGGCCAGGCCGAGGACCGTGACGAGAACCAGCGACGTCGCGCGGCGGGCAAAAACGAACATAGGCAACTTTCCTTTAGAGTACTTAGCCGACTTCAGCGAGCGGCTACCGGGAAACGTTGGAACACCCGTGGGTGTTCCGACGTGAGCCCCTCGTGGGGGCGCGCAAAGCGCGGACGCATCGGCGGGCGTGCTCGTCCCAGCGTCCGAGTTTTTGGGTGGCGGAGGTCAGGCCCTCCCCGGTATCCGCTGACCTTACTTGAAAAACTTTTGAAAATTCAGGGCAAATCCGTCACGGCCGCCGAGCGGTTGCCCGGCACTGATGCGGCTCGACGCATTGATCGACGAGGTCGCGCCGGCTCCAAACGCCGCGGTACTCCCGGCCTGCGTGAACACCGTGAGCTGGATCGCCGTCGTCCCGTTCGGACGCGCTTCGAAGCCGAATGTTTGCCGGTACGGGTAGGCCAGGGTCTCGCCATACACGGCGTAGACGTTTTTCCGCAGGGCCTCGCGGGCGTTGAATCCGATGTTTCCGGCATTGTTGATCGTCACGCCGAGGTCGCTGACGCCAAGGGCCCCGCCGAAGATATTCGCGATCGGCGAGATGAGGCGCTGGCTTATCTGTCCGTTGAGAATGTTGAGGACCTCGGTATTGAGCGAGGTCTGGCCGGCGGCGAGCCCCCCCGAGAGGTTGGGCGGGAGGAGCACATTGGATTCGCCCGGGGTGCCGCGCAAGACGGGCACGTTCGTCCCCCGGCGGTTGAAGTCGACGACGCCCGCGCCCAGGACTTGCGCATCGAAGAGCAAGCCAAGGATCTTCTCTTGCGAATAGGCGGGCACCGATTCGTAGGACGTTCGCACGTTGTCGGCGGGACCGTCGATCTGGATCGTGATGTCGGCCGTTCCGGCGTCGTTGCGCAGGCGATTGGGATCGGGGTTGGCGACATGCGTGGATGCGCGCAGATCGATCGTCGGCACGATTCCCGCGGTCGGGTCGAACGCGACCGTCGCGTCCGTCACGCGGAAGACCCGGTTGTATGAGGAGAACGTGCCACCGCCCGTCGAGACGATCTCGCCCGCAAGAGTCGGATGCGCGAGCGTCCCGCCGAGCGTCACGGCGCCTCTCGCCCCGATATCGATGAGCGGCGAACGCACGCGTACGTTGCGCTCCGACTGCACGCGCAGTGCAAAGCCCAGGTCGAACGGCGGCTTTTCCATCGCGACCGGCGCGTTGCCGGGATAGTAGAGCGCAGCGAACGGGATCGTCGCATCGCTCAGTGCGAGGGAACCCGAGAGTCGCGGAAGCGTCGCCGTACTCTCGAGTTTGAGCGTGCCGCCGACCGAACCGCGTCCGTACGCCGGGAAGTTCAGCCCCGCATGCGCCGCGCGCACATCGAGGACGTACGAACTCTGGGTCCCGTTTGCAAAGGGCAGGATCAGCAAACCGGTTGCATCGAGCGTTCCGCCGCCGGCGTCGGCGTGCATGGCCTGCAGCGCAACCGACGACCCAGCGAAAGCGAGCGTGCCGCTGATCCGATCGATCGCTTCGTTCTGAAGCGGTGAGCGAATCGAGCCGTTCGCAAGCCCGAGTGATCCGATCAATCGCGGTGCTTCCAGGGTTCCGCTCACGCCGAAGCGGCCCTCGAGCGTGCCGCCGAGCTGCGTTCCGCTTGGCAAGAGCGTCGAAAATTGCGCGAGATCGACGGCCTTCGCCGTGACGTCGAAATCGAGGGGCGCGTTCTTCGGACCGAGGCTCTTCGTCGCGGGCGAGAGCGGCAAGGCGCCGGCGAGAAACGCCGTTCCTTTGGTGAGCGTAAACTCGATATCGCGCACGGTGAGCGTGCGTTCGTCGAATGCGAGCGCGCCGACCGTGCGCGGTACGACGAGCGACCCGTATCGGCCGCGTTCGATATCGAACCCCGCCTCGAACATCGGATGCGCGAGCGAGCCGTGCACGCGCACTTCGGATTCGAGCGTCCCGCCGACGTCGGTGCCGCCAGAGCCCGCAGCAAAGCGATGTACGATCTTCCCGATATCCGGCGCGTTTGCGTGAACGGCGAATTTCAGCGGCGCGTTTGCCGTGAGCGCAAACGAACCCGCGGCACTCAGCGAGACGAACGGCAGATCGAGATTCGCGGCGGTGATTTGCGTGCGCGTTCCGACCGAATCGGCGCGCACGGAGAACCGATCGATCGGAACTTGCGCGTACGAACCTTGCGTGAGCCGCGCGTCGCTCGTAATGGCAAGCCCGGGGGCCACGCCCACGACGTGCGCCGTCGCATCGACCTTGCCGAGGATCGGTAAGGCGATGCCGAGCGCGGGCAGCCACGTTTTCAAATCGACGCGGGAGAGCCTCGTATCAGCATCGTAACGGGCGTGCGCGAACGCCGCGATCGGATCGCGCAACGCCGGCGCAATCGTTCCCCGAGCGGTGAACGCTCCAGCCGGTCCGTCGACGTCGATCGCACCGTGAATTCGGCGGCCTTGCATGTGCCAAGCGCCGCTTGCGTTTCCGAAGAGTAGGCGCCGATAGCGGAGGTCGCCGAGTGCGAGCCGACCGCTTGTGAGAATCAGATGCGCGGCGTCGGTTGAAAACGCGATGCCGAGCGGCCCGTGTCCGGCGAGCGTGTCGCCTTCGTCGAAGAAGTCGTTGAAATCGGCCAGATCCACGTTTGGTGAGACGATCTGCACGCGCGTCTCTCCGGCACGCACAGAGCCAGCAAAATCGAGTCCTGTGGTCCCGACATCAACGTGCCCTAGGCGCGCGTTCGCGCCGTTCGCATCGACCGCGAGCGTCGCACGGCCGTGCCGAAAATTCAATCCGTTGTACAGCCCTTCGGCCACGACGACATGCCCCACGACGGCCGGACGATTACCGGTGCCCGTAATGCGCACCGCCGCATCGAAACTGCCGTCGAGCGGGACGCTTGCGAATCCGAACGCACGCCGAAGCGTGCGGATATCACCCTCGGGGATTCGCGCATCGATCGCGTAGCGCGGATTCGCACCGAGGCTCGACACGGTCCCGCCAAAGAATCCGTACGTACCGCCGAATGCACCGATACCGGAGCGGATCGCGATGTCCCGCGCCGCGAAGTCCACGCTCGCGTCGCCATCGAGCGTATAGGCTCCGATGCGTCCGCGCGAGACGAGCACGTCGCCCGCGAAGCGCGGCCCTTCGCGTGCGAATTGACCCAGACCGAAAAACGAAACGGAACCGCCGGTGAGCGGTCCGCCGGCGGCATGCAGCAGATCGGCGGAGATGCCCGCGGCCGAGAGCGCAAAATCGGAACCGTGCTGAACGGCGACTGCATCTTGCAAACCGATCGTGGCGCGAGCGGCATACAGTGTCGCATGACCGGCACCGTCGATCGTAATCGTGCCGGCGCCCGCGCCGACCGGAACGCCTTGCACGCTCACGCCGCGCAGCTGCACGCCATCGGTTTGCACGACCGTCGTTTTCCCGATCTGCACGCTCATGGGGCCATCCACCGCACCGCGCGCGCCAAGATCGCCAGTCAGAGGCCGCAGTTGCGCGAGATCACCCGTGTACGTGCCTTGCAGATCCACGGCTTCCGCGGCAATCGAGACATCGCCGCGGAACCGGCCGATGCTGCCGTCGAGATCGACGTTGGTCAGCGCGAGTGCATCGAGCGTTCCCGCAAGATCCGCGCGGCCCGTGCCGACGGGTTTCCCCTCGATCCGGAGGTCGCGCGCGACGAGGGTCCCCGCAACGCCGAAGATATTGGGCGTCCCTGCGCCCACGACACGTCCGCCGACGATCCCGGCAATCGGAGGAAACTCCGGTAGTTTCACGCCGGGTAGCACGGTCGTGCGTTTCGCGAGCACCGGGTATGCATCGGCGATCGCCCACAGTCCGCTCGAACTCGAATCGCGCTCGATGCGATACCCCGCGTGCAGCGTGCCGCCCTCGCGCGTAAGATCGAGTGGACCGATTTCGCCGCGACCTTGCGGATCGAGCGCAAAAAAGCCGGACGCGCTGTTGCCCGCGCCGCTTGCGCTCAGCACACCGCGCGTCCCGATCGCATCGTCCACACCGGTGAGCAAACCCACGACCTCGACGCGTGCGCCGGGCAACAGATTCTCGGTATACGGTAACGCGTCTGCCGCAGCGCTCGCACGGACGGCGAGCAACGTGCCTGTTTTCTTTTCCAAGACGAACCGGCCGTCGATCGACGTGCCGATCCCCGCGTACGTCCCGTGAACGTTGCCGAGCAGCGCGTAGTCATCGTAGATCGCGACGAGACCGTGCAGGCCGCGAATCGGAAATTTATCGTACGTAGCGGCGGGCGCATCGACGGCGATGATGATGAGTGGATCGTCGATCGCATTTTCGATGAGCGCTTGAATTTGGGTGTGCCCGCGCACCGGTTCGTTCCGCGCGAATCGGAGGATCGACCGCACGTCGTGCAGATCGCCCGCACCGCGCACGGCCAGACGAAAGACGGGCTTCTCGAAATTCGAGATGCCGCCGCGGGCGGTAATCGGCGACCCGCCGAGATCCGCGCGCACATCGCGCGTCGCAAGGCCGCCGTCGGTGAGGACGAGCATCCCGCGAAGTCGACGGATCGGCTGCGCAAGTGCGTGGATCGCAAGTTCGCCCTCCCGCACGCGCGTCGATCCGCCGAGATGATAGTCGATGTCGCGATCGAGCCGAATACCAAGCGCGTAGAGGCGCAAGTCGAGGTCATCGGCGATGCCGGCCTCAAAGCGCACCGCTTCCGCGTGGATGACAAACGATAAGAGACCGCGCACAGGAACCGACGCGGCGCGAAGACGGTGCGCGGCATACCCTTTCGTGTAGTCGATCGTCGTTCGCAACTCCAGGGGATAGCGCCGCAAGGGCGCGCTTGCGCGCTCGCGCGCGAGGTAGACGGCATCCACTCGCGCGCGCGTACGCGAATTGCTCTGCACGGTCGCATCGGCCGAGACGTGTTCGAAGCGCTGATCGACCAAGTCGCGGGCACTCGCGGCGTCGTCGTGCAGCACGATCGTTCCCTCACGAACGCGCACGTCGAAGAGCAGCGGCGCCGATGCATCGCGCGTGGAGCGCGGCACGCTCGCCGAGGACCCGAAGTAGCGCGAGAGATTGTAGCTGCCGTCGCGGTGGCGAACGAGGTAGATCGTCGGCCGATCGAGCGCGAGGGAGACGAACCCAAAGCGGTGTTGTCCGCCCGGGAAGAGGTCGCGCAGCGCGTAGGAAAAATCGACGCGCTGCGCTTCGAGGACGGGATCACCCGCGCGACCCACTCGCACGTTCAGGAGTGCACCGTGAGTGTTGCCCAGGCGCAACTCCGAAAAGCGGACGTCGTATCCGGTGACTGAGGCGAGCGTACGGCTCACGACGAACGCCGCGAGCGCGTGGCGCGCGATGATGACCGCGATGACGAGCAGGCTAAGGCCGAGCGCGTAAAGCGAACGGCGTGCCGCTTTGCTCACGGCGTACGTCGCTTACAAGTCGAGATTCTTGACGCTGCGGGCAAAGGTTTGAATGAATTCTTTGCGCGGCTCGACTTTGTCGCCCATGAGCGTGACGAACATTTCATCGGCGGCAACAGCGTCTTCGAGCGTGACTTGTTTGAGGCGGCGGTGGCCGACTTCCATCGTCGTCACGGCGAGCTGCTCGGCATCCATTTCGCCCAAACCCTTGTATTGCTGAATCATGAAATCTTTGGGGTCGCGTCCGTCGAATATTTTGTTCAGCTCGTCTTCGTTGTACGCATACGCCTGCATCTTGCCGCGTTTTACGCCGTAGAGCGGCGGCTGCGCGATATACACGTACCCTTTTTCGATCAGCGCCTTCATCTGATTGTAGAAGAACGTCAAGAGCAGCGTGCGGATGTGCGAGCCGTCGACGTCAGCGTCGGTCATGATGATGATTTTGTGGTAGCGCAGTTTCTCGCTATTGAATTCATCGCCGAATCCCGTACCGAACGCCGTAATCATCGTCCGAATTTCTTCATTCGAGAGCACTTTGTCTAACCGCGCCTTCTGCACGTTGATGATCTTGCCGCGCAAAGGCAGAATCGCTTGCGTGTTCGGATCGCGTCCGCCCTTGGCCGTACCGCCGGCCGAGTCGCCTTCGACGAGGAATATCTCCGAGAGCGCGGGGTCCTGATTCTTACAGTCGACGAGCTTCCCGGGCAGGCCGCTGCCTTCGAGCGAGTTCTTGCGCCGCGTGAGGTCGCGCGCTTTCTTTGCCGCTTCGCGCGCACGCGATGCCATCATACATTTCTCGACGATCGCCCGCGCGACTTTGGGCGTCTCCTCGAAGAAGAACTCCATCCGTTCGCTCACGAGCGAATACACGATCGTGCGCACGCGCGCGTTGCCGAGCTTGGTCTTGGTCTGACCTTCGAACTGCGGCTCTTGCAGCTTCACCGAGACGACGGCGGTCAGGCCTTCCATGCAGTCGTCGGTTGAAAGGTTGCCGTCGGCTTCTTTGAGCATGCCGCGTTTCTTCGCGTACGTGTTCACGGCATTGGTGACGGCCGTACGGAAGCCCAGCAAATGCATGCCGCCTTCGATCGTATTGATGTTGTTGGCAAACGAGTACACGCTCTCGGTGTACGCGTCGGCCCACTGCAGCGCGCATTCGATGACGACCGACTCGCGTTCGCCGTTGGTCGAGATGATGTCGTGCAGCGGATCTTTCTTCTCGTTCAGATACTCGACGAACGAGATGATGCCGCCCTCGTACACGAACGTGCGCTCACGCGGTTCTTCGGGACGTTCGTCGCGCAGCGTGATCGCAAGGCCACGGTTGAGGAACGCCAGTTCGCGCATGCGCTTCTGAAGAATGTCCCAGTGGAAATCGAGCGTCTCGAAGACTTCGGGGTCGGGCTTGAACCACTGATACGTTCCCGTACCTTCGGCCTTGCCGATCTTCTGGAGCTTCTGCGCGGTGAGACCGCGTGCGAATTTGATTTCGTACAGATTTCCATTGCGTTTGACGCGCGAGGTCATCTCGATGGAGAGCGCGTTGACAACCGAGATGCCGACGCCGTGCAAGCCGCCCGAAACTTTGTAGCCGCCTTTGCCGAACTTGCCGCCGGCATGAAGGATCGTCATGATCACTTCGATCGCGGGCATCTTCTCCTCGGCATGCATGTCGACGGGGATGCCGCGGCCGTCGTCTTCGACGGAGACCGAGCCGTCTTTGTAAATCGTGACGGCGATCTTGGTGGCGTGGCCGGCGAGTGCTTCGTCGACCGAGTTGTCGACGGCTTCGTACACGAGCTGATGGAGGCCGCGCTCGCTGGTGTTCCCGATATACATGCCGGGACGCTTGCGGACGGCCTCGAGGCCTTTAAGGACCTCGATCTGCTCGGAATTATAGTCTTGCAATTGGTGTCTCTTGGTGGCGTTCTAGGTGCGGCGGTAGCCCGGGTCGACCCGGCACGCTCAAGGGGATTCCCCCAATACACTCTCTTCAACGTAAGTCTCAAGAGGTCTGTTTTTCTCCGAAGACCAGCCCGAAAATCTCGTCGCCGAGCAGATTTCGCGCCACCGCCGGCGTGATGCGGTCCGGTTCCCAGCCGGTCTGCAGCAACAGGTAGGAACTAGCGATCGAGGCTTCGCGCCGGTTGAGCGAGACGGCTTTGCGGACGCGAGCGCGCACGAGCACGTCCCACCAGCGAGAGAGCATCCGTTTACGGAGGCTCTCGTACTCACCCAGGGCCAATCCCCCGACGAGTTCGGCCGTCGCGTTGAAGCCCAGCCACGGCGCATCGAACATCAAACGCTCAGTTGCGGCACCACGCGCTTCGGCGTCTTTGCCCGCACATGGTGCGCAGCGCTTGGTCTCGTTCGTCGCCGCGCCGCAGACCTCACATGCCGTCCACCCGGCATCGAGCAGCACGCGCCGCTGACGCTCGACCCGAGCCCGAAAACGCGCGAGCGCTTCTTCGGGACTCGCCGGCGGCCCGCCGGCCGTTCCCCGAGCGGGCCGTTCGGGATCGGTTCGCTTCTTCACGGGTGCCGCTTTGGGCCCGACTTTGCGGGCGCCGACGCGGAAACGAATCCGCGCAAGGCCGCGTCCTGCCGGCAGACTGCGCAGCGAGCGGATGATTTCGAGCGATAAAAACGAGAGCTGGTGGCTCCACACGCTCGAATTCGTCAGCACGACGAGCGTGTCGCCTTCGATCGCAACCGGCTGCGCGGCGCGCGCGGTATCCGCGCCGACTATCTCTCCCCACGCCGTGCGAATCGCGACGAGCGGGTCGCCCGCCGGCAATCCGCGCGGCACCCAACCCGCAAGTGAATCACCCATCTTCTCGAGTGACATTAGAGCGGTCCGACCGTCGCCGCGCGCACCGCAAATGCGTGCACGGATGCGTCCAGAGCCGGGGCATCGGTCGTGGTCAGAAATGCCTGCTCGAACCCCTCTAGCGCAGCAAGAAATCCGGCCGCGCGTTCGGGGTCGAGTTCGGAGAGAACGTCGTCGAGAAGCAAGATCGGCGCATCGCCGCTACGCGCGTGCATGACATCGTATTCGCCGACTTTGAGCGCGAGTACCGCCGTGCGCTGCTGACCCTGCGATCCGTATGCCGCAAGCGGCGCGCCGTCGATTTCAAGCGTTAGATCGTCACGGTGCGGCCCGACGAGAGTCGTCCGGCGCACGATCTCACTTGCCCGGCGCAATTCCAACCGCGCCTGCAGCGCGCCGCGTATTTCGCTGAGCCGCGTCGCATCCACACCGTCGAGCGGCACGTTTGGTGCGTAGCAAATCGCGAGCCGCTCACCCGCGCCTTCCCAGCGTGCGTAAATACGTTCGGCCGCCTCCGCAAGCTCGCGCACGAACGCGGCACGCGCGTGAACGATCACCGCGCCGCTCTCCGCGAGCGCCTCATCGTATGCTGCTAGCAACTCTGTGTCCGGATCGATGAGTCCGCGCAACAAAGCGGATTTCTGCGCGCTCACTTTCTGATACCGCGCGAGCGCCCGATAGTAAAACGGACTTTCTTGCGCGAGTGCGGCGTTGAGAAAACTCCGCCGCAACGCCGGGGCGCCCGACACGAGCCCAAGATCCGCCGGCACAAACGTCACCACGCGCGCGCGCCCAAGAAACGTCGCAAAGCCGACACTGGAACCGTTAACGTCATATTTTTTCCGCGCCCCGTTCGCTCCGACATCGATCGCACAGCGCAGCCGAATCGTTCCCGCCGCGATCCGCGCAACACCCGCAATTTCCGCATGCGTCGCACCCGTCCGAATCGTTTCTGCTTCCCGCGTCGCGCGAAATGATTTTCCGGTCGCAAGCATCGCGATCGCTTCGAGCAAGTTACTCTTGCCTTGGGCGTTTGGTCCGACGAACACGTTGAGGCCGTATGCCGGCGCAAAGTTGAGCGCCGTGTAATTCCGAAAGTCGGTTAATACGAGCTGCTCGAGCAGCACGTAACTACTGGCGCAGCGGCATCAACACATAGAGTTGATTCGCACCGCTCGCGCTCTCCAGCGGACGAATCGCCGCAGGCGAAAGCGGCCCCAAAAATTCCAGCACCACTTGCGGCGAATCGATGTGATTGAGAATTTCAACCAGATAGCGCGCATTGAACGCAATAGTGAGATCATCGCCGGTCTGCTCGACCTCGAGTTCCTCATACGCATTACCGGCGAGTTCCGAGTTCGCCGTAATAATCAACTGCTGATTCGAAACCGCAATCTTGACCATCGACGCCCGGTCACCGGCAACGAGTTCGGCGCGCCGCAGTCCGCCTATGAATGCGCTCGTATTAACGGTAACCGAACGGTCGAATTTCGCGGGAATTACCTGCCCGTAATTCGGGTACTGCCCATCAACGAGCCGTACGACGATCGAGGTCGCATCTGCAGCAAGCGAGAGTTGATTGTTCTGCGCGCCAAGCACCGTCATTTCCAAGATTTCTGTATTGCCAAGATTACGCGCCGCTTCGGCAAGCGCGCGCGACGGAATAATATACTTCGCAGGCGCGTCACTCGGCCGATCGAGTTCCGCCTGCCACTTCGCAAGCCGATACCCATCGGTCGCAACCATCGTAATCGAATTGCCTTCGACTTCGACGAGCGTCCCCATAAGAACGGCACCGCGCGCCTCCTCGTTCGAGGCAGCGAATATCGTAGCGTTCACACCTTCGCGAAAGCGTTTGGCAGCCAGTCCGAAACTCGCTCCTTTTTGCGCGGCCGGCAACGGCGGATACTCATCTGGCGGAAGCGCATGAAAGTCGTAATTCGACTTCGCGCACTTCACACTCGCTCGCGACGGCGAACCCGTAAGCTCGAGAATACCGGCCGGCAAGTTCCCAAGATAACCCGAAAACAACTTCGCGGGAACGGTGACCGATCCGGGCTCGGTGATCTCTGCTGGAAAGGCATGCTCGAGTGTAAGTTCGAGATCGGTGGCCCGCACTTTGATCGAACCGTCTTCGGCTGTGAGCAACACGTTGGAAAGAATCGGAACGGTAGTATGCGCGTTGACGACCTTACTCGCCGCACTAACGGCCGACGCGATGTCTTTCGTACTACAGGTAAACTTCACTATCCACCGTCCACGGCCATGGGGCCGTCGTCTCGTTTATATAAAAGGGTAGTCGTACTAGCAGTAACGCGGTGAGCAACGGGGACAAGTCTGCATCCCCAATTACGACAGCAGGATGCGCCATTTTTTGCTTGTGGATGAATCACACGATCCATCCCCGTCCTAAACAGAGGCCGCGCGAAACCCCATTATCCACGTTTGAAGCCCCACCCTGTGGGCGAATCAGCACAACTCTGTGAGTCGCGGTTTTGTTTGGCTTTTTTTGTGGATGGCGGTTGGCGGGTAGGGCGACTGGGGCGACATGCTGCCGGTGGGGACGCCCGCATCTTTACGGCGTGTAAAAATGCTACTCGCCGACTTTTCGCTCGCGCCAAACCCGGCTTCACGAAAAGCGCGGAGAGCCCACCGGCAGCATGTCGCCCCACCCGCTAGACACGATACATGCATGCGAGTGGTGATTGAGTGCGTTACTCGCTTTGGCAGAGTGCCAAGAGCGAGCGGATTTTATTGCGGTACGCTTCATCGCGTTCCATCAGATCTTTTACTTTGTCGCGGGCGTACATGACGGTGGTGTGATCTTTTTTTCCGAAGTCGCGTGCGATTTGGGGCAGCGAGCAGTCTGTAAGTTCGCAGGCCAGATACATGGCGATTTGGCGCGGGGCAGCGAGACGCTGATCGCGGCGGCCGTTGTCCATCTCCTTGACGGTGAGGGCGTGGGCTTTGGCGACCCGTTCTTTGATGAGCGGGATCGTGACGCGATGCATCGGTGCTTGAGCCACTGCGTTCTTGAGAACTTCGGCTGCGAGGTCGACGGTGATCGGCGACTTGGTTAACGAGGCGAACGCGACGACGCGAATGAGCGAGCCTTCGAGTTCACGGATATTCGAGGGGATCACTTTTGCTATGAACGACGTCACTTCATCAGGGACAGGAATTTTCTCGCTCTCTGCTTTTTTGCGCAAGATCGCTTCGCGCGTCTCCAAGTCCGGCGGCTGGATGTCGGTGAGTAGTCCCCACTCGAAGCGCGATCGTAGGCGGTTCTCGAGCGTCTGGATTTCTTTCGGCGGACGGTCGCTCGAGATGACGAGCTGTTTGCTTGCCTCGTGTAGGGAGTTGAAGGTGTGAAAGAACTCTTCTTGGGTCTGTTCCTTGCCTTCCAAGAACTGAATGTCGTCGATTAGGAGCACGTCGACGTGGCGGTACCGGTTGCGGAACTCGACCGTCTGGTTGTTTTTGATCGCGATGATGAATTCGTTCGTGAACTTCTCGCTTGAAAGATAGACCACGTTGGCACTGGGGTTCTGGGCGAGAACGCGGTGCCCGATCGCGTGCATGAGGTGGGTCTTGCCCAAACCCACCCCGCCGTAGAGAAAGAGCGGGTTGTAGGCTTTGGCCGGGGTCTCGGCCACGGCCTGAGAGGCGGCGTGGGCGAACCGGTTGCTGTTGCCGACGACGAACTCATCGAAGGTGTAGCGCGGGTTGAGATTTCCTTGGCGGAGTTCTTCGGGGGCGACGATCGTGCGCGTCGGGGCCGCCGCGGCGGCGGCTTGAGCGGGGGCCTCACCTGTATCGGTTGCGACGACGAAACGAATGTCGATACTGGTACCAAGCAGCGTTGCGAGAACGTCGGCAATCTCGGATTTCAAGCGATTTTCGACCCAATCGCGGGCAAAGTTGGAATGCACCGCAAGGACGATCTCGGAGTGATTGACCTCGACGAGACGCATGGGTTTGAGCCACATCTCGAAGATCGGTTTCGAGTATTTTCGTTCTAGCGATTCAAGCGCCGCAGCCCATAGATCGCCCGCGACATCCGTCGCATTCGTAATGCTCGGCATAGACGTTCCCTACTGAAATAGTCGGAAAAGGTTCGGCCGCCCGCACCATATGACCAAAGTGCGAAACGGGATGATGGAGCCACCTCGGATTGGCGTCCATAGACCCTAGTCCTGCGCTTGCGAGACGAAAACTTATGCACTTATCCACAGGCCTATAAACAGGCAAAAGTCTCATGTGTTACGGAGTTTTCGACGGGTTATTCGCAAGAAAAAACTGGTCCCAAACCGGGCAGGAGTCCTCGTCGTTCGGTCGATTGCGACGCACCGGCGCCCCGGATTTTCCACAGCCTTGTCCACAGATGCGGAACGATTGCGAACGCTTCGCGTCTCGGGCCCTGCGGCTTGACTCCTTGCCCCCTCGCTACGTATACTAAATGGCTGCCCCGCGCATCCGCGTGCGGGGCCATTTCTTGTCGATTCGGAGACTTACTGTGAAGCGCACATTTCAGCCGCACAATCGCCGCCGCAAACGCGTGCATGGATTCATGTCGCGTATGGCAACGAAGAACGGCCGCCGCGTCCTTGCCGCACGCCGGAAAAAAGGCCGTAAACGCCTGACCGTCTAGCCCGCATGCGGACCTTCGCCAGCCTCCGTCGGCGGGGCGACTTTGCACGCGTCCGAAGCCGCGGTCGACGCAAGACGGGGACGTATTTCGTCGCCTTCGTTGATGGAGGACGCGATCCGCGCAATTCGCGGGTCGGACTGAGTATCGCCAAGGACGTCGGCGGGGCGGTCGTCCGTAACCGGGTCCGGCGACGCATCAAGGCGATCCTCGATGCAACCACCTTCGGCTCGGCGCCCTTCGTTGATTGCGTGCTCATCGCACGCCCGGCGGCCGGCACTGGTTCTTTTGCGGAGATCACCGGAGAAGTCAGCCGACTTTTGGGCCTCGCGTGATCCGGCTTTTACTGCTGGGGGTGCTTCGGGCCTACAAGCTCGTCATCTCACCGGCGCTCCCAGCCTCCTGCCGATTTTATCCCTCATGCTCGGACTACGCGTACGGTGCGGTCGTGAAACATGGCGTCGTTCGCGGGATAGGTTTAGCCGGACGCCGCGTGTTGCGTTGTAATCCATGGAATCCGGGCGGGGTCGACCCGATCCCGTAACCCGAAAGGCCGGTCGTGCTCTTCCTCGCGTTTAACCCGCTCCAACCGATCATCACGGCCCTCACGTGGGTCCTGGATTATATCCACCACTTCATCCCGAGCCTCGGATGGAGCTTGATCGTGTTCGCGGGTCTGGTTCGCCTCGCGTTCTGGCCGCTCGCCTCGATGCAATTCAAATCGATGGCGGAGATGCAGAAAGTGCAGCCGCTGCTCAAAGCGCTCCAAGCCAAGTATAAGGGCGAACCCCAGAAACTCCAGCAAGAGCAGATGGCGCTCTACAAAGAGCACGGCGTCAACCCGTTTGCGAGCTGCTTGCCGCTGCTCTTGCAAATGCCCATTCTCTTCAGCCTCTATTGGGCGATCATCGCGCGTTCGGATCAGTTCAAGTCCGAGCATTTTCTGTGGATCGGCAGCGCGGTTGGCGAGCATCTCCCGAAGGTTGGCGGCGCGGCGATTATCGCGGCGAACCTGTTTGCGCCGGATTACATTTTCCTCGCGCTCTACGTGATCTCGATGTACTTCAGCGTGCGCTTCGGTTCGCCGCCGTCGACCGATCCGCAGGCCGCGCAGACGCAGAAGATCATGTCGTTCATGTCGCCGGTCTTTATCGCGTGGTTCGGCCATAATTGGTCGAGTGCGCTCATCGTGTACTGGTTTGCCGCGAATTTGTTTACGATGGCCCAACAGGTCTACTTCTTCCGCAAATTCGGTTTGTACGGGGCCAAGACCGCAACGGCGATTGGGACGGTGCCGGATGGCGGCGCGATGAAGACCGTCAAAGGCAAAACCACCCCGGTCAAGAGCGCCCTAGCCGATGGCGACGGAACTTCGCCCTCGGGCGGCCAAAATGCCTCAAAGACCGCCTCGAACGGTTCGCGTTCGAAGCGCCGTGCCAAACGATAGGATATCCGTGAGCGACGAGCAGACTCCAGCAAACGACGATCCCACGGGCGACCCGACTGCCCGCCGCGCCGGCACGCGGCGCCGAGGCGGCCGCGGCCGCACGCGCGCAGCCGAGCCCGGCGAAGCCGTTGCGGCCCTGCCGCCGCGCCGCCCGCGTCCGAGCGTCCCCACCGTCTCCGACCCCGATCAGATCCAACCGGCAAAAGACTTATTGGTCGAGATTCTCACGCGCATGGGCATCACGGGCGTCGATGTCGTGTATATCAGCCGTCCCGAAGGCGAGTATCTCGAAGTCCGCGGCTCGGATCTAGCGAACCTCATCGGGCGCCACGGCAACACGCTCGAAGCGCTGAATTTGGTCTTCAATAACATCATCAACGTAGGCGTGCGCAACAACCGCAAGTATTATTCGATCGATGCCGAGGGCTACCGGGCCCGTCGTGCCGAGCAACTGAAGATGCTCGCGCTGCAGACCCTCGAGCGGGTCGTGCGCGAGCGTAAACCGATCGCTCTCCAACCTATGCTGCCCTCCGAGCGCAAGATCGTCCATCTCGCGCTTGCCGAGAGCCCGTTCGTTTCGACCGAGTCGCAAGGCGTCGAACCCGAACGGCGACTGATCGTCTCACCCAAATAGTCGTGGCTTCGGGGGAGACGATCGCGGCCATCGCGACGCCCCCCGGACGCGGAGCGATCGCGATCGTGCGCGCCAGCGGCCCCGACGTTCGCGCGCTTGCAGAACGCGTCTTCGTGGGCCCGCCGCTGGAGCCGCGTGTCGCAACGTTCGGCACGATGCTCGATCCGAGCGGAGCGGCAATCGACCGCGGCCTCGCACTGCTCTTCGCTGCGCCCGCGAGTTATACAGGCGAAGATATGCTCGAACTCCACGTGCACGGATCGCCGGTCGTCGCGCGCGAAGTGCTGCGCGCGCTCGTCACGCATGGTGCGCGACTGGCCGGACCGGGTGAATTCACCCAGCGCGCGTTCTTAGCGGGCAAGCTCGATCTCTCCGAGGCGGAGGCGGTGGCCGACGTGATCGAGGCGGAGAGTCGCGGTGCAGCCATCGCGGCGACCGCGCGCCTTGCCGGCGGCGTTCGTACCGTCATCGAATCGATTCGCGGGCAGCTCGCCTGCACGCTCGAACAGTTGGCGGGCGCGATCGATTTCCCCGATGAAGTTCCCGAGCCGCAGCGGAGCGCGCTCGCCGCAGACTTGGAGGCGATCGACGCGTGCCTCGGCGACTTGGTTGCGAGCTGGGAGACAGGGCGGCTGGTCCGCGAGGGGCTCGGCGTTGCGATCGTCGGTCCGCCGAACGCCGGGAAATCCTCGCTCCTCAACGCCCTGCTCGGCGCCGACCGCGCTCTCGTCTCGGATATCGCGGGCACGACCCGCGATACGATCGAGGAGACGATCGGCATCGACGGCGTGCTCGTCCGGCTCACCGATACCGCCGGCCTGCGGCTCACCGAGGATCCGCTCGAGCGGGCCGGAATCGAACGCACGCGCGCGAGTCTTGCGGGAAACCGCTTGGCACTTGTCGTGATCGACGGGTCCTCTCCGCTCGATGCCGATGCGCGCGCGGCGCTGGAGTCGGTCCGCGACCGGCCGCGAATCGTGTTTCTTAACAAGAGCGACCTCGGCACCACCGTCGCTGACCCGGCGATTCCCGTGGAGGCGATCGTTGGCTCGGTGTTCGATCCGCGCACGCTTGCGGCGCTGCGTACCGCCATCGCTAGTCTGGGCTGGGGTGGCGAAACGCCGGATTTTGCGCGGCCGCATTTGGCGAGCGCACGGCAAGCAGATGCCGTCGCAGCTGCGCAGCGCGCGATCGTGCACGCGCGAATCACGATCGCGGCTGGCGCCCCGATCGATCTTGCGGCGCCCGATTTGCTCGCAGCCTCTGCGGCGCTCGGCCTCATCGGCGGAGCGGAAGCAAACGAGGAGGTCGTCACCGGCATCTTCGCGCGCTTCTGCATCGGCAAGTGATACGATGGATACGATGAGTACAAGCGCTGCGGGCGTCATCGTCGTCGGCGGAGGTCACGCCGGACTCGAAGCGGCCCGTGCCTCGGCCCGGCTCGGCGTTCCAACGTTGTTGGTAACCGGCGATCCGCAAAAGATTTGCACGTTGCCGTGCAATCCGTCGATCGGCGGGAGTGCCAAAGGTCAGCTCGTGCGCGAGATCGACGCGCTCGGCGGCGCGATGGGCGAGATCATCGACCGCGCGTCGCTTCACTCGCGCATGCTCAATGAATCCAAAGGCCCCGCGGTGTGGGCGCTGCGCGCGCAAGCCGATAAACCCGCCTACGCGCGAGTCGCTCGCGAGTCGCTCGCCGCAGAACCCCATCTCACGATCGTTGCGGGCATGGTAGAAGATCTCATCATGAGCGCGGGAGCCGTGCGCGGCGTCGTGTGCGCGGACGGCTCCACGTATCACGCTCCGAATGTCGTGCTTGCGACCGGGACGTTTCTTGGCGGCACGATTTTTCGCGGCGAGCACTCGGAGGCCGCGGGACGTTTCGGCGAAGCGCCGTCGATCGGTTTATCCGCGGCGCTCGCGCGTGCGGGCTTTCCGCTCGCGCGCTTGAAAACGGGGACGCCGCCGCGCATCGCACGCACGAGCGTCGATTATTCGCAGATGACCGCTCAAGCGCCGAGCTCGATTCCGCTGCCGTTTTCGTATCGGAGCGAAGCGCGTTTTGCCGGGCCGCAAGTGCCGTGCTACATCGTGGAGACGAACGATCGCACGCACGCGCTCGTGCGCGACAACCTGCATCGCTCGCCGCTCTACGGCCTGGATCTCATCCGCGGAATCGGTCCGCGCTACTGCCCCTCGATCGAAGATAAAGTCGTCAAGTTCGCGCACAACCCGACGCACCAGATCTTCATCGAACCCGAGGGCTGGGACGAGCCGACGCTCTACGTCGGCGGTTTCTCGACGTCGCTGCCTGCCGATGTGCAACTGAAAATGTTACAGACGTTGCCCGGGCTGCACGACGTCGTGATGTTGCGCGCGGGCTACGCCGTCGAATACGATTTCGTCACGCCGACCGAGCTCGATCCGTCGCTTGAAACGCGTCGCGTCGCGGGGCTGTTTCACTGCGGTCAACTCAACGGCACCTCGGGATATGAAGAAGCGGCCGCACAAGGCCTCATCGCCGGAATCAATGCGGCCAAGCGCGCGCGCGGTGAAGAGCCGCTGCGGCTGGGCCGCGAGGAAGCCTACATCGGCGTCCTGATCGACGACCTCGTTACCAAAGGTGTCGACGAACCGTACCGCATGATGACGTCGCGCGCCGAACATCGCGTCGTCCTGCGCACCGATAACGCCGATCTGCGGTTGATGCCCGTTGGCCGTGCTCTCGGTCTGATCGGCGATGCGGATTTCGCGGCGTTCGAAGGGCGTCGCGATGCGATCGCTGCGGGAATCGAGATTGCCGAACGCACGCGTCTCAAAGCGACGACGATCGCGGGCGTCGACGTTCCGGCGGGGACGTCGCTTGCCGATGCCCTGCGGCGTCCCATGCTCGAAGCTCGCGATGTAGCACCACTCTTTCCCGAACCGCCGCCGGCGGCGATCGCCCAGCGCATTGCAATCGAGATCAAGCTCGCGGGATATGTCAAACGGCAAGACGTCGCGATCGAAGCCGCGCGCAAAGACGAGAGGCGCGTCCTGCCCGATGGGCTCGAGTACCGCGGCGTCCGCGGGCTCTCGCTCGAAGCCCGCGAGAAGTTCAGCGCACGGCGACCGCGGACGCTTGCCGCGGCGGGTCGGATCCCGGGCATTACACCATCGGACATCGCGGTGTTACGCGTGTATTTGCACGCCAACCCCGAGCCACCGGCGGACCGTGCGATCGCCCAACCGGTTGGTCGGGAATGAACGAGGGGCTGGCGACGCTGTTGCGTGGGGCGGGGGTGGAGGCGGCGCTTGCGATACGACTTGCGGCATTCGGGGCGCTCTTGCTCGCGGCGAATCGCGATGTGAACCTGACCGGCGCAAAGACGGCCGAGGCGCTCGTCGAGCACTTGGTCGACGCGCTCAGCCTGGTTCCGGATGTACGTGGCCCGCTCATCGACATCGGTACCGGCGGCGGGTTACCGGGAATCCCCCTCGCCATCGCTACGGGCGTGCGCGTCACTCTCGTCGATGCCGTGAAGAAGAAAGTCACGTTTTTGCAGCATGCGATACGGGAACTCGGCCTCGAGGGCGAGGCGATCGACGGCCGCGCGGAAGTCCTCGGCCAAGATCCCGCCTACCGCGAACGCTATCTGACGGCGACCGCCCGCGCAGTGGCTAGCGCTCCGACCGTCGCGGAATTGACCGTACCGTTCCTCGCCGTCGACGGCTGGGCACTCTTGCAGCGGGGAGCGCTCGATGACCGCGAGCGCGACGCCTTGCGCGATGCCGCGCTGATGCTCGGGGCACGCGTGCTCGACGAACGCCTCCTCGGCGGCGAACGCCGGATCCTGCTCTTGGAAAAGTTGACCCCGACGCAAGGCCGCTTCCCACGCCGCAATGGGATTCCGGATAAGCGGCCGCTCTGTTTCACGTGAAACACGCGCTTGACGCTCGGCTCGCGAGCGCGTTCGGGGGAGAGGCCCTCTTTGCCGTCGGGGGCAGCGTCCGCGACGACCTCCGGCTTGCGCTCGGACAGACGGATCGGCCCGCCAAAGACCTCGACTACGTCGTCGTCGGGCTCGATCTCGAGACGGTGATCGCCCGCCTGCGGACTATCGGCCGCGTCGACATCGTCGGGGCGTCGTTTGCGGTGCTCAAGTTTCGTTCTGATGACGGCCACGCCGATGTTGCCCTTCCGCGCCGCGAGCGTTCGACAGGCGCCGGGCACCGGGATTTTGCCGTCGAGAGCGGGCCGGACGTCTCGCTTCAGGACGATTTAGGCCGGCGCGACTTCCGGATGAACATGATCGCCCGCCGGATCGCGGATGACGTCCTCATCGACCCGCACGGGGGTGTCGCGGATATTACGGCTCGCCGGATCGATCTCGTTCGGGCGGAGGCTTTCAACGAAGATCCCCTGCGGATGCTGCGCGCCGCGCAATTTGCCGCTCGTTTTGACTATGTGCTCAGCGCAGCCACGAGTGCCGCGATGACCGTCTCGGCGCCGCTGGTCACAACGGTTTCGGCCGAGCGCATCGGGGATGAGGTCGGCAAGCTGTTGACGCTCGCCCCGCGGCCGTCCGTGGGTCTTGAGATTCTTCGGGAACACGGCCTGCTCGCGCTCGTCTGGCCGGAAGTCGTCGAGGGTGTCGGCGTCGATCAGAACGAGTGGCATGCGTACGACGTCTACCGGCACAACCTCGTGACGCTCGACGCCGTGCCGCCGGGCGACCTCGTCTTGCGACTTGCGGCGCTCCTGCACGATGTCGGCAAGCCGCGGACCAAGGATGGGCCGCATTTCTATCGCCACGAGCAGGTTGGTGCGGATCTCGTCCCGGCGATGCTCGAACGGATCCGTTTGCCGCACGACACGATCGCGACGGTCCAGCATCTCGTGCGCATGCACATGTATGGCAACGACCCCGATGCCCAACCCAAGACGATCCGCCGGTTCGTCCAACGGATCGGCGTCGAGCATCTGGAGCGGCTCTTCGCGTTACGGGCAGCCGATATCGCCGGGAGTGGATTGCCCAAGCGAGACGACGCAAACGAGCGCTTTGAGGCGCGTGTCGCGGAGATCGTCGCCGAAGCGCCCGCATTTACCATCAAAGACCTGGCCGTCGGCGGTGCCGACGTGATCGTTGCTCTCGAGCGGCGCGGGCTGGCCGCGCCTGGATTCCGCGGCGACGAGCGCGTCGGAGCGACCCTGCGGTGGCTCTTCGAGCAGGTTACCGATGAGCCAAGTCGTAATCAGCCCGACCTGCTGGCCGCCCTGATCGAGCGTTATTTTGACGCCGAGACGCAGGGTGCGCATCTGAAGTAGAATCGAGACCATCACGACTGTTTCACGTGGAACACGTGTCATCGCGATCGTCAATCAGAAAGGCGGCGTCGGCAAGAGCACGACGGCTGTTAATCTGGGTGCATCGCTGGCCATAGGTGGCGAACGCGTTCTTATTATCGACGTCGACCCACAAGGCAACACGACAACCGGCGTCGGCATCAACAAGCGCGAGCTCGAGAAAGACGTGTATTCGATCTTGCTCGAGGGCGCATCGGTCGCCGACGTCGTCCGCCCGACGGCGATTCCCGGCCTCTCGATCGTCCCCGCCACGCTCAATTTGGCTGGCGCGGAGATCGAACTCGTCTCGGCGCTCCAGCGCGAAGGCCGCTTGAAGAACGCCCTGCGTGCGGCCGCCGGCGACTACGACTACATGCTCATCGATTGCCCGCCGTCGCTCGGGCTGCTCACGATCAACGCCCTCACCGCAGCGACCGACGTCATTATTCCGGTTCAGGCTGAGTTTTACGCGCTCGAAGGGCTCTCGCAACTTACCTCAATCGTGCGCCGAATCCGCGAGGCGCTCAATCCCGAGTTGACGATCCTCGGCGTTCTCATCACGATGTACGACGGCCGCACCAAACTGGCGGCTGAGGTCATCGACGAATTGCACCGTTACTTTCCCGATCAGCTTTTTAAAACGCAGATCCCGCGCAATATCCGGCTCTCGGAGGCGCCGTCATTTGGCCAGCCGGGCGTGGTTTTCGACGTGAAAAGCCGCGGTGCTCAGGCCTACTTGCAGTTCGCCCGCGAAGTGACCGAAGCGCTCGGAGCGACGCGATGAGTACGCCGAAACCGCGTCTTGGCCGTGGCCTCGCCGCGCTGCTCGGCGACGACCGCCAGGGCGGCGGATCGCGCGGCATGCAGACGATCGCCGTCGGCCGGATCGTTCCCAATCCCAGTCAGCCGAGGACCGTCTTCGATGCCGCTGCACTCGATGAACTCCGCGCGTCGATCGCCGCCTTCGGCGTGCTCGTTCCAATTTTAGTGCGCCCGCGCGGGACCGATTACGAGTTGATCGCCGGCGAACGCCGCTGGCGCGCGGCAACCGCAGCGGGTCTCGAATCGATCCCCGCGATCGTACGCGAGGCTGATGACCGTGAAAGCCTCGAGGTCGCGATTATCGAAAATCTCCAGCGCGAAAACCTCGACCCGCTCGAAGAAGCGATGGGCTTCGCTCACTTGATGGAGTCTTTCGGGTTCACCCAGGAGCGCGTCGCCGAGCGCGTGGGGCGGAGCCGCCCCGCGATCGCAAACGCCTTACGCCTCCTCGTGCTCTCGGATGCCCTCAAAGCGCTGATCCGCAGCGGGACGCTCTCCGTGGGTCACGCGCGCGCCTTGCTCGCTTTTCCGGAGGATGCTCGTGAGGCGTTCGCCTATCGGGTTGTCCGTGAGGGCCTGACGGTCCGCGCCGTCGAGTCGGCGGCTGCCGCAAGTGTGCCGCCGAAGGTCCGGAAGCGGACGTGGCGCGCGCCATCCGCGCGCCCGGCCGATCTCGACGATGTCGAGGGCCGCCTGCGCTACCGCTTCGGCACGCACGTTCATATCGTCCCTGCCGGCGATGGCGGTGCGATCAGCTTGCGCTTTGCCGACGATGCCGACTTGATGCGTATCGTGGACCTGCTCCTGGGAGAGACGCCGTGACCCTCCGTGTCGCCGCCTTCGCGCTGAGTGTGGCGCTTCTCGGCGCCGCGCCGACGCCAAAATTCGGACCCGTCCCGAGTGGCGGTCAGACGCAAGCGGTCACGGCGTACCTCTCCGCGCTCAAACGGGCGGATTATCCGGCTGCATTCGCCTTGCTTTCCGCGCGCGATCGCATTTATTTCCGCAATGCGCAAAACTTCGCATCAATTTTCACCGCCGATGGCCTCTCCCTGCGCGCCTTCAGGCTGTTGGGTGCTGACGGTGATGAGCACGGGCGCGTCTTTTTCGCGCATGAATCGCTCGGCTTCTACAATCATTTAAAAAACGAGCGTTTCAAAGGCGAGGTCGACGTCGTCCTCGGTGCGCTCGACGATCACGGCTGGAAGGTCCGGGACCTCGGCCATCCGTGGCGAGCCTACCCGGCAGACGTCACGCAAAACGTTGACGACCTGCGGGTCCAAATCCGCAAAGTCAGCTACTTCGAGCGCCGCGTCGAGGTGATCGTGAACTTCGCAAACCTCGGGCAATCGTTCGTCAACGTCCTGCCGTACGGAAAGTCCGTCCTCAAAGACGATCGCGGCAACGTGTACCGCATTCTTGCGACCAAAGATCCCGTCTTGACCGACCGTCAGCTCTTCATTGGCCTGCGCCTCGCGCCGAGCGCCCAGTATAGTGGCGCACTGCAATTCGAGACGCCCGCGCTCGACGATACACCGCACGCGCTGACCTTGACGATCGCGCCGTTTTTGCGCGATGGTTCGGATGTGCCCGGTGAGATTTCGTTTAGCGCAATTCCCGCATCGACGATACCGCGCTAGACAAGGAACCCCAGGCGAGGGTGCCAAAAGCTCGACGGCCCGACGGCGAAACTTTTCAGAAGGCCGTCGAGCCTTTTCTCGTGCCTACGGGAGTTTTTCATGCGTCGTCTCGTCCTTAGTCTCGCCGTCGTTTGCGCGAGCGCCGTGTTCTCAGCGTGCGCCGGTTCCGGTGGCTACGCGTTTAACAATACGAATGGCGGCAAAATCGACCGCATCGTGTTCAGCGGCGGCAATGCCGCCGGCGGCATTTTCAAACTTGCTGCGAACCCGACTGTGCCGTTGCTCATCGCAGCCGTCGGGGTGAAGGGGTCGCAGAACTCGATCGTTCCGGATCAGACGTTCGTGTGGTCGGCATCGCTTGCGTCGGGCGGGCAAGTGTACGGCAATAACGTCAACGGTGTGACGGGCACGTGCCCGGTGCCGGCGGCCGGTTCGATCATCAACCAAGGAGCGGTGACCTCGCCGATCGTTTTGCGCTTCCCCGCGACGAGCGCAATTACCGGCTCGTCGCCAACCGGCACCCCGAGCATCGCGTCGAATCTCGCGCCGTACGATCCGGCATTTCAGTCCGACTCGGTCTATGTGATTCCGCTCAATAACGTTCCCTCACCGTACTGCTTGACGATTCAAGCGACGCACTCGAGCGACGGCGTGTTCGGTACGCAAGTCGTGTTCGTCGGCAACTAAGACCCATCATCGTCGTTTGCGAAGACGGGGAGCGCATGCGCTCTCCGTTTTTCTATTCGGGCATCTACGCGATTCTCGAACCGCAGCGTCGCGACCCCGTCGCCTACACGCATGCGCTGCTTGCGGGCGGCGTGCGCGTCGTGCAAGTGCGCGCGAAGACCGGTCTGGACCGCGAGCTGCTTCGCGCGCTCGTTCCCATCGTGCGCGGGTACAATGGCATCGTGATCGTCAACGATGATGTTGATGCGGCGCTCGAAGCCGACGGCGTTCACCTCGGCCAGGAAGATGCGGCGCGGCACGATCTCGCCGCATTGCGCGCGCGTTTGGGCCGTCGCGTGATCGGACTCTCGTGCGGTACGCCAGATGAAGCGTGGCAAGCGGATCCCCAGATCGTCGATTACCTCGGCGTCGGACCGATCTTCACGACGCGCTCGAAAGCCGATGCCGGCGGTGCCATCGGCGTAAGCGGCGTGCGCGCCGTTACGGCCGTAGCGGCAGTGCCGTGCGTCGCCATCGGCGGCATCGACGCGACGAACCTCGCGCGCGCGAAAGAGAGCGGCGTGCAGATGGCTGCGATCATCTCGGCCTTGGCGGAGGCGCACGATCCGCGCATCCTCGCGCACGAACTCACGCAGCTCTGGAGTGCTTCATGAACGTCATCGCCTCGATCGGAACGACCCACCCGTTTTGCGTTGCGGGTCTGGGTGCCGCGCAGGCACTCGTCCGCGAACTTGGCGCGCGTTCGGTGTGCGTCATCGCCGGTGTGACCGCGCAGGATGCGGAGCGAATTTACGCGCGGCATCCGATCGATGCCGGAACGATCCGCGCGCAGTTCGGCGCGCTGCGGACGGCCGGGATCGTTGCCGCGCACGTCGGCGCGCTACTCGACGTCGCGGGCGTAAACGCGGTTGCAAACGCCCTCGAGGAGTGGGGTGAGATTCCGCTCGTTTGCGATCCCGTCATCTCTGCAACCGGCGGAGATACGCTCGCCGATTCGCGCACGCAGCATGCCATCCGCGACCGGCTTTTTTCGCGCGCGACGCTCGTGACGCCGAACCTCGATGAGGCGCGCATGTATTTAGGCACGACGATCGATTCGCTCGAAGGCATGCAGATCGCCGCGCGCGAGTTCGGCCGTTTTGGCTCCAAAGCCGTGCTGCTCAAAGGCGGCCATCTCGCCGACCGCGCCGCCGACGTGCTGTGGTGCGACGGCACGATTGTGATTTTCGATGACGAGCGGCTGCCGCACGAACTGCGCGGCACGGGCGATCTGCTCTCGGCGGCAATTACCGTTGCGCTCGGCAACGGTGCGAGCGTGCACGACGCGGTGGTTTGGGCGCGAAAAGTCGTGCGGGCGAAGATCGCCGCCGGCGTTGCGTTTGCCGGGATGCGCGTCGCGCCGTAAGGTCTAACGCGTCTCCGCCATGCAATCGGCGCAGTACACCGGCGCATCGTTGCGCAGCTGGAACTGCACTTCGACCGGCTTCGCGCATCCGTTGCACGTCACGGTGTAGAGGATGATGTTCCACGCCGAACCGCGCTGCGTGCGTCGCGCACGGTGGCAGTCGCGACAGCGCTGCGGTCGCTCGCCGACACTCGTTCGTGCGAAAAATTCTCGTTCTGCCGCGCTGAAGGCGAGCAGCGTGCCGCATTCAGTGCAGGTTAGCGCCTCGCTCGTATACAAAGGGCCTCCCGCTCTCCACCAGCTTCGGTGGTATCCTCTAGCATAGCAAAAACGCCGTACAAAAGGAATCACGCCGTGCCCAGCGTTCCACGCGTCATGTCGGGGATGCGACCGACCGGTCGCCTACATATCGGACATCTCGTGGGCGCGCTCGAACAGTATGTCGAGTTCACCAAGACGACCGAAGCGTTTTTCGAAGTCGCCGACGTTCACGCATATACGACGGCCTTCGATGAGCCCGATAAAATCCGCGCGGCGCGAACGGAACTCGTTCTCGATTGGCTCGCAGCGGGCGTGGACCCCGAGCGGTGCACGATTTTTCTGCAGAGCGCGGTGCCGGAGATTTTCGAACTGCACACGTTGCTCTCGATGATCGTACCGGTGTCGTGGCTCGAACGCGTGCCGACGTATAAAAGTCAGATCTTAGAACTCGGCGATCAGATCGCCACGTACGGGTTTCTCGGATATCCGCTCTTGCAGCTCTGCGACATCGCGGTCTTTGGAGCCAACCGCGTGCCAGTCGGCAAAGATCAGGTCTCGCATTTGGAGTTCGGCCGCGAAGTCGTGCGCCGCTTCAACTCGCTCTACGGCAAGACGCTCGTCGAGCCCGACGCGACGCTCTCGGATTTTCCGGCGTTGCCCGGAACGGACGGACGGAAGATGTCCAAGTCATACAACAACACGATCGACATCGCGGACACGGCCGATGAGACGCTCAAAAAAGTGCGCTCGATGGTGACCGATCCGCAGAAGGTCCGGCGCAACGATCCGGGTCGCCCGGAGATCTGCCCGGTCTTCGCCCTCCATCACCTGAGTACGTCCGCCGCGCGAATCACGGAGATCGATCTTGATTGCCGCAGCGGCGCACTCGGCTGCGTAGCGTGCAAGACGGAACTCGCCGAGACGATCAACGCGAAACTCGCGCCCGTGCGCGCGCGCCGCGCGCAGTTCGATCCGGCGTCGGTTGACGCGATCCTCGCGCGCGGCAGTGCGAAGGCGCGCGAGGTCGCAAACGAAACGATGCGCGCCGTGCGCGCGGCGATGAAGCTTACCTAAGACGTGCGGTACGTGGTGAGCGCGTTTGCAACACGGTCGAGTGCGAGGTCGATGTTCTCGAACGACGCCGCGTAGCTAAATCGGAGATAGCCGCCGCCGGCTTTGCCGAAGCACGAACCGCCGAGGGCCGCGACGCCGCCTTCCTCAAGCAAGAAGTGCGCGAGGTGCATGTCGTCTTTTGTGATCTTCGAGAAATTTGGGAACGCGTAGAACGCGCCCATCGGCGTCGTGCACGATACGTTCGGAATCGCGTTTAAGCCCTTGACGATGCGGTCGCGGCGCTGGTGGAAGATCGAATTCATCTCTTGAATCGGCCGGTCATCGCCGAGCAGTGCGGCGATTCCGGCGCGCTGTACGAACGTTGCAACGCACGAGTACGTATTGTTCGCAAAGAGCGTGACGGTCTTGGCCAAACGCGCGGGCATGATGGCGTAGCCCAGACGCCAGCCCGTCATCGCGTAGGCTTTGGAGAAACCGTCGACGATGATCGTGCGCTCGCGCATCCCCGGCAGCGTCGCGATCGAGACGAACTCGCCGTCGTAGAGGTTGCGGCTGTAGATCTCATCGGAGATCACCAGGATGTCGTGCTTGATGGCGAGTTCCGCGATCGCACGCAAGTCTTCAATAGAAAGCACGCCGCCCGTCGGATTGTGCGGCGAGTTGATGACTAATACTTTGGTTTTGGCGCTCACGGTTTTCGCGAGCACGTCCAGGTCCAGCTGCCAGTTGCGCGACTCGAGCAGCGGAACCGGCACGGCTTTGGCCTGGAGGTAGCTCGCGCACGACGCGTATGCCGGATAGGCGGGGTCGGCGTAGACCATCTCATCGCCCGGATCGAGCAGCGCGGAGAGTATATTCCAGATCACGGGTTTGGCGCCGGGGGCGACCACAACCTCATCGCGGTGGAACGGAGCGATCCCGCGGAACGTGCCCGCGTACTCCGCGATCACGTCCCGCAGCTCCACGATCCCGGCGGAAGGCGTGTAATGCGAGAAGTTGTGTTCGATCGCTTCGATCCCGGCGCGCTTGATGTGCGCGGGGGTGTCGAAATCCGGTTCGCCGACCTCCATATGGACGATCGTGCGGCCCTCGGCTTCGAGCTGGCGAGCCCGCGCGAGAACTTCGAACGCCTTCTCACTGCCAAGGCGCGAGACGGCCTCTGCGAGCAGATCCGGGTGGTGCGTTGCAACCATAAAATGGGCCCCTTTTCAGTCAAGGTCGGGCGCTTTGTTCCGTGGAACAAGCCGGAGCTGTTATGCGGACCCTGACGGAAGTTTTCGCGCCGGGCGAACCAACATTACCTGAGGGCCTTCGAACGCTCGTCATTTCTCCGGATCGCATAGTCGAACCTGGAGTTACGGTGCGCGCCTCGTTTGCGTTTTATAACATGGGCGGTGCCGCAGCAACCGGTCTGCGCGTGCGCTTCACGCATCCTGACGGACTGCGCTATCTTGCCGGTAGCGCGAAGATCGACGACCAGCCGCTCGACGAACCACGCGATGAAGCAACGCTGCTCTCGCCCAACGGCGCCGATATCGGTGAGGTCCCGCCGGGCGTCGAGCGCAGAATCTCGCTCTCGTTCGTGGTCGCGCCGACGATCGAAAACGGCCGCACGATCCAGCTCCAGGCGGCCCTAGCTTCGTTCGAAACCGACGTCATCGGGTCGAACGTCGTTACGCTCACGACGCGCAGCCGGCCCGATCTTGGGAATCCGGCGACCGTCGCCTCGATCGAAGCGGTCCGCGCCGCCGAGCCGGGCGAAGACGTCCGCGTCGCGGCGCGCATCTATAATGCCGGGCAATCCAGCGCCCACGATGTGACCGTGGTGTTGCCGGTCCCCGATCGCACGCGCTACGTCGCAGGCAGCGCACGGATCGACGGGCGCCCGATCGTGACCGACGATCGCGGCGACCCGTTTGGCTTCGCGTACGCGCCGATTGCCGCGTCGTCGTTCGCGCCCGGCGCTACTCTAACGATCGAGTACCGCGCGACGATCGATTCGCCGCTCGATAACGAAACTAAAATCTTCGTCTACGGGGCCGTTGCCGCCGAAGAGATTCCGGAATTCGAACTCGACCGCGCGGAACTTACCGTGCATTCCGCGCCGCGGTTCGATGACGAACGTACCTCGCTTTTCGCCGATGCCGAAGGTGACGTCGAGCCGGGCCGTCGGATTCGTCTTGCGCTTGCCGGATATAACGCCGGAACGTGCGCGGCCGACGACGTCAAACTGCGCATCGACTTGCCCGAGGGGTTACGATACGCACCGGGCTCGCGCGCGATTGACGGACGTTCGGTCGGCGAATCGGAAACCGCTGGTCTCTTTACGTTCGAACGCATCCCCGCAGGCGAACGCGTCGAAGTCTCGCTCGATGCCTACGTCGTCTCGCCTGCCGTCGACGGCGCGCATCTGCGCGTGGTCTCGTCGCTTGGTGACGGCGGCGGCACGCGCGGCTTCGAGCGCACGTTCACCGTGCGTGCGGAACCGCGCTTTGCGCCTGCCCGGAACACACTCGCACTCGATGGTTCGGCATCGGTCGCGCCGGGCTCGGTTGCGCGCTTCCTCGTTTCGCTCGTCAACGACGGCACGACCACTTCGAGCGCCGCGCAAGTGTTGCTCACCGCCGATACCGGACTCGGCGTGCTGCGCTTCATCGGCGTCGACGGCGAAGAGTCGCGCGTCCAGAACAACACGCTGGACCTCGGCGACCTCGCACCGAACGTGTCGCGCGAAATCGTACTGCTCGCGAGCGTCGCATCGCCGATTGCCGATCGCACCGAACTGCGCGTGAGGGCGGAACTGCTCACGCGCGAGAGCGGAACGCTCAACCTCGGGTCGGTCACGCTCGTCACGCGCTCGCGCCCGCGATTCTCGCCGCAGAGTTCGCGCCTTGCACTCGTCAGCAGCGAGTCGCTACGTCCGAATCGTTCGACCGATATTGCGGTCGCGATCGAAAACGACGGGACCGACGTCGCGCGCGACGTGCGGCTCGCACTCGATCTGCCGGCCGACGTTCGCGTCGAGAGCGTCGACGGTGCGACGCGTTCGGGCGATACGATTCTTTTCGGTGACGTTCCCGCCGGAGCGCGCGCCGATGCGACCTTGCGCGTGCGGCTCGCACGCTTCGTCCCGCGCGGTTCGGCGATCGCCATCGGCGGCCGCGTCAGCGGGGTGGGGCTCTTACCGTTCGCACTCGACCTTCTCACGATTCCGACGCTTGCCGAAGCCGACTTCTCGCACAACGCCTCGGTGCGCACGCAGCCGTTCGAAACGGTCGACGCGGGCGAACCGATGTACTTCGTGCTCGCAGTGCGCAACACGGGCGACGGTCCGGCCGCGCGCGTGACGATTCGCGTCGCGCTTCCCGAACACACGGCGTACGTCCCGGGGTCGACGGCGGTCAACGACGTCCCGCTGCTCGATGCATCCGGCGGATCGGTGCTCTGGTCGAAGACGGGGCTCGCACTCGAAGACGTCGGACCGGGCGTCGAAATTCTGGTCCGCTGGTGCGGGATCGTAAACACGCCGCTCGTCGCCGGGACGCTCATCGCCGCGCACGCCGACCTTGCGTGGGACGGGACCGGCGCAACCCAAGTGAGCTCGGCCGCGGTGCGCGTGCGCTCGACACCGCAATTCGCCGTGCGTGCAAGCGGCTTGCCGTTCTCCGTCGCCGGCGTCGCGCCGCGCGCAAGCGACTTCGTTCGCGAATCCGAATCGCAGCCGGGGACGTTGCCCGCCGCGCCGATCGCCTTGCCGCGTCCGCTGCCGGTTGCCGGACGTCCCGATGCCCTCGCCCCGCCGCCGAACGCACCGGTTGACGCCGAAGACGCGCGCTTCGCGCCTGCGCACGCACCCGAGGCTCTCGCGGAGCCGCCGCCAGTTGCTACGCCGCAAGCAATCGTCGCCGAGGCGGATGCGCCGCGTGAACCGCTCGCCCCGCCCGCCCCGTTGCCGCCGATTCCGGCGCCGGTTTTCGTCTCGCATCTGGATCTCTCGCGCGAAGCGGTCGAACGCGCACTGGCCTTTATCGACCAAGCCGACTACGGCGGACTCGTTTCGCACCTCTTCGTCGTGCGCAGTTTCTTCCCCGAGGGGGTCTCCGGTCTCGATGGTGAGGTCGCGCCGAAATTCGGCGCCGAACGCGATGCGTTGCGTAGCGTGCTCGATCGCCTGTTCATCAAACTGCGCCTGCCGCGTTACGCCCTCACGGCAAAAGACCTCGAAGATCGTCCGTCGCGCAACGCCCTTATGGAGCTGGTCGGTGCAATGCGCAGCGCGCGCTCGATGACCGAAGGCGAGCTCGCACCGCAAGCGGCGACCGTTCGTATCAGCGGACCGATCGATCGCGACCGCATCGTTTCGCGCTTGACCTCGCTCGAGAGCGAAGCTTTGGGTTCGGCGTTGCCGTGGCTCGTACTCGCAGAATTTCTTGGAACGACCATCACCGTCGACGGCGCGACATCTGAGGTGCTCGGTTCGTATCGAAGCGCCCTGATTGCGGCGTTTGCAAACGTGAGCGCTCTCCCGCTCGAAGAATTTCACCGCGTGCTTGCCGAGAGTTCGAATCCGGGGCTCGATGCGAAGCTCGCGGATGTCAAAACGGCGCTGCGCGCGTCACTCGAAGTGACAGCAACCATCTCCGACGCACGCTAAGTGCTCGTTCCGGCGCTCGTCTTCGCGGTTCTCGGCATCGTCCTGATCGCGGTCGCACGGTTTTGGCCGCGTCCGCCCGTCCCGATTCAATCGCAATCGCGCGCGGGCGTGACGTCGCTCAGCGGCGCCGCCGAACTGAGGGGTCCCGCAAGCGTCCACGTTCCCTTTACGTGGATCCATTTGGTCGACGCCGACTTGCCGCCCAAACTCGATCTGATGGAACGTCGTCAGCTCGCGGAGGGACTCGGTTTCGTCGGCGAACCCTGGTGCGCCGATGCACTCGCGCTTGCCTATCAAGAAGACGACGATCTGCGCGATGTGATCGTCGGCGCGATCGGAACGTGCACGGGTTCGGTCGATCCGACGCTCTCGCTTGCAACGCGTTCGAATCGAGCAAGTCAGCGTCTCTTGGCGCTCGAAGCATTCGCCCGTCGTCACAACGTTGAAATGCTTGACGCAGGTCTTGCCGATCGCGAAGAATCCGTCGCACTCGTCGCCGCCGTCGAACTCGTTCGGGCGGGAGAAACGCTGCGCGTCGATGCGTACTTTGCCGACTGCACCGACTCGGCGCGCGTGCAGTCCATGCGTTCGGTGCTCGCGCTGCTCGGCGCAGCTTCATGGTCCGCGCCGATCGCTGAGGGCCGCGGAAGGAGCGCTCGCACGGGCGAGTAAGGGCAAGCGCCTATGGCGCCGTATCGGTTCGGGTTACTCGAGCTCTCACCGGATGAGCGCGTCGTCCGGCGCGCGGGAACCGCTGTGCCGCTCGCGCCAAAAGCTGTCGACGTGCTGATCGAACTCGTCGAACACATCGGTGAAGTCGTCGATAAGCGCACGCTGCTCGATCGCGTCTGGCCCGAGAGTTACGTCGACGAAGCGAATCTCACGCAGACGATCTACGTGTTGCGCGCGTTTCTCAAAGAACAGTCGTGCGGTCTTGTTATCGATAACGTCCCCAAGCGCGGCTACGCTCTGCGCTTCAACGTGCCCGACGTGCCCGTCGCCGAAGCGCGCGCGAGCGAGCCGGTCGTGTTCGCGCGTACCTTCGCTGCCGTCATCGTTTTGATGACGGCATTTTTTGCCGTGACCCACCGTGCACCGGGAACGCTCGATGCAAAAACGATGTCCGCATATCTGCTCGCCAAGCAGTACCAACTGCGCGGCTCTCTTGCGAGCTTGCAACGCAGCGATGCGCTCTACGCACAGGTAGCCGCCGCATATCCACAAAGCGCGCTCGGGTTTGCCGGTCGCTCGCAGACCGCCGCTAGCCTTGCGTTTTACGCGCGATCTGCAAGCGATCGCACGCAGATGCAGGGTCTCGCGACCGCCTATGCCGATGCCGCGCAGCGACGTGATTCGCAGTCCGCAGCGACCGACACGGCGCTCGGCGCAGTCCAAATGTCCGTACAACACGACGATGCCGCGGCGAGCCGCTCGTTTGCGCGTGCCCTCGCGCGCAATCCCGATGAGTTGAGTGCACTTGCCTGGCAAGGGTCGCTGCTCCTCAACCGGGGCCGCATCGCTGAAGCGCGGCGGCTCTTCGCGCGCGCGGTGTCGCTTGCGCCCGACGTCCCCGGTACCCGCGCCTCGCTTGCCTGGACGGACTATCTGCTCGGCGATTATGGTGAGGCCATCGCCTTTTCCGAGCAGATGCTGCGCGCGAATGCGCTCGTGCCGATCGCCCGTTTGACGCTTGCAAACGCCTTCATCGAACGACGCGAATTTGGGGCGGCCGACGCCGTCATCGCCGATCTCGCCGCGCATCGCGGCACGCGCCTACAAGCCGCGTCGCTTGCCGCGCGGCTCGACGCCTTGCGCGGCCGCTCGCGAGCAGCGATCGGCGGACTCGCCCGGGCCGAGCGAACGACCGACATCGATTCGACCGATGACTGGGACGCCTCGGCCATGGCCGCCGCGTACGTCGCGCTCGGCGACGCGCGCGCTGCGTACGTGTGGCTGGCGCGAGTGAGCCCGGGCGAGCGTCAGCAGATCGCGCACGATCCGCGGTTCAGCGCGCTCACACGCACGTCGCGCTTTCGGACCTGGGTCGAAGATTGAGCGTTTTTTGAGGACTTTTTTAGGACGCGGACGGTCTCGGCGGGCGAAAATCTGAGGACACCTAGCCCTCTCCAACCGCGAGGTCGTCCACTGTGTCAAAAATTTTCCGCGCCGCCTTAGCGCCGGCGATCGTCTTCATCTCGTCCGTGCCGGTGCGCGGCATTGCCGGAACGACCGGCCAAATCGCCGGGACCGTGACTGCCGGTGGCGTGCCGGTCGCGGGCGTCACCCTCACCGCCGAGTCGCCGACCGGGCGCTACGAGACCAAGACCGGCGCGCAAGGGTACGACGCACCCAATCGCGCTCCGCGGGCGCTGCGGTTTCACTACCAGTTGGGGTTCTGATCGTGCGTTTTCGCCTCATGACGTTCATCACTCTGGCCTTTGCCCTCGCCGCCGATGCAGCGGGCGCGACGGACGATTCACCGATCGCCCGCATCGCGGCGTATCAGGGCACGTGGACGACGACCATCGTGCATCACAAAACTGCGTATAGCCGTGCGCGAACCGAGACGAGTCGCGTGCGGAACGATTGCTGGCGTAGTGCCGAATACTATACGTGTCATCAATTCGTCAATGGAGCGTCGGCGGCGCTCATCGTGTATACCTATGACCCCAAGGTCGCGCTTTACCACACGCACGTTATCGTGGGCGGCGCGGCCCCGGCGCCAGCGGGCAACTTGCAGATCGCGGGTGCGACGTGGACGTACCCCTGGCGCGATCGTGACGAGCATGGCAGACAACTCGACGTCCGCATCGTCAATACGTTCCGCTCGCCGCGAACCATCGAATTCCGTCAGGAAGTCTCGAGCGACCACGTGCACTGGACGCGCACGGCCGACGGAACCGAACATCGGAGCGACTAGAGCGGCGGGATTTTCTTGCCGAAATATTCGGCGATGATGTGTTGCGCGACGGGCGCGGCCACGGTCGAGCCGTAACTGCCGCTGCCTTCCATGTAGACGGCCATCGCGATCTTGGGATGGTCGCTTGGCGCATACGCGACAAACCACGTCGTGTTCGAACCCGCGCCGTTGACGCCGATTTCGGCGGTGCCGGTCTTGCCCCCGAACGGAACGCCATCGACTTTGAGGCCGTAAGCGGTGCCGCCTGGATCGGTGACTTTGTCCATCCCCGCGCGCACTTCTCTGAGCGATTCGGCGGTGACATTCACTTTGCGAATCACTTCGTGATCGAAGCGCTTGATGATGCGACCGGCGGGATTGCGAATCGCGTCGACCAGATGCGGCCGATGCAGGATGCCGCCGTTGACGACCGTTGCGGTGATGTTTGCCATCTGTAAGGGCGTCGCTTCCATCGCGCCTTGACCGATTGCCAGCTGACAGACGTCGCTCGGTTCGAGCGGGAGCTTGTAGACGCGCATCGACCATTCCATCGTGGGCCAGTTGCCTTCGAACTCGCCGGGGATATCGATCCCAAGTTTTTGATCGAGACCGTATTGGAGCGCGTAGTAGCGCAATCGTTCGTGACCGAGCCGGTCACCGAGTTGGTAAAAGTAACCGTCGCTCGATGCGGCGAGCGCGTGCACGAAATTCGTCGAGCCGAGTCCCCCGGCGGCGATGTCGCGGAACGTGAAGCCGTGACATTTCCACGCTCCCGAGTCGTACAGAACTTGATTGGGTTTGATGACGCCCGCGCTGATAGCGCCCGATCCTGTCACCATTTTGAACGTCGAGCCCGTCGGTGATGCGGCGCCGATCGCGCGGTTGTAGAGCGGCCGTAGCGAGTCGTTCATGTAGTGCGAGAATTTCGATTGGCTAATCGGCGTTGCGAAGTCGTTCGGATCAAATTCCGGATACGAAGCCATCGCAAGAACGCCGCCGTCCGTCGGGTCGATGATGACGACCGCGCCCGCAAGCTTGTGGTGGCGGATCGCACTCCACTTTTTGATCTGCGCGATCAGATTCTTTTCGACGATTTTTTGCAGGCGCCAGTCGACCGCGGTCACGAGCGTATTGCCGGGGATCGGGTCGACCGAACGCAACTTGCGAACGACGCCGCCCGAGGCGTTCACCTCGACTTGTTCGCCGCCGTTCTTGCCGCGCAAGTATCCATCGTAGCTTTCTTCGAGTCCGGCTTTGCCGATGACGTCGTTCGATGAATAGCCGAGGCGCCGCAATTTTGCATACTCGTCTTCGGTAATTGCGCCGACCTGGCCGACGAGGTGCGAGCCCCACCCGTGATACGGATAGTTGCGCACGGCAGGTTCCTCGACGTCGATGCCCGGCAGTTCGTTCTCCGCTTCGACCAAGCGCGCCATTTGCGCGGTCGAAAGATCGCTCACGAGAATGACCGGACCGTAGGGTTCGTAGATGGCGACTTCATCGAAGTCTTTGTAGTTGACGCCGTGGTGGTGCAGCAGTCGTTTCCAGAGCTTCGCCTCGGGGACGCCGAGGACGCGCGCGACGCCTTTGATCTCGGCGTTGATGTCTTTGACGAGCGATGGGATCAGCGCGCACACGAACGAGGGGCGACTTCGCACCATGATCGTGCCGTGACGGTCGACGATCAGACCGCGCGGCGCGACGACGGGAATTTTTTGTATTTGGTTTGCACGCGCGGCGGCAGCGAACGTTTCGCCTTGCACGATCTGCACTTGCGTGAGCCGTACCACGATTGCGACGAGCGCGATCGCGAGCGCGATGATGAACCCGGCAATCCGAAGCGGCGAACGCAGCGGCATTACTTGTTCGCCACTAGATGCGCTGCACGCTCGTCGCATCGACGACGAAGCGAGTGCGGATGACAAGATAGACGAAAGCGGCGACGCCGGTTGCGAGCGCTTGATAGACTGCCGCGTGCGCGTGAGCGATGCCCAGGCCCTGCGGGTAGCCTTCGACGCGCATGACGAGCCAGAAGATCGAGTCGCGCACGAGGACGCCGCCCGCGACGATCGCACTGAGGATCGTGAAGCCGTCGCTGAAGAAAGAGCGCGCGATGCGGCCCGCGCCCAGTGCGACTAGCACCGTTGCGATCGTCCAGGCGCCGCCGGTACCCGTGGAAAGTGCGTCTTCGAGAATTCCGGCGACGAGGCCGACGATGACGCCGCGCGTGATACCGGTACGCAGTGCGAAGAGCACGACGGCGATCGTGATGAACGATGGCACCACGCCGCGCACGGCCAAAATCGGGCCGAGTGTCGTCTGCACGAGTGCCGCAAGCGCGACAAAGCCGAGCGTCGCCCACACGCCTGGGCCGCGCACGATCTCGATCGAACGATATTTATTTTTGTAGGACGAGGACACGATGCAGACGGACGAGAGAAACGGCAGGTTCGACGATCGCACTCTGGTCGAGGGCGCCTGCGGCGGAGGGCGTAACGTAAGCGATGCGGCCGATGAGAATACCGGCGTGGAAACTGCGTCCCTCGCCGGTGATGACGGCATCTCCCGGTACGAGGTGCGCGTCTTGCGGAACGTACTGTAATTTCACGCGCGTTTGGGTACCGACGGCGATCGACCACCAGCGTCCGCGCTGGACCACGGCGGGGATGCGGCTGGTGATGTCGTTGACCAGGAGAACTTTACTCGAGAGCAGCGTCACGTCGACGATGCGGCCGACGACGCCGTCGCTCGTAATGACACCGTCATCGCGGCGTACGCCGTCTTTGCTGCCGCGGTCGATCGTGATGGCGTGGACCGCGCCTTCGGGGTCGAAGCCGATGACGCTCGCAGCGATCGCGTGCGGGTAGCGTACTTGCGCTGCGATGACGTCGCGTTCTGCCGGAACGCGCGCGAGTTCTTCGGTGAAGGCCAGGTTCTCGTCGTGCAGACGTTGGTTTTCATCGCGCAGGACGGCGTTCTCGCGGGCCAGTCCCGGTGTGCGGGCGACGGTCTCGAAGCCGCCGCGCGTTCCATCGCGAATCGCAGCAAGCGTTATTTCGAAATATGTAGCTGTTGTGGTGACGATTGTGGTGAGCGGACTGGTGCGTCCCTGACGGGCGAAGCTAACTTGAAGTAAGGCGACTAAAGCGGCGACAATGACGACGCCGATTAGCGCGAATAGCTTTCGTTCATCCCGATACGTAAAGATTGGTACCACCTCGTCACGCGATCGACCGACGGACGTAAATTTTCGAGCAGCGACGGCGTTGCCAGAATCAAGCCTGCCCCACGGGCAACGCACGTGAGCGGGTCGATTGCGACCGTCGTCGGCACGTTCGAACGCACGGCGAGTTCGCCTGCGAGCCCGGGGATCAGCGCTCCGCCGCCGGTGAGCACGATCCCGGTTTCGAGCAGGTCGGCTGCGAGGTCCGGCGGGGTCGATTCGAGCACGCTCCAGACCGCGCGTACGATCTGCGCGATCCCATCGGCCATCGCATCGCCGATGATCTGCTCGTCGATCGCCCGGCTGCGCGGCGACATCGCCGAAAGATCCGAGCCGCTCACGGTGAACGGACTGCGGCCCGGCGGGCGGCCTGCAAAGCCGAGTTCGATTTTGAGCTGCTCGGAGGTGAGCGGCCCGATGATAAAGCGCTCGTTACGCATGCGGTTTGCGATCGCGGTATCGAAGTAGTCGCCGCCGACTTTGATCGACCTGAGCGCAACGACGCCGGTTAGCGAGAGGATAGCAACTTCGGTCGTACCGCCGCCGATGTCGACGACCATCATGCCGTGGTTCGTCGTGATGTCGAGGCCCGCGCCGACGGCGGCAGCGACCGCTTGCGGAACGAAGGTGACGTTGCGCGCGCCTGCCGAGCGGACGGCCTCTTCCACTGCTTTGCACTCGATGTCCGTCGCACATCCAGGGACGCAGGCGATGACGCGCGGGGCGATCCGCGTTTTCGAGCGGAGGGCCCGGTCGACCATCGTCGAGATTAGCGCGTGGGCGCCACGGAAATCGGAGATCGTACCGCCGCGCAGCGGTCGAACCACGCGCACGCGGCCGGGGGCCCGGCCGTCCATTTCTTTTGCCGCGCGACCAACGGCGAGGATCGAATCATCGGACGTGCGATAGGCGACGACCGAAGGTTCGGAGATGAGAATCCCCTCGTTGCGCTCGTAAACCACGGTGTTCGCGGTGCCAAGATCGATGCCGATGTCCGGGCGGAACGACATGATGTTCATGCAGAGGCTCCCAATGTCCAGCCGATGGTGGAGACGGCTCGCGCGAAGGCGGCCAGCGGAAAACCCATCACGGTGTAAAAGTCGCCGTCGATCGCCTCGACGAGCGTCGCACCGCGGCCTTGAATGCCGTAGGCGCCGGCTTTATCCATGCCGTCATCCGTCGCGACGTAGCGTTCGATTTCTGCGGCGCTCAAATCGTAAAAGCGGACGCGCGTTGTCGAGGCAAAGTCGAACGAACGTTCGCTGGTCGCATCATGCAGTGCGACGGCGGTGTGGACCAGGTGTTCGCGACCTGAGAGGCGTTCGATCATCGCCCGCGATTGCGTCTGGTCGCGCGGCTTGCCGAGCGCTTCGCCGTCCACATCGACCACGGTGTCCGCGCCGATAATGACGCTCTCAAGAGAGCGATCGCACCTGGCACCGGTAGCTTTTCCCTGGGCGTGGATCATGGCGAGTTCCATCGGCGTTACGCCGACGAGATCAACCTCGAGGTAGTCGCTGGGGACAACGTTCACGACGATTCCGAGTGATGCAAGCAACTCGCGTCGTCGCGGAGACGCACTTGCAAGGGTCACGGCACGCAGAAGTCGCTCTGAACGTATGATGCAACGATTATAAAGTGTGCGTGCGGTAAATTACTAGCGCGAATCACAAAAATGTTATCCATATCGCTTGTTTTGAATTTGGATGAAGCCATCGGGATGTCGTCCGCGCGGGTCGCGATGCGTCCAGTGGATGACGCCGCCGCGCGGATCGAATTCATATTCGCCGCGCACGACGACCGGTTCGCCCGCTGCAATCGGCATCGCCCCGGTGAAGTCGACGTTGGCTTCGACGCGCACGGTGAGCCCGCGGCCGCTTGCCCCGGCGAGGTGGAGGAGAAAGCCCTCGTGCGCGGCTGAAACGCCGCTGCGCGTGCCCAAATCGCGCGCGATGACGCCGCTGGCGGTCACTTCGACGTGCGAGCGCTGTGCGCGCCACGCATCGTACACGACCGAATTTCCCTCGTTTGCGAGCGGCGGGGAGACGCAGCCCGTGAGCACCAGGCCAAGAAGCAGCGCGAATCTACGCATCGAGGTCGTTGCGTAAGACGTCGTCGGGATGTTCTCCGCGGACGGCGAGCCGATGCTTTCCCTGGCCGACGAAGACGACGGGCGGCTTGCCAAACCGGTTGTAGTTGCTCGCCATCGCGAACGTGTACGCGCCGGTCGTGCAGAGGACGAGCAAGTCGCCGCTCGCGAGCGAATTGGGAAGTACGGCGGTGACGAGGACGTCGTTTTCGCACGACCGACCGCAGACGGTTGCCTCACTTGCGGCCGCGCCTGCTGCAGAGCGGGCGACGAGCGGATGGTGGTAGGCATCGTAGAGTGCCGGGCGCGGGTTATCGGCGATACCGCCATCGGCGATTACGAAGCGGCGGCGGCCCTGGCGTTTGACAGCCATGACGGAATAAAGCGACGTGCCGGCCCGGGCGACGATCGCGCGACCGGGTTCGATCGCCAGGCGCGGCGTCGGAATGGAAAGTTCGGCAGCAAAACGTGCCGCGTCGGCCGCAAGGCCGGTAAAGAGCGTGGCGATGTCGATCGGCGCGTCCTCGCCGGGCGCCTCTTCTACGCCGTAGCCGCCGCCGACGATCAGGCGTTCGATCGCGATGCCGTGGGTGCGGGCGCGGGCAGCCGTCTCGAGCAGCGTTCGAAGGTTCGCATGGTAGGGGTCGGTTTCGGCGATCTGCGAGCCGATGTGGGCGTGCAGTCCCACGCAACGCAATTGCGGAAGACCGCGCAGCTGAGCGAAGGCTGCGTCGAGGTCGTCGAGCGGAAAGCCGAACTTCGTGTTCTCGCCGGTCGTTCGAATAAAGTCGTGTGTGTGCGCCTCGATCCCGACGTTGACGCGTAAGATGATGGTCAGCGGTGCGGCAGATTGCGCGCGCTCGGCGAGGCGTTCGAGTTCTTCGCGGTTGTCGACGATGGTCAGACCGACGCGCCCGGCAGCCGCCGCATCGAGTTCAGCATCGGATTTCCCACAGCCGTGAAAAGCGAGTCGTTCGGGTGGGAATCCGGCGCGTTCCGCGGTGAGCAATTCGCCGAGCGAACAAACGTCGAGATCCAACTCGCGCGCGGCGAGGTGTCGCGCGAAGGCCGTGCAGAGAAATGCTTTGCCCGCGTATGCGATGTCGATGCCGTGCGGCGCGCACGCGCTGAGGAATGTGTCGATCGCGCGATCGACAACGTCGAGATCGATGACGAAGACGGGCGTGCCGTAGGTGCGTGCAAGATCGCTTGCGAGTACGCCGCCAATGAGGAGTTCACCGTCGCTTGCGCGCGTGTGACCGGCCGCCGTTGCGGTTCGCCAATCGTCGCGCACGTCGATCACGACACCGCTTCCTGACTCGACTCGCGATAGAGTTGACGATCGACGATGTAGCGATACACGGCCTCCGGGATGAGGTACCGTGCGCTGCGTCCTGCGGCAAGCAGCGTGCGAACGAGCGTTGCGGATTCCGCGACGACTGGAAGATCGAGCATGCGTACTTTCGCACGCAGGGGAGGGGGTAAATCGGTGAGCGCCGCTTCGAGTTCGCTCACCGTGATGTCACCACGCGGTGCGACGACGAATTCTGAGAGGGCGCCGAGAATCTCATCGAGTCGCTGCCAGTGCGAGCGAACGAGCGAGTCACCGCCGACGATGAACGTCAGTTCGTCACCGGGGTAGCGCGCGCGTAAACGCGGTAAGAGATCGGCAGTATAGCCGCTTGCTTCCGGCGCTAAATCCGCATCGTCATAGGCGAATGCGACGTTTGCAGCGATGGCGAGGCGAATCATTTGCGAGCGATCGTCGCCCGATGCGACGATCCGCGAGCGATGCTGTCCCGAACGCGTCGGAACGAAGACGACGCGGTCCAGGCCGCATTCTTCCCGCACGGCCTCGGCAACGAAGAGATGGCCGTTGTGGATCGGATCGAATCCGCCGCCGAATATTCCGATGCGCATGAACTAGCTGTACAAGAACTCGTTGCCGGCGATCCGAACGGTGTCGCCTTCGGCGACACCGAGTTCGCGCAGGCGTTTCTCGACGCCGAGTTTCGCCAGCACTTGTTCGAATCGCCCGAGCGCCTCGTCCGAATCGAAGTCGGTCATCTGTGCGAGGCGCTCGATGCGCTCGCCGCTCACGACGAAGACACCCGATTCGACGCGTACTTCAAAGGGTTCGGCGGCGGCGAGGACGATCTGCGCGGGCTCGGGAGTCGCCACGGCGGGTAGCGGCGTTTCTTGAATCGTGAGCCACGCAAGCGAAAGCAGTTCTTTGATGCCGGCACCCGTTGCCGCCGAAATGCCGATGAGATTCGGTAATTTTACGCGCAGTTGCGCGAAGGTCTCTTGCGCATCGGGCAGATCGAGTTTGGTGATGACGGGAATCGTCGGGCGCTCGGCGAGCGCGGGATTCCACGACGCAAGTTCGTGTTCGATCGTCGCTTTGTCGGCGAGCAGTTCGTCGATCGGCTTTGCGCCGTCCATCAAATGCAAGAGCACGCGCGTGCGTTCCACGTGACGCAGGAAGCGATCGCCGAGGCCCGCGCCTTCGTGCGCGCCTTCGATCAAACCGGGAACGTCGACCATCACGAACGATTCATCGACGTCGATGCGAATGACACCCAGCTGCGGCTCGAGCGTCGTGAAGGGGTAGTCGGCGATCTTCGGGCGCGCCGCCGAAACGACGGAAAGCAGGGTCGATTTACCCGCATTCGGCAAGCCGACGAGGCCGCAGTCAGCGAGCAATTTGAGTTCCATGCGCAGCGCGCAACGTTCGCCCGGCTGGCCTTTTTCGGCGAACGTCGGCGCCTGACGAGCGCTCGTTGCGAAATGCTGGTTGCCCAGTCCCCCCCGGCCGCCTTTCGCGACTAAGGCACGTTCGAACGGCTCGCTCAAGTCGGCAAAGAGACGTTCTTGGCCGGTCTTGTTGTCGACGTCGATCTCTGCGCGGTAGACGAGCGTACCCACGGGGACGGCGATGATGAGATCCTCGCCGCTCTTGCCGGACTTGTTCGTCGTCGAGCCACCCTCACCGGATTCCGCCGCGAATTGCTTCTTGAACCGGAAGTCGACGAGCGTCCCTAAGTTGGGGGTCGCTTCGAGAAAGACGCTGCCGCCGCGCCCCCCATCGCCGCCCGCCGGGCCACCTTTGGGCACGTATTTCTCTTTGCGCCAGGCAACTTTGCCGGCGCCGCCGCTGCCGGCCGCGATCCCAATGGACGCTTCATCAATGAATTGCATACATCAAAAAAGAGCCCGCAGGCTCTTTGAACTCCGTGAGCACGAAGGCGGGCGGAGCGTTACTCCGCCGCCGGAACGATGTTCACGAATTGGCGATTCCGCCGCGTGCTGAACTGCACGTGCCCTTCGACGAGCGCGAAGAGGGTGTGGTCTTTCCCCATGCCCATGTTGACGCCCGGGTAGAACTTCGTGCCGCGCTGACGGATGATGACGTTGCCCGCGAGTACGAGCTCTCCGCCGTAGCGCTTCACGCCCAGGCGCTGAGCATTGGAATCGCGGCCGTTTCGCGTGGAGCCGCCGCCCTTTTTGGATGCGAACAGCTGCAGATCGAAGTTAAACATAGCCACGGAAGTATACCAGAGGGATCGCCGGGCGTAAAGGCCCGAGGGGCGCACCCGTTTTGGCGGCCCCCGGCCTGAACGAACTCGGGCCCACACGGGCGGACGGCTCGGTGTTGCGGCAGTTGGCCTGGGGAGCGGAGCGACGCTGCCGCACCGCCCGGACGAGCGCTGCCTATGTGCGGCACGCACTACGCGCACGGCGATAGCAGTGCGCGCGGCGACATCGCGGTCGTGCTGCCCCCCCCCCGGAACGGGCGCCGATCGTGGTCGCGGCCTATCTCACCGGATCGACGCTCGCAGCCGCAGATCGCGACCGACGCGCGGTAAGCCGCGCACGCACGGGCGTGAGCGGACGCAGCGTAACCAGCGGTTCCACCTGCGGAATGTTTGCATCCACCGGCTCGAGCGTGTACTTTTGCGCGATCGTTGCAAGTGCGAGGATGCTTTCGGTCCAGGCGAATGCCTCGCCGATGCAACGGCGGTTGCCTCCGCCGAAGGGAAAGTACGCGAATTTGGGCAGCGTCGGGCGAATCTCGGCCCACCGCTCGGGTCGGAAGGCGAGCGGATCCTCGAAGTAGTTCGGGTTGCGGTGCGACGCATAGGGTGAAGTGATGACGACGGAGTTCGTTTCGAGCGCATAACCGCCGACGACGACCGGCTGCATTGCAAGCCGGCTTACGACCCACGCCGGCGGATAGAGCCGCATCGCTTCGCTTAAGACATCGCGCGTGTACGCAAGCGTTTCCACATCCGCCATCGTGGCCGCGCGGGTTCCGAGCAGCGCATCGACTTCCGCGCGCATCTTCGCCGCAGCCTCCGGCGCGCGTCCGAGCAGCGCCCACGTCCACGTCAGCGCGTTTGCGGTCGTTTCGTGTCCGGCGGTGAACATCGTGATTGCTTCATCACGCACCTGTTCGTCGCTCATCGTTTCCGCCTCGTCACTTGCGAGCAGCAGCATCGAGAGCAGGTCGCCACGGTCGCCGCTCGCGCGGCGTTCGGCGATGATGCGATAGATGATCGTATCGAGCGCGGCACGCGCGGCGTTGGCTCGGCGCGCGACGGGCAGCCACGGCATGCGATCCACGAGCGGGCCGAGCGGCGACATCGTGACCGGCAGCATCTTCATCGCATCGGTGAGCGCGTTTCCGATGACGCGCGCATCGGCATCGACGTTGGTTCCGAAGAGTGTGCGCGCCGCGATCGCAAGCGTCACATGCATCATCGTTTCACCGACGTCGACGACGGCACCGTCGCTCCACGATCTCATCGCGCGCTGCGTCTCTTCGACCATTTGCGCAGCATACGTTGCGATGCGATCGCGATGAAACGCCGGTTGCGCGAGCCGCCGCTGCCGCAGATGCAGCGGTTCTTCGCTTGTCAGCAAGCCGTGACCGAGTAGCGGGATCAAACGCTGGATCCCGCGGCCTTTGTGAAAGTGCGGCGTCTGGTGTACGAGCACGTCTTCGACGATCGCGGGATCGCTCGCCAGCCAGAAGTGCTGGGCTCCCATCTTCCAGTGTGCGAGCCCGCCGTACGCCTGCGCCGTTTCGGCGAAGAACGCTGCGGCACCGCGTAAGAGGCCACCGCGATTCATTTTCGCGATCGCTTCAAGCGAGCCGGGCCCGGCTGGATAACGTAATCTCTCGAGCGTCGTCATAGGCGTTCTTTCTGGCTGTACCCGCATGCGGTCATCACAGACTTTTGTTCCGCCGGAAACTCGCCTTCACGTGCAAACGGCGGCCCCGCGCGGGCCGCCGTTTGCAACGTGTTTGCTGAAATTAACCGGAGATGCGAAGCGCTTTGATCGTGCGACCATCGCCGCTGGGAAAGCCGACGACGGTCAGACGTTTGCCGAAGCCGCCGAGTTGCGTTGCAAAGCAAGTCTGATTCGAGGTGATGACCGTGTAGGTCTGACCCGGGATCGGGATGCCGCTCTGCTGCGTGACGAGCTGGAATCGTCCGTTGCCGTCCGGCGCGCCGGTTTGGTAACCGGTGATCGACTGCGTGCCCTGATTGTAGCCGTTCGTATTGCAGTTGTTCTGACCGTACGGGTAGTTGTTTCCACTGTTGTAGCCCGTGTTGTTCGGGGCGTTTACATCGAGCACGCGCGTGGCGTAGAATTGGCCGTTGTTGCCGTACGTACCGTAGAGACGCACGTGCTCGCCGACGCCGATATTGTTCGCCTGGCCGTTGTTGAGTGCGCTCTGGTCGTTGACCGTGAGGTACTGGCCGTTTTGCAGCTGGACGTTGAGCAGATTGCCGTTGACGTTGCGGATCGTGCCCAGGATGCTGTTGCCGTTCTGACCGTGGTGGTGCTTGTGCTTGCCGTGTTCGTCGCCTTGGTCGTCTTCGTCGTCGCTGTGTTTCTGTTCGTCATCGGCGAGCGCCGCACGGGGCGCGCCGTTGGTAAGCGAGGGGTTTGTTCCGGCGAGGCGGACGCTGCCGGTAAGGAGCGAGCCGGTCGCGGCGACGCCGAAAAACGCGGCGAGAACGGCGGCTTGGAACTTGCTTCTTTGCATTAGGTTGGGGCCTCCGGGGTTCCGTGAATTGTGAATACGGGATGAGAACGAAGAGGTGAGCCCTTTTTGTTCCCCGTTCACCGACTTTCCATCGTTTAAGGAGGGACCGATTCCGGTCCGAGGTATTTGAGCGAGGTTTTGGAGACGCGCCGAGTCGTCGTCACGGGCCTTGGAGCCGTGACGCCCCTAGGGAACACCAAGGAAGCATTCTGGGACGGGCTGATCGCCGGAAAAAGCGGGGTCGGCCCGGTCACGCACTTCGATCCGACCAAGCTCACGACACGGATCGCCGCCGAGGTCAAAGGCTTTGACCCCGACGCCCTGATCGGGCGGCGCGATGCGCGCAAGATGGATCGTTACGCCCAGTTCGCCTACGTTGCGGCAAACGAAGCGATCGCCGATGCGAACTTCCCGGAAGACGCCGAGGTGCGCATGAACACGGGCGCCATCATCGGGACCGGCATCGGCGGCATCATCACCGTCGAAGACACCGTTACCAAGACCGCGCCGACGCAAGCCTGGGATCGCATCTCGCCGTTCTTCGTGCCGATGCTCATGGCAAACGCCGCCTCGGGACACATCTCGATGGCGCACGGTCTGCGCGGACCGTTGTACGCGGTCTCAAGCGCCTGCGCGAGCGCAAACGACGCGCTCTCTGCAGCGTACAATGCCATCGTGACGGGCGATGCAATCGCCATGGTTACGGGCGGTAGCGAAGCGACCATCATTGCAACGGCGATGGGCGGGTTTTGTTCGATGAAGGCGTTCTCGACGCGCAACGACGAGCCGGAAAAGGCCTCGCGCCCGTTCGATCGCGAGCGCGACGGGTTCGTACTCGCCGAAGGCGGTGCAATTTTGATTTTCGAAGAACGCGAGTTTGCCATCGCCCGCGGAGCGCGCATCTATGCCGAAGTGTTGGGCTACGGACAATCGGCCGATGCGTACAATCTCGTCGCACCCGATCCGGAATCCAAAGGCGTCGCGCTTGCGATGGAACGCGCGATCAAGAAGGCCGGCATCGCAAAAGAACGCGTGAACTATATCAACGCGCATGGCACCTCGACGCCGCTCGGCGATACCGCCGAGTCGCAAGCGATCGAGCGTGTTTTCGGCGAGCACGCAAAAAAGCTCGCAGTGAGTTCGACGAAATCCATGCACGGCCACGCACTCGGTGCCGCGGGCGCCCTCGAAGGTGTCGCGACAGTGCTCGCGATCGATCGCGGCATCATTCCGCCGACGATCAACTACGATTACCCGGATCCGACGTGCACGCTCGACTACGTCCCCAACGTCGCGCGCAAAGCCCGGATCGACGTCGCGCTCTCCAATTCGTTTGGATTCGGCGGGCACAACGGCGTCGTGATTTTCGCGCGCCATCATGCGTAGGATCTGCCGTGCCGGGTGAGGCCCGTCGCCGGCGCATTCGGGCGTTGCTTCGCGCGGTCGACATCGACCTCGATCCGATCGCCGTCGAGCCCGCGTTCGTTCACGAATCCGCTGCGCGCGAGGGTGCAGGCGCCTCGAACGAACGGCTCGAGCTGCTCGGGGATGCGATCCTGGGCTTCGTCACGGTGCGCTGGCTCTTCGAACGCTACCCAAGCGCCAACGAAGGCGAACTCGCCCGGCGCAAGCACGCCTTAGTGAGCGGTGATGCGTGCGCGCAGACGGCCAAGCGTCTGGGTTTTGGCGATCTGCTGCTGCTCGGTCATGGCGCCGCGAGCAGCGGCGGGGCGGAGAATTCGTCGATCCTGTCCGATTCGTTCGAGGCCTTCATCGCGGCAGTGGTGCGCGCAAGCGATCTTGCCGTCGGAGCCGCGTTCATCGAGCGCGAGCATCTCGCGCACGTCGAGCGTGACGAGCAGGCCTTCGCCGATGCGAAGACCGCCTTGCAAGAATATACCCAGGGGCGATATGGCTTTGCCCCCACGTACTACGAGCGCTCGGAGGGACCGCCCCACGAGCGGCGCTTCACCTCGGTTGTAAAAATCGGCGAGGAAGCGATGGGCGAGGGCATCGGGTCGTCGAAGAAAGCCGCCCAGCAGGCCGCTGCGGGCTTGGCCCTTGCCAATCTGCGAAAGCGCGACGGCGATCCGCCGCCGCCCGAGGACCCCGTTCCCCCAAGTGATCCGCGCGTTATCGATTTAAGTACGCGGAAGAAGAGTTCACGCCCGCGCCGCCCGCGCACGAAAGTTTAGTAATGCGTCTCAAATCGCTCCGCGTCTTCGGCTTCAAAACGTTTGCCGAGCAGACCACCTTGGATTTCAACGAAGGCATTACGGCCGTCGTCGGACCCAACGGTTCGGGCAAATCCAATTTGGTCGACGCGATTCGCTGGGTGCTCGGCGAGCAGAGCTCGCGGTCGCTGCGGTCCAATAAAATGGAAGACGTGATTTTCGCGGGCAACACCTCGCGCAAACCCTTGGGCATGGCCGAGGTCACGCTGACTTTCGACAACCACGATGGGGCTTTGCCGATCGACTTCCGCGAAGTCTCGATCACGCGCCGCGCCTATCGCGCGGGCGATTCGGAATACTTCATCAACCGCAATCACGTACGTCTGCGCGACGTCGTCGAACTCTTGATGGGCACGGGCCTGGGGCCCGGTTCGTATGCGATCGTCTCGCAGGGTCAGATCGATGCGATCCTCTCATCGAAGCCGCAAGAGCGCCGCAGTCTCTTCGAAGAAACCGCCGGTATTGCGAAGTTTCTCGCGCGCAAGAACGAGGCGATGCGGCGTCTCGACGGGACCGAGCAAAACGCGATTCGCGCGAACGACCTCATCGCCGAACTCGAACGGCGCGGCCCCGAACTCGATACGCAAGTGCGCCGCGCGAAGCGCTACCGCAAGGTCACGACGCGCGTGCGCGATCTCGAGATTCTCTCGTACTTGCGCGCGAGCGAAAGCCGTCGCGGCGAGCGCGAACGCGTGCAGTCTGAAGTCGACGTGGTCGACGGGCGCAAAGTCTCCGCAGCCGCTCGCGCGAGCACGCTCGGTGCGGAACTCTCGGCCTCGCGCAACGATCTCTATGCATTCGAAATCGATCTCGAAGAGCGCCGCTCGCAGGCGCAGAAACTGCGCGCCGAACTCGCGCGCGGCGAAGCCGACCACGCCGCTGCAATCGCGCGCCGCGATGCGCTCGATTCACAATCGACGTCGAGCCTTTCGGATCGCGAACGCGTCGAGTCCGAACGCGCGTCGCTGACCGCCTCGATCGCCTCGCTTGCCGAACGCATCGCGCCGCTGCAAACGCAGCTCGAATCGATGGGCGAACGCGAACTCGCTGCGAGCGCCGCCGTGAGCGATGCGCGCTCGGGCCTCGATCGCATCTTCACCGAACTTCGCGCCGTTGAAGCGGCGGCAGCCGAACGTGCCGCGAGCGAAGCCGAACGTCGCGCACAAGCGCAGAGCGCGCGCAGCGAGATCGAACGTCTCGAACGCGAAGCAACGGCGCTTCGCGAACGCATCGGCGAACACGAACGCTCGGCTGCGGGCGCGCGTGCACGTTTTGAGGCTGCCGCACAAAACGAAGCGGGACTCGAAGCCGAACTCAGCGCCCAACGTGCCTCCGCCGAAGCGGCCGAGGCCGCGGGCCCCGCCGCCGCCGAACGCATGGCAGCGTTGCAGAACCGCTACCGTCACTTGGCAAGCGAACAGGCCGGCGCGGAATCGCGTCTGCATACGATCGAGGAACTCGAAGCCAACCTCGAAGGTCACGTCCCCGGCACGCGCGCCGTGATCGAAGCCGCGGACCGCAGCGAACTGCGCGGTCTGCACGGCGTCGTCTCCAACCTCATTAGTGTGGACGAACGCTATGCCCGTGCGCTCGACATCGCCTTCGGGGCGGGACTCTCGAATATCGTCACCGCGACCGCGGAAGACGCCGAGCGTGCCGTTTCGTTTTTGCGCGACCGCGAACTCGGCCGCGCGACATTCTTGCCGCTCGATACGCTGGGCTCGCGGCGCGGTCACGACATCGGTAACTTACGCGGCCGTCCCGGCGTGATCGGCTACGCGCACGAACTGGTGACGGCTGACGAACAATATCGCGGCATCGTCGCCTTCCTCGTCGGTCGCATGCTCATCGTCGACGTGCTTGCGACGGGGATCGCGCTCACGCGCGGCGAGGGATTCCGGGATTCGATCGTCACGCTCGATGGCGAACAGATCCTCGGCGGCGGTGCGATCACCGGCGGCCGCTACCGCCGCGAGCGCTCCATTCTCGCCCGTCGCGCGCAAGCGCAGACGCTACGCGAGCGTCTCCCGCAACTGCGCGCGGAAATCGAAGAAGTCGAACGCGAAGGGCTCCTCGCCAAGGCGGAATTCGACGCGGCAAGTGCCACGCGCGATCGCGCCCGCGCCGCAGCGAACCAAGCCGAGATGGCGCTGCGCGAACTGCACACGCAACTCGAAACACTCACGAGCGAGATCGAACGCCTCGATCGCGAGACAACGCAGGCAAAAGAACGTCAGCAGACGCTCGTTCGCGCGCTTGAGGAAGCACGTGCGAAATTCGCAGTCCTCGAAAAAGTTGCCGACGATCATTTGGATATGACCGACGAACGCGCGCGCTTGGAGGCGGAACTCGCTGCTGCGCGCGCCCGCATATCGGACGTGGAATCAGGCCAGTCGGCGGTGGTCGCCCAGGCCAGCGCCGTGCGCGAGTCGCTCGCCGCACTCACCGCCGAGCGCGACGGCAGCGCGGCTCGCCTTGGATTGCTCGATGCCGATAGCGAACGCGCCTCGGGTGCGCGCGAAGCGATGATGCGCGAACTCGAGATGCTGCGCGGCCAAATCGCCGCGAGCGAAGCGTCCCTCGGCGGGCTGCGTCGCACGGTGAGCGACGCCGATACCTTGGTCGGCGAGTCCCGGGCGAAGCGCGAACGAATGGCGGGTGACGCGGCACAAAAAGAAGCCGACGAACGTATCGCGCAGAGCGAAGATCGTGACGCGACGGCAGCCGGCGAAAACAATCGTCGACGTCTTGCGGAAATCGACGCGGAACTTGGGATGTTGCAGTCGACCTTCGCGCAGAATCCGGCCTCCGTTGAGGAGATCGCGGACGTCACGACGCGCTATGCCGAAGAGACCGATGAAATCATCGAGGAACTGCCGCGCTTACGCGAAGAACTCGCGCGTCTCGCAAACGTCAACCTCAACGCCGAGGTCGACCGCGACGAACTCACGGAACGCGAGCGCTTCCTTAAAGAACAGCTCGACGATCTGCATCGCGCGCGCGAGACGCTGCTCGCGACGATCAAAGAGATCGAAGACTCGTGCCAAGCCGTCTTCAACGAAACCTTCGATGCGGTCGCCATGCGCTTTGCGGAAGTGTTCGCACGTCTCTTCCCGGGCGGCGAGGCAAAGATGTGGCAGACCAATCCCGAGCATCTGTCGGAGACCGGTATCGAAATCTCTGTTGCGCCGCCTGGCAAGAAGATGACGCCGCTGCCCTCGCTCTCGGGCGGCGAACGCGCGATGACTGCAGCCGCGTTGATCTTCGCGCTCATCAAAGTGAAACCGTCGCCTTTCTATCTGCTCGACGAAGTCGATGCGGCGCTCGACGATGCTAACGTCGACCGCCTCTCGGGGATGGTGCGCGAAGTCGCAAGTGAAGCGCAAATGCTTATCGTCACGCACAATAAAAAAACGATGGAACTCGCCGCGCGCATGTATGGCGTGACGATGTCAGAACCCGGCGTGAGCTCGATCATCTCGGCGACACTTGACGCGCGTGAAGAACACCCGAGCGATGCGATCCAAGAACGCGAGGCCGTTCTTGCCCCTTAGCGGCGCGACAGTGCCCGGGGCGCTCGGCGCCGCGCTTTTTTCCGTTCACGATCGCACGGGGGCCGCGGAACTTGCTGCGGCCCTCGCCGCGCAAGGCGTTACGATTTACGCAACGGGCGGCACGCGCACGCATTTACGCGAGCACGGCATCGACGCGTTCGACGTGGGCGAACTCACGGGTTTTCCGTCGCTCTTCGACGGCCGCGTCAAAACGCTGCACCCGCGTGTGTTCGGCGGCATTCTTGCCGACCGCAGCAATCCCACGCACGTTGCAGAAGCGATCGAACATGCGGTCCCGGCGATCTCTTTTGTCGTGGTGAATCTCTATCCGTTTGAGGCGACCGTGGCGTGCGAAGGCGCGACGGTCGAGGAGGCAATCGAGCAGATCGACATCGGCGGCGTCTCACTCATTCGGGCGGCGGCGAAGAACTTCGAACACGTCAGTATCCTGAGCGATCCGAGCCAGTACGCCTCGCTCGTGGAGGCGATGCCGCACGGCGGAATCGATGCGGCCGCCCGTCGGCTACTCGCGACGCGGGCGTTCGAACGCACGGCAGAATACGATTCCGCCATCGCACGCTACCTGGAGTCCGGCATGCTCTCCAACGAACTGCCGGGATCGCTTGCGCTATCGATTCCCGTCGCGCAGCCGCTGCGTTACGGTGAGAATCCGCAAGACCGTGCAGCGTTCTACCTCGCGCGCAACGCCCATCTTCCCGATCAGCTGTGGGGCAAAGCGCTCTCATATAACAACTTGCTCGATCTCGATGCGACGCTGCGCCTCCTGGTGCGCGCAAAGAGCGGGCGGGATAGCGCTCGTACGTGCGATGCAGAGCGGCGACGGGCGGCGATCGTCAAACACACGGTTCCCTGCGGTGTCGCCGAACGAACGACGGTGGCGGAAGCCGTGCGCGAGGCGCTCGATGCCGATCCGGTCTCGGCGTTCGGCGGCATCATCGCGGTCGACGGCACGATCGATCTCGCAACGGCAAATGCACTCGGCGAATTCTTCCTCGAGATCGTCGCGGCGCCCGAATTCGAACCCGACGCACTCGAACGCTTGAAGAAAAAAAAGAATCTGCGCATCATGCGCTATGCCAAAGGCATGCCCGAACGCATCGCGCGCGGACTACGCGTGCGTAGCGCCCTCGGCGGTGTGCTCGCGGAAGACGACGATCCGCAAGCCGCGCCCGAAACGTGGCACGTTGCATCTACCCGGCAGCCGACGGCCGATGAGTGGTTCGACCTTGCTTTTGCGTGGGACATCGTACGGCACGTGAAATCCAATGGCGTCACGGTCGTGCGCGACGGTATCTCGCGCGGGATCTGCGCGGGTCAAACCAATCGCGTGAGCGCGGTTCGCATCGCCGGCGAACGCGCCGGTGCGTTTGCGCGCGGCGCGGCCTGCGCGAGCGACGGTTTCTTTCCGTTCGCCGACGGCCTGGTCGCCGCGGCCGACGCCGGCTGCACGGCGGTCATCGCGCCGAGCGGCTCGATTCGCGACGCCGAAGTGATCGCGGCGGCAAACGAACGCAACATCGCACTCGTCTTTTCAAACTACCGGTACTTCCTGCACTGAAAATCACGCCCAGCGGGGTGTTTTACATCCTCATTACCGCGTGCGGTTGGGGGCTGCTGGCACCGTTCTTCAAAATAATCTTCGCAAGCGACCCCGGCACGTTCGACGGCGTGTCGCTTGCGGTCGCGCGCGCGATGTGGACGTTACCGTTCATGGCGTTTTTGCTCGCGACGGCCTGGATGCTCGAGCGCCCGACGTTCGACCGCCGCTCGATCCTCGCTTTCGCCGTGCTGGGGGTGATCTTCGGCCCGGCGTTTATGGGCATCTATTCCGTCGCAACGCAGCACACGAGCGTCTCGCACGTCGCCTTTCTGGTGGGCCTGGCGCCCGCGAGTAGCTCCGCCCTCGCCTCGATCGTTTTTCGTAAACCGCTCGACCGCGTGCGCAAAGTCGCGCTCGCGCTGGGCGTCTGTGGGGTGGCATTGCTCGCGTTTACGAAATCCGGCAACGGTTCGTCGCTCTATGGCGACGGGTTGCTCATCGTTTGGCTCGGGATGTTCGCGATCTATAGCACGGTGCTGCACGCCGTGCTTACGCGGTATCGCTTGCTCTTCACGATGTCGCTCTCGGGCGTCATCGGCACACTGCTCGTCGCGATCATCGGCCTTGCGATCGGCAAAGGCGGCGCGATCGCGCACGTCACGCAGACGACCCAAGTTTCGTGGCTGTTCGTCCCGGGCGTCGTCGTGCTCTCGACGCTCATCGCGCCGATTACATTCGCGCAAGCCGTCCGCACCGCGGGCGTTGCCGTCGCAACGAGTGGGGCGGAATACATCGCAATCGGCATCGGTCTTGGTTTCTCGATCGCCGTGCTTCACGAAACTTGGCAGCCGCTCCTCACGGTCGCCGGACTCACCATGCTCGCGAGCCTCGCGCTGACGTTCGCGCCCGCACGTCTCTTTGGCGACGTCGAGGGAGAGCGGCGACCGATCGCGTAGCGCACGGTATGCCACGTTATTTACATACCTCGATCTTCGTCAACAACATGGACGAATCGATCAAATTCTATACCGAGCACCTGGGCCTGAAATTGCTCGGTGGACCCAATCACTATCCGGGCAATGCCGATATGGCGTTCGTCGGTGCGGATTGGAATTCGTACATCGAACTCGTCTACGATTTGGAAGCGCACGATCCGTACGCGATCGGAAATCGCTACGAGCATCTCGCAATCGAAGTCGAGAGCGACCTGCGCGGCTTCATGGAGAAGCTCCGTGCCGCGGGCGTGAAGATCGTCAAGGAAGTGAAGAGCGCCCCGGGTGGCGGTCGCGCAATCGCATTCGTCGAGGATCCCAACGGGATCCCCGTCGAGCTGTTGGAGCCGCGCTCGGCCTAAGACTGATCGATGAGACGCGGCGCGATGGTCGGGGTTAGATTTTCTCGATTTTGCCGACCGGCCGAATGGAGTCGGTTGCGGAATCAGATCCCGCGCCACGCAGACGCGTCGCCTCGACGTATCGGTACAACGCCTGCGCCATGCCAAGCTTGCGCTTCTCATCGGGCTGGTTTGCGGCGTACGCGGCCCAAAGAAGCCGCAGGCGCTGGAGGTCTTGCATTCGGTTCATACGCTTTGTCTGTACCCATCCATGCGCCGAAGGTTCCGCGCGAAGGGGCGCGGCACCACACGTAACACCGGGCCCTCGCTCCGGTAGAGGGTGCACATGTCCGCAAAACTGCTCACGATCGCAATCTTCGCGCTTTTCGCCCTGGGTGCGTACTACGCGCTCGGGAGACGAAACGCGGGTACGAATAAACGCGAGCCAACCGTTAACGGTCTGGTCGCCGCGATCGCGATCGCCGTCGCCGGGGTGCTGTTCGTCGAAACGGTCGTTGAAGTCCCGGGCGGCCGCGTCGACGTCGTCACGTTTGGCGGGGCGTATACTGACGCGTTGCTGATGCCCGGTTTCAATTTCAAGGCGCCCTGGTACGGCGTTTATGCTGTCGATATCTCCACCCGCGCGTTGCACGTCGAGAACAGCGATGCGCGTTCGAGCGACCAGCAGCAAGTGCTGACGAATTATACGCTCAACTTTGCGCTGCAGCCGAAACGACTCAAGGAATTGTTGACCACATACGCTGGCGACAATCTCACCGATCGCATCGTCCAGCCGCGCGCGGAGGCGCTGCTCAAACAGATCGAACCGAGCTACTCTGCAGCGCAGCTCCTGCAAAAGCGCGGTGAGGTCGCGGACCGCGTTTACCGGCAGCTCAAGACGGAACTCGAACCCTTCGGTGTGAGCGTCGTTGGGTTCCTGATTACGAATATCAACTTCGGTGCTCAGTATCAGAAAGCGTCGGAGGCGCGTGCGACTGCCGAACAAGAATTACAGCGCGCCCAGGTCGTCTTGAAAACAAAACAAGTCGAAGCGCAACAGACGGTCGCGACGGCCGAAGGCGCGGCGAAGGCAAACGAACTGATCCGCCGATCGCTTGGCGGCGACCCGAACATCGCCGAGGCAATCGTGCGTATGAAAACGATCGAACTGCTCACCGAGAAATGGGACGGGACGATGCCAAATGCCTTAGGCGGGAATTCGATTCTCTCGATCGCGGGCAGCGAGCCGAAGCCCGCAACCGAGAAGAAATAACGCGGCGTTACCCAGCCGACCGCGCGCGCATTGCGTTCAACTCACGCATGACGCGCGCCGTCTCACGGTCGGTTGGGTCGCCCGAGGCATCGAGCCCCGCTGTGACGCTTTCCATGTCGTTTTCGGACGCGTTCTGGCCCATCTTCCATTTGCCGTCGATGCGCGTAATGCGAATCTCGATCCCGACGATCCCGCAAAATTGCTTTGCGAGGTAGTCATCCGGCGCATCGGCGACCGCCCACGGCTGCGGACGTGGTTCCTCATGGCGGGTCGTCAGCCGTTCGAGGAGCGCGCGCAGTTCGTGCGGCTCCTGGAACACGCGCATCGGACCGTAGCGTGTACCGCGATGTAATTCCACGTCGGAACGACCTCGCCGGTGAGCGTTTTGTTGCTATACCACCTCGGCGTCACGTACGCGTCGGCGCCGAGGAAGATGACGAGTGCGTTACCGGCGGGGGTGCGCCACTGTGCGTTGCCCCGCGAGAGATGGCAAAGTAACGTTCCCCCCGGCGCGGCATCACGGTCGAGCATCACCGGCAAGTGACTCACCAGTGGACCATCGGGCCATCACGAATCATCTTGGCGGAAGTGCGGCGGCAGATACACCGCCATCAGCATTCCGCTCGTCGCGCCTGCGTTACTTTCCCGTCTTCATGTCCGAGCGCACGATCGTCCGGCGTTCGAGTATGGTGAAGGGTGCCTCGACTGCGATTCCCAAAAGTAAGACTACGATCGGGCCCCCAAAAAATGGTGGGCGTGCGCGAGAAGTCGCGCGCATCGTTGATGTACCAGCCAAGGCCTCCGGACGATCGCACCAAACTTCGGAAGCTGCACGTTCGCTCCATCCGCGTCCGGTTAAAACGTTACCCGCTGTTCGATCACAAGCGACGTCCCCGCAAAGGCTGGAACGAGCGGTGATTGCGGATACGTCGTTCGTCCCTCGAAGGTCGTATGCCGGAAGCTGACGAGCATCGCGGCGTTTGCGGACTGGCGGACCTGGATTCCCGCGAACGTCAAGCGTTCGGCAAGATCCAGGGGTTCGGCAAACGCACCTTTGATCGCGTAGCGGCCGACGCCTACGGCGATCGTGAGGGCTGGCGTCACGCGTTTCGCATACGTCAGGACGCCTTGCGGCACGTCGTAGGAGACGACGTCTTCGGGATGCGTCGCGACAAACGGACGATAGAGCGTGTCGTCGACGAGATCGAGTGTGAGATCGCCGATGCGTGGATGCCAGGCAATCCAAAGTGCGGTGCGTTTTTGGTGTCCGAATGTCGCGGTGTCGACCGCTTGCGGTAAATAAAAACCGTCGATAAAGCCGTTCTGCGTCGACGATGCGACGGTCTCGGCGTCGATCTGATGGAGATCCGTATACTCGGTGTGGATCTCGAGAGGACCGCGATCGACGTTGTAGCGCAGACGGAAGCCTTGGCGATTGACTCCCAGCACGGAATTGTCGATGAGCTGGTAGTTCGATTTGAGCCACTGACCGGGCCATGCAAACGCGACGCTCCACTGATTTTCCGGCACGCCGTATGGCAGAATCATCGTGGCGTAGCGCGGTTCCATGCGATAAAAATCGAGCGAGGTCGTGGTGCGGCCGTTCGTGCGGATCAGGCCCGCATGATAAAAGCCGCCGGGCCGCTCCGTGCCGGGACGCACGGCGGGCGATGCGTCGTACCACGCGCGTCCAAGTTCGATCGTGCCGTCGAGGCCGATTGCGGGCGCGATGTGAAACGCAGCGCGCACGCCGGCGATCGTCTGCCGCTGACCGCTGATCATGCTCGTGGGCAGCACGCCTTGCGGATAGGGCACGAACGTGGGATCGGTGCCGAACGGAACCGTGGTGATGAACGGTGTCCCGGAGGTTTGAACGTGAAGCACTTGCGCGGAGAGGCGCGTTCCCTCGCCGTGATCGACGACGAGCGACGCCTGCGTCATGCGTGCATCGTCACCCGGCAGCGACGGCAGCGCGGCGTTCGTGAGTTCGAACGTGTCGAGTCCGCGCTTGACCGTAATATCGAGGCCGTGCAGCGGAAGCGCGGTCGCGGCGGGCTGCCACGTAGCGGATCCGGCCAGTCCGCCGGTGAGCGACTCTGCCGGAGCGTATGCGAGTGCGGGATTGAGATTGGTAAGTGCCGCCGGTGCGAACACGAAGCGATCGGTTTGCCCGAGATCAAACCAACCCGCGCGCAGACGAATCGTGCCGTCAGCCGTTGCGATGCTGCCCGCAAGAACCGACGTGCGCGTTGCGGTCGCAGCGTCCTCTCCGGCACGCGTCGGAAACGTCACGCTGTACGGCTGCGCTTGCGAGCCGAGGTGCGGGTTGAGCGTCGGCACCAGATTCTCACCCCAATACGCGACGTTCGTGCGGCTGCCGTGCGTGGTTGCCGCGGACACCGTCAGCGAAAGATCGAGCGACCGCAAGCCCAGATCGATCGTCGGCGCGATGATGCCGATGCCCGCCACGCCCGGCACTTGCGGGGCACTTGAAAACAAATCGTACGGCGTGTTCGGCGCTAGCGGTAGACCGGCGATGAATCCCGGCGCTTCGGGTGCGATCTGCCCGCGGCCGTTCGTCGACTGATCGATGAATGTGACCGACGATATCCCGCTCACGCGTAAACCCAGACGCCGCGGCGTTGCGGTAGCAGCGGGCACCGCCGTCGGGCTCGCGCTCGGCGCCGGTGTCGGATCGGCGGCGCGGGCGGGGAGTGCGCAGGCAGCCGCGAGCGCGAGGAACCAGGCCGCGTGCAGCGCGCTCACGGCCGTGTGGTGATTCGACATGTCGGCTATCCTCCGTGCACGGCGAGTTGGGCGACGCGCGCGATCACGAGACCCACCGCAAGGATGAGATACGAGCGCAGGGCGAGCAGCCAAAAACGATTGAGGGCGGTGAGCTTCGCCGGCACGAGCCGGTCGAGCGGCGGCATTCGCCAAGTCGCGCGATCGCCGAGCGCGCGCACGGCGTGCCCGGCAACGCTCGAACGCGCAAGCCAGATGCCGACGCCGACGGCGAGAACCGCGCCCGCGATGAGGATGCCGAGAATCTGCGCGAACGTGATCGTCGGGAAGAGCACCGCGGCGGTTAAGATCACCGAGAGACTCACGAGCATCGCAATCACGATGCCGGTGAAGACGTTGGTGCGCGTGGTATTCGCCCACGGCCCGAGGACGGCAGCGTCGTTGGCGAGCAGCAGCAAGAACACCGTTGCGCTCGGCAAGAGGACGCCCGCGAGGGTTTGCACGGCGTTCGTGAGGAGTCCGAGCGGAACGCCCGGCAGCAGCACGAGTGCGGCTGCGACCGTGATGAGGGCGACGTAGATGAGATAGAATCCCGGCGCATCGGTCGGTTTGCGATGTAGCGAGTGCTTCATCGCGAGCAGATCGCCCAGCGCATACGCGCTCGAAAGCGAAACTGCGGCCGCACCGATGATACTCGCATCGAGCAGTGCGAGGGCAAAGAGCACGGCCGGAATCTCACCGACGTGGTGAGCGATGCCAGTGGCAACGGCACCCGCATCTTGGAAATTCCCGAATTCCGGACGTCCCGCAAACGTCGCGGCGGTAAACGACATGATCGCGATGGCGCCGACGATGACGAAGACGATCCCGACGATGAGATCCCAGCGTTCGTAGTTGAGAAAGCGCGGCGTTATGCGTTTGTCGATCACATAGCTTTGCTGGAAGAAGAGCTGCCACGGCGCAATCGTCGTGCCGACGATTGCGATGATGAGCAGGAGCACCGCGCTCAGATCGCTGTGTGCGGGCAAACCCGGGACGACGAGATCGTGCATCGTCTGGCCGAGCGGTGCATGCACGGCGACGAGCACCGGTATGAGCAGCAGACTGCCAAAACAGAGCGCCATCGCGAAGCGTTCGAAGCGGCGAAGGCTACCGGTTGTTGCGGCTGCCATCACGAGCACCGCCGCGACACAAACGCCGGCAATCTTCGGGAGGCCGAGAAAACCGAGTGCAAGACTGATGCCGATGAACTCGGTCACGATCGTGAGGGCGTTGAGAATGAAGAGGTCGATGACCGAAAATGCGCCCCAAAATTTGCCGAAACGCGCGAGGATGAGCCGCGCGTGGCCGACGCCCGAAACGACACCCAGGCGTAAGACCATCTCTTGAGTGACGTAGAGCACGGGGATGAGCAGCAAGAGCGTCCACATCAGCACCGTGCCGTAGTTTTGGCCGGCTTGCGCGTACGTGCCGAACGCGCCCGCGTCGTTGTCTGCCACCATCACGATGAGCCCGGGCCCAAGGATCGTTAGGAACGTGCGCAGTTTTGCCCACCAGCCGCGGCGCGGTGCGACATCGCCGCGCGCGATCGTGCCGAATGCACCTTGAATATCGCCGACGTGCATCGTGTCGAGCACAGCGTCATCGGTCTGGTTCGTAAGCGTCATTGCGACACGGGGAGGCGGCGCATGCGCAAGGAGATGCGACCCGCGAGCGGTGCGGATGCAACAAGAAGTTTCATAGCGAGGGATCCTCAGCGAGAAGCGTCATCGATGGACGATGCGCGTGCAGAACGGCCCGGTGCGGGCGGGGGTTGGTCGATGTGCGGACTGCCGTCATCCATTTGGAAAATCACCTCCCTTGCATGTGCGATCGCCGCACGAAAAAAAAACCGCTCGGCACTCGATCCGGCGGTGAAAACAGCGCGCGCCATGGATGGCGTGCGGTCGTCCTCAACGTCGGGGGTTCGGCACCGTACGCCGTAGAGCCGAAGCTCAGCCGCATTAGATCCCGCCTTGATTCGACGGGGCCTGGTAACCCATTGGGGTCTCTCGACCTTTCCGGGCAGCGGCATGTTAGTCGTACGGAAGCCTCGCCTAACGAGGATCCTCGATCAGGTTACCCCGCGGTCGAAAGCTTCGTCAAGCCTAAAAACGAAGGAATCGCCCTCTTTTGCCGGACCGGCCGTTAGAGCGACCAGTTCGAGGTGTTCGCGTTGTCGTTGGCCCAGTCGAAGTGCGCGCGCTTTTGCCCGTCGACTCCGACGCTCGTCGTGGGATCGCCCGGGGCGTGTACGCACTGCTCCCCCGCGCAGGCATACCCGACGCCGATCTGGGTCGATCCCGTCGTTCCGCCGACGTCGCCTTCGCTCGCAAAATCCGGATTGTCCCCGCCATCTTCTTTCAACCCGGTCATGTACGCATACGGCGCCTGCAGCGTGAGTCGCAGCGTGACGTGCGCGATGCGCTTCTGCAAGACGGCCACGTCGTCGGGTGCGCGAACTTCGATTGCGATCGTCGCCGCATAACGCGTCTCGTGCACGAATGCCGAGCACTGTATGTTGTGCGCATCGTCGGTCAGCCCCACCGGCGTTGCGCTCTGCGGTGCGGGTGCACCGCTGCTGCAGGTCGTAGTGGAAAAATTCGGCACGATCGTCGTATGCACGACGAATGTCGTCCGGATAGCGGTCGGGTTTTGCAGTTGGATGTTGCGATCGGGGCGATCGAGTGCGGCGCAGGCGTTCGACCCATCCGGCGCTTGAACGCCGCATGCGGCGATCGCGGCTGCGAGTTGCGTTTGGAGCGAGGCGATCGCTGCATGTGTGGCCGAATCGCCGACAGCGAGCGTCGCGCGTTGCAACGCGGCGCGCGCAAAAACGGCTTGTTCGGCGACGATCGATCCGGCGATGAGCGAGATCGTCAGAAAGATGACGAGCATCTGTGCGAGCACGGTTAGTTCGCCAGTCGTCGCGGCTCGTCGGCGGGCAATACGATCGTCGTCGCTTTGCTGAAGCCGCTGGGCGCGAAGCGTTCGGAGAGCGTCACGGACTGCTTGGGCGCGTTGGCCTCGGCGTTGATCGGATAGCTTACGTTCACGCTGAAGGTCCCCGAATAATCCGTACCCGTGCCGTTCAAAAACGTGGTGCTCACATCGAGCAAAACGGTAGCCTGCGGCGCGCCGGGTTGGGGAATCGAAGCAGTCGTGCTGTACGTACACGCGGCACGCAGCGCCCAGGTCGTTCGGTCGTTCAGGTGCGTCGTGCTCGCATCGGGATAGTACGCAGCGACCGCACGCGCGCGTGTGAAGACGTTGCGGGCTGTCATGAGCGCGACACCGCGGCGCGTTGCCGTCGCGTTACCGCGCGCGACCGCCGCCACCGCGCCGATGGCAACTGAAATGCCGATCGCGAGCAGTGCGACGCACGCAAGGACTTCGATGAGCGAAAATCCCGCTTCGGGATCAGTTTGGTAAGAGTGCACGCGTATCGGCTGCATAACCGTGACAGTAGGCAAAGTCTTGCGCGTGCGAATTCACGCGCGGAGGATCGACGGTGTTCGAGGTTTGTATCTGTGAGATAATAGCGCTGCTGGAAACGACGGTGGGTGCGCTCGCGTAGCGCAGCGTTTCGTAATCGGTAACGACGACGCTTTCGGGTCCGTAGGTAAACGTCGCATACGTTCGCACGTACGTAAAGCCGTCATATGGCGTGAGAGTCCAGCGAGAGTAGCCGGATGCCGTGTCCTCGCCGTACGAATCGCTGCAGCGATCGATCGCGCGCCCCGCGACTTCGGCGATCGGGCCGTTTGCGGCGATCGACCCGTCGACGTTGCAGCCGCTGCGTTTGCCGCACGTATACGCGAGCTGCACCGTATACGCGCCGGGCATGACGCCGGTGACCAGATCGACCGTTCGCGCCGCGCGCTTGCCGCGCAGCGCGATCTCGATCACGCGGTTTCCGCCAAGATACGCGGTGGCGCCGACCGGGACGAGCGAACTCAAGTCGGCGCGCGCGGGGGTGGCAAGGTAGGGTTCCGCCGGCATCGTGCCGCTGGAGCCGTCGAGATCGTCGACCCCGAGTACGACGATCGTCATTGCGGTTAGGTGATTTCCGACAACGACGCCGGTTGGGGTGCCCGCGCACGGCACGATCGGGGCGGTCGATTCGTCGAGTCGGTAGAGCTGCGCGGGCGCGGTCGTGCTCGCATCGACGAAGCGATAGCCCCAGTAGTGGGTGTTTGTCGCGTTGCCGCCGTCTTGCTGATAAAAGTCGACCTCCGCGCAGCCGGTATCGGTGCGCATGCCCTGCGCGGCGTTCGCGTCGTCGCGCAGGGCGCCGGCGACCGTTTCGAGTTCGCGCGTCTCGATATGCGAGGTGTAGAGAATCGCGGCGCTGTTCGCGATCCCGCGCAGCGCTTCGAACGCAGCGAGCATCACCACCACGAACATGCCCCCGGCGATGACGATTTCGATGAGCGTGAAGCCGCTCTGTCTTCCCACATGCACGGCCAGTGCCCGTGGGGCGGGCCTGTGATTCCCACGGCGCGAACGTCTGCGAGCCATGGCCCAGATCACCGCTCCGCGCGGCACCAACGACATTCTCCCCGCCGAATCGCCCGCGTGGCAAACCCTCGAAGGCCACGCGCGTTCGATTGCCTTGCGCTTCGGCTACGCCGAGATCCGCACGCCGATGTTCGAGTCGACCGAACTTTTCGTGCGCGGAGTCGGCGAGACGACCGACATCGTTGAAAAAGAGATGTATACGTTCCAGGATAAGGGCGGCCGCAGCATGACCCTGCGCCCGGAATGGACGGCGCCGGTCGTGCGCGCGGTACTGCAGCACAATCTGATGGCGCTCGGACCGCAGCGCCTCTTTTACATCGGGCCGTTCTTCCGCTACGAACGCCCGCAAGCGGGGCGCTACCGCCAAGCAAATCAATTCGGCGTCGAGTGCTTTGGCTATGCGGGCCCCGAAGCCGACGTCGAGGTGATGCAACTGGCAATGGCGCTCGTCGCGCGCTACAACATCATCGATGCACGTCTGCAGATCAACACGATTGGCGATAAGGTCTGCCGTCCGGCTTACCGCGACGCGCTGCTCGCGCACTTCCGCCCGCATGTAGCGGAGCTCTCCGAGGATTCGCAGCGCCGCCTGGAGCGCAATCCGCTGCGCATCCTCGACTCGAAGTCACCCGCGGATGCGCCGTTCATCGCGAGCGCCCCGACGTTTCTCGATACGCTCTGCGATGCGTGCAAAGACCACTTCGCGGCGATTCGCGGTTACCTCGGTGCCATCGGTTTGCCCTACGATGTCGCGCCGCGACTCGTGCGCGGCTTCGATTACTACACGCGCACGGTCTTCGAGATCACTTCGGGCGCACTGGGCTCGCAGAGCGCGGTGTGCGGCGGCGGCCGGTACGACGGCCTCGTCAGTTCGCTTGGCGGACCGCCGACGCCGGCGGTCGGTTTTGGCCTTGGCCTCGAGCGCTTTCTCATGGTGGTCAAGGCGATGGATGCCACGGGCGAACCCGAGCGCGCCGGATTTCAGGCGATCGCCTTGGGCACGGCGGCGCGCACGGCGATGCTTCCGCTCGTCGCCGCCTTGCGGTCCCTTGCGAGCGTCCCCGCCCACTTCGATTTTGCGGAACGCAAGATCGCGGCGCATTTCAAGACCGCCGATCGCAATAACGCCCGCTTCGCGCTCATTCTCGGCGATGACGAACTCGCCGTCGGGAGCGTGGTGCTGCGCGATTTGGTCACGCGCGAGGAGCGTCGCGTGCCTACCGGGGCATCGCCACAAGAGACGGCGCGTGCACTCGTCGAAGCTACGGCCTAATGGACGAATCACGTCCCGCTCCGGCGGCCGATTCCGATGCAGCGCGCGTCGGCACACTCTACGAACTCATGCGGGAATACGATCTCGATGCGCTTCGCGTGCGGATCGGGGAGGCGGAATACGACTTAGTCCGCCGCGACCCGCGGGCCAACGCTGCCCCTCTTGCCGCTCCGCTTGCGGCCCCGGCCGCGCCGGCCGCCGCTGCGCCCGGTGAGTCCGCGCCCAAACCTGCGGCCGCAGCGCCTGCCAACGTTCGGCGAGTGACGGCTCCCGTCGTCGGGGTGTTCTATCGCTCGCCTTCGCCGGGCTCGGACCCCTTCGTGAATGTCGGAGACCGCGTCGCGGTCGGTCAGACGCTGTGCATTCTCGAAGCGATGAAACTGATGAACGAAATCACCAGCGATCACGCCGGTGTCGTCACGCGCATCATCCCGGAAGATGCGGGACTCGTTGCGCTCGGTGAGGAGCTGATGTGGATCGAACCGTAGACTTCAAGGCCCAGCGCGCCTTTGCCGAATTACTCGCCGATCGACGCGGTCTGCTCGACGAGCCGCGCTATCCCGCGGCCGTTGCGGCGATCGTCGCGGCGATCGTCGCGGCGTTTCGCAGCGGCAAGAAAGTGTTATGGATGGGGAATGGCGGATCGGCCGCCGATGCGCAGCACCTCGCAGCAGAATTCAGCGGGCGCTTCCTGCGCGATCGCGGCGGCTTGCCGTCCGAAGCGCTCTCGGTGAATACGTCCGCTCTTACGGCCATCGGAAATGATTTTGGTTTCGAGCGCGTATTCGCGCGTCAGGTCGAGGCGTTCGCCCAGCCGGGCGATGTCGTCGTCGGGATCACGACGAGCGGCACGTCGAAAAATATCATCGTCGCCCTCGAAGAGGCGCGCAAACGCGGGGCGTTCACGATTGCCTTTACCGGTAACGGCGGCGGCATCGTCTCCGAGATCGCCGATCTCTCGCTGATCGGACCCAGCGGCTACTCGGCGATCGTGCAAGAAGTTCATATTACGATGGGCCACATCATCTGCGATTTGGTCGAACAAGAGCTGATCTTCAACGCGAGCCCGCGTGGTTGATCTCGCGCCGCCGACGGCGGCGGAGTTGCTCGAACGTATGGCCGGTCGGCGTGTCGTCGTGATCGGCGATGTGATGATCGATGAGTGGATCTGGGGTTCGGTCTCGCGCATCTCCCCGGAGGCGCCGGTCCCCGTGGTTGCGGTGAGCAACCATTCGTTCACGCTCGGCGGGGCCGGTAACGTCGCGCACAATTTGCGCGCCCTTGGCGCGAATGTGGATTTCATTGCGGCCGTCGGCGACGATCCCGAAGCCGATCGCGTCGAGACTCTGCTTGCGGAGATCGGCATCGCGGGCTCGGGACTCGTGCGGCTCGACGATCGTCCGACGACGCGTAAGACGCGCGTCGTCGCACATAACCAGCAGGTCGTGCGCGCCGATTGGGAATCGACGAACCCGCTCTCGGATATCGATCGCCATCGCATCATCGAGAAGATCGCGATTTCGCTCGAAAAAGCAGATGCCGTCGTGCTTAGCGATTACAATAAAGGCCTCATGAGCCGCGAGATCGTGGAGGCGGCTCTGGGGTGTCCGCTCGTCGTCGCCGATCCCAAACCCGAAAACGTGCGGCTCTTTGCCGGTGTGAACTGCATCGCGCCCAACGTTTCCGAGGCGGCACGCGCAAGCGGCATTGCGATCGTGGATGCGGCCTCCCTCGAACGTGCGGGCACCGCGTTGCTCGACGAACTCGGTTGCCGTTACGTCGTCGTGACGCGCGGCGAGGCGGGCATGTCGCTCTTCGGACGCGACGGCGAACGCGCCGACATTCCCTCGGTCGCACGCACGGTGTTCGATGTCAGCGGTGCGGGCGACACCGTCGTTGCGGTGCTTACGCTCGCGCTCGCCGCGCGCATTCCGATCGCGACGTCCGTCGCGCTTGCGAATTTGGCCGCCGGCGCGGTCGTGGCGAAACTGGGCACCGCGACGGCAAGCCCCGCTGAGATCATCGCGCTCTTACAATTCGACCACGATGGGCGCTGAATTCGGCTTGATGCTCTCGCTTGCCGATGCGGCGGCGTGGCGCGAAGCGCAGCGGTCGGCCGGGCGGAGCGTTGTCTTTACGAACGGATGTTTTGACGTGTTGCACGCCGGGCACGTGCGCTATCTCGATTGGGCGCGCGCGCAAGGCGATGCGTTGATCCTCGGTCTCAATAGCGATGACTCGGTGCGCGGAATCAAAGGGGCGCAGCGTCCGTACGTTCCGTTTGAAGATCGCGCGACGATTCTTGCCGCGCTGCGATCGGTCGACGTCGTCGTTGGTTTCGGCGAACGCACGCCGGAAGTGCTGCTCGAACGCATCCAGCCCGACGTGCACGTGAAGAGCGTGCAGTATCGCATCGAAGATCTGCCCGAGCGCACGGTGGTCGAGGCGCACGGCGGACGGATCGTGCTCGCACCGCACCTCGATGGGCGCAGTACGACCGATCTCGTCGCGCTCATACGCGGACGATGAGGTCCCTCGCGCTGACGTGTAACGGCCCGGGCGAATTCTCGGGCTGGGTCCGGCCCCTGCTTCGCGCCCTCTACGCCGAAGCGCCCACACTCGACGTAACGATCTTTTTCGTCCCCGACGACTACGCAACGGGGCGCGAACCCGACGTCGCGCGCGGGCTCTTTCCGCAGGCCCGCATCGTCAAGCCTGCCGCGTATTTGCGGTTTGCGGTTGGTGCATCGCTCGAGGGCGTGCCGACACGGGTCGATCGCGTGCACTACAGCGGCGGCGATCTCGGACATGCGATCCGGCTGCACGAGCGACTCGGCGGCATTGCGACGTCGTATAAGTTTTCATCCGAACGAAATCGCAGGGTCTTCACGCGCGTTTTCGCGGTCGACGAGGCTAATCGCGAACAACTCCGCGGTTGGACGATCCCGGACGAGCGCATCACCGTGGTCGGAAACCTCGCCATCGACGGTGCGATCTCCGAGGCTGCGGGCGACTTCGGCGATCTGCCGAGCGATGTTGCGCGCGCTGGGATCATCATTCTCCCCGGTTCGCGCAAGCTCGAAGTCGCAAATCTCATCCCGTTTTTTCTCGGCGTCGCGAGCCGCATGCGCGAACGCGATCCGCGCGTCCCGATCGCCTTTGGTCTCTCACCGTTCACGACGGATGATGAGGTCGCGCGCGCAATCGAACGCGGCGGCGACCCGCGCGTGTTCGGAATGCGCGGCACACTCGAACGCGATGGCGAAGCGATCTTTTTGCGGGAGAACCGGAGCGGTGCGCGCTTTCCCGTCGTGCGCGCCGCGATGCGCGCGGCCGCCGTCGCGGCGATGGCGGTGACGATCCCCGGCACAAAAGCGATCGAACTTGCCGCGCTCGGCATCCCGACCGTCGTGTGCCTGCCTTTCAACGCGCCGGAACTTGCCGTGATCAACGGTCCGCTGCAGTACCTCGGACGCTTGCCCCTGATCGGTGCCCCGCTCAAACGGGGCGTCGTGCTCGCAGTCGCCGCGCGGTTCAAATATGCCGCGCAGCCGAACATCGATGCCGATCGCGAACTGATGACCGAACTGCGCGGCACGCTCACGCCCGGGCGCGTCGCGGGCGTCGTGCTCGAGCGCCTGGCCGATGCGGCATGGCGGACGCGTGTCTCCGGGGAACTGCGCACTCTCTACGCGGGTCACGTGGGAGCGGCAAAGCGCGTCGCCGCTGCGCTCCTCTCCGAATCGAATGGATCATGACGTTCAGCATCATCATCGCTACCAAAAACCGTTCCGACTTCCTCGCGCGCGCGCTCGATTCGCTCGCCGCGCAAGTCGACGCCCCGGCGTTCGAAACGATCGTCGTCGATAATGGTTCGACCGACGATACGCAGGCAATGCTCGCGGCGCGCTCGGATCGCGACGCACTCAAACTCACCGTGATCGCCGAACCCATCGCCAATCGGGGCAAAGCACGCAACCGGGGCATCGCCGCAGCGACCGGCGACCTCGTGCTCTTCATCGACGATGACGTGGTCTTGCCGCCCGGATTCGCTGCCGCGCACGCGAAAGCCCAAGACCGCGTTTTCCCGTACGTCGTTTCGGGTCCGATTATCAACGTGCGCTCGTACGACGAACGGCCGGAGCCAACGCCGGTGAACTTTTCCAATGCGTTTTTCTGCACGTGCAACGTGTCGGTGCCGCGCAATTCGCTCAATGCCGTCGGCGGGTTCGACGAGCAGTTCGATCTCTACGGCTGGGAAGATACGGAACTCGGTTTGCGGCTGCGGTCCTTCGACGTGCGGCGCGACTTTGCGTGGGATGCGTATCTCTGGCACATCAAGCCCGCGCAGGTCGAAACGCTCGATATCGCGTTGCAAAAAACGATCGAGAAAGCGCGCATGGCAGCGCGTTTCGTCAAGAAGGCGCCGACGATCCGCGCGAAGCTCGCGACCGGTGCGTATTCCATCAACCTCGCGCGCGCCAAAACCTTGACACCCAAAGCAGTTCAACCGTTCCTCGCCGGACTGGCAACGAGCAAGAAATGGCCGGATACGCTCGCGCGCGTCGCGCGCGGATTGCTGCTCGATAGCGTGTATGCCGACGAACTCTCCCACGCGCTTGAACGCGAATAAAATTCTGATCGTGCGCACCGATGGCATCGGTGATGCACTGGTCCTTGCGCCACTGATCGCGGCGCTGCGCGCCGCGGGGAAGACGCTCGGGATCGTCCTCTCGACGCGTAACGCCGAGATCTTCGCGCCGGGCACGTTTGCCGACGTGCACGTCCTCGAACGCACTCCGTGGCCGAAGCACGGATCGACCGGCAAGTCGCTCGCACGCGTCACGCGCGAAGTACGCGACGCCGGGTACGATTCAGCCCTCATCGCATCGGAAGAGCCCGAAGCCTACACCCTCGCGCGCCGCGCGCTCATCCCCGAGCGCGTCGGGTTCTGGAACGCATGGCAGAAGCCGCTCAAGTCGCTGTGGGTGCGCACGCAGTGCACGCGCGTGATTTGCCGCGGCGCATCGCTCGGCGATGAACCGCAGCACGAAGCTGAGATCGTCTATAAGCTCGGCGCAGATTGCGTGAGCGAGCCGCCGCCGGTCGATGTGTTGCGTCTGCGCGACGTCATCGTCGGTGAGGCTGCAGTCTTTGCGGGTCCGCCCGTGTTGCAGCTTTCGCCGAAGTGGCGCGCGTGGGGGATCGCCGACGATGCATTTGTCGCACTCGTGCGCGGCCTCGTTGCGCGGGGCGTGAAGCTCGTCGGGACGCCCGAAGATCTGCTCGCGAGTGCCGTGCCCGCGGATCTTGAGGTCGCGTGTTTCGATTCGCTCGCGCCTTGGAAGTCGGCGATCGCAAGCGCCAGTGCCGTCATCACGCCCGATAGCGGCGCCGCGCATCTTGCCGGTATGCTCGGCGTTCCGGTGATCGTCTGGTTTCCCGCCGACGGCTACGACGCACTCGTGCGTCGCTGGCGTCCATGGATCGCCCCGTATCGCGCGCTGCACGCGCGCGCCGATGAAACGGTCGATGCGCTGATCGCGCGCATCACCGGATCGCTCGACGCGCTCGTTCCCGCGGCCTGATGCGTGCGCTGATCGTAGCTGCCGGCGGGGGACTCGGCGATACACTGCTCGCCTCACCGCTTGCCCGCGCGTTGCGCGCGCGCTATGAAGAAGTCGATGCCGTCGTACTGCCCGCACACCGCGCGCTTGCCGAACGCACCGGTGCGTTCGATGAAATATTTGATGATTCGCCGCTGCGACCGACGCTCGTGCGTCATCTGCGCAAGCAGAACTACGACGCCGCGGTCGTCACGTGGGCGACGCTGCATACCGCGACGATCCCGTTTGCCGCGGGTATCCCGGTTCGCGTCGGTCAAGCGCGGCGGCTCTATTCTCCGCTCTTCACGCACCGCGTGAACGTGCGCAGCGAAACGGGCGATCGCGCCACGCACTGGACGCAGATCTTACTCGATTACACGCGTGCGCTCGAGTGCGATCTTGCCGATGCAACGCCGACCGTTTTGCCGACGGCAGCTGATGAAGCGCAAGCACAAAAAGTGCGGACATCGAGCGGTGTCGAAGGCGCCTACGCGCTCCTTCACGCGACGCGCGGACTCTCGCACGCGCGCGAACGTTGGCCGACGAGCGGTCTTGCCGCGCTCTCGCGGTCGCTGCGCGCGCGCTACGGAATTCCGCTGCTGGTGAGCGGCGGCGTCGGGGACGTCGGCATTGCGGCGCGCGTTGCCGCCGACGGCGATGCGATCTCGATCGCCGGGACGACTGGGATTGGAGCCTTTGCCGCGCTCGCGCGCGACGCGCGATTCGTCGTCGCGATGGATTCGGGACCGATGCACGTCGCAGCAGCCATGGGTGTACCGACGGTGGGGCTCTTCGTCTTGCAGTCGGACGAACCGGATCGCTGGGCACCGCTGGGTCGGCATACGGCCGTCGTGCGCGCGACCTATCCGTGCCCGGCCGAGCATCGAAAAGAGACCTGCCCGGATTTCCCGTGCGTGCGTGAGATCGACGTCGCCGCCGTCCTGCGAGCGCTCGACGGGTTGCCCGTGTCCCTGCGCGAAGCTTAACGGCTGTGAAGAGCAGCTCCAAAACGATCGACTACGACACCTTCGCATCGGTCGACATCCGCGTCGGTACGGTCGTCCGCGCGCAGCCGCTCGAAGGCGCGCGTAATCCCGCGATCAAGCTCGAGATCGACTTCGGTCCGGAAGTCGGCAAGAAGTGGTCGAGCGCGCAGATTACGGTGCATTACACGACCGAGACGCTGACGGGAAAACGGGTGTGTGCGGTCGTGAACTTCGCACCCAAACGGATCGCCGGTTTCGAATCGCAGGTGCTCGTGCTCGGCTTTGCCGATGCCGTTGGAGCAGTCGTGCTCATCGCGCCCGACCACGATGTCGCAAACGGCGCTCGACTCTACTAAGCGATGCGTCTGACGATTCAGCTCTGCACCTACAAACGCGCTCATCTGCTCGGACGCGTGCTCGATGCGTGCTTCGAGCAAACCGCGCCGAGCGACGCCTACGAAGTCGTGCTCGTCAACGACGGGTCGCCCGACGATACGCCTGCCGTGATCGACGCGGCACGTGCGCGCGCGACCTGTGCGTTTACCGTCATCAATCAAGAAAACAGCGGGCTTGCCAAAGGGCGCAACGCCGGCATCCGTGCCGCGCACGGCGAGCGCATCATCTTTACCGACGACGACGTCTTGCCGACGCCGCGTTTCGTCGAAGAACATCTGCGTTCGGACGCGCGCGACGGCGACGTAATCGTACGCGGGGCCGTTATCAATACCGAAAACTTCGACGTGCTTCCGCCACCGATCTGGACACCTGCAAATTATAGCGGTAACTACTTCTGGACGAGCAACGTTTCGCTGCGCCGTTCGCGTCTGGATGCGGTCGGCACGTTCTTCGATGAATCGTTCACCGAATACGGGTGGGAAGATATCGAGCTCGGCATGCGGTTGCGTGCGACCGGGACGCGCGGCGTTTTCAATAAAGACGCACTCGCGTTCCATTTCAAGCCCCCTCCCAAAGGAACGAGCGTCGCGGGGATGGTGCGACAAGCGCGCGCGCAAGCGCGGACGGCCGTTCAGCTTGCCGAACGGCACCCGCACTGGCGCGTGCATCTCGCGACCGGCGATACCGCGCCGCAGCGCACGCTGTTCCGGCTTTTGCACAACGTCGGATTTGCGGAGCGGCTCGCTCCGCTCATCGGCGAAGATGCAGCCGAGCTGAAGCTCTCGCTGCCGCAACGCGTCGCCGCGCAAGCGATCGTGGCCGACGCCTATTACGAAGAACTCGAACGCGCGAAACACGCGCGCTGATGCGCATCCTGCTCTCGCGGACCGATCGCGTCGGTGACTTAATTCTCACGACGCCGACGATCGCAACGATTCGCCGCACTTTTCCCGAAGCGCACATCACGATGGTGTGCTCGCGCTATAACAGCATCGTGATGGATCGCAACCCCGACGTCGATGCGATCGTGAAGCTGCCCTCTGAGATCGAGCCCGAAGTCTTCGGCCGCCGGTTTCTCGGCAAAGTCGATCTTGCGATCGCCCTTGCGCCGCGCTCCATCGACATGCGCGTCGTCGGCGCGACGCGCGCGCCACGTCGTGTGGGCTATACGTATGTGCGCCGCTATCTCATGCGGCTGACGGCGCGCCGTTGGCTGACGGATCTGTTGATTTCCGAGGCCGATCCCGAAGGTTCGGATCGCGATCCGAGTTTAACCGTGCGGCACGAAGTCGATCAAGTGCTCGCGCTCGCAACGGCGGTCGGCGCAAAAGAACTCGTGCACGCGCTGGTCGTTCCGGTAGGCCCGATCGAACGTGCGAACGCCGAGCGGCTGCCGCTGGGTTCGATCACCGTTCAGCTCGGTAAGCGCTGGATGGAGACGGGGAGTACGATCGCAAGCACCCTCGAACTATTTCGCGATTTGCGGTCGCTCGGTCGGCCGCTCGTCGCGACATACGCGGATGACGGTCGAGCTCTTGCGCTCGCCGTCAGCGACTCGGGGCTCGCGGACCGCGTGATCGGGGAACTCGGTTTTCTCGACTGGGCGGCGGCGCTCGAACGGGCGGCTGTCGTGGTCACGGTCGACACGGGTGCGACGCATGTGGCAAGTGCGATGTGCCGCCCGACCGTTGTGCTCTTCGAATATAAGTACTTCCGCCTCAACTCGCAAGAATGGTCGCCGTATCGGGTGCCGAACGCCGTCCTGCGCAAACCGCGCACCGATGCGCCCGATGCTCTCGCGGCATCGCGAGCCGAAATCGTCGATGCGGTACGCAGTCTTTTATGAACGAACCGTTGATTTCCGTCGTCATCCCCACCTACAACCGTCTCGATCGGTTGCGCTACGTCATCCCCGCGCTGTGCGCGCAGGATCTCGGGCCGATGCACTTCGAAGTGATCGTCGCCGACTCGAATTCGAACGACGGGACGGCCGAGTATCTCGCTGCAATCGCGCGCGAATATCCCAACGTACGCCACGCGCCGGGGCCGTGGACCGGGCGCGCAATGGCACGGAACGCCGGGATCGAGGCGGCGCAGGCGCCGCTCGTGCTCTTCACCGACGCCGACATCATCGCATCGCCGGACCTCCTCTCGCTTCACCTCGCTCGTCACTCGGACGGGCTTCCCAAAGCCGTCGTCGGCTGGGAAGTGCAAGTCAATTCGTACGACGACTATCTGCGCAAGAAGAGCAATCCGACGCTGCGCGGTTCGCTGCATCCGGCGTCGCGCAAGCACCTCGATTGGCTCTACTTCATGACCGGCAACGCGTCTGTGCGGCGGACCGATCTCAATCGCCTGGGCCGCTTCGATGAAGACTTCACCGGCTACGGTCACGAAGATTTGGAGCTTGGCTATCGTATCCGTCGAGCGGGTCTGCCGATCGAATACGCGCGCGAAGCGGTGAACTACCACTGGCATCCCGTGCCGTACGACGAACAGCAAGGCCGCATGGAACTCGCGGGCCGCTCGACCGTGCGATTCTGGCGAAAACATTCGACTTTCGGCGTGCAGGCGAAACTCGGCATGACCCGGCTCTCACTCGCGCTGCACGATTTGGTCGACGGCAGCGAACCGCTCAAAGCATGGATCGAACGCGGTGCGCCCGGCGGCGGACTTCCGCGCGCGCTCTCGTTTCAGTATCACTATCTCACCGGAGTAAAGGCAGCCCTTCGTGACTAAACGCGTTTCCTGCGGCGCACTTCGCGCATCCGACGTGCAGAGCTCGATCGATGTCCGCGGCTGGGTGAATCGTCGTCGCGATCACGGCGGGCTGATCTTCATCGACGTTCGCGACCGCGACGGCATCACGCAACTAACATTCGATCCGCAGAACGCGGCGACGTTCGCGATCGCCGAGACGCTGCGTCCCGAAGACGTCATCGGCGCGATCGGCGTCGTGCGCGCGCGCCCGGACGGCACGACGAATCCCAAACTCGGCACGGGTGATATCGAAGTCGGCGTCGAGACGCTCGAGATTCTCAACCGCTCGCTGACGCCGCCGTTCGTCGTCGCCAACGACGATGACGTCGATGAATCGATCCGCCTGCGGTACCGGTATCTCGATTTGCGCCGTACGCGCATGCAGCATAACCTTACCGTGCGGCACAAAATCACCAAAGCCATGCGCGACTATTTCGACGAGCACGGCTTTCTCGAGATCGAAACACCGGTCCTCATCAAGTCGACGCCCGAAGGTGCGCGCGACTACCTCGTGCCGAGCCGCATCTATCCCGGCAATTTTTATGCGTTGCCGCAGTCGCCGCAGCTGCTCAAACAGATCCTGATGATCGGTGGCCTCGGCCGTTACATGCAGATCGCGCGCTGCTTCCGCGATGAAGATCCGCGCGCCGACCGGCAGCCCGAATTCACGCAGCTTGACGTGGAGATGACCTTCGTCGAAGAAGAAGACGTGCTACAGATGATGGAAGGCTGCGTCGCGCGCGTTTGGAAGCAGGCGCTGGGGATCGAAATCGCCCAGCCGATCCTGCGGCTCGCGCACGTCGATGCGATGCGGCGTTTCGGCAACGATAAGCCCGACATGCGTTTCGGGCTCGAACTCGCCGACGTCGCGCCGGCTTTTGTCAATACCGAGATCAAGTTTTTGGCACCGCACGCTGCGAGCGTTGCGAGCCGCATCGTTGCCGTGCGTTACCCCGGCGGCGCGTCGCTTTCGCGGCGCGATTTCGACGAGCTTACCGAACTTGCGAAGAGTTTCGGTGCGGGCGGGCTGATCTGGCTCTCGCTTGCCGTAGACGGCTGGAAGTCATCGATTCAGAAGTTGCTCAGCGATGATGTCGTCGCGAACATTCAAAAAATTTCCGGCGCCGAAACCGGTGACGCGCTGCTCATCGTTGCCGATAAAAAGGACGGCGCGACGAACGTCGCCGGCCGCTTGCGCTCGGCGATCGGCGACCGTTTGGGCCTGACGGATCCCGCGCAGTTTGCGTTTTGTTGGGTCTTGAATTTTCCGCTCTTCGAGCAGGATCCCGAGACCGGTGAGATCGCCTCCTCGCACCACCCGTTCACGGCGCCGGGCCCCGGCGAGTGGGATCTCATCGACACCGATAAGCTCGCGATGCGCGCGCAGCATTACGATCTAGTGCTCAACGGCTACGAACTTGGGTCGGGCTCGATCCGCATTCACAAGCCCGAGTTTCAGCGCAAAATCTTCCGCGGACTCGGCCTCACCGACGAGGAAATCGCCGACCGCTTCGGTTTCTTCATGGAAGCCCTCGAATTCGGCGCCCCGCCGCACGGCGGGATGGCCTTGGGGCTCGACCGTATCGCGATGCTCGCTTGCGGCGAGACGAGTATCCGCGATGTGATCGCATTTCCGAAGAATCAGACGGCGCGCGATCTCATGATGGAGGCGCCGAGTTCCGTGCCGCCCGCATCGCTCCGCGATCTCGGATTGACCGTCAAGGCCGCGCCGACGCCGCCTACTTTCTAAGGGACTTAACCCCACCTCTGCGGGCGCGTCTCGCGGAAGAGCATCTTCTTGTTGAGTTCGCGCAGCGCGTCGATCGATTTGCGATGCTCCTCGGAACGCGAAAACTTGCTTGCGGCGCGGATCGATGCATCGAGGCTCCGTTCGCGGGCCGCATAGACCAGGAACGCTGCGTAATCTTTATCGTCGAATTGCTGTTTCATGACCTCACGGGGTGTACCCAACGCAACTTTGCATTAACCGTGTCGGAGCTCACTCGCACGCAGAAAAATCTCATCGAGCATCCGCTCGGTGAGAACGCCGGTATTCGTGTTTTGCAGTGAAGGATGGTACGACGCTAAACGCACGATCGCTCGACCGTCGTGCAAACGGTAACGCGTCTCGGCTCCGTGAGCGAATTTTTTAGGTGACTCGATCGCTTCGGCTCCGACGGATCGAAGCAATAAGGCGACCGTGTCATCGCCGATCCGTCCCAACGTCACGATCACCGAAACCCCTTGCAGCGCGAGAAATTCGCGCTGCAAATATGGAAAGCAGTTCGCTTTTTGCTGTCGTGTGGGTTTGTTCGCGGGCGGCGCGCAACGGATCGCCGCCGTGATGAACGCGTCGAAGAGTTCGAGCCCGTCGTCGACCGAGCTTGCGTGTGGTGAGGATGCGAATCCCGCGCGGTGCAGTGCGCGGTAGAGCCACGCCCCCGAGCCGTCACCGGTGAACATGCGACCGGTCCGGTTCGAGCCGTGCGCGCCGGGCGCAAGACCGACCAGGAGCACGCGCGCTTTCGGATCGCCAAAACCCGGCACCGGTGCACCGTGATAGTGCGAGTTGCAGTATGCCCGCTTGCGCACGCGTGCGATTTCGGCGGTGTACGCGCGCAGTTCGGGGCAGCGCGTGCAGCCGGATAGTTCACTTGTGATGAGGTCGATCGTGTCGATGGCGACGTCCGTTGGCGAGGGGCGGGGAAGCGGCTCGCTCTCATCGGAGGAGAGCGGCGTGAGCGGTATCGATCGGCGCGGCATGGCCCTCCTCTCTCTCGCCCACGTCTTCGACGACATCAATCAAAGTTTTCTGCCGACGCTCTTACCATTTCTCGCGCTATTCGAACTACGTCTCCGGCGATAAGAAGGCAACCGGGATGAGCTTCTTTGCAGTCGGCGGCAATGTGGGCTTCGCACTCGGTCCGATCGTCGCGACGCCCATTGCTACTCGCGTTCGGCCCCGCGGGGACGATGTTCGCGCTGATCCCGGCGGCAATTTTAGTCGTCGTGCTCTTCGTCGAACTACCGCGGATGCGAACGTTCGCACCGGCGACAATGTGGGCGAACGTCGTGTTGATCGGCATCGCGGGCGTGCTTGCAATCGTGCTTGGCCTTGTCTCGCAGCGCGCGAATCGAGCGGCTTTCGCCGGTTAACGGCATCGCGCGGGATCATAACAGGTTTGGAAACCCCAGTGAGGCGAGTGCGTCGTAGACGACGACGCCCACGGACGTCGAGAGGTTGAGACTGCGCACGCTCTGCGCACGCATCGGAATACGGATCGCGCGCCGGGGATGTTTTGCGATGAGTTCGGCTGGGAGCCCGGCGGTCTCTTTCCCGAACACGATCGCATCGCCGCGGCGGTACGGCACGCCGTGATACGAATTCGTTGCCGTGGTTTCGACGAACCAACAGCGTTCGGGTGCGAAGGCTTCGAAAAATGCCTCGAGCGACGGATGCACGACGACATCGATCTGATGCCAGTAGTCGAGCCCGGCGCGTTTGAGCGCGCGATCGTCGATCGAGAAGCCGAGCGGCTCGACTAAATGCAGCGCGCAGCCGGTCGCGGCGCACAGGCGCGCGACGTTGCCGGTATTTGGCGGAATCAACGGTTCGACGAGGACGACGTGCAGCGGCACGTCGCGCAGCGCATCGGTGCGCGCGAGACGATCTGCCGGCTGCGCGGTCATGCGTTTGCGAGTTCGACGAGTTCGTTCGAGCGATCGCGGGACGCGATTGCGTACGCCACACCGCCCGATCGCAGCCACACACGTTCGAGCGCCGCGCGCGGATAGACCACGCGCACGTTCGGATGAGCGGGATCGTTGAGGATCGGATCGCCGTGCTCGTCGAATCCGCGCAGGACCGCGAGATGACCGAGCGATTGTGCGAGAGGCGCGCCGGGAAGATAGTCACCGCTCCAGCGGTAGGTAATCACAAGCGGTAGCCCGGCATGAAGAAAGGTCCGTGCGTGATCGAGATCGCGCAAATAGACGACGGCCGAACGCAGACCGAGCGTGCCTGCGTGGGCGACGTTGAACGTCCAGTTGCCGGTGCCGTCGTGGCCGGTATCGTACACGCGCGCGGCGACTTCTTCGAGTAGCTCTTCGCGTATACCGTGATAGACCAGCACCATGTTGAGCGAGGTCGGCGAACACCAGCGGTGCCCGTCGGGTCGCGTTGCGAGGTACTGCGAACGCTGCGGTACCGCAAGTTCGATCGGTGCTGCCGATGCGCCGGTGAGCGGATGACGCGCGTGCTCGGGCGTTGCAAGCGCGAGCGCGTCGAGCGGGATATCGAATCGGACTTCGACGGCGTTGAAATCTTCCGTAGCCCAAAGCACGTCCACGTCGATCCGAATCCGTTCGTCGTTTGCGCTGTACGAGCGCCGAATACCGCCGCCCGAACTTGCGTACGGGAGCCACGCCGAGAGCGTGCCGTCGGTAAAATGCGCACGAAGGTCGATCGTGTAGTCCGTATCGGCGCCGTTCCACGAGACGATCGCCGCCCGGGTCGGCGGCGTGCGCAGTAAGGCAGGCGACGTCTCCGGAGAGAGCAGCGTGATCATCGACTCCCGCGCCTCACATGGACCACTCGTACGAATTCCAACACAAAGTCGAAATGTACGACGCGAGACGCAGGCCTTTGAGGTCGCTGTTGTAGCCGGTGTAGGCGTTCTCCCAATACAGGAATACGGCGGGGACGAGCGCGTGAATGCGTTCTTCTTCTTGCTGGTAGAGCGCCTTACGCTTCGTGCGGTCGAACGTCAAAGTTGCGGCGTGGGCAAGACGCGTAATCTCGGGATCGGCGAGAAACGAGGTGTTCGTGCCGTGCGGCGGGATGAAGTTTGCACTCCAGTTGCCTTCGTTGTCGGGCTCGGCGCCGTTGGTATCGATCGTCCATGACAGATCGTAGGCGCCCGAATAGAGCGGGCCTTGCTGTGCGAAGAGAAAGCTGACCGGATAGTTCTTGATCGTGAGTTTGATGCCGACGTCTTTGATGAGTTGCTGCATCTGGACTTCGGCCTGAATGTTCGGCTGGCGATTCGTTCCGCTCGAAATCGAGAACGCAAGCGGCACGCCGTCTTTTACCCGCACGCCGTCTGCGCCCGGCTCCCAGCCGGACGCATCGAGCAGACGTCGGGCGCCTGCTGGGTCAAAACGGAAGCGTGGAATTTTCGGTGCGGCCCATGATGTGGGCATGATGTCGCTCGATGCGAGTTCGTTGTAGCCGTGATAGATCGTATCGTTGATGTGCTTCCAGTCGACTGCCTCCGCGATCGCGAGGCGCACGTGCACGTCGCTGAGTCCGGGCTTCAGCGTGTTGAATTCGAGGTGTCGCGAATTGGCGATCAGGCGTTTACCCGATGCGACGCCGTCGATCTGCGCGAGCTCCGGAACCTGCGTCTCGTTGACGCCGTCGTAGACGTCGATTTCGTGCGCGCGCAATTGCGCGAGCAACGTGTCGGCGTTCGGCACGACTTTCCACGAGATGCGTTCGAGCTTGGGTTTGCCGCGCCAATATTTGTCGTTTGCGATCAGTTCGAGCGATGAGCCGTGGTTCCACGCTTTGAGGACGAACGGCCCGCTCGAGAGCGGCATCGCGTTGAACGGCGCTTTGTTGAGGTCGGTGAGTTTGCCGAGCAGATGTTCGGGGAGCGGCGCGTACGCGGCGCCGCCGCAGCCCGCGAACATGCCGTAGATCGCACCTGCATTCGCGGCCGTAAGGTGGATGACGACGGTGTCGTTATCGGGCAGATCCATCGCGCTGACGTTCTGCCAGTAGAGGCGCAGTTTCGTATTGTTTTTCGGATTCATTACGGCGCGCCACGTGAAGCGGATATCGCGCGCGTCGTACGGCGCGCCGTCGGCCCACTGCAAACCGTGACGGAGGCGCAAGGTAATCGTCTTATTGTCTTTGCTGATCCCGCCGTTCGCGTAGGTCGGGATCTCGCGCGCCATCTCCGGGACGAGATCCCCGTGCGGGTCGAGCCGGAAGACGGGCGCGAAAAGCATGTTTGCGACTTCGTCGGTCGCTGCGGTGTGCGAGAAGAGCTGATTGAGCGAGTCGGGTTCGTCGGAGTAGCCGATGCGCACGACGTTTGGGATCGTCCATGCGTGCCGGCCGCCGTCCGACGTCCCGGCATCGCCGACGCGCGAACACGCCGTCGTCGCGAGCAGGCCGAACGTCAAGACGTAGGCGGCGATGCGATATGCGATCATACCTGCAGCACTTTCGTTTTTTCGATCGCGGGGGCGATCGCGTTGTAAAACGCGTGCGGTCCGTAACGCACGAGATCGTCGACCGGCAAATGCGTCTGTGCTTTCGCATCGGCGATTGCGGCTTTCGCTTCATCGTCGTTCAGTCCGAGCGTGTTGAGCGCGATGCCGACGACCTTCGCCGGCTTGACGGTGCCGCAGAGGCCTTCGTACGTGCGGATCAACTCGCGATACGAAAGCAGCGGCACGCCGTAGCCTTCGATCTCCGTGCGCTTACACAGATGGACGAGGACCAGTGCATCGGGCGCGCTCCCGTAGAGAAGCGCGAGCGTCACGGGCGCGTATGCCGGATGATTGATGCCGCCTTGACCTTCGACGACGAGCAGGTCGCCCGCATGCCGTTCGCCTTCGAGGACGAGCTGTTCGGCTGCACCGGGTGCGAAGTCGGCGATAACGCGATCGATCGCCGTCCCCCAGCCGGCGATCGCGATCCCCGTTTGCCCGGTTGGCACGAATGTGGCTTTGACGCCGCGTTCGCGTGCAGCACGCGCGATCTCGAGCGACGCAGTCATTTTCCCGACGGCGCAATCACTGCCGACGGTGAGCAGAATCTTCGCTTCGATATCGTACGCAGCGCCCGAGAAGAGCGGCGCGGCGGGCGGTAACCGCAGATCCCAAATGCGCGTGTCGTGTTCGCCTGCGAGTCGCCGAAATTCGGTATCGTCGCCGAGGAAATCGTGCAGGCCGCTGACGACTTCGAGCTTCGCGCGAATCGCCGCGCCGACTTCCGCGCGCCATTCCGGCGGCAGCGCGCCGCCGGGTGGTGCGGTTCCGATCAAAAGGCTCGTCGGTCCGAAGACGAGGCCCTCGGCGACGCTCGCGACGATCGGCGCGTCGGAATCGAGATACGGCACGACCTCACGTACGGTCTTTCCGGCATGATCGGGATCGATGACGGCGACGGTGAGGTCGGTCGAATAAGCGATGACGCCGTGCGCGGTCTTCGCAGCGCGCGTTGCAAATTGGTGCGGTGCGAGGATGATGTAGCGGCGCTCGATCATCGCGCGGCCTTCGCGGTTTCGTTCACGCCAAGACCCGGTCCGTCGGGTAAGACGATCTTGCCGCGATCGTAGGTGATGCCGGTAAATGGATCGCTTGCGGTGAGAAACGGTCCGTCGAGATCGGCCCAGTCGACGAGCGGCGAAATCTGCGCCGCAGCCGTCGTGAGGATTTGACTTTCGAGCATACAGCCGAGCATGATTTTAAAACCGAGTGCCCGCGCGACGTGCACCATTTCGAGTGCCGCGCGAATTCCGCCGCACTTGACGAGTTTGATATTGATGCCGTCGACACAGCCGATGAGTTTGGGCAGATCGCGTGCGTCGATCGAGTCTTCATCCGTCACGATCGGGATCGCGGAGCGTTCGCGGATGTAGCGCAGTTTCGCGGGTGAGCCGGCGGGGATCGGCTGCTCGCAGAATTCGATGTCGTATTTCGCAAGTTCCGCCAGCATTGCCACGCTCGACTCCGGCGTCCAGCCCTCGTTTGCATCGACGCGGATTGTGCCGGTGTAGACCGCGCGAATCGCTGCGATGGTGTCGATCTCGTTCCCTTTGCCGAGCTTCACTTTAATCACGGGATGCGCCCCCACTTCACGCGTCTTCGCGACCATCGTGTCGATCGTGTCGATACCGATCGTGAACGACGTGAGCGGCGTTTTGGTCGGATCGAGTCCGAAGAGTTGCCAAAGCGGGCGCCCCAGATCCTTACCGATCCAGTCGTGCAAGGCGATATCGAGGCCGCAGCGCTGCGCGGGCGTCCAGCCTGCGAGCAAGTCTTCCAAACGGTACGGATCGTCGCTTGCCAGTACGTGCGCGGCATAGCCCCCGCGGACGGTCGCCACGGACTCGTCGTACCGCATCGATGGTGCCGTTTCGCCGAAGCCTTCGATGCCGCGGGCCTGCACCCGGACGACCGCGGTCTTTGCGGTTGTCTCCGTACTGCGCGCGATCGTGAAAGCGTGCTTGAGCGGAAGTTCCAGGGCGTCGACCTGCAGTGTGAGGTTCACGGCGCGAGCTTCCGCGCGCTACGCGCAGGTCCTCGCCTGCGAGCGCTGGCAACATCGGGCGATGGCATATCGACGGGCTTTGGTTTGGATGCGGCGCGACCTGCGCTTGGGAGACAATACCGCACTGCACGCGGCAGCACAAGAGAGCGACACCCTCGCTTGTGCGTTCGTGCTCGACCCGACGCTGCTGCGCGGCGAACGCGTCGGCCCGCCGATCGTGCAGTTCTTCTTCGATTCGCTCGCCGAACTGCGCGAACGATTACGCGCGGCCGGCTCCGACCTCGCGCTGCTCGAAGGCGATTTCGCAACCGAACTCATCGCCTATGCCAAACGCGTCGGCGCGGATGCGATCTTCTACAACGCCGACACCGACCCGGCGACGGTCGCGCGCGATCGCCGCGCCGAGAGCGCGTTCAGAAACGCCGGTCTTGCGGTGCACGCGTTCGTCGATCAGGTGTATTTTGATGCCAGTGCCGTGATGGCGCAGACGGGGAAACCGTACACGGTCTACACGCCGTACCGTCGGCGTTGGGAAGCGCTCTACCACGAATATCGCAAACTGCCGATCCCCTCGGAGGCGGCGAGTCGCTCGAAACTCCTCGGCGCAAGCGAGCTTGGCGAGACGCGCGCGGTGCCAAAGCCCGAAGACTACGGTCACGCATCGTCCGACCGGTATCCGCGCGGCGGCGAGCGTCGCGCGAGCGCACTCCTTGCAGAATTCATCGACAAGCATGCCGCGCGCTATCTCGACGATCGCAATACGCCTGCGATCGCGGGCACCTCGTTTCTCTCACCGCACTTGCGGGCGGGTACGATCGGCATCCGCACCTGCGTCGAAGCCGCCGCAAATGCGAAAACCGGCGCGTTCAAACATGCGCTTGCGAGCATCGACGGCTGGATCGCCGAATTGATTTGGCGCGATTTTTACCATCAGATTCTGGTACATCAGCCGAAAGTCGCCTACGAACCGTTCGTCGAGGCCGCCAAGCGCTTGAAATACCGCACGAACGACGTGGAATACAAAGCGTGGTGTAACGGGGCGACCGGCTATCCGATTGTTGATGCCGCAATGATCCAGCTCAACACGACCGGCTGGATGCACAACCGGTTGCGCATGATCGTTGCGTCGTTTCTCACCAAGCACTTGTTCATGGATTACCGCTTAGGCGAGCGCTACTTCGAACAAAAACTCGCGGATGCGGATTTGGCTGCGAATAACGGCGGCTGGCAGTGGTCCTCATCGACCGGGACCGATGCCGCCCCGTACTTCCGCATCTTCAATCCGACGATGCAAGGCAAGACCTTCGACCCCGACGGCAGTTTCGTGCGTGAAATGATCCCGGCTCTCGCCAAGCTGCCGACCAAGTTCGTGCACGAGCCATGGTTGCTGCCGCCACTGATTGCAGCGCAAGCGGATTTTGAACTCGGGCGCGACTATCCCGAACCCATCGTCGATCATCGCCTGGCGCGGGAACGCGCGCTTGCTTCCTTCACGCCCGTGCTCGGAAAGAAAAGCGGCAAGTCTGTCAAGACTTGACGGCAGTGCGATAATCACAAGGCGATAACGACTGCGGCTGCTCGCGCAGATACCCCGGTGTTGGACCAACGCTAAAACCTAGGGAGCACAAGCTCCGGATACGATTGGCGTGATCGACGGGCAACCGTTGATACCTAAGCGCCCGGGCCGCACCCACCTGCGAGATCGCAGGTTCTCACCAGGTATACAGACGGCAGTTGCGGTCGAAGTCGCGCCTCTTCGGAAAGACGTTCGCTTATGAAGCGAGCGTCTTTCTTGCTGCCGCCACGCGGAGCGCTCGAACGGCGGTCGCAAGCGGCGCCCACGGGTCGCTCGAGTCGCCCTCAGGCGCCTCAACGACCGTCCAGCCTAAGAACGCGCTGGCAGCGACGGCCTCGGCATCGTCCTTGCTTGCGAGTGCTAGGACGATACGGTCGCGCCCGCCTAACGAATCGCTTGCGATCTCGGCGGCAGGGACCGCGTAACGGAGCCACGCCGAATCGACGTCTTTGACCAGGTGGCGCAGTTCGGCCAGGTCCTTTGCGATCGATCCGGCGCGCGGGTGGCAGGCGAGCGTTACGTTTGCGGCCTTGGCTTGCGCGGCGACCGCTTTTGCCAGTTCCACGGTCGCATTGAAATCTGCCGGCGGCACGTCGCCTGGATCGCCGAGGGCACAAAGAATCATCGGCGTCCCCAGTGCGACGGCGATGCGCAGTGTCTCAACGCGCTGCGCATCCGTACGCTCGAGTGCGAGAAACGTCGCATCGTGCACGGCGACAGGCGTGAGGCCGAGGTCGACGGCGACTTTTTTGCACTGCGCGAGATAGTCGTCATCGGTCCGCGGCAGATGAGCCACTTCGTAGACGATCCCGTCGAGGCCAAGGCGTGCCGCCGACTGCTCGATCCACTCGAGTTGCGTTATCGCAAGTGTCGTAAGAAGTCGATCGAGCGTCAAACTCGAAGCGGCAAGTTTCATGGCTTCGGCGGTTCGCCCGCCTGCGACTGACCCCTGGCATCAACGAGCGGACACGATATGACGATCGACAAAAATTTTTGGGGCTCCGTGATCCCGCTAATCGCTATCGCGATCACGCTGGCGGAGTTTCTCTACGACCACACGCAACCGCGCTGGCACAGCCCGTGGTTTTGGGCGGGCTTGCTCGCAACGGTCGCGCTCTTGATCGCAGTCCAAGTGCTGCGACGCCGGACGCCGAAGAAAGCTCCGCCGACCGTCGGCGGCTCCCGCCGTACCGTCATCACCCGCCTCCCGAAGTAGGAACCGCATGCAACTGCTCGATCAAAGCGTCCTTGCCGCTCAAGATCCCGAACTCTACGCCGCGATCGATCACGAAGAGAAGCGGCAACGCGAGAATCTCGAGCTGATCGCATCGGAGAACTACGCCAGCCGCGCGGTGCGCGAAGCGATGGCATGCGCGATGACCAACAAATACGCGGAAGGCTATCCGGGCCGGCGTTACTACGGCGGCTGCGAGTATGTCGACGTGGCCGAAACGCTCGCGATCGAACGTCTGCTCAAGCTCTTCGGCGCCGAAGCCGCGAACGTCCAACCGCACGCGGGCGCGCAAGCGAACATGGCCGTGATGATGGCGGTGCTCAAGCCCGGCGATACGATCATGGGCATGTCGCTCGCGCACGGCGGTCATCTCACGCATGGCACCAAAGTCAGCTTCAGCGGCAAGATTTACAACGCCGTCGCCTATGGTGTCCGCAAAGATACCGATCTGATCGATTTCGACGAAGTTCGGGCCGTCGCACGCGAACACAAACCCAAAATGATCATCGCCGGCGCGAGTTCGTATCCGCGCACGATGGACTACGCCCCATTCCGCGAGATCGCCGATGAGATCGGAGCGCTCTTCCTCGTCGATATGGCGCACATCGCGGGAATCGTTGCGGTGGGCTTGCATCCCTCACCGGTTCCTTTTGCGGACTTCGTGACATCGACGACACACAAGACGCTGCGCGGACCGCGCGGCGGCCTGATCATGAGCAAAGCCGCGCACGCGCAGGCGATCGACAAGAGCGTGTTCCCGGGTATTCAGGGCGGACCGTTCATGCACGTGATCGCAGCGAAGGCCGTCGCCTTCGGCGAAGCGCTCAAACCGTCGTTCAAAGTCTATCAGCAGCAGGTCATCGACAACGCGCGAGCGCTCGGTGAAGAATTGCAATCCGGCGGCGTGCGGCTCGTCGGCGGCGGAACCGACACGCATATGGTCGTGGTCGATCTCTCGCCGAAGAATCTCACCGGCAAAGACGTCGAGAAATACCTGGATGAAATTCACATTACGGTGAACAAAAACGCGATCCCGTACGACACGCAAAAACCGATGGTCACAAGCGGCATCCGCATCGGAACGCCCGCGATCACCTCGCGTGGCTTCGGTCTGGACGACGCACGCGAAGTCGGGAAGATCATCGCCGATGCGCTCGACGACGTTGCGGCCCGTGCGAACATCGACAAGCTGCGCGGTCGCGTTAGCGAACTGACCGCGCGCTTCGACGTCCCGTAGCGGTTACGCGAGCGGCGTAACGCTCGCAGCGGCTTTCTTCGCCTTCACGCGCGCTTGATCGGTGTCTTCGGCGCGCGCGACGGCGACGCCCATGCGACGGCGGACGAACGCTTCGGGTTTCCCGAAGAGGCGGACGTCGACGCCCGGAATGGAGAGTGCTTCGCGCACGCCTTCGTAGCGGATGCCCGTTGCTTTCATGCCGCCATAGATCACGGCGCTTGCACCGGGGCGCGCGAGCGACACGTCGACCGGTAGGCCGAGGATCGCGCGTGCGTGCAGTTCGAATTCGTTCTGCCACTGCGTCGCAATCGTCACGAGACCCGTATCGTGCGGACGCGGGCTAACCTCCGAGAACCATACCATATCGCCTTTGACGAAGAGCTCGACGCCGAAGACGCCGCATCCGCCGAGGTCATCCGTAACGGCTTTTGCGATCGATTGTGCGCGCTCGAGCGCGGTCGGCATCATCGCGTGAGGCTGCCAACTCTCGACGTAATCGCCGTGCACTTGGACGTGACCAATTGGAGCGCAGAACCGCGTTTCGATCTTGCCCTGCGGATCGAGCGCGCGCACGGTGAGGAGCGTGATCTCGTAATCAAAATCGATCGCACCTTCGACGATCACGCGACCGACGTCGACACGACCGCCCTTTGCGGCGTAGTCCCACGCAGCGTCGATGGCCTCAGCCGAATCAACTTTCGATTGGCCTTTGCCCGACGATGACATGACCGGTTTGATGAAGCATGGATAGCCGATCTCAGCGACGGCCGCGTGCAGCTCCGCAAGCGATCCCGCGAAACGATACGGTGAGGTCGGCAAGTCGAGCGTTTCGGCGGCAAGCCGCCGGATGCGTTCGCGATTCATCGTCATCTGCACGGCGCGCGCGGTCGGCACGACCATCTGGCCCTGCGCTTCGAGTTCCGCGAGCGTATCGGTCGCGATCGCTTCGATCTCCGGCACGATCATATCGGGCTTCTCAATGGCGATGACGCGCTTCAGCGATTCGGGATCGCTCATGTCGATCACGTGCGCGCGGTGCGCGACTTGCTGCCCGGGGGCATTGGCGTAGCGATCGACCGCGATCACCTCGACGCCCAGACGTTGCAGCGAGATGATCACTTCTTTGCCAAGTTCACCGCTGCCGAGCAGCATGACGCGCGTCGCCTTCGGGCTCAGTGGCGTCCCAATGACGGGATTGCGTCGGTCGAAAGATGGACTGAAAGTTGTCAGCATGGCACAAATTTGACGCCTCGCGCGGTAATCGGTTCAAACGAGGTGTCGTCCGGGTAGGGTGGTTAAAGACGCATAATATGGAGAATCGACTTTTCGTCGTCGACCATCCCGCCATCGCTGACCGTCTCGCGCGCCTGCGCGATCGAACGGCAGCGACGCCCGTCTTTCGCACGCTCGTTGAAGAATTAGGACTTTTCCTCGCTTATGAAGCAACGCGCGGCCTGAAGTTGCGCGACGCGACGGTCGAGACGCCGCTTGGGCCGTCGACGGCGCAGCGCATAGCAACGCGACCCGTCGTGGCGCCGATCTTACGCGCGGGACTCGGATTGCTGCCGGGATTTTTGAGCGTCATCGACGATGCGGTCGTGGCGCATCTCGGATTTTATCGCGATCCAAATACGCTCGTCGCCGTACCGTATTACGCAAACTTGCCGGACGAACTCGCCGAACGCGACGTCTTCGTCGTCGATCCGATGCTCGCGACGGGACACTCGGGATCGGCGGCGGTCGCTATGCTTGAATCGCGCGGCGCGCGCAACATCGCGTTCGTGTGCATTATCGCCGCACCCGAGGGTGTAAAGACCTTACTTGCCGCGCATCCGACGATCCGCATCGTCGCCGGCGCGCTCGATACGCATCTCAACGATCGTGGTTACATCGTCCCAGGATTGGGCGATGCGGGGGATCGCATGTTCGGCTCGACGAGTTCCGTTCCGGTGAGCGTGCGTCCGACGTAGCCTCGTCTCGCGAGAAGTAACGGCATGCTAACGTACTCTCCGAGTCACCGGGTGAGATCGGGAACTGTGGGTACGAGAGCACTAGCAACAAGCAGGAGGGCACTCGATGGATACTCTGGTTACGGGCACGTTTCATGACGAAGCAGCAGCAAATCGCGCGATCGATCGTTTAGTCGATCTCGGTTATCCCAGCGATGACATCAGCGTCATCATGAGCAAAGAAACGCGCAACCATTTTGAAAAGCACGCGGCTCCCGGTGAATCACAGGGAGCACACATCGCCAAGGGCGCAGCGGGCGGAGCCGCAATCGGCGGAACCCTCGGCGCGATCGTCCTCGGCGCACTTGCTACGACCGGCGCCGTCGGCGCAACGGTCGCAACGGGTGGCATCGCCGGACCGTTCGTGGTCGGACCGCTCGCAGCGGCACTCGCCGGCGCCGGTGCAGGCGCGGCGGCCGGAAGCGGACTCGGTGCGATCTTCGGAGCCTCAACACCGCATGCAACCGTCGAAAAAGTTCAAAGAGATGTCGACGCGGGGCACATCGTCGTAGCCCTTCACGCCGAAGCCGACGATATCACTGAAGCCGAAACCATTCTCCACCACGGCTAATCCCGACCACGAGAAGAAAAGGGTAGACGAGAGAGCATTGCTTTCTCGTCTTTTTTGTATCCGACGAACTCCGGTACCGCTGAACCGCACAGGGCGTGTTCGGGCACTATCGAAAAATATTCGTCGCGGGGCACCGCAAAAGGAGTCGAGCGTGGAAGAACGTCCTGACGAAAAGTCGGCGGTCGAACCGGAAGTGAAGCCACCCGAGCCGAAAAAAGAATTGCACGGGACCGCCCATCCGCCCGCGAATGAGGGCGTAATTCCCTCGAATTGAGCTCGCTTAGCGGGTGCGGAAGGTGTTTCGAGATGGCTTGCTTTCCCGTTAGATTTTGTGCGTTGTGGGCGACCGCAGGGCTGGCCCTCGTTGGATGTTCGGGCGGTTCGACGGCTTTGCCGTCGGCCTCGACGCTGGTGGTTTCCGGTGAATACATCGGCGCCACAAACGATCCGGTTGGCGGAGCGCAGTCGGCGACGACGACACTCGCGCAACACGGAAATGCCGTTGGCGGAACGTTGATGCTTGGGTTGGGGACCGCGAGCATCTCGGAGTCGATCGCCTTGACCATTTCGGGTCCCGCGCTTAGTGGGAGCGGAACAGCGAGCTTCAGTGGGGCCGTGTGCACGTTTGCGATCACTGCAACATATGCCAACAATCAAATCACCGGAACGTACGTTCCGGTTGGCGGATGCGCTGGCCGGAGCGGTACGATCTTACTCACGCAACAGTGCGCGAATCCCGCGGCATCTGCCGCGCGCCGCTCGCAGGGAGTCGTGCCGTCCTGTTAGATCGTTTGAGCGAGCGCGAGAGCATGCAGGTCGTCGAGTTCGGCGCCTTGCGCGAAGAGTGAGGCCAGTTTCTGCTCGTCGTAGGCACCGCGCAGTTCGCTCAGAAGGCGATCGATGCGCAGCTCGTCGGTGTTGTCGGGTTTCCAACCCAAATCCGCCAAGCGCGCTTGAGAATATCCGAAGAGTTGCGCGGCCGCCGCGAGATCGGACGGCGCCGCGATCGCCGCAAGATAGCTGATCGCGTTTGCTATAACGGCGGCGTTATTCGATTCGCACGCGAGCTGGAGAACTTCGCGAGCCGCGGGACCACCCCGCTCGATATCCGCGATCGCAAGGGCGCTTGCTGCGACGTTGTTGAGCGCGTACAGTCGCAGGTCGCCGGTCGCGAGGCGCAGCGCTTCAAGCGAAAGCTCGATGCCGCGTTCGAATTCGCCCGCGCCAATCTCGGCGATCGCCCACCAGTTAAGGGCGTTTGCGGTTTCATAGTCGCGTCCGAGCGTTCGAAAAATCGCGACGCACTCGGCGTAGTCGGCGCGCGCGCGCTCGAGTTCCTCGGGGCGGTAAATGATGCCGCAGCGCTGCAAGGTCGATGCAATTAGGCGCGCCTCGCCGAGTTCGCGCGCGCCCGCGATCGCTTCGGTCGCGAGTGCGACTGCGTCTTCGTAGTTGCCTTGGCGGGCGATTTGCTGCGCGAGTTGTGAGAGCGCGCGAACGAGGCCGCGCGTGTCGTCGCTTGCGCGATAGCGTTCGACGGCGCGGTGCACGTCCGCCGTCGCCGCAGTCAGCGCGACGCGATTGTTGTTGAGCATCGACATCCCGTAACGCAAGCGCGCCTCAACGTTCGACGGAAGGGTCGCCGCGTTCGCTAAGGCTTTCTCGCACCAGGAAACGCCTTCGGCCAACAGCGCGAGGCGAAGGAATACGGGTGAACTGTCTCCGGCCAGTCGCGCACCGAGCGCCGGATCGTGCGCTTCATCAACCGACCACGTCAGCGCGACACGCAGGTTGTCGAGTTCGACCCGCATCCGGGGCAGCCAGTCCGCGCGAGGCGCGGTATCCCACTCGAGGTACGCCGTCGCCGCGAGCCCTGCGAAAAACTCTGCATGTCGCCGCGCGACATCCTGCGATTCGCCTTCGACCAGTCGGTCGCGGGCGTAGTCGTGGATCGACTGCAACATGTGATAGCGCTGGCCGGCTTCGTCGATTTCGGCGACGACAAGCGACTTGTCGACCAGTGAGGACAGCAGATCGAGTGCCTCCCAGGGATCGATTGGATCGAACCCGGCGACGTCGGTGACGGCGTCGAGCATAAACGTGCCGCCGAACGCCGACGCCCGTCGAAACAGCGCTGCCTCTGAATCGCCGAGCAGATCGTAGCTCCAATCGATGAGGGCGCGCAGCGTCTGCTGGTGCGGGAGCGCCGTGCGGTTCCCGCCGGTGAGGATTCGGAAACGTTCGTTCAACCTTCGCGCGAGTTCGTCAATAGATATGACCCGCACGCGCGCCGCGGCAAGCTCGATTGCAAGCGCGAGGCCGTCGAGTCGCTTGCAGATCGACTCGACGGTAGCGGCGCTTGACGGCGAGAGTTCGAAAAGCGGATTGCTCGCCGTCGCGCGTTCGCAGAAGAGTTTTACCGCGGTCTTCGTGTCAAAGGGCTGCAGCCGGTAGACTCGTTCGCCCGCGAGGTTGAGCGATTCGCGGCTCGTCGCAAGGATCGTCGCCGCCGGGCACGCGTTGAGGATCGCGCTCGCGATGCGTGCTGCTTCGGCGACGACGTGTTCGCAGTTGTCGAACACGAGGCCCACGTTTCGTTGGCCGATCGTACGTACGAGCGCCTCGATCGGGGGACGCTCGCCGCCGTCGGTCGCGCCGATCGTCGTGAGGATCGTCGATGCGATCAGCGCAGGATCGGAGATCGGCGAGAGATCGACGAACCAGACGTCATCACCGAGATCGTCTCTTTCCATCGCAGCAGCGAGCGCAAGCCGCGTTTTCCCGACGCCTCCCGGCCCGACGATCGTGACGAGTGGCCCCTCGCCTAAGAGTCCTACCACACGTGCGAGATCGTCGCTACGGCCGATGAAACTCGTGCCCATGCGGGGCAGGTTGCGTTGACGCCGCGGCGCTTCGCCCGTCGTGCGTTTGGGTGCGAGCACGTTGCGAACGGCGCCCGGCAGCATCGTAAGCGCCCCCGCAAAATCTTCGAAGGCGTCGAGCCAGTGCCGCCGTCGGAGATAAAACTCAGCCCCCGCATACGGATCGAGTTTTTCGATCCGTATGCTCAAGATGGGCAGGCTGCGGCTGGAGGCGAGTTCGAGTTCGTTGAGCACGGCGTCGGAGTCGTTTGCGGCGCGCGAATACACGAGCACGACGATGCGGCTTGCGGCGATCGCATCGACAAGAAAGTGCGCGTACGATACGCCGGGCTGACCGTCGCGCGGCGCGATCCAACAGGTAAGGCCGTCGACCTCGAGCGCAGCGCAGACCGCATCCGCCGCTGCCCGGTCGACCGTCGAATAACTGATGAAGACGTCGTGTGCGCTTGGCTGCACGGGTCAGCCCGATCCCAGCGGAACTTCGATTCGGCGGCCGCGGCGTAGCGCGAGCCAATCAGCGCTCTCGTGCAGCGCTTCTTTGCCGAGGTCATCGGCAATGAGCGAGCGTGCGCGAGCATTGCGCGGTTCGTCCCATGCATCGAGTGCTTGCGTGAAGAGTAAATCCATCCCGGCCAGACGCGCCGCTTCCTCCGACATCGCGACTTGTTTAATCCACGCCCCGATCGTCCCCGCGAACGCGGGCAAGACGCCCATCAGCATGATGAGTTCGTGCTGGTAGGTCTGCAAGTTGACGATCCAATGTCCCGCGATCTCCAGAAATGCCGCGAGCAGACCCAGCGCGTAGGCGACCCCACTGAGTCGGTTGAGGAGTTGCAGCAGACGTTCGCGTTTGCCGGCGCTGCGGCGGAAATAGTCGCGTTGATCGACGATCCACTGCCGAACGGCACCTTCGTCGATCGCTGCGTGGCGGGCGGTGCGCGCGGTGCGCCGACGTTCCAGCGTTTGCATCACCGCATCGTCGGTCGTATACGCGCGCAGTGCGAATTGAATCCAGCGCAATTCGTTGCGATGTTTGCGCAGATAGTATTCTGCAACCGACCAATTGAGACCGCTGCGCATCCACATCACCTGGATGCGCAGCGCTTCGGCGAGGGTTCGATAATCGAGGTGCCGCTGCTCGAAATTCTCCCGCCGCCCGATCATCCAGATCGCAGCGCCGGTGCCGAGCGCGCAGAAATAAACGAGCAAGGCGACGATCGGGCGATTGTATTCCGAGTAGATCGCGTATGAGAGAACGAGGACCGTCAAGCTTGCAAATACCGCGACGCGTGCGGCGCGAACGCGGCCCTGCATATGAAGCGCGAATGCGTCGGCATGCGTGAACGCCTGCTCGAGCGCCGTGCCCGCCGTCGTGCCGCGTGCCGGGGTCGCGTTGAAAATGTCGATCTCCGCTAGCGATTCCAAATATGGTCCGATCGCATCGAGTGCGATGAAACCCTCGTCGTTCTCGGGCCGATGGTGCGGCGCGCGTCGGCGGCGGATCGGAATGTGATAGACAAGACCGGATTCGATGGGATCGGTGAGCACCGCATCGGAGGCAAGTCGACGATTGAGTTTCGATGCGATCGTGAAGGCCGTACCGCCAACGGCGGAACGTTCGGATCCGTCCCAGAGCCCGAGCAAAATTTGACAGCGCACGGCGAGAAAGTCCGCGAGCAGCGCATAGGTGTTATCATGCGGGTCCGTTGCGAGCGGATCGAGCACGATCGGCGGGCGTCCCTCCAAGAGTCGGTCGTAGGTCTCGCGTGCATGGGGATCGGTGTTTAGCGTCGTGCGAAAAATGGCGGCTGGGACGGCGAGCACCGGCACGAGTTCGGCGCCGAAGACGAGCGCAATCTCGGCCACCAGCTGATCGGCACCGGCCGCTAGACCGCAGAACACGCGCAGCGGCGTGTGCGGGAAGCGTTCCGCGAGCATCCGGAAAAACGTCGTGACGCTCGCGGCGATCGCATCGCGGTCCTCGGCCAATAGGTCACGGTGCCCGGTCACTCCGATCAGGAGTGGAATCCGGTAGTCGGCTCCGGCGGTCATACCTGCAGTATTTTGGCATCCGATGACGCGTTGTCATGCCCGGCTGGGGGAGGGATGGCTCATTTCCTTGGAATGCCAGGCAGCACGAGCTTTTCGCGCGTGAGACGGAGCGAGCGTGCGATCCAGCAGCGTTCGAGGGCATGGACGAGGTGTTGCGCGCGCGCCCTCACGCGTGGCGTAGCTGATGAAAACGTCGTGCTGCCCGGAACGCCGCCGTGCAGGCATGCTATTCGTCTTTCTCGCTCGCCCTGCCGTTTGGTGGGAAAGGCTCCGCCCGCGGGGCCGGGGTTCGGGCGTTGGCGAAGACCCAGTCGAAGTGAGCGAAAACGGTACCGCGAACGACACGAGCGGAAGCGATCGAGCTGCACGTCCCGGGTGGGACGAGTATTTCATGGAGATCGCGCGCTCCGTTGCGACCCGCGCGACCTGCCCGCGCGCCAGAGTCGGGGCGGTGTTAGTTCGTGCACACCGCATCCTGACGACCGGGTACAACGGCGCGCCCCGCGGCGTCGCGCACTGTACCGAAATCGGCTGCCTGCTAGTCAACGAGCATTGTCAGCGGGCGACCCATGCCGAGGCGAATGCCATCGTTCAGGGTGCCTTACACGGCGTGGGCCTCGAAGGCGCAACCGCGTACTGTACGCACCAGCCGTGCGTCAACTGTACGAAACTTTTGATCAGCGCGGGCATCGAGAAGATCATTTACGAGATCGCGTATCCCGACGCGATTGCTACGCAGTTGCTCTCCGAGGCGGGCGTTGCACTCGTGCCGTTCTCGGCGCTTGAGAAAACGCGCAAGTGAGCAAGCTCTACATTCTCGTTACGATCGTCATCGCGATGATCACGGCATATGCGACAACGCCTGCGGTACGCAGGCTCGCGCTGCAAGTTGGGATGCTCGATGAGACGGGCGAGCGACGGATGCACGATGTTCCCAAGCCACGCATCGGCGGTATCGCCGTGTGGCTCGGCTTTGCGTTCGCGCTTTTTTCGATCGCCGGATTTGCAATCGCACGCCATCAACTGCGCGACCTTGATTCGATTCACAATATTCTCGGGATTCTCTTCGGCGCGACGCTGATCTTGGTCGTCGGTATTTGGGACGACGTGATGACGATGTCGGCGCGCAACAAGTTAGGTTTGCAGATCGTCGTCGCGTCGATCTCGATGCTCTACGGGTTCATGATCCAAGGCGTTGACTTACCGTTCACGCACGATAAGTTTATCGCGTTTCCGCTGTACGTGAGTATCCCGATCACGCTGATCTGGTACCTCGGGATGATGAACGCGATCAACTTCATCGACGGCCTCGACGGTTTACTCTCGGGACTCACCGTCATCTCCGGCGCGTCGATTCTCGTGATCGCCTATCAGCACGGACACACGAGCGAAACGCTGATCCTCGCCGCGCTCATTGGCGGAGCACTCGGCTTTCTGCCGCACAACTTCAACCCTGCGAAAATCATCTTGGGTGATTCGGGCGCGCTGTTCATTGGGTATGTCTTCGCCACGACCTCGATCATCGGCGGGAGTAAGACCGCGATCTCGGTGAGCTTACTCTTGCCCGTCATTGCGCTTGCGCTTCCGATTCTCGATACCGCTGTCACCATCGTGCGTCGCACGCGGGCCGGGAAAAAGATCACCGAAGCCGATCGCGGACACTTTCATCACCAGCTCATCTTTCGGTTCGGACTCAACGTCAAGCAGGCAGTTTTACTCATTTATGCGCTCTGCATCGTCCTGGGCGTCACCGCGCTCTTACTCTCAAACGGCATCGGCGGCACGCACTTCGCGGGGACGCTCTAAATGAGCGCGCCGCTTCGCGTTATGGTCGTGATGGGTACGCGTCCCGACACGATTAAAATGGCGCCGCTCGTCCTCGAACTGCAAAAGCATCGGCCCGCAATCGAGACCATCGTCGTCGTGACGGCGCAGCACCGGCAGATGCTCGATGAAGTGCTGAACCTTTTTGGCGTCACGCCCGATTACGATCTGGATATCATGACGCCCGCGCAAACGCTCACGGAAATCACGACGCGCGTGCTCACCCGTATGGAGCCGGTGCTGCTTCTGGCGAAGCCCGACGTCGTGCTGGTGCACGGTGATACGACGACGTCGAGCGCTGCGGCGCTTGCCGCGTTCTATGCGAAGATTCCGGTCGGTCACGTCGAGGCAGGTCTGCGCACGAGTACGATCGCCGAGCCGTTTCCCGAAGAACTCAACCGGCGCATGACGGGCGTGATGGCGACCTATCATTTCGCACCGACCGCGCGCGCCAAAGCGAACTTGCTCGCGGAGCGCGTGATTGCAAAGAACGTCTTCGTTACCGGCAATACCGTGATCGACGCGTTTCTCGCAACGGCGCGTCTCGCCGATGGCCGTCGCGTGCCGGCGCTTGCGGGGCTCGACGCATCCCGTCCGTTGATCTTCGTGACGGCGCACCGACGCGAAAATCACGATGCGATGCCGCAGATCGCGGAAGCCCTCAAAGAAATCGCATCGCTTCCGGAGCGCCCGCAAATTCTGTGGCCGGTCCATCCCTCGCCGATGGTCAAGCCGGTCGCGCACCGGATCCTCGATGGCGTCCCGGGCGTGAGCCTCGTCGAGCCGCTCGATTACGCCGACACGGTCGCCGTCGTGAAGGCCGCGCGCTTCGTGCTCACCGATTCCGGCGGCTTGCAAGAAGAAGCGCCGACGCTCGGCAAGCCCGTGCTCGTGATGCGCCGCGAAACCGAACGGCCCGAGGGGCTCGATGCGGGGACGCTCGAGCTGATCGGCACCGATCGCGCGACGATCGTCGCGAAAGCAAAAGCGCTCCTCACGGATTCGCCGGTTTTCGTGAAAATGGCACATGCGAGCAACCCATACGGTGACGGCCGAGCATCTGAGCGCATCGCTGCCTTCTTGCTGGCTGAATTTCGCGGCGGAGTGCGCCCGCTCGAATTCAGCCTCGACCGCGGAGCGGTCGAGGCTTCCGCTTAGCCGAAGACCGGCCGGTGCGTCTGATCGACATCGCCGGCGTCGGAGTCGGCTTTTCGGGAATGGTTCTTTTGGGACTGGCTTTGGGCTTTTTCCTCGCGAAGCGGGACGGCAACGGCCTGTGGATCGTGGTGGGGCTCGCTGCCGGTATGATCTTGGGCGGAGTCACGATGGGTCGCCGACTCTGGTCGTTCATGCGTGAAGACCTGCCAAACGAGCCGAAAATACGATGAAAGTTGAGGAGGGTTCGATCCTGGGCGACGGTAATAGCGAAAGCGCCGCCATGGGCCTTGCTTTGCACGCGTATTTCGCGCGCAAACGGGTTGTGGGTGTGCGCGCCGCCATTTTTATCTGCGTTTTTGCCGTGTTCGCCTCGTTTTTCGGGGTCAAATTGGGGCTCGACGTTTTGCTCGGCGGTTCGTGCGGCATCGCCAATATGTTGCTGGTCATGCAGACGAACGAAGCGCTCCTCAGCCGAGGGCGGGGCGTTCTGCTCCATGTGGCACGGGGCCGGTTCCGGATGATCGGGTTTGCAGCGCTGGGCGCGGCGGTCACCATCTGGAGCCCCTGGTGGGCAATGGGGCTCTATTTCACCGGATTTTTTGCGCCGCTGGCGGTCTATGCACTCCAGTTGCGCAGCGAGATCATAAGGGAAGCGTCGTGCACGAACAAATAGGAGCCCATCCGTCGTGGACCATTCCGGTCCTCGGAGCGGTGCATTCCGACACGCTTATCATGACTTGGATCGTGATGGCGCTCTCGCTCGTGTTTTTCGCTTGGATCGGCAACTCGTATCAGACGCACCGCGTCAGCAAGCTACAAGCGGCAATCGAGAGCATCGTGAATGCGCTTAGCGACCTTGCGCTCTCGACCCTCGGACCGGCCGGCGTCATATTTGTTCCGGTCTTTCTCTCGTTTTTCTTCTTGATCTTCTTCATGAATCAAATCGGGTTCTTCCCCCTCAAGGCACTCGGGCTACCGTTCGGCGGCTCGCCGACGGCCGATTTGAATACGACCGCAGCGTTCGCACTCATCGTCTGGGTGCTCATTCAAGTCGTCGCGATCCGCCGCCACGGCATCGGGTACTACAAGCATCTCGCGCAGCCGTTGGCGATCATGGCGCCGATCAATCTCATCGAGGAACTCGCGCGCCCACTCACGCTTGCGCTGCGACTCTTCTTTAATATCTTCGTCGGCGAGATTCTGTTCTTTGTGATCGGCGTGATCATCACGTCGCAGGTAAAGATCGGGTCGTTCGACCTCTCGCTTGCTGCAGCGTTCCTCCCGATCTTCGTTCAATTGCTCAACTTTGCCATCGGATCGCTGCAAGCGTTTATTTTTATGCTGATCAGCGTTGTCTATCTCTCGTTCGCGGTGGCCGAGGAAAGCCACTAACCCCACTACGGAAAGGCTCCAGTCGTGACTTCAGAAAGTTTGATTCTCGCCGCCATCGTGCTCGGCTTCGCCCTCATCGTGACCGGTGCGGCATTCGGCTCGGCCATCGGCGACGGTATCGCAGCGTCGAAAGCCGTCGAGGCCATCGCGCGTCAACCCGAAGCGCGTCCCAACATCTTCACGTTCCTCTTCATCGGCGTCGGGATCCTCGAAGTGTTTCCGCTCATCGGTCTTGGCCTCGCGTTCTTCTTGCTCTTCGGTGCAGGCGCATACGTCCCAAGCCTGATGACGGCACTCAAAGCGGCGCTTCACTAAGCACCGATGTTCCTCTCGATTGACGGGACGCTCATCGTCCAGATCATCAACTTTGTCGTGTTTTACGCGATCTTGTCGGTGGTCTTCTTGAAGCCCGTCGGCGCTGCGATCGCCAAGCGTCGTGCATATCTCGATTCGATTGCCAAGGACCTCGAGGGCGCGCAAGGCGACGCCGCCTCGATCCGTGCGCAAGCGGCCCAGAAGCGCGCGCAAGCGCGTCGCGAAGCCGATGAGACGATCGTGAAGGCACGCAGCGAAGCACAAACGGAAGCAGCGAAAATCCAAACCGTGTACGGCGAGCGTGCGAGCACGCTCGTTGCGACGGCGCACAAGACGGTCGAGAGCGAACTTGCAACCGCAAACGCAAGCGTCGATGCACTGGCAAAACAGCTTGCCGATACGATGCTCGAACGGACGCTTCCGCGGGAGGCCGCACGATGACTGAATCAGCACCGACGCTCTACGAGTCGATCGCCGTTTGGAGTCAAGTCGTTGGGGCGGTGCTCTTCCTGGTTTTGCTCGTCCTTGGGTTCCGAAAGTTTTTGCTGCCGGCGATCGCTTCGATCGAAAAAGCCAAGAATGCCGAAATCGCTGAGACCGAGTCGCGCCGCGATAAAGCCAAAACCGACGTCTCGACCGCGCGCGGCGAACTCGAAGCCGCCGATGTCGACGCGAACGCCATTCGGGCTCGCGGTCGCACCGACGCGCAACGCGAACACGAAAAGATCGTCGCGGATGCCAAGTCCGACGGCGAGCGCATCGTGCGCAATGCCGAAGGCGAACTCGACCGCGCCCGTGGGAATGCCAAAGAAGCATTCCGTGCGGAGATGATCGAGCGTGCATTGCAACTTGCCCGCAAGGCCGCGGATGCGCGGATCGATGCGGCGACCAACGCGCAAATCGTGAACGCCACCGTCACGACGCTCGAACGCGAAGGGACGCAAGGCTAATGGCCAACGAAACCGTCGCGCGGCGTTACGCGCAAGCGATCTTCGAACTCGCACACGAAGGCAACAAGGTTGATGCCGTGCTGCGCGATCTCGAGACCGTCGTCACGACGATTCACAGCGATGAAACCGTGCGCCGGTTCTTCCGCGCGCCGATCATCGATAAAAAAGAAAAGGGCGAAATCCTCGGCAAGGCCTTCGCCAAACTCGATCCTACCGCGCTCAATTCGGTGTTGCTGCTCGTGCGCAAACGCCGCGAGTCGTTGCTCGAATCGATCGTCGAACAGTACCGCTTGCTGCAACAGGTCGCGCGGAACGCGCAATCGCTGAAGATCTCGAGCGCCCGCGAACTTCCCAAGGCCGAACTCGATGCGCTCGTCACGCGCCTCGGCAAACTCTACAACACCCAATTCGATGTCACGCAGGTTGTGGACCCGTCGCTCATCGGCGGCATCCGCATCACGATGGGCGACCGTCGCATCGACGGCAGCGTCTCCGGCAAGCTCGAAGAGCTGGCACGCACGCTCGCGGCAACCTAAAATGATGCAAGCGAAAATAATGCAAGCGCCCTCGGGGTATCTCGAACTTACTACCATGTCTCCGGCGCAAAAAGTCGGGGGCCCCGCGCATAGCGCGGGGGGCGCGCAGCAGAGCGAAGCGCCCCAAGCTGGAGGCTACTTAACGTGATCAACGCCGACGAAATCGCCGGGATTCTCAAAACCCAAATCGCCAATTTCACCGCCGAACTGAACGAATCGCAGATCGGGACGGTCATCGAGGTCGGCGACAACATCGCTCGCGTCTACGGTCTCGAAGCCGCACAGGCATCGGAACTCGTCGAGTTTCCGAACGGGGTTCAGGGCATCGTGCTCAACCTCGAAGAGGACAACGTCGGCATCGCGATCATGGGTCCGGACACCGGGATCAAAGAAGGCGATCAAGTTCGCCGGACCGGCCGCATTGCATCGGTCCCGGTCGGTGAAGCGCTCCTCGGACGCGTCGTCAATCCGCTCGGTCAGCCGGTCGATGGCAAAGGCCCGATCGCGACGAAGAAATATCGCACGATCGAGAACACCGCACCGGGCTTGATCCAGCGCCAACCGGTCAAACAGCCGCTGCAGACGGGCATCCGCGCGATCGACGCGTTGATCCCGATCGGCAAAGGTCAGCGCGAGCTGATCATCGGCGACCGCGGCACCGGTAAGACGGCGATTGCGATCGACACGATCATCAATCAAAAAGGTCAGAACGTTTTCTGCATCTACGTTGCGATCGGTCAGAAGAATTCGACCGTCTCGGCTGTCGCGCAGACGCTCGCCAAAGCCGGCGCGATGGAATACACGACGATCGTCACCGTCAGTTCGGCGGAGCCCGCGTCGCTCAAGTGGATCGCGCCGTTCGCCGGCTGCTCGATGGCAGAAGAGCTCATGTATCAGGGCAAAGACGTCCTGATCGTATACGATAACCTCACGCAGCACGCGCAGGCGTACCGCGAAGTCTCGCTCTTGCTGCGCCGCCCGCCGGGTCGCGAAGCCTACCCGGGCGACATCTTCTTCTTGCACTCGCGTCTCTTGGAACGCTCGGCGAAACTCTCCGATGAACTCGGTGGCGGCTCGATCACGGCACTGCCGATCATCGAAACGCAGGCGGGCGACGTCGCAGCGTACATCCCGACCAACCTGATCTCGATCACGGACGGCCAGATCTATCTGCAATCCTCGCTGTTCTTCCAGGGGGTTCGTCCCGCGGTCGATGTCGGTATCTCCGTCTCGCGCGTCGGCGGTTCGGCGCAGATCAAAGCGATGCGCTCGGTCGCCGGTCCGCTCAAACTCGACCTCGCGCAGTACCGCGAACTCGCCGCCTTCGCGAAGCTCGCATCGGATCTCGACAAGAACACGCAAGCGCAGCTGACGCGCGGCGAGAAGATCACCGAGATCCTCAAGCAGCCGCAATTCCAGCCGCAAAAAGTCGAAGACCAAATTCTCTTGATTTTCGCTGCGACCCGGGGCTTCCTCACGGATATCCCCACGCCGCGTCTGCAAGAGTGGGGCAGCGCCTTCGTCAATTTCGTGCACGAGAAGCAGGCCGCGATCACGGACTCGATCCGCGACACGAAAGCCCTCTCGGACGATGCGACAAAGCAGCTCGAAGCCGCCATCCTCGAATTTAATAAGAGCTTCTAGTGCCGTCGGTTCGCGATCTCCGCGACCGTATTCGGTCGCTGAAGAACACCCAGCAGATCACCAAGGCGATGAAGCAAGTCGCCGCGGCGAAAATTCGTCGCGCCGAAATGCTCAAGAATCAGTCGCGTCCGTACGCGGATGCGATCGGTGCGATGCTCCAGGATCTCATCGCAAACGTCGGCTCGGTCGACCATCCGTTCATGAAGCCCGGCAAGAGTGGCGCTCCCACCGGCATCATCCTCATGACGGCCGACAAGGGACTCGCAGGCGCGTTCAACGCCAATCTCATTCGCCAAGCCGAAACCTTCCAGCGCGACGATGCAAACGTTCGCTGGTATCCGGTCGGCAACAAAGGCCGTAACGCCGCGCGCCGCATGCCGCAAGAAACGATTGAGGCCTGGCCGCTCACGTCGCCCTCGAAGCTCGACGTCGCGCGCGAAGTCGCAAGCAAAGTCTCCGATGATTTCTTCAGCGGTGCGATCGGCAAGATCGTGCTCATCTCGCCCAAGCTCATCAACATGATGTCGCAACGCCCCGAAGTGCGCAACATCGTACCGATCGAGTCGACGGGCGAAAAGAAAACGACGAGCGGCCCTACCTCCGCGGTCGAGTTCGAACCCTCGGCAGAAGACGTGCTCTCGCGCATTCTTCCGAAATATTTAGAGTTCACGATTTACGCAGCGATGCTGGAAACCGATGCTGCGTTCTTTGCCGCCCAACTCGTCGCGATGAATAACGCGACGGAAAACGCCAAGAAAATTATCGACGAACTCACCATTCAAATGAACAACGCACGCCAGGCCTCGATCACCAAGGAAATCTTGGAAATCGTCGGCGGCGCCGAAGCGTTGGCTGGCTAAGCACACCCGAAAGTAAGGAACATCGTCATGGCTGCACCTGGTAAAGTCGTTCAAGTTCTCGGCAACGTCGTCGACGTTGAGTTCACGCAGGACACGCTCCCCAACATCCGCACGGCACTCATGGTGCGCGTGGGTATGGACGCGGGCGCGGCCGGCGCGAAGGGCATCGCGCAGGGTGCGGACGACGGTATCGAACTTGGCGGTACGGCGATGGCCTCGCGCGATCTCGTGCTCGAAGTGCAAGGCGAACTCGGCAACAACCAAGTGCGCTGCCTTGCGATGGGTTCGACTGACGGTCTGGTGCGCGGCGCGCCGGTGACCGACAGCGGTGCGCCGATCATGGTGCCCGTCGGTGTTGGCACGCTCGGACGCATTTTCAACGTGCTCGGCAAGGCGATCGATTCTGACGAACCGGTCGTGGCCTCGGCGATGTGGCCGATCCACCGCGATCCGCCCAACTTCGCAGCGCAGGATCCGACGCCGAAAATTTTCGAAACCGGCATCAAAGTCATCGATCTCATGGCGCCGTACACACGCGGCGGGAAGGTCGGACTCTTCGGCGGCGCGGGCGTCGGCAAGACCGTTCTCATTCAGGAACTCATCCGCAATATCGCGCAAGTCCATAAGGGCTTCTCGGTCTTTACCGGCGTCGGCGAGCGCACGCGTGAAGGCAACGATCTCTGGCTCGAAATGAAAGAGTCGGGCGTACTCGCGCAGACGACGCTCGTCTTCGGTCAGATGGACGAACCGCCGGGCGTGCGCTTCCGCATCGCGCAGACCGGCGTCACGATGGCCGAGTATTTCCGCGACGAGCTCGGTGCCGACGTGTTGCTCTTCGTCGACAACATTTTCCGCTACATGCAGGCCGGTTCGGAAGTCTCCGCACTCCTCGGCCGTATGCCCTCGGCCGTCGGTTATCAGCCGTCGCTCGGCACCGAGATGGGGCTGCTCGAAGAGCGCATCACCTCGACGCAAAAAGGCTCGATCACCTCGGTGCAGGCCGTCTACGTCCCCGCCGATGACTACACCGTCCCCGCCGTCGCGACGACGTTCGGTCATCTCGATGCGACGACCGCCCTCTCGCGACAAATCTCGGAACTCGGCATCTATCCGGCCGTCGATCCGCTGGCGTCCAGCTCGCGCATCCTCGATCCGCAGATCGTTGGCGAAGAACACTACCGCGTCGCTCGCGGCGTGCAAGAAACGCTCCAGCGTTACAAAGATCTTCAAGACATCATCGCGATTCTTGGTGTCGAAGAACTCTCGGATGAAGACAAGCAAGTCGTCGGCCGCGCCCGTCGCCTGCAGCGTCTCTTCTCGCAGCCGTTCTTCGTTGCCGAACAGTTCACGGGCCGCGAAGGTAAGTACGTGAAGCTGGCCGACACGATCGCCTCGTTCAAAGAAGTGCTCGATGGCAAACACGACGATCTGCCGGAACAGGCATTCTACATGGTCGGCGGGATCGACGAAGTCAAAGCCAACGCCGAAAAGATGGGGGCGAAGGCGTAACGATGGCCAATGCCGTTCCGTTTACGCTCATCACGCCGCTGTCCGTGAAATTCGACGGCGAAGCGGAACTCGTCATTGCGACGGGTACCGAAGGCGAAGAGGGCATTCTGCCCTCGCACGCGCCGTTCCTGACCGCGCTCAAACCCGGCGTGCTGCGAGCCAACGTGCGCGACGGCGCGACCGGAACGAAACGTCTCGAACTCGCAACGAGCGAAGGCTTCTTGCAAGCACTGCCCGGGAAAGTGACGGTGCTCGTCGATTCTGCACTCGCGGCCGACGAAGTCGATATCGCCGCGACGCGCGCGGATCTCGCCGCCTCCGCCGAGCGCATCAAGACGCTCGCATCCGATTCACCCGCGTATAGGCGCGAGCAAGTCGCGATCGACTTTGCAAACGCAAAACTGAAAGTGGCCGGCGTCTAGCCGGTCTTTTTTTTTGCCCGAAAGCGGGCAAGCCCAAGGCGACTCGCGTGAGGATCGCTACGCTTGCGGGCACACGGTTGACGTACCGCATTTCGTCCGGGAGTTTTGTATGAACGAGTCACCGTCGCGCCAACCCCTCGCGGCCATTTTCTCATCGCGCGACGCCGCCCACGCCGCCGTCGCGAAACTGCATGAAGCCGACATCCACGACACGTGGATCGGCGTCACGCACGCGCACGACGTGCGTCTCGATGAAGAAGTCTTCGACGATGCACGCGGCGGCGATCGCGCCTACGTTCCCGATGCGGCCGTCGGTTCGACGCTCACGGGCGCGATGATGACGGACGCCGCCGTCCACGACCTGACGACGAGCGGGGAGACCCTTGCGGAAATCCGAGTCGAGGATGATGACGATTCGTTGCTCGATAAAATCGGCCGATTCTTTAGCGGCACGACCGAACTCTCGCTCTACGACGCGCTCGTCGATCACGGTTTGAGCGAAACCGACGCGCGCCGTTTGGAACACGAGATCGTCGCCGAAGATGCCATTCTCATCATCCATCCCGCAGAGGAAGGCGTCCTTTTTGCCGACACGGCGGCCGCGGATACGAAAGTCTTGGCGATCGTTGATTCCACCGGCGGCCGCCTACTCACGGGGTTGACGGCGAGCGCGCTCTCGCGTGCGCGGGCCCACGATTTCGCGACGATTGCCGAGGATCTCTTCGTCGAGCGACAGCTCGCGCCCAAGCGCCGCTAGGCTTACAACGAGCGCGACACGTAATCGACAGTAGAAAGCGGCGCACGGCCCGAATTTTCGTTCGAGCATGAAACGCGCACCAAATTGGCTCGCACTCTCCGGCGTCGGTGTCGTCCTTATAGCGCTCTGCTTGTGCGATTGGATTATGGGCTGGTGGACGAAATTGCCGGACGAGCCGGTCGCTTCCGCAGCACCGCAACCACCGGCGCCCCCCATGCCGACGGCGAGCACACTACTACCAGTCTTCACGGCACCGCCCGCGCCGGTTGCGCCGCCCCCGCCCGTCGCCGCGGGCGTCCCCGCATTCGTAGCGCCGCCGGGCGCGATTCCGCCGTTTATCCTCGAAGTTGCCGAGCGCACGACGCAACTCGTGCGCGGTTTTACGCGCGGTGCCTGGATCGTCTTCGGCTTTTATCCCGACGGTTCGATTCGTTTCGTCGATCTCGACGGCGGAACATATGAAGGGTATGCGAGTTCGGCGCGCGCGGCGATGACCGAAGTCGGCGGTTCGCGCACTTTTGCGCTCGCGATTGGGGTCGCAGCCGATGGTCGCCTGCAGGCGTCGTTTTCGGGCGGCATTCACGATGGACAGACGATCGTTTTGGAGACGATCGCGGAAAAACCGGTCGCATGAACTTGCTCGATCGACTCGATACCACGCTTGCGATTCGCGGCGGCCAACGTTTGGAAGGTTCGGTCGAAACGCACGGCGCGAAAAATGCCGTCTTGCCGATCATGGCTGCGACCTTGCTCTCGCGCGGCAAAGTCACGCTGCATCGAGTTCCGCGCATCACCGACGTTTCGGTGATGTGGTCGCTGCTCGAAGCGCTCGGCGCACGCGTGCGGCTCGAAGGCCCCAATACGATTACGGTCGATGCCAGTAACGTCGATACATATCGCGCACCATATATGCTGGTGCGTAAACTCGCCGCGTCCTTCGATCTCGTCGGCCCGCTGCTCGGACGTTTTGGGCGCGCGGAAGTTCCGCTTCCGGGCGGTTGTATTCTCGGCACGCGTGCGACGGATATGCACGAAGCCGCCTTTCGTGCGCTCGGGGCAAACGTCAGCAACGCCGGTGGTTTTCTCGTCGCCAAAGCCGAGAAGAAACGCTTGCAGGGCGGTGAGATTGAATTCCGTACGCCGTCGGTGGGTGCGACGAAAAACGCAATGCTTGCGGCCGTGATGGCGGAGGGCACGACGATCGTGCACAACGCCGCGATGGAACCCGAAGTCTCCGATCTTGCGAACTTTCTCATCGCGATGGGCGCGAAAATTCAAGGCGTCGGCGGGGTTACGCTGCGTATCGACGGTGTGAACGAACTTCACGGCGGGGAATACGAAGTAATCCCCGACCGGATCGTGACGGGAACGCTGATGCTCTCCGGCGCGATCACCCGCGGCGATGTCACCGTCAAACGCTGCAATCCCGATGACGTCGCGCTTTTGCAGAACAAACTCAACGAATGCGGCGTCACCGTCACTTCGGGCAGCGATTGGGTGCGCGTGCAAGCCGGCAGCGTCGTCGGCGGCACCGACATCGTCACCGCACCGTTCCCAGGCTTCCCGACCGACCTCCAACCGCCGATGCTCGCGTTCTTGTGCACGGCACCGGGCACGAGCGTCGTCGAAGAGACGATCTTCAACGCGCGCTTTTCGTACGTCAACGAACTCGTGCGGATGGGCGCCGACGTGCGCGTGGCGATCGAAAACAACACCGCGCTGATCAAAGGCGTCGGGCACCTCTCCGGCGCGCCGGTCGAAGCACCGGATATCCGGGCCGGCGCGGGCCTCGTCGTTGCGGGCCTCGCAGCCGAAGGCCTTACCGAGATTATCGGCCTTGAGTACATCGATCGCGGTTACGAGCGGCTCGAGGAGATGCTCGGCGCGCTCGGGGCGACCGTCCAGCGAACCTCGGGTGTGGTCCCGTTCATGGAGCCCAGCGGCACCTTCGAGACCCAAAGCTATCCCAGTCTCTAAGGACTCACGCTTGGTCCGCCTTGGCTTGCGACGATTGCGGCCGATGGTACAGTCAGGGGCAATTTTCCATCAGGAATCCCCTCGATGAGACCGAAAGAACCACCGTAACGCAGGGCCTGCTACGCCGGTTCGCGTTCTGGTGTGACCGTCTAGACAGCTTAGGAGTATCGCGTCATCGACATCGGCATTGATCTTGGCACCGCCAACGTATTGGTGTACGTAAAAGGCAAAGGCATCGTCTTACGTGAGCCATCCGTTGTCGCAAAAGACGTTCGCACGAACAAGACGATTGCCGTCGGCGAAGAAGCCCGGCTGATGCTCGGCAAAACGCCGAGCAACATTCAAGCGATCCGACCGCTCCGTGACGGCGTGATCGCCGACTTCGAAGTGACCGAAGCGATGCTCAATTACTTCATCAAGAAAGTAACGCGTAATCGCTCGTTCTTCGCGAACCTCTTTAATCCCAAACCGTCCGTCATTATCTGCGTACCGGCAGAGATCACGAGCGTTGAAGAGCGTGCAGTGCGCGACGCGGCAAAGCTCGCCGGCGCGAAGAGCGTCGACATCATCGAAGAGCCGATGGCCGCCGCAATCGGCGCCGGGCTTCCGATCGACGGACCCAGCGGCAACATGGTCGTCGATATCGGCGGCGGTACGACGGACGTTGCGGTGATTTCGCTCGGCGGCATCGTCGTCTCGCAGTCGATCCGCGTCGCCGGCAACAAACTCGACGAGGCGATCATCCGCCATATCCGCCGCGTGTACAACCTGATGATCGGCGAACGCACCTCCGAAGAGATCAAGATCAAAATCGGCAGCGCATATCGTCTGGAATCGGAACTCGCGATGGAGATTCGCGGCCGCGATCTGATTAACGGTCTCCCCAAAACGGTGAAGATCACAAGCGAAGAAGTGCGCGAAGCTCTCTCAGAACCCGTGCAGGCGATCGTCGAAGCGGTCAAAGCCGTGCTCGAAAAAACTCCGCCGGAACTCGCCGCCGATATCATCGATCGAGGCGTGATCCTCACCGGCGGCGGTGCGCTCTTGCGTGGACTCGACACGCTGCTTGGCGAGGTCACCGGGATCCCGGTCATCGTCGCTGAGGATCCCATGTCGTGTGTTGCGATCGGCACCGGCCAGCGCGTCGCAATCTAGCCGTCGCCGAGCTAGCTTCGCGTTTTAACAAGGCGCCGATTTGCGGGGGTGAAACATCCGCCGCCCGCAATCGGTTGAACGGATACAGAAACACCGGAGGAAAGTTGTCAGCGTGAAGTCCGTTCTACTCACCCCCGCCATCGCACTCGTCCTCGTCGCTGCGGCCACCGCAGCGACGACTTCGCATCTGATGGGCTACGAGATTCAATCCAACGATTCGACCTTCAACCTCAAGAGCACCGAGTTCGTTTTTCCGGTCAAGGTGAAGTTCTCCAAACCCGGAACCGACATCGTCGCTGACAAAGCGCACGGAAACTCGGAGCGGAAGCTTGCGACCTTTGAAGGCAACGTCGTGCTGCACCAAACGGGCGCTCTGCCCGTCGGCGGGCGCGAAGCCTCAAAAGCAGGCGCCGAGCCTTCGACGCTCACCTCCGATAAACTCGACGTCGACGGCGTCCGCAAGTTCTATGCGGCAACCGGCCACGTGCACTTCACGCAAGCCGATAAAGTCGCCAACGCCGACAAAGGCACGCTCGACGATCAGTCGCACATCTTGCACCTCGAAGGCAGCGTGCACGTCGCGCGCGGCGAGCAGACGATGGATGGCGAGACGATCGATTACAACATCGACTCCGGTGAAGCGCATGCGGTCGGCAATCCCGTGATTATGAAGGCGCCGATTCCGCCGCCTTCGCCAAGCGTGCTTCCGACGAAGGCACCGAAGAAGAAAAAATAATGCTTGGACTCTTCGATGCCGAGGGCGGAGGGCAGCAGGCCCACGCGCCGCTGGCGGCTCGGATGCGTCCGCGTTCGCTTGATGAATTCGTCGGGCAAGAGCAGATCGTCGGGCCCGGCCGTGCGCTGCGCCGCGCGATCGAGAACGACACCGTGCCGTCGATCATTTTATGGGGGCCGCCCGGCACGGGCAAGACGACGCTCGCACAAATCGTCGCGAACGAAACGAAGTCCCACTTCGCTGCGATCTCTGCGGTGAGCGCGGGCGTCGCCGATTTACGCCGTATCGTCGCCGACGCAGCGGCGCTCGCACGCACGGGCAAACAGACGGTCCTCTTCATCGATGAAATTCACCGCTTCAACAAAGCTCAACAAGATGCGGTTCTTCCGTATGTCGAGGACGGTACCGTCACGCTGATCGGTGCGACGACCGAGAATCCGTCGTTTGAAGTGAATTCGGCGCTGCTCTCGCGCTCGCGCGTGTTCGTCCTCAAGTCGCTCGGCGATGACGACGTGCGTGCGCTGATTCTGCGCGCTCTCGAGGATCCCGAGCGCGGACTCGGCGGCCAACACATTCGCATCGATGACGAAGCGCTCGAAGTCTTGACCGGCCTTGCCAATGGCGACGCGCGCGTGGCGCTTGGGACGCTGGAGTTCGCGGCCGCTGCATCAGCGAAAACTGAGGACGGCTCGCGCACGATCACCGCGGCGACGATTGCGGATGCCCTGCAGCGCCGCGCGACGACGTACGACAAAAAAGGCGATGCGCATTACGACATCATCTCGGCGTTCATCAAGTGCGTGCGCTCGAGCGATCCGGACGCTGCGATCTATTGGCTCGCGCGCATGATCGACGGGGGTGAAGATCCGCTGTTCATCGCGCGGCGACTGGTGATTCTTGCAAGCGAAGATATCGGGCTCGCCGATAAAGCGGCGCTGCCGCTTGCGATCGCAGCACAGCAGTCCGTCCACTTTATCGGCATGCCCGAGGGATACTATCCGCTCGCGCACGCGACGCTCTATCTTGCCACCGCACCCAAGAGCAACACGGTCGGTCGAACGTACGGAGCGGCGCTTGCCGACGTCCAAGACACGCGCACGGACCCGGTGCCGCTGCATCTGCGCAATGCGCCGACGAAGCTGATGAAGAAGTTGGGCTACGGCGCCGGCTATCAACTCAGCCACGACGTGTACGCCGGGATGGATGCGAGCGGCGATGCGCCGCCCGCCGAGAAATTCCAGTCCGGTCTGCCCGATGCGATCGCCGAGCGCGCGTATTTCCAGCCCGGGCGCCAGGGTGATGAAGAACGCCTGCACGCCTGGATCGACAAGCGCCGCAAATCGTAACCGTGGAGCGCATTTACCTCGACCACGCTGCAACGACGATCGCGCGATCCGAAGTCATCGCCGCGATGGTGCCGCTGCTCGCTGCGGGCAATCCGAGTTCGCTGCATGCCGAAGGCCGCGCCGCGCACGCGCTGCTCGATGGCGCACGCGAGCGTGTCGCGCTCGTGCTCGGCGCGAAGGCCCGCGAGATCGTCTTTACCGGCGGCGGTTCGGAGAGCAACAACCTTGCGATCCTCGGCGTCGCGCGCGCGCTACGCGAGCGCGGCCGGCACATCATCAGCACCGTCTTCGAGCATCACGCCGTGCTGCACGCCCTCGACGTGCTCCGTGAGGACGGGTACTCGATCACCCTGCTGCCGGTCGGCCCGCATGGCGTAGTCGATCCAGGCGCCTTTCGTGACGCGATTCGCCCCGATACGGTTCTTGCGAGCATCATGCTTGCGAATAACGAGATCGGGACGATCCAACCGGTCCGCGAACTTGCCGCGATCGCGCGCGAACGCGGGGTGATCGTGCATACGGATGCCGTCCAAGCCCCGGCCTATCTCGACGTCAACGTCGAGACGCTCGGGATCGATCTGCTCTCGATCGCCGGACACAAGTTCTATGGACCCAAGGGGACGGGCGCGCTCTACGTGCGATCCGGCACCCCCCTTGCGCCGCTCGTCGTCGGCGGGGGGCAAGAGTCGGGCCTGCGCGCCGGCACGGAAAATCTCGCCGGCGTCGTCGGACTCGCCGCCGGCCTCGCGCTCGCGCATGCCGAGCGAGCTGAGACGGTTCCGCGGGTCTCCGCACTCCGCAACCGCCTCGAAGCGGCGATCCGCGCCGAGATCTCCGACGTCCGGGTCAATGGCGCCGAATCCCCGCGCCTCGCGAACAGCCTCAGCGTCGCCTTCGCCGATGCCCCAAGCGACTTGCTTCTCATCAATCTCGACCTCGCGGGGATCGCGGCCTCGGCCGGCAGCGCCTGTGCTGCTGGATCCCTCGAACCCAGCCACGTGATCGCCTCCCTGGATCTTGAACCACGCTTCGCGCGCGGGGTCGTTCGCTTCTCGCTTGGTAGGGTAACAAGCGGCGAGGATATCGAACGGGTCATCCGGACTCTGCCCTCGGTCGTCCAAGCGGTTCGCTACGGGCGGGTGTAGCCGGTCGGGTTTTGGGTAACAAGGCAAAAGCGGTTAGCGCCTATGAGACGCTGGAGGATCTTCGTTGACAGGGACGTTCGATTGGCATGTTGTGCTCGATGCAGGCATCGGGATTGGCGTGCTGCTGATCGGGATCGGAATCTTGGTCGTGTGTTCGGCGCTTGCGAACTTTCTCAAGCGCCTCAACGGGACGCTCGATGAAGTCGATCGCCAAGTTGCCGCACTCTCCGCCCCGATCGCTGCCACGCTCGGCCATGTCGATGGAATCGCGGACACAGCCGATGCGACGATCGCGCGCCTCGGCGCCGTCGTCGGCTCGCTCGAATCCGTCGCTGCCGGCGTCTCCAGAACATCCGCTCTTGCGACGAACGCCGTCGCACCGACCATTGTGAACCTCGGTGCAACACTCACGGGTATCAGCGCCGGCTTACGTCGACTGGTGACTGGAAAAACTGCACCCGCTACCTCAGAGGATGAGTACGTTGAACGACCGATCGAACCAGCAACCCACTGAGGGCTCCGGCTTTCTGACCGGGCTTCTTTTTGGCGCACTCATCGGCGCGGGCGTGGCGATGATATTGGCCCCGCAAACCGGCGAAGACACCCGCGATTTTCTGCGTGCCAAAGCGCGAGAAGCATCGGGCCGCGTGCGCGATGCCGCGGGCGACACGAACGATCTTTTGGAACGCGGACGCAAGATCGTCGAAGAAGCCAAGGCTCGCATCGACGGTGCCGTCGATGAGGGGAAAGCCGCAGCCGACCAGCAACGCACCACACTCGAACACAACACGTAGGAGAACCCTTGGATATCAAAGTCAACGTCCGCGAATCGGAAGGCGATGCATACGTCGTCGACCTCGCTGGTGAGATCGACGTCTATACCTCACCCAAGGTGAAAGATGCCATCACCGAGCTCATCGATCAAGAGCACTACAATCTCGTCATCAACCTCGAAAAAGTGCGCTACATCGATTCGACGGGTCTGGGCGTTCTCATAGGTGGTCTCAAACGCGTTCGTGAGCACGGCGGGTCGGTGAACCTCGTTTGCACCAATCCGCAGATCAAGAAGATCTTCGACATCACGGGCCTTGTCAAAATCTTCGGCATCTTCGATGACGAACAAAGCGCGATGAAAGCCCTCGTGTGACTGCCACCTCCGTGGAAGCCGAAAGTTACGGCGTATTCGAACTCAAGATCCCGGCCAAAGCAGAGTGGGTCGCCGTCGCACGACTTGCGATCGCAGCCGTTGCGAGCCGCTTGCGGCTCTCGGTCGATGAGATCGAAGACGTCAAGCTCGCGATTGCGGAGGCATGCACGCATTGCATCCAGCATGCGACAGGTTCGGATGCAATCGAAATCACGTGCGAGGCACTCAGCGACTCCGTGCACATTACCGTGCGCGATCGCGGCACGACGCCGCGCCTCGGGGACGTGGAAAAGCTCACCGGAGATGACGGACGCACGGAGGAACTCGGCGTGTTTTTGATTCGTGCGCTCATGGATAAAGTCGAATACACGACTGACGCGACGAGCGGCACCGAGTTGCGCATGATCAAATACGTGAGCGTCTAGACCCTCGTGAGTTCGTCCCATCACGTGGAAGAAGAACGCTGGGATCGCCAAAAAGCACGCGATGCGTTTACGCGCTTTGCGTATATTCGGCTCGACCCAAAAGAAGACGCCGGCCCCAATCACCTCGGTGATTCGGAGTACGAACGCCTCCGCAACGACCTGACGGTCGCGCATCTCAACTTGGTGCGCTATCTTGCGGTGAAATTTGCCAATCGCGGCGAGGCGCTCGACGATTTGATCCAGGTTGGCACGGTGGGCTTGCTCAAGGCGATCGACCGTTTCGATCTCGAACGCGGCGTCGAATTCACGACGTATGCGACGCCGACGATCGTCGGCGAGATCAAACGCTACTTTCGCGACAAAGGCTGGGCGGTTAAGGTCCCGCGCCGGTTGCAAGAACTCAACCTCGCCGTCAACCGCGCGATCGAGAAGCTTACCGTCAAACTCGGCCATTCGCCGACGGTCGCCGAACTCGCATCGCACTTGGGTGCAAGCGAAGAAGATGTCCTCGAAGCGCAAGAACTCGGCCAGGCCTATAACTTGCTCTCGCTCGATACCGAGCTCAACGGCGAAGGCGACAAGAAGTCGCAAACGCTGGCGGACTACGTTGGCCAAAACGATGCCGGCCTCGAGTTGCTCGAAGACCGCGCGAATCTCGAGAAGGCCTTCGAAGTGCTCACCGGCCGCGAACGCGTGATCCTGTACTTACGCTTCTACGAATCGGTCTCGCAAACCGAGATCGCCAAGCGCCTCAACGTCTCGCAAATGCACGTCTCGCGCCTTCAGCAAAAGGCGCTCGAAAAACTCAAGAACGTCCTACGAGAAAAATAACAGCCTACCGGACGGGCGCAATCGCCCATAAACCGTCGGGCTGGTTCGTGGTGAACTGGTTGAGCGGGAATAGCGACGTGATGCGCGGGACGAAGCCGATTCGGATTGCCGTCGCATCGATCCGATCGACGCGGCGCAGCGCCTCGCGTAGCGATCGCTTCGTAAAGAACTGGACGTGGATAGGGGGGATCCAGGCGGGATCGGTCGCGGTCCGCACCCCGCGCGAGCCCCAGTTGGGAACCGTTACGTAAATGATACCGCGGGATGCCGTGCGGTCCGCAAGGGAGGTAAGCGTCTCGATCGGTTTGGCGGTATGCTCCAGAAATTCGATCGCCGTAACCGCATCGAACGGGCCGCGCGGCGCCCCGTCTGCCGCGCTCGATTCAAACCTTACAGATCCCCCGAAAGAGGCGCGCGCTACCGCAAGCGCCGAGTTGGACACATCGCAGCCGACAGCGGTCCAGCCGCGTTTGCTGGCCTCGTAGGCAAAGCGCCCCGTTCCGCAGGCAATATCGAGCAGTCGACCCGCTGTCTTGACCGCGACGTGCGCGAAGAATGGCTCGTGGGTCTGCTCGAGTGTGGCTCCGTTCAATACGGCCGCGCGGGTCGATTCGACGAGCGTCTCGTTATAGATGCCGAACCGATAGAGGTCGTCGTAGGGCACGGCCTCCGTGTTTTCTGCAAAGCGGTGCGTGCAGCGCGCACAGGCGTAGATGGGCGTCTCCCCGAGTTGTGTCTCGCGGGCGCTCGCATGCGCGGCGCAAATGGGGCACGTTTTCAGCATCGTCCGACTATTGCCGCAGCCCTCGTGCATCTCTTTCCCACGCTGCTCGGGCTCTGGCCGCGCGCGGGGATGAGCACAGCTACTCTTTCTTGAACCCGGTCCGGTCATGAAATCCCAGGAACTTCGCGCTGCCTTCGTTGATTTTTTCGTTGCGAACGGCCATAAACACGTCCCCTCCGCGACTCTGATCCCCGATGCGATGTCCACGACGCTCTTTACGATCGCCGGGATGGAGCAGTTCGTCCCGAGCTTTTTGGGCGAAGTGCCGCCGCCGGCGAAGCGCGTGGTGACGGTCCAACGCTGCCTGCGTGTCGCGGGCGCGAAGAGCGACATCGAAAACGTCGGACGCACCGGGCGGCACGGCACGTTCCTCGAGATGCTGGGCAACTTCAGTTTCGGCGATTACTACAAGCGCGAGGCGATCGGGTACGCTTGGGACTTCGTCACCACGGTGATGAAACTCGACCCGAATAAAATTTACGTCACGGTGCACACGACCGATGATGAAGCGGCGCGGATCTGGGAGAACGAGATCTGCATTCCGTCGAGCCGCATCTCACGCTTCGATGAAGATAATTTCTGGACGATGGGGCCGACCGGTCCGTGCGGTCCGTGTTCGGAGATTTTCTACGATACGGGTGAGGCAAACTCGGCTGGTCCGGGCGATACCGGGCCGAACCTTGGCAATCGCTACGTCGAGATTTGGAACGTCGTGTTCCAACAGTACAACCGCGGTATCGACGGCAAGATGAGCGAGTTGCCGCGTAAGGCGATCGACACGGGCGCGGGCTTCGAACGCATGCTCGCCGTCGCCAACGGCAAGCTCAACATGTATGAAACCGATCTCTTTACGGACCTCATCGCCGCGCAGCCGTCGATCGGGTCGACTTCGCTGACGCTCGCCGATCGGATCGTGCGCCGCAACATCATCGCCGACCACGCGCGTGCGGTAACGTTTCTGGTTGCCGACGGTGTGTATCCCTCGAACAACGATCGCGGCTACGTGCTGCGGTTTCTGATTCGGCGCGCAATCCGCAACGGACGACTACTCGGCTATCCCAAAGAGTTCATGCCGCAGATGGCGGCGGCCGTCGTCGACTCGCTGGAACCAGGATACCCGATGCTGCGCGGCCGCTTGAACGACGTGCAACAAACGCTGCGCACCGAAGAAGCAAGTTTCGTGAAAACGCTCGATCGCGGCTCGGAGATGCTGCAGCATCTCATCGACGAGGCCGTCATCGATTGCACGATGCTGCTCTCGGGTGAAGACGTATTCACGCTGCACGACACGTTCGGGTTCCCAGCCGAACTCACGCGCGAGATCGCGGGCGAAAAGGGTGTCGCCCTCGACACGAGTGCGTTCGAAGCGCACATGGACGAGCAACGCCAGCGCGCGCGTGCCGATGCGCGTTCGAAGCGCGGCGTCATTGCGGTCGTGGAACTGCCCGCTACGAAGAGCGTGTTCGAAGGTTATTCCGGGCTGGAAGCGCGCGGAAGCGTGATGGCGATTCTCGTGAACGGCGCGCCGGTCTACGAGCTTGCGGCCGGGGCGGAAGCCCAGCTCGTCCTCGATCGCACGTCGTTTTACGCTGAAAAAGGTGGTCAAATCGGCGATCACGGCACGATTGCGACGAGCGAGGGCATTTTCGAGGTGACCGACACGCAATTCGTCGGCGAATCGATCGCGCATCACGGTCGTATGCAGAGCGGTTCGCTTGGCGTCGGCGACGCGGTTCAGACGAATGTCGATCCTCAGTGGCGCGAAGAGATTCGCCGACACCATACCTCTGCGCATCTCTTGCAGCGCGCGCTCAAAGACGTGCTCGGTGATGACGTGATGCAGGCCGGATCGTGGGTCGGCATCGATCGCATGCGATTTGATTTTCGCAGTCCCGGCGGCGCGCTCACACCCACGCAGCGTCGCGCCGTGACGCAAAAAGTTAACGCGATGATTCGCGAGGACCATCACCTCGAAACCGAAGAGTTGCCGATCGCCGAGGCCCAAGCCGGTGGCGCGATCTCGATGGCCGGTGAAAAATACGGCGACGTCGTGCGCGTGGTCAAAGCCGGACCGTCGGTCGAATTTTGTGGCGGAACGCACGCCCACTCGACGGGCGAACTCGGTCTCTTCGTCATCGTGAGCGAAGCCTCGATCGGCAGCGGCATCCGCCGCATCGAAGCGGTCGTCTCGAAGGCAGCGGAAGTGCTCGTCGAACGTCAGCAAGACACGCTCGCCGAACTCTCCGAATCACTTTCGAGCAAGCCCGAAGAACTGGTCGAACGCGTCGCGCGTATTCAATCCGAGGTGCGTGACTTGCAGAAAGCGCTCGGCGACATCCGTGCACGCATGGCCTCAGCCGACGCTCAGACCTATGTCGAGGCGGCTGAAACGCTCGGCGGAAAATCGGTCGTCGCGACGATCGTGCGCGAAGCGTCGGCCGATGCGCTCAAGACGCTCGGGAATGCGATCCGTTCGCGCATGAAGAGCGGCGTGATCGCACTCGTCGGCGTCGACGGTCAGAATGCATCGATCCTCGTGAACGCAAGCGACGATCTCGTCAAAGCAGGCGTGCACAGCGGAAACCTGGTGAAACTCGCGGCGCCGCTCGTCGGCGGAAAAGGCGGTGGAGCACCCGCACAGGCGCAAGGCGGCGGTAAAGACGCCGCGGGCGCGGATGCGGCGCTCGCCGCAATTCGGGAAGCGCTAAGCGCGTGAGACGCGCGCTCGCTCTTGCGGGCTTGCTGCTACTTGCGGCACCCGCTGCCGCTACGCTGCCGGCCGCGAGCGTCCCGTCGCTGCCGCCCTCGGCCGTGCTGGCGAAATATGCTGCGGCGCTTGCCGCGGCAAAAGAACCCGAGGCGTTTTCGTTCGAGTACGCGCTCGACCAGAGCGGCGTGCACAATCTTTCATCGCAGCACCGCGTGTACCGGAGCGGTTCGACGGAACGCGATGAGACGATCGCGATCAACGGCCAGCAGACGCGCCGGCCGGAAGTGCGCATTTTTCGCAACCGGCCCAATCGCTACGCGCTCGCCAAACTCGCACCGCGGGAAGATACGTACATCTTCATACCGACGGGGACGATCGTCTCCGGTAAGCATCGCGACTACGCGTTTCGGCTCTCGCCGTACAAGCCGCAGAGTTTCCGTATAGATCGCGTCATCGTTGACGGCGTTACGTTCCTCCCGCGGAGTATCACGTACACCATGCACGCCGGTGCGAACGTCGGCACGGGCACGATCGTGTTTGGAAAGTCCGATAAATATTGGCTGGTCGGCTCGGCGACGGCGAGCGTCGGCGACTCGCGCGAGAAGATCGTGTGGTCGAGTTACCGCGTCATCGGCGTGATGCCGCGCGAGACGTTTGCCGAGCCCGAGCCCGTTCCGTCGGTCGTGGTCCCGCTCGTACCGGGCGGGCGGTAGCGGGCCTGCTAGAGCGCCTGGCCACCGATTTTGGCGTGCAAACCGGCGAGATGATCGCCGGTCGATTCGTTTAGGAGCGTCCACGTGGAGCCGACGACCTCGAACGTGGCGTAGGCCGCGTTCTCGACGTTGACCTTCCACAAATCGGCGATCGGCCGATTCGCACCGCAGAGAATCGCCATGCGCACGACGGCGTCGTGCGAACAGACGAGCGTCGGGACCGCCGGCCGCAGCGCGGCGGCAAATTCGAGCCAGCGTTTGCGCACGTCGGCAAGCGTCTCGCCCCCGTCCCCGATAAACACGACGTTTTCGGGATCTTCTTTCCACATGCGCATCCGCTCGCCGTCGTTCGCGCGAATTTCTTCGCGGTAGCGGCCTTCCCATGATCCGTGCCCGATCTCGATGATGCGCGGATCGGTTTCGAGTTCGAGATCCAGACGCGAGGCGGTGAACTGCGCGGTCGCCATGCAGCGCAGCAGCGGACTCGAAACGATCCGTCCGACCTGCATCTCCGGCCTCGCAAAAGCATTCGCAAGCGCCATTCCTTGGCGCACGCCGAGCGCACTGAGCGCGGACTCGCGGCGCCCCTGGTAGCGCCCCGCCATATTCCACGTGGTCTCGCCGTGGCGCGCTACGTGCACGCGCACTAGAGTGCGAGCATTTTCACCGATGCCACGCCGGGGATCGCGCGGAGCGCTTCGAGTGAGATTTCTTCGGCGGGCCGGTCGACGGAGAGCACCATGATCGCATCGCCGCCGATCATATTCCGCGAGACTTGCATCGTCGAGATATTGACGTTCGCCGCACCTAAGATGGTGCCGACATTGCCGATCATGCCGGGAACGTCCGCATGACGCGTCATGATCAGCGTACCGACCGGGATCGCGTCGATTTCGTAGCCATCGATGTCAGTGATGCGGGGCATCCCGTTGACGCTTATGCCGGTAATGGTGGTGCGGTCGCCGGCTAGGCGTAAGGTGCTCGCGTACGCGCCGCTTTGCGCTTCGCCGCGGACCTCGACGCGCACGCCGAGCTCGCGCGCGATCGCATCGGCGTTGACCACACTTACGCGACGATCGGTCGTCGTCTGCAAGAGTCCAGAGAGAAACGCGGTGACCAGCGGCGCCGGCGGAACTTCGGCAAGCGCGCCCTGCAGCACGAGCGAGAACGTCGGCATCTTGTCGCCGCGCGTGTACTGCGGGAAGAAGCGCCCGATACGATATGCCACATCGAGGAATGGTTTGACGAGATCGGCTTCGGGGCCGTCGGGGACCGGCGCGTTGACGACGCCGAGTGCCGGCGCGCCGAAGAGGACGGCGGCGACATCGGTCGCCAGCTCCGTTGCGATTCGCGCGAGGGCTTCGCGCGTCGAACCGCCGAGATGGGGCGTTGCGTAGACCTTCGGATGATGGTGCAGCTGCGCGCCCGTGCCGCCGACCGGCGGCGGCTCTTCGGCGACGACGTCGATCGCTGCACCTTTGATCGTGCCCGCATCGAGCGCGGCGAGGAGATCGGCTTCGACGATCACTCCGCCGCGCGCGCAATTTACGATGTATGCCGAAGGCTTCATCTGCGCGAGTTTCGCCGCATCGATCATGCCGCGCGTTGCTTGGGTGAGCGGCACGTGCAAGGTGACGAGGTCGGCTGAGCCGAGCAATGCATCGAGCGAGACGAGTTTTGCATCGAAGGCATCGGCGCGGGCGGAACTGATGTACGGGTCGTGCGTGAGGATTTTCATCCCGAACGCTTTTGCGCGTACGGCGATACTGCCACCGATTCGACCGAGCCCGACGATCCCGAGTGTCTTACCCGCAAGTTCGAACCCGATGAACGGTTTGCGGTCCCAAATCGATGCGCGTAGCGAAGCGACCGCATCGGGCGTAAAGCGCGCGAGCGAGAGCATCAGCGCAAACGTTTGTTCCGTCGCGGCAAGCGTATTCGCTGCGGGCGTATTGAGGACGATGATTCCGGCTTCGGTCGCGGCATCGACGTCGATCGCATCGACGCCGACCCCGGCTCGCGCAACGACGGTGAGGCTAGGACCGGCGGCGAGCAACTCGCGATCGACTTTCGTCTCGGAGCGCACGATGAGTCCGTCGGCCCCCGCAAGCGCAGCCATCAGCTCCGCGCGCGATTTTCCGACGAGCGAATCGACCGTGATTCCGTTATCCCGGAGCACGGCTAGGCCCGATTCGGCGAAGGCTTCGGCGATGACGACGCGACGTGGTCGGGAAAGGCTGGTCTGAGTCACGGAGCGTAGTTGCACGCCGTTGGTTTCTCGCCTTCGTTTCACTGGATCGGCGTGTGCCGCGACGATTCTTCCGTTCGCAACGTACCTGGTCTCGCTGCGTCCGGGCGTCGGCTACTGGGACACGGGCGAAATGCAGACGGTTCCGTACATCCTGGGCATCGCGCATCCGACCGGTTTTCCCGGGTACACGCTCCTTGGCTGGCTGTATTCCCACGTCGTCCCGATCGGCTCCGTCGCATGGCGGATGAACCTGCTCTCGGCCCTTTTCACGACTGCGACGTGTTGGTTCATTTACCGCATCATCGTCGAACGCGAGATCGAGCCGGAGTTTGCCGCCGGTTCGGCGCTGATCTTCGCGTTTACCAAGATCGCGTGGGAACACGCAACGCGTGCGGACGTCCATCCGGTCGAACTCGCCTTCGGTACCGCCGCACTCTATACGCTGTTGCGCTGGGAGCGCACGCTCTCCACACGTGACTTAGCGTGGTCGGCATTTGCGTACGCCGCGGCGATGTGCGTCCACAGCGCCGCAGTATTGTTGCTGCCGGGTCTCTTCATCCTTGCGCTCGGTAAGATCGAGTTCGTCCGCGCCCGGGGATGGCTTGCAATCGCCGCGGCGCTGTTCTGCATCCCGCTCGTCTACGCATACTTGCCGGTCCGCAGCGCGATCGTCAGCGCCGAACATCGCGATCCAACAGTGGCGCTCGGAATACCGCTGGGACGTCCGTTTTGGGACTACGATCATCCCTCATCGCTTGCAGGTCTGCGCACCCAGCTGACCGGGAGCGATTTCGAAGCGCATCTCGCACTACGGACGCTGCTCGCGCCGCGCGTGCTCGCGACGATCCCACAGCGCTTCGGTCCGAGTCTCGTGCGCGATCTTCCAAACGCACTTCTCTTTCTCGCGCTTATCGGATTCATCGTCGTCTTTCGCGCGCCGTACGTCGGCGGCGGCCTACTCCTCTTTGGCGGAATTCCGGTGCTCTTCGTGCTCGCCTACCCGGCAGAATCGGATATCGAACGCTATTTTCTACCGGCATACGTCAGCATCGCCGTTGCGATCGGGAGCGGCTCGTCCCGTCTTGCGCGCGCCGACGATCCGCGCGTCGCGCGCATCGGTTTCTCGTGTTTACTCGCGGCGTTTGGAATCATGGTTGCAAGCGATGTTATAACGCATCAAGACTTCTTCCAACAGCCGTACGATCGCGGCCCGGCGGCGTTCGTCGACCGTATCAAAGCGCATACGCCGCGCAACGCGATCGTCGTCGTCGAATGGACGTATGCCACGACGCTCGCTTACGAAACTTACGTCGAACACGCACTCGACGACCGAATCGTCGTGACGGGCTTTTACGATGACTATGCACGGCGTTTCGCCGGCTGGATGCAGACGCGTCCCGTCATCGTCGTGACGGAAGGGTCGCCGTATCTTGCGGGCATGAGACTCGTTCCGCAGGACGCCGCCGAACCCGCGATCTATCGAGTATTCCGATGAAGCGTTTCGTCCCGCTTTTCGCCGGCGCTCTCGCGGTACTCGTCGCGCTGATTTTCGCACATGGTCGCTCGACGCCGTATAACAATTATGCGCTGCTCGCCGATGCGATACTCCACGGCCGGCTTTGGATCGATCCGCTGTGGCGCGATAGCCACATCGATGCGGTGCTCTTCAACGGACACCGCTACATCGTCAACGATCCGGTTCCGGCGTTCTTCATGCTTCCGCTCGTGGCGATCTTCGGGGTCGATGCCAATCAGACGCTGCTCGCGTGCTTCTTCTGCGGCGCGGCATTCGCGGGCGCGTGGCTGATCCTTGAGCGACTCGAACTCGCGCTCGAACCAAAACTCTGGCTTGCCGTCGTCTTCCTGATCGGCACCGATCTCTTGTGGACGGCGATGCTCGGCGACGTGTGGTTCGTCGCGCAGACGGCCGCCGTCGCGTTTCTTACCCTCATGCTTGCCGAGCTGCTCGGAGAGTCGCGGCCGTGGCTGGTCATCGTGCTCTTTGCGCTCGCCGTCGGCTGTCGCTTCACGATCGTCATGGCGCTTCCGGTCGTGCTGTATTGGACGTACGCGGGGCTGCTGCGCCCGCAGACGGATCGCGCGGCGCTGCGCACGGCTCTGGTCACGCTGGTACCGTTCGGCACACTCTGGGTGGCCTACAACCTCGCGCGATGGGGTGTGCCGTGGGATAGCGGCCACACGATTTTCTTCCACCAAGACCAGGATGTCGGCTCGCGGACCGGCTCGCCGTTTTCGTTTGAAAATTTGCCCGATCAGCTGTATTCGTTTTTCGTGCAGACGCCCAAATTTCAGGCAGCGGCCCCCTACGCGATCCCTGCGATGGAGGGCGTCGCGCTCACCTGGACCTCACCGATCCTCATCTTCGCCGCCTGGGCGCGCAGCAGCCGCGCGGCGATTCTCAGCCTGTGGCTCGCCACGGTGCTAGTGGCCGGGCCTTCGTTCTTGTACTATGTCAACGGTGCGTCGCAGTTCGGGATGCGCCACGCGCTCGATTTCGAGCCGTTTCTTTTCGTGTTACTCGGCATTGCCGCGACACGCTCGTGGCCGCTGTGGGCGGCCGTGCTCGCGTTTTGGTCATCAGCGGTCGGCCTTTGGGGGATTTGGTACTGGAACGAGTTTTACCGAGTGACGTACTAGCCGGGCCGCTCCGTGCGCGCGCGTCGCTTGCGATTCCGGTGCTCATCGGTCTCGTCACGTTCGTTGCGGTGCTGATTTCCTCGCATCTGCGCTCGACACCGTACAACAACTACGTGCTCTTGGCCGACGCGCTCCTGCACGGCCACGTGTGGATCAACTGGCCCGGCGAATCGGTAAGCGACGCGCTGCTTTGGGAAGGCCGCCGCTATGTGATCGAAGGTCCGATCCCGGCACTCTTGATCGTGCCGTTCGTTGCGATCTTCGGCGAGCACGCCAACCAAACGACGCTCGCTGCGGCGCTGTGCGCGATTGCGGTTGGGACAGCGTGGTCGATCGCGCGGAAGCTTGGGGCGAGCGAAAATAACAGCCTCTGGCTCGTCCTCTTCTTTTTCAGCGGTACGGCGCTGTGGTGGTGTTCGATGCTCGGCGACGTGTGGTTCATCGCGCACTCATCGGCCGTGTGTTTCACGTTGCTTGCGATCCGCGAGTTGCTCGGACGTCAGCGACCGTGGCTCGTCGCCTTGCTCGCCGTGGGCGCATTCGAATCGCGCTTTTCGATGGTGCTGGCCGTCCCGTTCTACGCGCTGTTTTTGATACGCGGCGGCATCGCGCCCGAAGTCGTGCGTCCTTCACGAGAGCAAGGGATGGCGCGTCTGCGGTCCTACGCGCTCGTATTCATCCCCGTTCTCGTTCTGTGGGTCGCATACAACGAAGTGCGCTGGCATCTCTGGTATGATATCGGCTACACCGCGTTCTACCATCAGGATTCGTGGGGCCAGCCGACCGGCTCGCCGTTCCGACTTGCCTACGTTCCATACGAACTCTACTCGTTTTTTCTTCAGGGACCGGTGCTTGCCGAATACCGCCAACTTGCCATCCCGCCGTATTTCAAAGTCGACGTGCACGGGCTCGCGCTGACCTGGACGAGTCCCGCGCTGGTGCTCGCGTTTCTCGCAAAGACGACGCCCAAGTACCGGCTCGTCATGTGGGTCCTGATTCTTGCGCTCTGGATGCCGTCGCTTGTGTACTATCTCAACGGCTGGTGGCAATTCGGCATGCGTCACGCACTCGATTTCGAGCCATTCGTTTTCCTGCTTATGGCGATCGGCGTGCGCGGCGGACTGCCGCTGTGGGGAAAGTGGCTGATCGCCTACGGCGCGTTCGTTGGAGCGTGGGGTATTTGGTTTTGGAACGCGACCTACCGGATCGGCAACTAGCCTCGTATCCTGTCGCTCAACTCGTTTCACCAGGCATGCTTGCTACTCGTCCTCACCGGTTGCGCCGCGTACGAATGAGGCGCCATATAAAATCGCGAGTACGGCATAGAGGGCAAGCAGCGGTATCGTAATGACGTTGAAAAAAAGTGTCCCGATAAGAAAAAAAAGCGCGATAATTGCGCTCGCAATTGCGAAGCGGAGGTGGCCGCGCGCGGTCATGTTGTAGACCTGATTTGCATAGAACGATGCCCTCGAAGTGCGGGCATTGCGATACGCGAGTATGGCACCGAGTGCTGCCGCTACCCCCCCAAAAATGCCGTACATACACCTGGTGTGAGACGTTTGTATACGATTTGCCTGGGTATAACCAAGGCCGTACCCGCTTGCAAGGAGACTCTTACAATGAATGACCGCGACGTAGTGGTTCGCGACAGTGGTTCGGGTTCGGTGGCAACGTTTGCCATCGTCGCCGTGATCGTCGTTGCAGCCCTCATCGGACTGTTTGTCTGGCAACCCTGGAACACAACTTCGACGACGAAGACCACGATCAACGCCCCTGGCGGAACGACGGGCACGACCGGCACGACCGGCACGACGTCAACCGGCACGACGACGACGACGACGCACTAATGAGCGATCTAAAAAATGGCCTCAAGACTGCTGCCGACGAGATGAAGAACCGCGTTGACGCGGGCGCCGAGAAGGCGAAGCGCGCCGTCGAAGGCGACGAGATGCCGGTCGGCGACCGCATCGCATCCCATGTCAAAGAAACCGGCCACAACATCAAGGCGGAATTTGACAAAGGCGAACGCGAAGCTCGCCACGGTGCCGACGAAGCCAAGTAAACGGGAGCCGCTCGCGGAGTACGCGCGCAAGCGCGACTTCGCAGCGACACCGGAGCCGACGGGAAACAGACGCAGCGCGTGTAAGGCGACGCTGCGTTTTGTCATCCAGAAACACCGCGCTTCCCGGCTGCATTACGATTTTCGGCTCGAGGCGGGTGGCGTGCTCGCCTCGTGGGCCGTACCGAAGGGACCCTCGCGTAACCCGGTTGAGAAGCGGCTCGCGATGCACGTCGAGGATCACCCGTTCGACTATCGGGATTTCGAGGGGACCATTCCCGGCGGCAATTACGGCGCGGGTGAGGTGATCGTGTGGGACCGCGGGACCTATCGACTCGCCGAAGGCACCGATCCGGTTGCGGAAATCGCCGCGGGCAAGATCAAGTTCGTGCTCACCGGCAAGAAGCTGCGCGGGATGTGGACGCTCGTGCGCCTCAAGCACCGCAGTGGTGAAAACGGCGACCCCTGGCTGTTGATCAAAGACCACGACGCAGGCGTCGACGCCGATTGGGATATCGAAGCGCATGCCGAGTCGGTGAAGTCCGACAAGACGCTCGCCGATCTCGCGAAAACGACGTCGCCGAAAACCTGGCAGAGCGATCGCCCTGCGGCAGCGAGCACCGCGCCAAAACGCGTACGAGTACGGGCGGCTGCAAAGTGCGAACCGTTGCCGCGCGACCCCAAGCCCATGCTCGCAACGCTTGCGGATGCACCCTTCGACGATCCGGCGTGGCTCTTCGAACTCAAATGGGACGGCTATCGCGCGATCGCCACGATCGATGCCGAGGGCAACGTCGATGTACGTTCGCGCAACGGAAACGATCTGCTCGGACAATTCGGCGAACTTGCGGATCTCGGCGCGGCATTCACATCGCGCCCGATCGTCGTCGACGGTGAAGTCGTGATGCTCGACGAGCACGGCCGCTCGTCGTTTCAAGCGCTGCAGTCGCGCGATAAGCGGTTTACCAAAGGCAAACCCAAATCGGAGACCGGCGTGACGTTCGTCGCGTTCGATCTGCTGTATGCCGATGGCCGCAATGTGCGCGACGAGCCGCTCGAAGAACGTAAGCGGCTGCTCGAAGCGCTCATCGTTCCGGGTCATCGCGTGATGTATTCCAAACACGTCATCGGAAAAGGGACCCAGCTCTACGAACTCGTCGAGTCTCAAGGCATCGAGGGGATCGTCGCCAAGCAGCGTCAATCGCCGTATCGCGGGGCGCGCTCGCGCGAATGGCTCAAGATCAAAGCCGCCAAACGGCAAGAATTTGTGATCGGCGGTTGGACCGAACCGCGTGGCAGCCGCAAAGGCTTCGGCGCGCTCTTACTCGGCGTCTACGAGGGCAAGAAACTCGTGTATAGCGGGCACGTTGGCACCGGATTCGATGCAAAATTACTCGCCGGGATCGCGAAAGAACTGCGCGTGAACGCAAGCGCTGACTCACCTTTTGTCGAGACGCCGAAAACGAACACACCGGCACACTTTGTCAAACCGAAATTGGTTGCCGAGATCAAGTTCACCGAGTGGACGCACGATGCGCGCTTGCGGCATCCGGTCTTCCTCGGACTGCGCTCTGATAAGAACCCGACCAGTGTCGTGCGCGAACGCGAAATTGCCGCGACGGCGCGAGACTGATGCCGGCCGCGCCGCGGACGACGCTGGAGGTCGCCGGCCGCTCGCTTTCAATCTCCAACATCGACAAGGTGCTGTGGCCGCGCGACGGCTTCACCAAAGGGGATTTGATCGCATATTACCGCGCGGTCGCGCCATTCATCGTTCCCTACTTGCACGGCCGCCCGCTCACGCTCGAACGTTTCCCGGATGGCATTGATGGCGAGGCGTGGTGGGAAAAGAACGCGCACCGCGGCCTTCCGGCGTGGATCCCGACCGTTGCCGTACCCTCGAGCGGCGGCCGACACGAGACGATTGCGTTCATGGTGTGCGATGACGAGCCCGCGCTCGTCTACGTCGCAAATCTCGCCGGGATCGTGCTGCACGTGTGGATCTCCCGCGAGCCGACGCTCGACGTGCCCGATTTCATCTTGTTCGATCTCGATCCGTGGGAGGGCTGTACGATTGCAAACCTCGCGACCGTCGCGATTGCCTTCCGCGATGCGTTACAAGAAATCGGCCTCAAGCCGCTTGTAAAAACGACGGGCGGCGCCGGCTTTCACGTGCTCGTTCCGCTGCAGCCGCGTTACGACTACGACCTCGTCAAAGGCTTCGGGGAGCTCATCGCTCACCACATCAACGGGCTTTTGCCGGAACGCACGACCCTCGAGCGGATGACGAAAAAACGTCCTGCCGGTACGGTGTATTTGGACTGGGTCCAGGTCGGTAAGGGCAAGACGCTCGTTGCCCCTTACAGCGTGCGCGCACGCGACGGAGCTCCCGTCTCGATGCCGCTCGACTGGGACACGGTCGATGCGATGCGCCGTAAGCGTGCCAAAGAGACCGAGTCCGAGATGCTCCGCTGGACGATCCGCAACGTTCCGGGGCTGCTTGCGAAGAACGGCGATCCGTGGGTAGACGGGTGGAAGCCGCAACGGCTCGAAGCGGCCCTCAAGAACGCTCGCTCGCTCTGGAGTACCTAATGGCTCACGCGATCTGGTCCGGCGCAATTAACTTCGGCCTCGTGACGATCCCGGTCAAGCTGTTCACGGCGGTACGGACGAACGATCTGCGCTTCAACTTCTTGCATAAAAAAGACGAAGGCCGCATCAATAACATCCGCCGCTGCAGCGTCTGTGGTGAGGAAGTGGCCTTTGCCGATCTCGTGCGCGGCTTCGAGTACGAAAAAGGCAATTACGTGATCGTCACGGACGACGACTTCAAGCGCGTCAATATCGAGGCGACGCAGTCGGTCGATATCATGGAGTTCGTCGAACTCGACCAGATCGATCCGATGTTCTTCGATACGCCCTACTATCTCGAACCCGAGAAAAAAGGCCGCCACGCCTACGCGCTCTTGCGCGAGTCGCTCAAGGAGGCCAACAAAGTCGGCATCGCGCGCGTCGTCATTCGCTCGCGCGAGCACCTCGCGGCCCTCAAACCCTCAGGCGAGGCGCTCGTGCTCGAGTTGATGCACTACGCCGATGAGATCGTCGATCAGACTGATTTCGACTTCCCCGCGCTCAAAGAGAACGTTGCGCCCGCGGAGCTCAAAGTGGCAAAAATGCTGATCGATTCGATGAGTTCGGAGACCTTCGAACCCGCGCAGTTTCACGATAAATACAAAGAAGAGATTATGACCATGATCGAGGCGCGCGCGGCGGGGAAAGATCTTCCGGTCGCCGTCGGCAAAGCGCCCAAGGTCAGTAACGTGGTCAACATCATGGACATGCTCCAGCGCAGTTTGGAAGAATCAGCCGGCAAACGCGACGCCCGCGCGAGCGGCACCGCGACGAAGGCCGCCGCGAAAAAATCAGCGACCCAGAAAGCAAGCGCGAAGAAGTCCGCAGCCGAAAAGCCCGCCGCCAAACCCAAACGCAAGACCGCATAAGAAAAAGCCCGCGGCTTGAAAGCAGCGGGCTTTTTCGTGACCAAGCACGGTTAGCGGCGGGTGGTTTTCTTTGCTGCCGTTTTCTTTTTGGCCGGAGCGGCTTTCTTAGCCGGGGCCTTCTTGGCCGCGGTTTTCTTCGCAGGCGCGGTCTTCTTCGCGGCGGTTTTGCGGGCTGCGGGTTTCGCAGCGGCCGAGCCCGGACGCTTCGATGCGACGGCATCCTTGAGCGGTTTGCCGGCGGTGAATTTCAGCACGCGCTTCGCAGCGATCTTGATGGCCTCGCCGGTCGCCGGATTGCGGCCCATGCGCGCCGCACGATCGCGGATCTTGAACTGGCCGAAGGGCGCGAGCTGTACTTTATCGCCGCTCTTGAGCACGTCCGTCATTTTATCGAGCATTGCCTCGATCATTTCGGCGACTTGCTTGCGGGGAAGTTCGTGCTCTTCTGCGAGTTCGCGCACGAGTTCTGCTTTGGTCATTATGTCCTTTCGGAAAAAGCTCGGCTCGCAACGCGAGTCGTTTGCCGCACAGATACGCTACGCGCGCGGTAAATACTGCCGATTTTTCGATGAAAAAGCAGTATTTTCAAGGCCTTAAGCTTCGGCCTCGATCGCGAGTGCGTCGATTTGCGGCGACTTCGTTTGCGTTAACCCGAGCGCAAGTGCGCCGAGGGTGAAGAGACCGGAGATTCCGGCGGTTGCCGCGACCCCGTACCATTCCAGCGCGCCGGTGGAAATCGTGGGCATCGCAATCCCCGCTGCCGAGTCGAGCGACGAGCCGACGCCCAGAATCGTGCCGCGCTGATTCTCCGGCGCCGCATCCGTCATCAGCGCGGCAAGGGTCGCGTTGTTGATCGAAAGTCCGAACGCGAAGAAGACCAGCATGACGAATCCGCTGAAGATGTCGTGGATGAACGGCACGATGCCGAAGGCGATCAAACACGCGACGAGCCCGAGGTTCGATGCGCGCCTGGCACCGAGCGCATCCGTGATGCGGCCCACAACCCCGAGCTGAATCACAATGCTAATCACACCGAATCCGGCAAAAAAATAACTCGCGGTAGATTCGTTCAGACCGAGTTGGCGTTGCAGGATGAGCGTAAACGCCGCAAACCACCCGTACAGGCCGAGCGACCAAATGAATTTCTGAACGAGGACGGGCGCGAGCTTTTTGTCGCCGAGCGAGCGGACGATATCGCCGAAGCCAGCGGCGTCTTGTTGTGATTCTTTCGTGCGTGACTCGGGCAGCATGACGAGCGTGAGCACGAGGGTGAGCAATTGCAAGCCCGCAGCAGCAAGGAACGGTGCGGTGTAGCCATATTTACCGACGAGCAGTCCGCCGAAGGCCGGACCGAAGACGATTCCCGCGCTAAAGGCCGCGCCTACGTATGAAAATGCCCGCGCGCGTTGCTCGGGCGCGACGAGATCGGAGACATACGCCTGCGTCACGCTGATATTGCCGCCGCTCACACCCTCGATGATGCGCGCGGCGAACACCCAACCGATGGTGGGTGCGAACGCGAGCATCGTCCACCCGACGGTCGCGCCGATTTGACTCACCACGAGCACCATCTTGCGGCCGATGCGGTCGCTCACGTGTCCCCAGATAGGCCCCGCGACGAACTGGCAGATCGCGAACGTGGAGAAGAGCAGACCGACCACGACCACCGGCGCGCCGAAATGCTGCACGTAGTACGGCATGAGCGGCAAGAGAATACTGAAACCCAGGATGTCGATGAACGTGATACCGAGGATCGGCAAGAGCCGCACGATCACGCGGTGACTTTCTCTATTGCATAGCCGATCATCCGGTCGCGAAGGCCGCTTGGCAGCATGGCGAACGCGATCTGCGCGCGCGCATCGGTGCCGATCACGTAGCGCGTTTTCGGTCGGCGAGCGACGAGCGCATGTTCGACGGCCTCGGCAACGTGGGCAGCGGGAAGCGCGCGTTTTGCGATCCCGGCGATGATCTTTCCCATCGCGGCTTCGATCGGCGCATAAAGTTCGCGCATCCCGGGATCGTAGCGCTGGGAGCGCGCGCTTCCTTCGCTCTGCGCTTTGTCCCAAATCGGCGTGTCGATCGCACCGGGTTCGAGCAGGGCGACCGCGATGTCGAAGGGCGCCAGTTCCACGCGCAGTGCGTCGCTGATCGCCTCGACCGCAAATTTACTCGCCGCGTACGGCGCCGTGAACGGCGCCGCAAAACGACCGGAAATCGAGCCGATATTCACGATGCGGCCGATCGATTGACGCAGCAGCGGCAAGAAGGCTTGCGTCACCGCGACCAAGCCGATGACGTTGATCTCGAACTGCTGGCGCAAGTCGTCGATGGCGATTGCTTCGAGCGGTCCGCCGACGACGATCCCGGCATTGTTCACCAGGCCATAGAGTCCGCGGCCCGCCGTTTGAACCTGCGCGCGTGCAGCGGCAATCGCCGCCGCATCGCAGACGTCGAGAATTACGGGCGAGCAGGCGACGCCGAGTTCGCCCGCGATCCGCGCGCCGTCGGCAGCGCTGCGCACGCCGGCATAGACGTGAAACCCCGCCTTGACGAGTTGCCGTGCGGTGGCAGCGCCGATCCCGCTCGAACAACCCGTGATCAACACCGCCTTGCGCTCTACCATCACGCCTACGAACCCGGCGCCGCGATCAATCGCTTCGATCGCCGTAAGCGCGATCGGTGGAAACGTGAATCGCCGACCGGCTGAGACGGGTTTGCGAGGCTATGAGCCTTGAATCCAATCCGCTCCGAACCGCCTGGGCCACCTGGCTCCCCGGCGCACTCCCGCTCTTGGAGGCCGAGCGCTTCGCCGAGTCCCTTGTCGGCTTCCCGAAACCGGCGTATGCGCCGATCCCGTTTGTGGCGGCGCCGTCGGCCGCTGGTCGCAGGATCGCGCTCATCACTTCGGCGGGCGCCTACGATGCGGCAACGCAGACGCGTCGCTCACCGCGAGCGTCCTCTCGACGATGGGCTACGCGCTCGATTGGGCGACGCTCATCGAATCGACGATTCCGCAGCTCATCATGCAGGCGAAAACGGACGGCGCAAATTGCGCGCTGTTGGTCCCGGTTTGACCCCTTTGTCACCAGACGGTCCGTCTGGTCGCCGAAGCCTTCGAACGCGCGAATCTTTTGACGGTCGTCGTCGGCACGATGCGGACGCCGCTCAAAGGATTACCGCGCGTGCTTATCTCACGCTACGACCGCGGGCGCAACTTCGGTGCGCCCGGCGATACGGACGAACATCGCGCGCTCGCGCGTGAAGCACTTGCTCTTTTCGACGTGACGGAGCCGACTCTGATCGATCACAAGGAGCGCGCCGCGGCCTCGTAGCCGCGTCGAGCACGACCGTTTGCAACGTCCCTCCCAAAACGCGGCGCTCGGCGCAGCGGCAGCGCTCTTCTTCGTCTTCCTGTGGGCATCGGCATACGTGCCGAGCAAAACGGGTGTCCTCAACTCATCGCCGCTGTGGTTTCTCGTCGTGCGCTTCGCCGTCTCGGGCGGGATTTTTCTTGCGGTCGCGCTCGCAACGGGCGGAAAACTTCCGCGGACGGGACGCCACTGGATTGCGATTGTCGTGCTCGGGCTCACCTCGAATGCGATCTATCTGGGTTGTACGTACGAAGCACTCCGTCACATGGCTGCCGGAATCGGTGCGATCGTCGCGAGTACGAACCCGCTCGTGCTCGCGTTCATCGCACCCGTTGTCTTGCGCGAGCGCTTGACGCCGCTCAAGATCGTCGGTCTGCTGATGGGCTTCGGCGGCGTCGTCGCCATCATGATCGTTCGTACCGGTAGCGGAAACGCGCAGCCATCAGACGTGTTGCTCGCGTTCATCGGCGTCTTGGGCAGCGTCGCCGGGACGATCGTGTTCAAGAAATACTGCGCCGACGTCGATTTGAAGACCGTGGCGGCGTTACAACTCTTGGTCGCGGGTATCGCGCTCTTGCCGCTCGCGCTCGCCTTCGAAGGCGCGCCGCACGCGATTTGGGGCGCACCGATCGTCGAGTCGTTCGCGTACGTCGTGCTCGTCATGTCGATCGGCGCATCGACGCTGTGGTTCTGGTTGCTCAAGCACGGTGAGGCAAGCCGCGTCAGCGCCTACTACTTCCTCACGCCGATTTTCGGTTTGTTTCTGGCCGCGATCCTCTTGCACGAACCGGTGACCGTGCGCGACCTCTTCGGACTTGCGGGAATCGCGGTCGGAATTGCTCTCGTGCAGCGCGGATGACGATGCGCTGGCGGATGCTCGCGCTTATGACCGGCTCGCAAGTCGGCGGCGCGATCGTTCAGCAGGGCTTGGGTTCGCTTGCGCCCGTGCTACTCGTCACCTTCGCGCTCTCCAAGACGCAACTCGGCACGGTCTTTACGGCGCTTGCGATCGGGAGCGCGCTCTTCACCACCCTCGCCGGGGTTATCGTCGACCGCTACGGCGAGCGCGTCGTCACACTTTGGGGCGGCGTGCTCCTCGGCGCGACGTTGCTCGCCGCGTCTGCCGTCGCGTCGTATCCATGGCTTGTCGCTTGCATCTTTCTCTTCGGCATCTCGTATGCCGCGCAGACACCGGCGGGCGGACGCGCGGTGCTCGCATGGTTCGATCGCGACCGCGGGCTCGCGATGTCGATCCGCCAAACCGGCGTGCCGCTGGGCGGCGCGATCGGTGGCGTTATCTTGCCGTTTCTCGCACTGCACTATAACTACCGCGTCGCGCTTGCCGTCGGCGGCATCCTCGGCGCGGCCGCAGCGATCGTCGCCGCGCGCTATTACGTCGATCCGCCACGACGAAACGCATCGACGCGCGGCCTGCGCGATGTCGTGCGCGGGATGATGCGATTGGCGCGCAGTCCGCGCACGATGCTCTTCACGCTTGCGTGCATGGTGCTCGTCAGCGGACAAACGATCATGAACGCGTTCTTCGCGATCACCGCAGTCGCCGACGTGCACGTCAGCGCAACGCTCGCCGCAGCGGCTTTTACATTCGCGCAGATGTGTGCCGTCGCGGGTCGTGTCGTCTGGGGCAAGCTCAGCGACACGCTCTTTCGCGGCGATCGCGCGCTGCCGATCGCAGCGATCGGCGCGATTCTCGCCGCGTGCGCCTGGACGATCGCCCACATTGCACCGGGCGCCGTCCCCGAACTCTTTATCGTCGGCGGCTTGCTCGGTTTTTCGGCATCGAGTTGGAACGGCGTGATGGCGACGGCGATGGCGGAGATCGGCGGACCGGAATATGCCGGCAGCGTGCTGGGCGTCGCCCTGACGTTTATCTTTGCTGCCGCGGGTGCTGCGCCGCTGCTCTTCGGGTCGCTTGCCGACGCGCGCACGCTGGGCACCGCCTGGACGGCGCTCGCCATCGCGGCGGCCATCGGCATTCTCCCGGCACTCGGTGCCGCGTACTTGGCCCGTCGCGATGCGGCTCCCGTCGGCTAGCGAAAAGGCCGCGCGTAGCGAAATGCCTAAACGGAGCGGGCCGTGCCCAGGTGGCGGAATTGGTAGACGCGCTAGTTTCAGGTATTAGTAGCCGCAAGGCTGTGGGGGTTCGAGTCCCTTCCTGGTCAGGTTTCAGAAGCCCGTGAAAGTCATCGCTTTCGCGGGTCTTTTTATCGTGTTCTGCGGCCCGCAAGGCGGTAGACGAGTGTCGCCGGCGGCACGATGACACCGTTGTAGAAGACCTTGAGCAGTCTCGTATACGGACCGCTTTTTCTCCGATTTTCGTCTGCATCGATCATGGCCAAGAAGGGCGCGTTCCACCGGAGAAACGCGCGATTGAAAACCGCACAGTCGGCGGACGTTTTGTGACCGGCATCGAGAATCCGTCGCGCGGCTTCGTCGTCGTCCAATTGATCTTGAATGAGGTTACCGATTTGCGTCTGCGTCATCGCCAGAAATCGCAGAAGTTGCGCATCGAGATAATCGTTGTCGCCGAATAGGTAGTCGCCCAGGACGTCGCCGCGCTTCGCTTCGAGCGCATCATGGCGTCGTGCTTTATCGATATAGCGACCCAGCCAAATGCAACCGGCAAGTTCTTGTCGACCCGATCGAGGAATCCAACTCATGTGATCTCCTCCGGCCCTCTCTGCGTGAATCACCGTTCAATAACGCCCAATAACGCCGTGGCGCAATCGCCGCGTTGTGATCCGAGATGTTGTTTTCCCGGTATTGAACGCGTGACCACCTGGCCCCACGTCTCCGTAACCGAACGTGGTCGCTGTTCCCGAGCCGTACGGCATGGTCCCGCGTCGCTCGATCGAGGACCGCAGCCCGTGCTCGCCCTGCCCAAGTAGGGACACCGGCGAGCGTCGTAGCCAAGCCGGAAGTTCCCTCAGATGCTGCGAACGCTCATCGCATGATTCGTCAATCCTTGCTCGCGATCGCCCTTGTGCTCACGTGCGAGGTCTCGTCTGCGGCAGCGTCGCTCCCGCGGGTCGCCATGACGACCTCGGCCGGCACGATCGTCCTCGAACTCGATTCGGTGCGCGCACCGATTACCGCGGCAAACTTCTTGCACTTGGTCGACACGCACGTCTACGACGGCGCGACGTTCTATCGCACGGTGAGCAAAGCGGCGATTCCCGGCTCGAACATCGAAGTGATTCAAGGCGGGCTCGAAGCCGTGCATCGGATGCTCGCGCAAACGATCGCACTCGAAAATTCGACGAAGACGCATTTGCACAATACGTCCGGTGCGATTTCGATGGCGCGCACGAGCGACCCGAATTCGGCGAGTTCCGAATTCTTTCTGTGCGTCGGCGACAACCGGTTCCTCGACGCCGAAAATCAGCCCGACCACTTGGGCTACGCGGCCTTCGGCCACGTCATCCGCGGCTATGACGTCGTGCTCAAAATCAACCACGCCGTTGCGGTCGACCAGCGTCTGACCACGCCCGTCACGATCGTCCGCATGCGCCGGGTCAAGGCCTGAGGCGAAACCCGCTTCTCGGTGATTTGCGCCACGGCCCGGGCAGGTTGCTTGGAACTATGATCCATGCATGCAACAGCTCTATGCCGATGGCACGGTCGCCTATTCTGCGGATTCCTGGACGCCCACCGCGCGCATTGGGACCTATACCGTAGCCGATCTCCACGCGCGAACGGGCTGCCTGCTCCGGGTCGTCATGGCCGACGGAGAGGTCTTCACGGGGATTTTCCGCACGGAGATCCTCAGCGCGCATGCCTTGAGCGTGTTTATCTCCGGGCCGCGGAGTGCGACTTTGACGATCGACGAGATCGTCTCGATCGACTCGCTCTAAAGACACGCGGGGCCCGGTTGGACCCGCCATTATTTCTCGGTGACGGTGACCGTCCCGCGCATAAACGCGTGATACGCGCAGAAGTAGGGGTACGTTCCGGCCTTCGAATAGGTCTTGCTCCAGGTCTGGCCTTTTGCCATGTAGCCGGAATCGTAGCTCTTATCGTCGGCCGTGACCGTGTGCGCGGATTCATCGTCATTGACGAACTGGATCGTGTCGCCGACTTTCACGACCGCGTCCTTGGGCGAGTAAGCGAAGTCTTTCATGTGGATCACCAGCGCCGGGCTGGGCTGCGGGGCGGGACTTGCCGCGCTCGAGGGTGGGGCCGACGGCATCGTCATTGGGGGCATGCTGGGGCTTGGACCGGGGAACGGCTGGGCGAGGGCCACCGAGGTCGTCAGGGCGAGGGCCGTCAAGAACGGAGCGATCACACGAAATCCCATCTCAATTTTGTAGAACGAACAAGCCATGAACATCACCTGATCCTTAGGTGTCTACCGAGCGGACGCCCGTCGGACGCTCGATCTTGCGACAATCGTCGCGCAGGCCGAAAATATGGTGGACCGAAGCCAATCGCGTTGAATATGTCGCTTAGTGGAGTGGTGGTCGCGTGCTCGAATCATTGGTGAAAGTTGCTCTTCCGGAACTCGGGGAGTCCGTCACCGAAGGCTCTATCGTCGAGTGGCGCAAGAAAGTCGGCCAGTGGGTCGGCGAAGGCGAGACGATCGTCGATGTGACGACCGACAAGGTCGATGTCGAAGTCCCCGCTTCGGTTGCAGGCGTGATCACCGCCCTGCACGGCGGTGAAGGCGACACCGTTGCCGTCGGCGCGATTCTTGCCGAGATCGATACGTCGGCGGCAAAACCTGAAGTGGGCAGCAAAGCCTCTCCGCCCGCCGCCGCAACGCCCGTCGCCGCGGCAGCCAAAGTGCCCCCGGACGCCGTGACGCCTTCGTCCTACGGTGCACCCGGCAGCGCTTCCGCGCCACCGACGATGGCGAGCGGCAACGGCAAAATCGGCGGAGTGGCCTCCGCGCATGCGCGCCGCCTCGCCGAGCGCTTCCACGTCGACATCGCAAGCGTTCGCGGCACCGGCCCCGACGGGTTGACCGTGCGCGAAGACGTCGAGCACGCGATCGCATCGGGTTCGGCCAAGCCCGCCTCGAACGGAACAAGCGCGCCCGCGATCAATTTCCCCGTGCCGTCCGCCGCAGCGACGGTCACGACGCTCAAAGGCCCGCAAGCCGTTCTTGCGACCTACATGGATCAGTCGCTCTCGATTCCGACGGCCACGTCGTTTCGTACGCTCTCGGTCGGTGCACTCGAAGCGCGCCGCGCCGAACTCAATACCGCGCTCAAGTCCGCCGGTAAAGCCGACAAGATCTCGTTCACGCACCTCATCGCATACGCGCTCGTCATTGCCGCACATGAAGCGCCCGCGATTACGGCAAGCTTCCGTCGCGACGGCGCGACCGTGCAAAAAATCGAAGCAGGCGTGCATTTGGGCATCGCCGTCGACATGACGCGCAAAGACGGTTCGCGGTCGCTCGTCGTGCCGGTGATCAAGGGTGCCGCATCGATGGACTTCGTCGCGTTCCGCGCGGCGTACGAAGCGCTGATCGTGAAAGCACGCGACGGCAAGCTCACGGCCGACGAACTCTCGGGCGCGACATTTACCTTGACGAATCCGGGTGGTATCGGCACGATCGCCTCCGTGCCGCGTTTGATGGTCGGCCAAGGCGCGATCGTCGCCGCGGGCGCGATCGCGTATCCGCCGGGTTTCGCGCACGCTCCGGACTCGACGTTAAAACAACTCGGCATCGAAAAAGTCATGACGATGACCTCGACGTACGACCATCGCGTGATTCAAGGCGCGCAGTCGGGTGAATTCCTCAAGCGCGTCGACGAACTGCTCTCGGGCGCAAGCGAATTTTACGAAGGCGTATTCCGCACCTATGGTTTGGCCGCACCGAGCGTGACGGCGACCGCCGTGACCACCAACGCACGTCCCGTCACGGCGGCAAACGCGGCCGCCGCGACGACCGTCGGAACGGCGGCATCCTCACAGACCGCGGGTGCAACCTCAGAAGAGATGCTGCGTGCGATCGCCGCCGGGATGGCGATGGTCTCATCGTATCGTCGGCACGGTCACCTCGCGGCAACGCTCGATCCGCTCGGCAAAGAGCCGGTCGGCGATCCGTCGCTCGACCCGCGTCATTACAGTTTGACGCCCGCGCTGATGAGCGCGATCCCCGCGTCGATCTTGCGCGTCAAGGTGCCGGGCGGCACGCTTGCCGACATCCTTCCGGCGCTGCGCGAAACGTATAGCAGCACGATCGCCTACGAAGTCGAGCACATCTCAAACACCCAGCAGCGCGAATGGCTGCGGGAATACATCGAGAGCGGCATGCATCGCACGCCGCTCACCGCACAGCGCAAAGTGCAAGTGCTCCAACGCCTCACCAAAGTCGAGACGATGGAACGCTATTTCCGCAAGCAGTTCATGTCGCAAAAGACGTTCTCGATCGAAGGCCTCGACGTCATGGTCCCGATGCTCGAAGAGATGATCTCGATGCTCGCGGAAGACGGTACGAAAACCGCCGTTCTCGGGATGGCACATCGCGGTCGACTCTCGACGATCGCGCACGTCGTCAATCGCCCGTACGAAGAACTGCTCGCCGAATTCGAAGCAGGCGCAATGAAGACGGCGCTCAGCGACGATGATGAGTCCGACGACGCGACGGGCGATGTGAAATATCATCACGGGGCTGTCGGCATCTACGAGACGCCGGTGGGCACGCAGATCGCGGTCAAACTGGCGAACAATCCCAGCCACCTCGAAGCCGTCGACGGTGTCGTCGAGGGCATCACGCGTTCGCTTCAAACGGACCACGTGCAAAATATCGCGCGCATGGATTTCACCGCAGCTGCGCCGATCCTCATCCACGGCGACTCCGCATTCCCGGGTCAAGGCGTGGTGAGCGAAGTGCTCAACCTGCAAGCCCTCATCGGTTATGCGACCGGCGGCACGATTCACATCATCTCAAACAATCAGGTCGGTTTTACGACCGATCCGAACGAGAGCCGCTCGACGCGGTACGCATCGGATCTCGCCAAAGGCTTCGACGTGCCGATCGTGCACGTCAACGCCGACGATGTCGATGCGTGCATCGCCGCCGTGCATTTCGCGATCGACTACCGCCGGAAGTTCGGCCGCGATACCGTGGTCGATCTCATCGGCTATCGCCGCTTCGGTCATAACGAACAAGACGAGCCGATGTACACCCAGCCCGGGATGTACGAGACGATCAAAGCGCATCCGACCGTGCGCGAGCTTTTCGCGGCGAACCTCGTCGCCCAGGGCGTGCTCTCGGCGGATCAGGTGAGCGAACTACAAGATGCGGCGCAAACGCGGATCGCCGAGGCCCACGCGAACGTCAAGAACGGCAACATCGCAAAGCTCATCGGCGCCGATAAAGTCAAAGTTTTCATCAATGAAAAACCGCGATCGACGGGCGTCGATAAACGTAAGCTCCTGCAGTGGGCCGATGCGCTCGTCGCCACGCCCGAAGGCTTCAGCACGAACAAAAAACTCATCTCGCAGTTCGACAAGCGCAAGAAAGCGCTGCAAGCGGACGGCGAAGTCGATTGGGGCCTGGCTGAGGGTCTGGCATTCGCATCTCTACTCGCTGAGGGCACGCCCGTACGTCTCACGGGCCAAGACTCCGAGCGCGGCACGTTCAGTCACCGGCACGCGGTGTTGCACGATGCGACGACCGGCGAAAAGTACGTGCCGCTCCAGCATTTACCCGGCGCAACAGCGTCGTTTGAAATTCACAACAGCCCGCTCTCGGAGTACGCGTGTCTGGGTTTTGAGTACGGCTACTCGACCGGCTTACCCGAGTCGATGGTCCTGTGGGAAGCGCAGTTTGGCGACTTCAACAACGGCGCGCAGATCATCATCGATCAATTCATCGCATCGGGCGCTGCAAAGTGGGGCCAGACGACGCGTCTGACCCTCTTACTGCCGCACGGCTACGAAGGTGCGGGTCCCGAGCACTCGAGCGCTCGTCTCGAACGTTTCCTGCAGCTCTCGGCCGAAGGCAACATTCGGATCGCAAACTGCACGACGGCGGCGCAGTACTTCCACTTGCTGCGCCAGCAGGCTCGAGCGACGGCGGCCTACCCGCTCGTGGTTCTCACGCCGAAAAGTCTCTTGCGTAACCGCGCGGCATACGGAAAGCTGGATGACCTGGCAATCGGATCGTTCCAGGAAACGATCGACGATGCGAAGTTTGCCGCCAACAAGAGCGCCGTCACGCGAATCTTGCTGTGTAGCGGGAAGATCTATCACGATCTCACCGCCTCACCGCTCTACGCGCGGACCAAGTCAACCGCCATCGTGCGTGTCGAACTTCTCTCGCCGCTGCCGAAGGCAGCGATCCTCGAGATCATCGCCTCGTATCCTAATGCGAAGCACGTCATTTGGGTGCAGGAAGAGCCGAAAAACATGGGCGCTCGCGCGCACGTGCGTCGGCGCCTGGTCGAAGAGCTCGCGCCGCGGGTTGCCGACGTCGAATACGTCGGCCGCACGTACCGCGCATCGCCCTCAGAAGGCTATCCGGGCGCGCATGCCGTCGAACAAGAGCGGATCGTTCGCACGGCGCTCACCGAAAGCTAGTTTGTAAACTTTCCGCGTCGGGGGCGCGCTCGCATCGGATGGCGCTGCCGCTCGCGATCCGCAGCGGGCGCTCGACGCGTGGCTCCCCTCTTAGAACGGCAGACGTTGTTTTGCGGAGAGCTTAACGATCACGGCGCGCAGTTCCACGATCGCGCGTTTGTCGGGAAGTTCGATCTCGCGCATTGCCGCGCGGCAGCGCGCGAGCACGCTGCGATAGTCGGCGTTGAGCGTTTCGCTGCTCGGCGAGATGCGCAACGGCTCGTCGACTTCGATCGTACAATGCGGATCGCGCGCGAGTAAGGCTGCAAGACGCCCGCTGCGTGAGAAGTTCATGACGAACGCGTTGCCGTCGAAGCGGTAGGAGAGCGCGAGGACGTAGGGCCAGGCTTCGTCGTTGACGCCGATGCGGCACACCCGCTCGCGCTCGATAAAGGCCCGAACGGCGGGCCAATCGTTCCAGGCGAGGTCTTTCCGGCGCGTGTCGCAATCAAAAAAATCAGGGTCCGCCATCGTATGAGTTTAAGCGCTCGGCCGCGGCCTCCCCGTCGATTCACGGACGTGCAGTTCGAGTGGGATCGATTCGACGAGCGGCTCGGGCAGTGCTTCGTGCAGTGCGCGTGACATCGCACGCACGCCAAGATCGCGTAGCGGAACGTGGACTGTCGTGAGCCCCGGCGTGACGTCGCCCGCGGCCGGAATATCATCGAACCCGCAGAGAGATATCTGCTGCGGTACGCGGATCGCGCGCTCGCGCATGACGAGCAGCGCGCCGATCGCCATCTCATCGTTGAGCGCGAGGATCGCTGTGATCGTTGGATCGTGGTAGAGGAGCGCGATCGCGGCGGCGCTGCCGGAATCGCGCGTAAAGTCGCCGTCAACGATATGATCGGGGGCGAGCGTTACCCCGGCTCGCGTCAACGCGTCGCGTACACCATCGAGGCGGTCGTAGCTGGTCGTGAGGATCGGCGGTCCACCGATCACGCCGATGTTCCGATGACCCAGATCCAGCAGATGTTGCGCGATCGCGCGACCGCCGGCAACGTTGTCGGGGACGATCGCATCGCTCCGCGCATGGTGTCGTCCGATGAGCACCGCGCGTCCGCCCGAGGCCGTAAACCCCTCGAGCGCTTCGAGGATGTGCTCGTTGTAATCGACGTCGTGCAGACCCGAGCCCGTCATGATCAAGGCGCTTGCCCGGTGCGCTTGCATCAGAGTGACGTACTCGATTTCGCGTGCCGGATCGCGGTGGCTATTGCAAACCAGCAGAGACCTCCCGGCCGCTTCGGCGACGCTCTCGATGCCGCGAAGCACTTCGCTGAAGTACGGACCGCCGATGTCGTGCACGATCACGCCGACGATCGACGATCGCGATCGAGCCAGGGCTTGAGCGTTGGCATTGCGGACGTAATGCAGATGGCGTGCGGCGACCATCACCTGATCGCGGAGCGGCCCGCTGACCTTACGATCGCTGCCGTTGATGACGCGTGAAGCCGTCGCGAGTGATACACCCGCGAACTTGGCCACGTCCATGAGCGTGACCGGTCCCTTAACCATCAGCCGCCCTTCGACTTTCCCTTGCTGGTTACCGGGCGATCGACGACATGAATTCTGAGATGGTCCTGGTGACCCGAATTATTAACCGGTTTCTCATATTTACGAAGCCGTCTTCGACCGCCCGGTCGAACATCGCGATGAGCGGCTCGTAATAGCCATTCACGTCGAGCAGATAGCACGGCTTGGCCTGGATTCCGAGCTGGACCCAGGTCACGGCCTCACAAAACTCTTCAAACGTTCCAAAGCCGCCCGGAAGAGCCGCGAAGCCGTCGGAGAGATCGGCCATGAGCGCCTTGCGCTCGTGCATCGACTCGACCACGTGAAGTTGCGTGAGTCCCGAATGCGCGATCTCGCGCTCCGCGAGCGCCCGTGGGATGACGCCGATCGCCGTGCCGCCGGCCGCCAAGACGGCGTCGGCGACCGCGCCCATCAATCCCACATGACCGCCGCCGTAGACCAGCTCGATCTTCGCTTGCGCGAGGGCCGTGCCCAGTTCGGTTGCAGCAGCACGATAGAGCGGGTTCGTCCCAGCGCTCGAACCGCAGAAAACGCACCAGCGCATTCAGTCGCCGATCGGTTCGCAGAGCACGACGACGCGGTTGGCCGCGAGCGTGCGGATTCCGTTGACGCCGAATTCTTTGAAGTGCGGTTCTTCGTAGTGCGCGTCGAGTGCGGCGCGATCGCGCCACTGTTCGTACAAGAAGAACGTCGTCGGTTCGGTCGTACTTTGGTGCACGACGTACATCAGGCAGCCTGGCTCTCCTCGCGAGGCAGCGGTGAGTTTGTGAAAGAGTCCGATTGCCGCGTCGACGTGCGCTCGCGGAATCGTGTACGTGACGGCATTGACGAGCACGGAATAAACCCTCGAAAAAAGGAAGGCGCTTGCGCGCCTCCCCTTGCGTACCCAACGTGAGCGTCGAAACCCTGCGCTAGACCAGCGCTCCGACCGTCCCGCCCGCGCGTGCGAGGGCATCGGCGATCATCGCCTCTTGAATCTGCGGTGACTGCCAACGCGCTTGTGACTCGAGCGAGAGCGTATCGATCGGATCGAAATAGAGGAAGTACTTCCCGGGCTTGACGCTCGGCGCCGTGTACACGGTGATCCCGTTCTCGCGATCGTAGTAATCGAAACTGTGAATGTCGCGCTTGCCGCCGCCGCCGGGCGCATCGCAGATGAACATCGGCGTGTTGAAGCCGGCGGTCGAACCGCGCACGAATTTCTCGATTTCGATCGAGGTCTCGATCGGCGTGCGCAGTTCTTCGACGCCTTTGACGAGATCGTGCATGTACACGTAGTACGGATGCACGTTGATGTAGCTTAGCCGTTTGACGAGTTGCTGCATCACGTACTTATCGTCGTTGACGCCGCGGATGAGCACGCTCTGATTGCGCACGTACACGCCGCGCTCGAAGAGCACCCGCATCGCCTTTTCAGTGATCCAGCTGATTTCGTTTGGCGAATTGAAGTGCGTGTGGAGGACGACTTCTTTGCCAAGTGCGCGGCCTTGGTCGACGATCGAGACGAGCGCGTCGGTCCACGCCGTATCCGTGAGAATTTTCATCGGCATAACAGCCGGGCCTTTGGTCGCAAAGCGCATGCGGCGCACGTGCGGAATCGCGAGCAGCGCCTCGCCTATCATCTTGAGAGACTTCGGTGCGAGCTGATACGTGTCGCCGCCCGAAACGACGATGTCTTCGAGTTCGGGACGCGAGGCGATGTAATCGAAGGCGTCTTGCCAATCCTTCGGGGTCTTCGCAAGCGGCACTTTGTCGACTGTTTCCGTATCGGCGCCGATTGCGTACGAACGCGTGCAGAAGCGGCAGTAGACCGGGCAAACGTTGAGTGGCAGAAAGAGCGCTTTGTCGACGTAGCGGTGCACGAGACCCGGCACCGGGGAGTCGTCTTGTTCGTGAAGCGAGTCGAGCGCGAGACGCGGATGATCGGTGAGCAGCATCGATGCGACCGGAATGAACTGCGTGCGGATCGGGTCGGTGTACGGATGCTCCCAATCGATCGACGCGATCAGATACGGCGAGACGCGCACGGCCATCGGCGCGCGGTGGAAGCCTTCGCGCACGTCGTCGAAGAATTCCGGCGCCACGAGATCTTTGATCGTATCGAGGAGCTCGTCGGTCGTCTTGACCGAATTTTTCCCCTGCCATATATGGTTGAGGAACGTCGCTTCATCGACGTCCGCGTATTTGGGGATCGTGCGCCAGAACTCGCCCTGCCGCAGATCGCGATGGTCGAGAGTGGTCGGATCGACGGGGGGTTTATGGTGATTCATAAGCGAGCTCCATACCGTTTCGAGAAATAAGCGAGGATGGCGGGGTGATCGCGTAGCGTTTGCAGCGCGACGGCGGCGTGATTTTTGGCGTAGCCGTTGCCGACGATCATGGTGACGTCTTTGCCAACACCTTCGGCGCCGAGTGCGGCTGCGGTAAACGAGGTGCTCATCGAAAAGAAATAGACGGTGCCTTCATCTTTGGCACACAAAATCGAGGTGAGTTCCGTTCCGGCGACGTTCACGCAGTTGACGACGAGGTCGGCCAGTTCGGGCAGCACGCGCGGTATGACATCGAGCATTGCGATAGCGTCGCGCGCGTCGAGCTCCACGAGCTCGTCAACGTAGCCGCCCGAGAGGAGCAGTTGCGCGGATTCCGTCGTACGGCTCGGTACGATGCCGATCACGCGTCCGTCGAAGCCGACGCGATCGCGCGCTTGCACGCACGAAAGCAGGCCGCTCTTGCCGTCTGCGCCGATGACGACGACGGTTTGGCCGGGTTTCGCGAGGCGGCGCACTTGCGCGGGCGCTCCTGCGACATCGAGCGTCGCCAGCGCAACGTCGGTCGGGATGTCGCTCGGCAACTTGGCGTAGAGACCCGTTGCAAAAAGGATCGCGTAGCCGCGAATCCACACGCGGCCGGTCGCCGAGTCGACGCCGAGAACTTCATCGATGTGCAGCGGCGTGAGCGTGAGTGACACGAGCGACGCGATGCGGTCGCCGATCGCGATGCCGCTGACGGGGAAATCCGCGCCGAGTGCGGCGACGCGGCCGATAAACATTCCGCCGCTGCCGGTTACGGGATTATGTTGTTTCCCGCGCGCGCGGACGTTCGCGCGAATGTGATCGCCGATCGCCGCTTCGTCGCCGGCGCACGCCTCGCTGATCTGACGGAACGACGCGCTATCGATATTGAGCGCCTCGACTTCGCAGAGCATTTCATTTGCGTGCGGCAACGGCGTGTTATCGAGTCTCCACGCCGCTTGCGGAAGCGCGCCGTGCGGTTCGAGAACGCGGTGCGAGCCCAAACGGCAGATGCGCTCCGGGATAAACGGAAGCGCCGCCTCGTCGATCACGCGATGTTCGCAACGGCGATGCCGCCGCGCTCGAAGGGGGTGGAGAGAACGATCGTGGTTTTGGTGCGCGCCATGCCCGGGATGCGCTTGAGACGTGAGAGTAATTCGTCGAGATGATCGGTCGAACGCGTGACGACTTTGAGCACGAACGACTCGTCGCCCGCGACGCTGTGGACTTCGACGACTTCGGGCAGCGAGGCGACGGCGGTGGTGAAATCGTCGTAGCTCGTTTCGGGGCCGGTGAAGGCGCTCACGAAAGCCGTGAGTTCGAACCCGAGACGGCGATTGTCGAGCTGGGCGGCGTAGCCGCGTAGATAGCCGCGCCCTTCGAGCCGTTTCACGCGCTCGTGGACGGCGGGAGCCTTCAGGCCGACGAGCGTACCCAGCTCCGCAAACGTCGATCGCGCATTTTTCTGCAAGGCTTCGAGCAGCTGCAAGTCGAGGCGGTCGAGGTCGGGGTTCGCAATCATCGTCGGTGTGACCGCCCCTTGAACGACAATTCGTTCGGCAACGTGCGGAAGATGGGCTGTTTCTATTCGGTCCAAGGTCCAGGGGGACCTTGCTTGAGAAGACTTTGGGAACCGCTGGGAAAAGTGCGGGAAATGGCTTTCAAGCAGCGCGTCTCGCAGATACTTTCGGTCCTCTCGCTTGCGGTATCGATCATCCCGCCCTCGCTTCCGGCGCCGAGCCCGGATGAAAAGCCATCGCCGGCGCCGGCGCACGTCACGATCGACGGCGCGTGGATCGCCGGCAGTTCGTCGACGATTTACGGTACCGGCGTTCAATCGGCCGGGACGACGTATCGCATCGCAGCGACGGGGCGTTTCCCGAAAAAAGACGGCAGTGAGCGCATGTACATCAGCGGCGAGTACGACAACCAAAAATTCTTGAACCAATTCAACGGCGATACGAGTTCTGATGCGTTTTCGGAAGCCCGCGCGGGCGTTGCGATCCCGGGCATTGGGGCGTACGTCGGCGCGGGATTTATCAATGAAAACCTAGGTGGAACGTTCCCCATCTCGGCCAGCGGTGTGGGACTCGGGTTTGAAAAACTCACCGAGCTTCGCGCGCCGTTCTCATATTATTTCAGTGCGTTCTATTATCCGAATCTCTCGGCGACGACGAGCGCGCAGACCGTCGGCGCGACGGTCTATCCGGCTTCGAACGTGAATTTTAAGCTACTTCGGTACGGCATCGGGACCGTGCTCAACTTTAGCCGCAGCCCGCTTTACTTCAATCTTGGGACGACCTACAATCAGGAAACGGTCAAAGGCTTTCCGACCGGCCGGGGCGACAACACGCGCTCGATCCAGTACGCCGGGCTGGGCGTGCGCATCTAGCCGTCGAAACGGGTCGTCGTGACGAATCGTCTTTCCCGTGTCGCGCTCGCCTGCTTGTTTTCGGCGAGCATCGCGGCTTGTTCGCCGGTCGCTGCTCCGAACGCGGATCGGGATGCCAGCGGCGTGCGCTTTACGGTGACGAGCGATCCGGGAACGCTCGATCCGCTCTTCGCGCACGCCGATGCGAACGGCGTCGAAGCACAGCTCGCGCGGCTCGCGTTCGAGCCCTTCGTCGACATCGACGAACACGGTCAGCCGATTCCGATTCTGCTCGAATCGATTCCAACCAAGACCAACGGCGGCATTTCCGGCGATGCGCTGACGATTACGTACCATTTGCGTCACGGCGTACACTGGCACGACGGCCCCGAGGTCACGGCCGCTGACGTGCTCTTCACGCTCGAAGCGATTCGCGCTGACCGCAATCCCGTGCGCTCGCGAGCGGGTTACGATCGCATCGCTAAGGCCACCTCACCCGACCCGTACACGGTGATCGTGCAACTCACCGCGCCGTGGGCGCCGGCGGTCGCGACACTCTTCTCGTACGGCACCGCTCCGCAGTACGTTCTGCCCGCGCACATTCTCGCAAAGGAACCGGATCTTGCCAAGAGCGCCTTCGGCGCGCATCCGGTCGGCAACGGTCCGTTCCGTTTTGTCGCCTGGCGACGCGGCGAGAGCGTCACGTACGAGGCGAATCCATCGTATTGGCGCGGCACTCCGAAGATCGCGAAGATCGAAGCGCACGTCGTTTCCGAGCCAGGCACGAACCTGACGCTGCTGCGGACGGGCGAAGTCGATTGGAATTTGATCGCGCCGATCCAGCAGCAGACCCTCGCGGGGCGCACCGACCTACACTATCGCTACGTGCCGCTTGCCGTCGTCTTCGGCATCACGATCAACACGACGCACCCGCCGTTCGATGACGTGCGCGTGCGCCGGGCCCTCGCCGCCGCGATCGATCGCGTGGGAATTTCGAAGAAAATTACGTACGGCCGCTATCCCGTGATCGATACGGCGCAGCCGCTCTCGTCGTGGGCGCGCGATCCGGCGGTGAAGCTTCCCGCCTACGATCCACGCGCCGCCGATGCGCTGCTCGATGCCGCCGGTTGGCGGCGCGGCTCCGAGGGGATGCGCGCGAAGCAGGGGAAATCGCTCGCGCTTTCATACGTGCAGTTTCCGGAAAGCACGACCGGTGTGCGCGCGGCGACCGTCATTCAAGCCGAACTAAAATTGCGCGGCATCGCGATGAGCATCCGCTCCGTTCCGAACGCCCAGTTGTTTTTGCCCAAGTCTCAAGGTGGGACGCTCGCGACGGGCGCGTACGATTTGGCGTACGTGCCCTGGCCGATGGGCGCCGACCCCGACGATAGCTTCATGTTCACTTGCGATGGCGCATCGAATTACATGCGCTACTGCAATCCGGCAGTCGACGCGCTGGAAAAGCGCGCGGTCACCGCAACGAGCGTCGATGAACGCAAGAGCATCTACGCGAAGATCGAACGCCAGATCGCAAACGACGTTCCCGTCGTCTATCTCTTTAATCCATCCTATATTTACGCGTACCGTGATGGCCTCGGCGGTTTTTGGCCGAACGCATTCTCACCGACGTGGAACGCCGTCGACTGGACCAAACGACCGTGATCGCACGCATTATCGAAGCCGGCTACCTGTACGAAATCATCGGCCTTGGCTACTACGTCTCGTTCCTCATCATGCAGCGGCCTAAAAACCGCGCGCGCTTCTCCATTCGCTCGAAGATGCTCACGTTCGGCGCAGCGTTCGCGCTCGTCGCCTCGGTGCCGTTCGGCTACGTGCATAGCGCGCTCGTCATCGGCCTCGTGATTCTCGTCGCGCTCGCCGCCATCGTCTCGACGTTTCTCGACGCGCGCGACGTCGCGCGCTAGCCGCACGTGGCAATCTCGGGAGCCCTCGACTTCGCGCCGACGAAGGCGATGCTCGGCGCGGCTCTCGACGAACTCGAGGACATCGGCGCGCAGGGCGGCAGTGCCGTGGATTCAGCGACGCGGCAATCGGCGCTTGCGGCTTACCTAACTGCACCGTCCGAACGCGGCGTCATTGCGAGTTGGCGGCACGACTACGCACGGTTGCCCTTCGCCGATCTTGCGTGGTCGAGCGGACGCATGCGCGTCCCGGCGCTCCCAGCCCAGCCGGTGCGCCGAGCCGTGTCGCGCGACCCGGGCGAGCAAGATTCGCCCGCGCTCGCCGTCGAAAACGCCGGCGGACTCGTGCATCTGGGCAGTACGTACCTCGAACCGCAGGAGCGGCGCGGAGATGCGCGCATCGCGCTTCTCGCGCTAGCGGATGCGAAACGAGAGCAGCGCGCAGCCGTCGCAGCGATCCACGGCACGATCGTCGCGCCCGATGCCGACCGCTTCACGGCGCTTGCGACCGCGTATCAAAATTGCGGTGCGTTCGTCGGAATTCCAGCCGGCGTCGTGCTCGATGCACCGCTGCAACTCGTGTGGGCCTCGCGTCCGGGTGAGGCAACCGCCGTTTTCCCGCACACGGTCGTGCGGGTCGGCGCGAACGCGCGAGCCACGATCATCGAGCGTTTCGTCGGCGAAACCGAGTCTTTCATTTCCGCGATCGTCGAGATCGACCTCGAACCGGGTGCGCGGTTAGACTACGTTGCGATCCAGCAGACCGATGATGGCGCGCGGCTCTTCACGCATCGCGGGGCGCGCTGCGCGGAGGGCGCGACGATTGGCTGGCACGTCGCCGACTTAGGCGGCGCGCTCGTGCGCGACACGCTCGTCGCGGACCTCGGCGCGCGGCGCGCCAAAGCCGAGATCAATGCGTTCTTTTTCGTGCGCGGATTTGCGCACGCCGACCTCACCGTCGCGTGCCGCCACCGCGCCTCGGAGACTGAGTCGCGCACGGTCGTACGCAGCGCCGCGACCGACCGCGGCCACGGCCGCTTTCGCGGCGAGATCGCGATCGAGGCGCGGACCTCGGGCGTTCGCGCCTCGATGCGCGACGACGCGCTGATCCTTTCCCGCGACGCGAATTTGGATGCAACGCCCGCGCTCGAAATCGGATCGAACCAAGCGTCCGCGTATCATGCCGCGACGGTGGGATCGCTCGATGAAGAAGCGCTGTTTTACGTCCAGTCGCGCGGCATCCCGCGCGGCATCGCGGAACGGATGATGTCGCTCGCCTTTTTTGAAGCAGCGATCGCCGGTTTTCCGGGCGAGGCGGTTCGCGACGAAGTCCGCACGGCGCTCGACGCCGCCCTCGATGCCATCCCCGAAACGTTCAGCACCTAGGAGCACCGGCGAGCATCCTGCTCGAAGTGATTTTCGGACTCACGCCGGAGACCGCTGCATTGACGCGTGCCGAGTAAAGTCGCTCTCCTAGCGGTGTTATCGACCGAGCAGTGCGGCCCGATCGAGCGGCCAGAACCGAACGAAGGCATGCCCGGTGAACGAGGCGCGTTGCCCTTCGCGCGGTCCGCTGTGAAAGGTGCCGCCGGTCTGCGCGAAGCCCCACAGATGCGAGTCATCCGAGCGGTTGCGGTTGTCGCCGAGCATCAGGTAGCAGCCGTCGGGGATTCGATCCGGCGCGGACCATGCCGCGCGCGACGGAAAGTTCGCGCTTGCGGGATCGAGCGCGATGCCGTCGACGACGATGTGATAGTTCTTGATTTCGAGTTCGTAGTTTGGCTTTTCCGCGGCGTACGGCTCATCGAGAACGATGCCGTTGCGATAGACGATTCCATTGTGGATCCGGATCGTATCGCCCGGAACGCCGATCGTGCGTTTGATGAAATCGTCGGTGCTCGGGATCGGCGGTACGAAGATCGCTATGTCGCCGGATTTCGGCGTGCCGAGGCGATATTCGAATTCGTTTGCCATCAAGACGTCGTGAATCTTGAGCGTGGGCACCATCGACTCGCTCGGGATGAAGAACGGCCGGATGAGAAACGTGACGAGCACGAGTGCCACGAGGCCTGCGACGATAAACGCATCGAGATACTCGCGGACGACCAGGCGCGCGTGCGCGGCCGGCGCGGTGATGCCTGGCCGCATGCTGATGCCGATGCGAACGAGCGAAAAGGTCGCGACGAGTGCGAGTAACTCAAACGGTGTCAAAAAAATCTCCCACGATCGGCCGAACTAGAACGATTTGACCGCCGTCACGACCGCGTCGATCGATTTTTTTGCGTCGCCGAAGAGCATCGCCGTTTTCGGATCGTCGTAGAGCGGGTTGTCGATGCCGGCGAAGCCCGGCTTCATGGAGCGCTTGAGCACGATGATGTTGGCGGCTTTGTCGACATCGAGGATCGGCATGCCGTAAATCGGTGAGGTCTTGTCGCTGCGTGCGGCGGGGTTGGTGACGTCGTTTGCGCCGATGATGAGGGCGACGTCGGTGCGCGAAAACTCCGGATTGATTTCGTCCATGTCGTGAAGCGCCGTGTACGGCACATTTGCCTCGGCGAGCAGCACGTTCATGTGACCGGGCATGCGGCCGGCGACGGGATGGATCGCGTACTTCACTTCAACGCCGCGCTTCTCGAGCTGATCGGCAAGTTCGCGCACGCTGTGCTGCGCCTGAGCGACCGCCATGCCATAACCCGGCACGATGATTACTTGGCCTGCGTATGCGAGCATCGCACCGACATCGGCTGCGGAGAGCGAGCGCACGTTTTGTCCGGCCGTGCTGGACGAACCGGCGGTCGCGGTCTGCACGCTGCCGAACGCGCCGAAGAGGACGTTCGTGATCGAGCGATTCATCGCTTTGCCCATCATTAAGGTGAGCAGTGTTCCCGACGCACCGACGAGCGCACCCGAGATGATGAGCACGTTGTTCGCGAGCACGAAGCCCGTGAGCGCTGCGGCTAGGCCCGTGAACGAGTTGAGCAGCGAGACGATGACCGGCATATCTGCGCCGCCGATCGGCAGTACGAAAAGCACGCCGAGCACGAGCGCCGCAAGCAGCGCGACCCAGAACCAGGTGGTGATGTTGACGTTTGCGATCACCATGGCTGCCGCGCCGAGCACGATGAGTAAGATCGCGGCATTGACGACTTGCTGGCCCGGATAGACGATCGGTCGACCGGTCATCACTTCTTGCAATTTGAGAAACGCGATGATCGAGCCCGAGAAACTAAGCGCGCCGATGGCGCTGGTGAGGACGATCGTAAACGTTTGATCGAATGGTAACCAGGCACCCGGATTCGCGTTGAGAATTTTGAGCAGTTCGCCCGCGGCGACGAGGGCCGCCGCGCCGCCGCCCGCGCCGTTGAAGAGTGCGACCATCTGCGGCATCGCGGTCATTTTCACGACGCGGCCGGAGTAGATACCGATCGAGGCGCCGACGGCGACGCCGATCCCGAGCACCCACCACTGCACGATGCCTTGCGTGAGAACGGCGATGAGTGCGATGAGCATGCCGAGAGCCGCTAGGCGATTGCCGAGACGCGCGGTCTTCGGCGAGCTGAGATACCGCAGGCCGAGAATGAAGAGAACGCCGGTGATGAGATAGGCGACGTTGACGGGATTGGCAGCGATCGCCATCTAGTCAGTCTCTTTCTTCGCAACGACCGGTCGCGGTTTGAACATTTCAAGCATACGTTCGGTGACGGTGAACCCGCCGAACACGTTAAGCGAAGCAAGGATCACGAGGATCACGCCGATGACGGCTTGGAAGGGCGCATCGAGCGTGCCCGCAACGAGAATCGCGCCGACGAGCACGATTCCGTGGATGGCGTTGGTCGCCGACATCAGCGGCGTGTGCAAGGTCGAGGGGACTTTCGAGATGACTTCGATACCGACGAACACGGACAACACGAAGACGGTGAATTCGGTTAGGAGTTGTTCGCTCACGCGCGGCCTCCGGTTAGGGCGGAAAGAGTCGGTTCGTGGACGATCTCGCCATTGTTCACGATCGTCGTGCCGCGCACGATCTCATCGGTCATGTCGAGTGCGAGCACGCCATCTTTGATGATGTAGTCGAGCAGCGTCTGAACGTTGCGCGAGTACAACTGACTCGCGTGCGTGGCGACGGTCGAGGTGAGGTTGAGCGGACCGACGATTTTCACGCCGTTCGGACTCACGACGGTCTCACCGGCTTTGGTGAGTTCGCAGTTGCCGCCGCTCTCCGCCGCGATGTCGATCACGACGCTACCGGGCGCCATCGCGGCGACGGCTTGCGCGGTCACGAGAATCGGCGCTTTGCGGCCGGGGATGGCGGCGGTGGTAATCACGACGTCGGCAGCGCCGATCGCTTTAACCATACCCGCGCGCTGTTTCTCAACGGCTTCAGCCGAGAGCTCTTTTGCGTAGCCGCCGGTGCCTTCGGCCGATTCGCCGAGGTCGATCTCGAGAAATTTCGCGCCCAGCGACTGCACTTGTTCTTTGACCGCAGCGCGGACGTCGTAGCCGATGACGACGGCTCCGAGCCGGCGCGCTGTTGCGATTGCCTGCAATCCAGCGACGCCCGCACCGAGCACGAGCACCTGCGCGGGTTTGATCGTGCCGGCGGCGGTGGTGAGCATCGGGAAATATTTCGCAAGCGTATCGGCGGCAAGAATCACCGCTTTGTATCCGGCGATATTCGCTTGCGATGAGAGCGCATCCATCGCTTGCGCTTTGGTGGTCCGCGGAATGGCGTCCATGCTCAGTGCCGTGAGTTTGCGCTTCGCATAACGCTCGACCGAGGGCGCGTCGCCGAGCGGCGAGAGAAAGCCCACGATGGTGGTGCCCGGGGCGAGGCCGTCGAGTTCGGCGTCGGTGGGTTTGCCGACGCGCGCGACCAAATCCGCACCGCTATAGAGCGATCCGGCATCGACGATGGTGGCGCCGGCGGCTTCGTACGCTGCATCGGGATACGCGGCTTGGGCACCGGCGCCGCGTTCGACGACAACGGCAATCCCCGCCTTGACGAACTTCGCGACGGTTTCGGGGACGAGTGCAACGCGGCGTTCGCCGCTCGCGCGCTCTTTGGGAATGGCGATTTTCACTCGAGTTTTCCCACTGTGGCTTGAGGTTGTGCTACTAATCGGTCCCGCAAAGCATCGGACCTGCGGTTCTAAAGGCCGAACTGGATCGCGAGGGATGCAGCGATGCATCCAAGCGCCCCGATCGTGTGCGTGAGAACGCTCTTTCGCGCGTCCGCCCCGCGTTCGCGATTCACGATCAATGCGTCAATAATCGCGATCACAGCCGAAAACGTGAGGGTCAAGAGGATGGCGAAATGTGCCTTTCCGAGGACGAGCCCGAGCAGGATGAGGCCGAGAGCGAGATCTCGCGCCCCTAGCGCGCGTACGAGAGAGAGAGCGTACGGTTCGGTCGACGGTAGCCCGTATTGTTCGGACGAGGTCTTCGGTGCAACGAGCGCAGCGATGCCGATCGCGATAAACGCGATAGCCCCTAGGAGAGCGAGTATCATCCCAATCATGCGGTCATTCCCATCCGAAGAACCTTGGACGCCACTTCACGGTCGAACGATGCGATGCGTGGTGTCAAGAAAGCAAACTTACCGACCAAGACCTGCGCGCACTGCGGGTTAGGTTTCACTTGGCGCAAAAAGTGGGCCCGGAGCTGGGACGAGATCCGCTTTTGCAGCGAGCGTTGCCGGCGGGCGAAGCCGTAGCCTCCCCCAGCGCTAGTCGTCGTCCTCGACAATCACGGCGGTTGCGATGTCGAACTCGTGCCATTCACCGCAGTGGTCGCAGCGGATCCGGTTCTCGAGTCCGAGTTCGTCGAGCGCTTCGAGCGTGCGAATTCGCACGCGCGGGGAAGCGAGCTTGTTCGTGCGCGGACAGCGAACCGTCAGATACGCCACCTACACCGCGGCGATGAGGCGCTGCGCCGGGAGCGCGGCGTATTTGATGAAGCCGTCGTAGATGAACTCGTTCTGAATGTCGAGCACGGTCGTCCGGTCGACGTGCAGATCGGGTTTGAAATCGTACCGGTCGGCTTTCTTGATGAGCTCGATCGGCTGCTTCGTGTACTTTGCGTACGCTTCGAGATTCTCCGGATGATAGTAACCCGCGCCCGCAATTTCGGCAGCGGCCTTGCGCAGCGCGCCCATCACGCCTTTGGCCACGGCCGGAACTTTGAACATCGAGGGTCCAAAAAAGATGCCGGTGCCGGCGATTCCGGGATGCACCGAACCGATGATGTGCGCGAGCTTCTTTTCTTCGAAAATTGACGTGAACGGGGCTGAGAGAAATGCTCCGTCGATCGCCTTCTTCGTGAGCGCGACTTCCATGTCGGCGTTGGCGATGTTGGTGCCCTCGACGTCGCTGAGTTTGAGCCCGACTTCGCGGAGAATTCGCGCGACATAGTAGCTCGATGTCGCTCCTGCACCGCCGATCCAGCCGATTTTCTTGCCATTGAGATCTTTCGGAGATTTGAGGCCGCTCTCGAAGAGATCTTGTCGGATCATCAGGGCCGTGGGGTGACCTTTGGCAGGCTGGTAGCCGGTCGATGCAACGAAGCGCACGTCGAGCCCACGATTGACCGCGTTGTAAAACGCAGCCGAGATGCCGGCAGCGATGAAGTCGAGGTTTCCTTGCGCGGCGAGCACCAGCGCGTCTTGTCCCGCGACGATCGGCGAGAGTTCGCAGTCGAATCCGGCGGCGGTAAGATAACCGCGTTCCTGCGCCACGAAGAGCGGTGCGAACAGCGTCGATGGAACGAAGCCCACTTTGAGCGTGCGGCTCTGGGCGCGGACGAGGGCGGGAACGGTAACGAACGCGGCGCTTCCCGTAAGTCCGGTGAGGAATCGGCTACGTGTGGTCAAGAGCAGCTCCTTGTACGTGGTCGTTCATTCGTTCCGACGCCTCGCGGCAAGGTCCTCGATGCTGTCGCCTCCGAACTTTTATCCGCACTTCGGAGGCGAGGCCCACCGATGGATCTGCTGCGGCGCGAGATCGAACTTGACTGGCACCCGGATGCGTGTGCGCTCGTTCCGTAAGCGTTTTGCACCGGCTCGCGCGATCTACGAACGCGACGTTATCGTCGTGCGCGATAAGAGTGGTGCGATTGACGTTGTCGAGAACCGCTGCGCATCGCGGCGTGCAGTTCTCTCAGAAGTCCGTACCACCAGTGGAGTTACGACCTACGCGGCAATCTCATCGGCCTGCCGTTCCGTAAAGGCGTCAAACAAGGTGAGATGCTCTATCCGATTTAGTTAGCGCACCGCTCCGACGGGAGCGCCGATGCGGACGGGGCTGCGCAGGATGCCGATCTTCTGGATCTCGACTTCCATCACGTCGCCGTCTTTGAGAAATTCGGGGGGTGTGCGCGCGAAGCCGACGCCTTCGGGCGTTCCGGTCGCGATCACGTCGCCGGGTTCGAGTGTCAGGCCGTGCGAGAGGCTGGCGATGATGCGGCGCAGGTTGAAGATCATCGCCGATGTGTTGGCCGACTGCTTCACTTCGCCATTGACGCGCAGGGCGATGTCGAGTGATTGCGGATCGCCGATCTCGGAGGCGTCGACGATCCAGGGACCGATCGGGCACGAGTGGTCGAGCGTTTTTCCTTTGAACCATTGCATGTGCTTGTTTTGAAGATCGCGCGCGGTGACGTCGTTGAGGCACGAATAGCCGAAGATGACATCGAGGGCATCGGCTTCGCTGACGTTCTTGCATTTTTTGCCGATCACGATCGCCATCTCGGCTTCCCAGTCGTATTGGCTTGACACATCAGCCATCAATTCGAGGGTTTGGTCGGGGTCGGCGACCGACGTCGGCGCCTTGCTAAAAAAGGTAGGCACGTCCGGCAACTTCAGCTCGACGCCGCGGGCGCGCGCGCCCTCTTCGGCGTGTGCGAGATAATTGCGGCCGACGCAGAAAACGTTCTTCCGCGGCGTTACCGGCGCGTGTAAATGCGCCGAGGTAAGCGGGATGGCGGGGCCTAAGGCGCCGAGCGCTGCTTTGCGGCCGGTCGCGTCCATCTCGATGAAGTCTTCGAGCCGTGCGACTGCGTCTGCGAACGGGCGAATCGATTCGCCTTCGAGCACACCGGGGCGCCGAGCGCTGCCGCCGACGCTGAACGTTACGTATCGCATATTGTCTCCTCAGATGCGCATCTCGCGGGTCGCGGCGCGGGTCGAAACGTATCACCGGGGTATCGCCTATTCCTGCGAGAGGACGTCCGATGATCGCCGCCGATTCCCGCGACCAATTTTTCGCCGAAGCGAAAGTCCAAGGCGCGCACCCGCTCTGGACGGCCATGGACGCGATGGTGCCGTCGGCGCCGAATCCGCGTGCGATTCCGCACCTCTGGCGGTACGCCGAAATGCGCCCGCTGTTGCTACGCGCGGGCGAACTGGTCGGTACGAAGAAGCCGAAGGTCGCGTGCTCACGCTCGATGCCGGACTGCAGTACATTCGCCCCGGCGAAGTGGCACGCGCACATCGGCATATGGCTTTTGCGCTGCGCTTCATCGTCGAGGGTGACGGCGCGTACACGGCCGTCGGCGGCGAAAAATTCAGGTGGGATTTTCACGATCGCGGCCACGGGGGAAAACAAGGCATGATTTGGCTCGACGGCCTCGATCTGCCGCTCTCCCAGTGGCTGCCGACGAATTTCGCAGATCCGTATCGCGAGGATCGCCATCCTTCGGAACCAGCGACGTCCGACTCGCACTTGAAATATTCGTGGGCCGGGATGCAAGCGAAACTTGACGCCCACGTGGGACCGTTTGCCGAAGAACGCTATGCGCTTCGGCACACCGGCGGCCAGATCTCCAAGACGCTCGGCGCTGCAGCCGAACGGCTTGCGGCCGGCGCCACCTCGCCGAATCACGTCCACAGCGGCACGGGTTCGACGACGATCGGCGAGACGACGCTGCACTGGGAGTCCGGCGATACGATTGCAATTCCGGCGTGGATGCCGTCCGAACATCACGCGACGGGTGCCACCTATCTCTTCCGATTCGACGACAAACCGATGCTCGATGCGCTCGGCTACTATAAACGCGAGGAGAACTAGTGGATTCAGTTGTCGACGCGAGCCTGCCGTTTCCGGAGGCGGATCTGCGCGATCATCCGCCGCGCAATGCGCGCGTGATGATCGGCAATTTGTACTTTCTCGCGCGTACGATCGATAAGGCGAAAGCCAAAATCAACGGGACGCTTGGCGAGTACAAGATTGGCCCGGGCATCTCGATGTATCTCTTCGAGTGGCTGGGCATAAGCGAAGGGGATTTCGTCGAAGCCGTGCGCGCGCTCAAGACCGACGAGGCGATCGTTGCTTGGGTCCACGAGCGCAGCGATCTGAGGCAGTACGACGACATCAACATGCGCCTCTCAACGCGTGCGATCCGCGATGATGAACATTTCGAGGCCGTGCTTCCTGCGTATCCGTTGCTCAACGAGCACCCGCACTTGCGGAACTGGTTCGAGATATTCGACCTCGACGACGAGTGGATTTTCGATCCGAAAAATCGCAAACACGCACCGGCCGGACAATACGACTAGCGGCGATACCGCAGGTCGGCGAACGCGCACCGGACGTCGTGCGCGCGCTGCCAACCCACAAAACCCGGCCGCTCCCGTCGATATGCGAAATGTTGGACGCTACCGAAAAGCATAGCGCCTAGCGCGAGTCGCTGCTACTCCTCGATGATCCCCGGGCGGGCCGATGTCGGCCGCCGCGTCAGGTGCCAGAAACCGCAGTACGTGCATTCGTAGGTCGAGAGCTTCATGCCGTTCATCGCAGCGATCGCGCGCGCTTCGCCTTCACTTTTGTACGGCTGCTTCGAGGCACAGCTGCGCGCGATGTCTTTGTCTTGATCGGCTTCGATATTCGTGCGATTGCGTAAGTAAAACGCCATGAGAGATTCGGGGTCGCTCGGCGATTTGCTGCGCCCGGGTTTCCGGCGCGCCATCTGCTAAAGCCAGCGGACGGCGTCGTCGAGCGGACGGCGATCTTTGCGCGTGGCAACGAGCGGCTGTACCGGATTCCCGACGACGAGACTCGTGAAGATCTTGAATCCCGGCTCGACGCCGAGCAGAGCCATCATCTCTTTTTGAAATGCAAGCCCACGCGTCCAACTCGTAAACGCGCTGCCGAGTCCGGCGGCAGTCGCCTCGAGGGACATCGCCATGAGCGCGCACGCGCACGCCTCGGATGATTCGGGGTAGCGGTCGTCTTGGAGCACGACGATTGCGATGCCGTTTTCCGGCAGCACGTGGCCCGAGGCTTGGCGTTGCAGGCCCGCTTCGTACTCGGGATTCTTCAAACGCTTGTTCATGGCGCCGAAGAGTCCGCGCATCTTCATGAACGTGTCGCGCGACTTGTTCGCACCCGCGCGGAGTTGCTCGTACTTTCCGCGGTCGCGCACCACGACGAAGCGGAACGGCTGCGTGTTGAAGAGCGAGGGCGCGTTGCGACCGGCATCGAGGACGCGGCGCAGCGCCATCGGCGGGAGCGGTCCCGGCGCGAATGTGCGTGCGTGAGCCGTCCGTTCGAGGAGCGCGAGGGCGCCAGGGGCCTCGGAGATCATGACGTGGGTTTTGGCCTCGGTGTCGATTTTGTGACGTCCTTGAGATCGGGGAGGACGACGGTTTTCTGTTTCCGGGCGTCGAGTTCAGCCCGGCGCGCGGCCTTGCGCTCCATATCGAGTGCGGCTCCCTCGGCATTGGGGTCGACGCCTCCGGCTGAAAGTAACCGGACGTCGCGTTTCACGCCGCCCTTCACGGGCGAGTAGTCGTACGTGAGCCGGTACACGCCTGAGATCGCGGTGCCGTCTTCTTTTCGAATAAAGGCCTGCAGCGCGTTTCCGTACGTCCGGGCGTTGAACCCGACGTCCTTACACGGCTTGACCGAGCGGACTTTCGTCACCTGACCGAGCTTGTTGACCTCGACCATGTATTCGGTGTGCAGCGGAACCTTGGGCAGAGCGGACTTCGGCTGCGACTTCGTCAGGTTGATCGGGACCGCGGTCGGCGGCGGCGAGGCTGCTTGCGCTGCGGCCGAGCCTAGATAAGCAAGCGCCGCGACGGCGGCGAGGAGGCGCGCACTCAATTGCGTGAGATTGCCGCGAACGCGGCTCCACAGGAAGCACATGCGACGATCACTTGGAAAGTCGCTGCAGCAGTGCGCAATTCTCGAACGTTCTTATCGTGTTCATCGCACCCACAATAACGACACGGTATCGATGTCGAGTTCCCTTTCGGCCGTTGGTCATCCACGTTCGGGCGTTTTCCCGCCGATGGGACCGTGCCCTCTCGCGGGATGGCGTCGCGTTCCAAGCGAACCCGGCGGACATGTTCAAACGCGTTGCACTCGTTCTTTCACTTGTCGTTTTGCTTGCGGGCTGCAAGGAGACCAAGCCCGGGGCCGGTTCGTTCGTCGGGATCGGCGGCACGGTCATCACCGATACGACCATCGTTCCCAGCAGCGATGCAAATCCGACGCTCTCCGGCACGAGTGTGAACTACTTAATCATGAAAATCACGTTCGCGAACGACTCGAACGTTGATATGACGCCGATCATCAACCACTTCGTCTTAACGGATACATCGGGCAACCGCATCGCCGCGACCGATCAGGGGTCAGGTGCTCTCACCGGCATCTCAAACTACGTCGGGATCGTGAAGAAGGGCGAGAAGCACGACTACACGATCGCCTTCCGCGCGCAAACCTCGACGCTTGCGGGAACGGTCGGCTACGAACCGTAGATTTGGGGCGCTGATCGGAGCGCTCGTGTTGCTGCTCGCAACACCGGCAGGCGCCGCACGGCCGCTACTCGACTCGCACCAGTGGGACTCGTATTTTGCGCTGTACGCGCGCGATGCGAACGTTCCGTGGAAGCACCCGGCCGTGCGGCTCGATACGTTCTCCGGCGCGACCGTCGACTTTGCCGCCTATGCCGCCGATCCGGCAGATGTCATCGTGGCTGGCGCGTACGCGAAGCCGCGTCCGCTCGATGTGTCGCATCGTGTGCCGGTGACGCGCTGGAAGTTTACGCCGCCACCGGGCTACCAGTTCGAAGCAAACGACGTTGAACTGCCGCTGACCGATCGCGAAGGCTTCTATGTAATCGAAGCGCGACGCGGCGATGCGACGCAGCAAGTGTGGGTGAATCTTTCGCGCGTCGCCTTGCTTACGAAAGAATCTCCGGGTGGGACGTTCGTTTACGCAACGGATTTGCGCACGGGTATCGCGCTGCGCGGCATGTCTGTTTCCTATCTCGTCGGCGCGACGCTCGTACCGGGTAAGACTGACGAGCAAGGGATCTCCCATCTGCCACCTGGCACGCGGGCGCGCTTCGCGCTCGCGCAATCCGGTAAGTCGTGGGCGTTCGTGTCGTTCTTGCCGCAGCCGCCGGTGCCGACGAGTTTGGTCGGCGTGCGCGTGGAGCGCGGGGTCGTGCGGGCGGGCGACCGCGTGCGCGCGATCGGTTTCGCGCGTAAACGCGTCGGCCCGACATTCCGCCCCGCAACGGGCGAGGCGAAAGTTTCGCTGCTCGTGCGCGGACGTGCGATTGCGACGGCGCTCTCCAAACTCGATAGTGCGGGCGCATTTTCCGCCGAAATAACGGTGCCGGCCGACGCCTCGACGGGCGAGGCCGTCGTGCTCGCGACGAGCGGCTCCGCGACCGGCGGTGCGACCGTTCGCATCGAAGGCGGCGGCGACCTCACGCTTGCGATCCTCGCGCCGTGCACGACGTCGTGTCCGACCGAGACGTCGTTTCCGATCACGGTGAGCGCGCATCGCGCCGGCGTTGCGGTTGCATCGACTGAGGTGCATGTCAAAATCGCGCGCACGCCGCACATCTTGCCGCCGGGCGAGCCGGAAGAGACCGTGCACTGGGGCACGACGACGGTCTTAAATCAAACTTTGCGCACGGACGCCGCCGGCAATGCGCGCGTCACGATCCCCGCGAACAGCGATGGACTTGCATCGACGTACGGGATCTCCGCATCGACCTCATCGACCATCGTCCAGTTCCAGATCTCAGCGCCGACGGCGAAGGTCGCGCTTGCCGTGGATCCGCTCAAAGAGGCGATCGACCTCGGCGAGCCCGCCGCAATCGACGTGCGCGCGTTCGACGCACTCGACGGTAATCCGATGCCCAACCTCACCGTCATCGTCAAACTTACCCACGGCGTCACCGTGCAGCAAGAACGCGTCAAACTCGACGCGCAGGGCCGTGGACGCGCGACGTTTCACGACGTCGCACTCGGGACGAATTTTGCGACGGCTGAGGCCGATGTCGACGGCCGCCACGCATTCGATGCTGCTTCCGTGACGGTTGCCCCGAGCGCGCTCGGTGCAACGACGACCTCGCGCAGCTCGGATATCGCAATCGTCCCGGATAAACCGCGCTACAAGCCGGGCGAGAAACTTGCGGTGAGCGCCGTTCTCGCTGGCGCGGCGGGTGATGCGATTCTGACGATCGAGGGTGCGCGTCCCTATGAGACGCATACCGTCGCCACGCACGATGGTCGCGCGACGGCGTCGTTTACCGTGCCTGAGAGTTTTGGCGACTGCTACATCGGGGCGGCGTTCGTAAAAGACGGTGCGCTGGCATATAGCACCCTCAAGATTGCGATCGACGGTCCGGGTCATCCGCGCTTGACGTCGCTCTCGGCAGATAAAGCCTCCTACGTGCCAGGCGACGTTGCGAAGATTACCGTGCACGACGGAGACTTCAAAGGCGTATCGACCATCGCTCTACGTGTCGCCGACGGACGCTCGGCGCGCAGCGCGAGTTTTGATGACGCGCCGGGATTGCTCGCCGTCGCCGGAACGACGTCGCAAGATATCGCCTCGATCGATCCGACGTGGCACGCGTACGTCGCTCCCGCAAAATCGACCGCCGGTGACATTTTTGCATTCGATCGGCCTCGTGCGAACGTCGCGCCCGAGAGCGCGCTTGCGGTCGCTGCACCGCGCAATTTCGTCTGGAAAATCGAACGTATCGAACGCGAGACGATCGACGTCACGCTCCCGAAAGAAAAAGGCCGCTTCGTGCTCTCGCTTCTCAAACTCACCGACGACGGCGATGTCGGCGCTGCGACCATTCCGATTGTCGTGCAATAGTGCAACAAGAGATGGAACTCGGCGGGACCGTTCCGCCGCCCGAGAGCGCGCGGCTCATGCTCATCGACACGTACGGTCTCGTGTACCGTGCCTTCTTCGCTTTACCGATGCTCACGACGGGCGCGGGTATGCCCATCAACGCGGCCTACGGTTTTACGATGATGCTCATCAAAATCATCGCCGACGAGAAGCCGACGCATGTGATCGCGGCCTTCGACAAAGGCTTACCGGCCGCGCGCATCAAGCTTTATCCCGAATACAAAGCGCAGCGCGAATCGACGCCGGACGAACTGCGCCCGCAGTTCGCCCTCGTGCGTAAGATTCTTGGAACCTACAAGATACCGATCATCGAAGTCGATGGCGAAGAGGCCGACGACGTGATTGCAACGCTCGCGAGACAAGCGGGTGAGGCAAAACAACATGTTGCCGTGGTCACGGGTGACCTCGATCTCTTGCAGATCGTGGACGAGCGCACGACCGTACTCACGACGCGCCGTGGGATCACGGATATGGGCCGCTACGACACGGCCGCCGTGCGCGCGCGCTTCGACCTCGAACCCCTGCAGCTGCCTGACTACCGCGGGCTCAAAGGCGATCCCTCAGATAATTTGCCGGGGATCCCCGGTGTCGGGGAAAAGACCGCGATCAAGCTGATCAAAGCGGCGGGTTCGCTCGATGCGCTACTTTCCGATCCGAACCTCGCGGGCAAAGAGAAACTCGCCAATTTGGTTCGCGAATATGGCGCGCAGGCGAAGGTCTGTCGCGACGTTTCGGTGATCGGTCGGGACCTCCCGATTTCGATCGATTGGGAGCACGCGACGTTCACCCAACCGGCAGCGGACGAACTCTACCATCTCTATCGCGAACTCGAATTCAAAACACTCCTAAACAAGCTCGACGTAACGCCGAGCGCGGCACCCGTCATCACCGAAGAGCGGATTCACGGGGCCTACGTCACGTTTGTCAACGCGACCGACCCGCCGGACTTCGTCAAGTTGCGTGAACTGCTGGATGCGGCGGCGGACGCCGACCGCGTTGCGATTGCGATGCACGATGAGATGTTGGGCATCTCAACGCAAGACGGCACCGGTTTCTCGTTTCTCGTAAGTGCGCTCGGGCAAACGCAGATTCGCGCGGCGTTCGAGCGCGTTTGGGCGACCGGCGGCGCGCTCCTCACGCACGACGTGAAGATGCTGATCGTTAAACTCGGACTCGACGCGCGCTACGCGCACGACGACGTGATGATTGCGGCGCACTTGCTCGATGGTCGTTCGTTCGCAAAGCTCGACGATGCCGCGCGCGAATTCCTCAAAGCCGGCCTACCCGAAGACGTGGCGGCGTTTGCCGACGCGACGTATCGTCTCGCGCTCGTTTTGCGCGCCGAACTCGAACGTCGGAATCAGATCGCGCTCTACACCGATGTCGAACTGCCGCTTGCGACCGTCCTTGCGAAATGCGAGCTTGCCGGAATCGCACTCGACCCGGGCGCGCTCGACGAACTCTCAACGACGGTTGACGCAGCGGTCGACCGTCTCGCCGCCGAGATTTACGATATCGCCGGCGAGACGTTCAATATCGGCTCACCCCAGCAACTCGGACGAATTCTGTTCGATCAGCTCGGATTGCCGCACGGTGGAAAAAACAAAACCGGCTACGCGACGGGTGTCGAAGTGCTGCAAGGACTCGCGCGCATTTATCCGATCGCGGCCAAAGTGCTCGAGTACCGCGAAGTCACCAAACTCAAGAACACCTATATCGACGTTTTGCCGACGCTCGTCGACGCGCACTCACGCGTTCATACGTTCTTCAACCAAACCTCGACAGCGACCGGCCGTCTCTCCTCGACCAATCCGAATCTGCAAAACGTCCCGGTGCGCAGCGATCTTGGGCGGCAAGTCCGCCGTGCGTTCGTCGCGCCTAGCGCTGACCGCATACTGCTGGCGGCGGACTACTCGCAGATCGAGCTGCGGCTGATGGCGCACCTCTCTGGCGATGAGGCCATGCGTGCGGCCTTCCACGAAGGCCAGGATATCCACGATTTCACCGCGCGCCGTATCTTCGACATCGGCCCGTTCGCCGAAGTGTCCTCGAATCAGCGTCGTATGGCGAAGGCCGTCAATTTTGGCTTGCTGTACGGCATGTCGGACTTCGGACTCGCGCAGCGGCTCGAGATCGAACGAACCGAAGCCAAAGCCATCAGCACGGCGTACTTTGCGCGCTTTCCCGGCGTGCGGACCTATATCGATGCATGCTTAGAAGAGGGCCGCGACCGCGGCTACGTGAGTACGCTGCTCGGTCGGCGTCGCTTCATGCCGGATTTGCGCGCGCGCAATTACGGTTTGCGCGCCGCAGCAGAACGTGAAGCTACGAACGCTCCGCTTCAGGGAAGTGCGGCAGATCTCATGAAGCTCGCGATGGTGCGCCTCGACCGGCGACTCGCAAACGAATCGGTCGATGCCCAGATGCTGTTGCAAATTCATGACGAGTTGATCTTCGAGGTGGCGATAGCCGATGTCGATGCCGTCGCTCGCATCGTGAAGACCGAGATGGAAAACGCGATCAAACTGACGGTGCCGCTTGGCGTGACACTCAAGACGGGTAAGACCTGGTACGACGTCGAGAGCTTTGAGACTAGCGAAGATGCCGCAACGACGTAGCCCGGCCGAGCGAAAACCGGCACCGGCGCTGCTACGAAACATCATTTCGATTCGTTAAACCTTATTCGGCGTTCTGAAAGGTGTCGGCCCCCTCGGCACCGTGCGCGCCGCCGTCGCTTGGAGAATGAGGGCGATCGTCTCTGCCGGTGCGTCCCACTGTGGGAGGTGCCCACAGTTTTCGAACCACTGCAGATGGGCGCTTGGGAAAGCGCGTTGGGCCCGGCGTGCTTGTCTCGGGAAGCAAACCAGATCGCGCCGGCTCCAACCGAATGACCACGCGCCCGGGTGGCGTCGTCGTGCCGGCTTGGCGTGGCCCGCTCACGAGGTGAGCGCGACGGGCACCGGAATTGGCAACGGGCGGATACCCGTATATGGCGACGCGCATTCGCGCAAAACGCGAGCAGGCGCGTCTCGATCCCCTTCACGATGATCGTAGCGCCGAGGCTGCGGCCATACGAGAAGGGGTAGGCGGGTCAGTGGCGACCGTTATAGCGATGCCTCGACCCCTCGTTCACCTTACCATCTTTGTCTTTCTAGCTTTTTTTGTTCCAAGCGTTGTCAACGCGCAAGACGCGGCGTGTACGACCGCAACCCCGTATCCCAAATCCGGCGGTACGTACGCGACGATCGCACTCCTCGCTCCGCGGGCATCGTTGCAGATCCAAGTCGTTGATAGCTATGAGACACGCGAGCGTGGCCTCATGTGTATTACCGATCTGCCACGCGATGCCGGCATGATCTTCGTCTTCCCGGTTGCCGGCCGGCTCGATTTCTGGATGAAAGACACCCGCATTCCGCTCGACATGATTTGGGTAGCAAGCGATGGCAGCGTCACCGGTGTAGCGGCGAATGTGCCGCGCACGCGCCCTGATGCTCCAGATACCGAGATCGCACGCCGCAGCGGCGAGGGTCGTTACGTGATCGAGCTAGCCACTGGCGAGGCAGCGCGCGCGGGCATTAAGCGCGGGACGAAACTCACGCTGCCGCGGCTCACTGCAAAAAGCTAGCGGGTCCGTATCTCGACGGCCTCGAGCCGCGACTCGATGTTTCCAAGGCGGCGGTCGACGCGCCCGAAGCTAAGCGCAGCTTCGGCGCGGTGCTCGTCGAGGCTCGTTTGCGTCTGGGTTACCTGAATCGCAACGACGTCGAGCGCAACATTCATTCGGTCGAGCTTCGTCCCGAATACCGTGAACTGCTCGGCAAGCTGGCCGACCGTCTTCGTGAGATTATCGAGCTTTTGGCCATCGGACATGTGCCGGTTCTCCCCTTGTCGCAGTATTCTGCATCCGATGGATCTCCGCTTCGTGTCTTGCTTATTGCCCCTGTGCATAACGGCTTTTGCCGCGCTGTCGGCGCTCGTAAGCGCCCAGAGCGCGCCAGACCTCACGCCCGAGCAAATCCTCATTCGTGCAAAGCAAACGTACCACGCGCACCCGCTGCCGCCGTTCGTCGTATATACGGTGCACCGGAAAGAACGCACGAACGGGCTGATCGATTTTGCAGATAGCTACACGTTGCGGCTTTGGTGTCGCACGAGCGATAATTCGTGCCTCGTGCGACACGTTGTGAATGGCCGAGTCACGGGGCCGCTCGAAAATCTCTTTCCGCGCTTCAACGCCGCAATCGATCCCGGGCCCGTAACGGCCGATCTTTTCGAACCCGCGCAACCGCATAAGAGCGCATCTGCTCCAAGCCAAATTGCAACGGGCACCGATGCAGAGATCGCGACGATCGGGTCGGTGCACGTCGCTTTCGAATCGGATTTTCGCGCGCGCAGCGCACGCCATTTGAGCGAAACCTACGAGCTCGAGGTCGAACCGCGCCGCGACCCCGATCGCAACCGCGCGCAAAGCATGACCGTGGATGCGCAGAGTTTTGAGCTACGCCGCATCATCGCGCGCGATCGACTCTATTTTCAGGGAAGCGCTACTAGCTATCCCGAGACGTTCACGATCGAACTCCAGATGCTCGAGGGCCACCTGGTTCTCGATCGCGTGCGCGGATCGACGGGCGAGGGATACGATTCAAGCGTCGACTACACGTATACCGACATCGTGTTCCCAAGCGGGTTGCCAAGGTGGTATTTCCAACCGGGAGAGTATGGCGCGAAGGTGTCCGAGGCGCCGAACTCCTAATTACGTCGCGAGCGTCGGCTCGACGGTGATCTCGACGTTGTTGCGAAACGCATTCGTAATTTTGAAGCCGTTCTCGACTTGCTCGATCGTGCAGATGGCCTTCGTGTCGATGCTCGAGGACGGACGCCCATTCGTTGGAGCCAGGCAGATCGCCGAAGCGCGTGCCGGCGCCAGGGCCGCCCGCGGAATCGCTCCGCTTTTGAACGTAGTCGTGCCGCCGCCGGTTGGGATATCGCCCGTCCACACGGCCTGGGCACGTCGCTTAAACATCATCGTTCTTTGATATCCCAGGAATGTCGGCCGCCGCAACACCGAGGCCACAAGCGACGTTAAGCAAGTGATGATCAAACTTGGAGCAACGTTGCTCGCGCTTGCCCTTACGGCTGCCACGCCCGCGCCCGAAGCGACGCCGACCCCCTCGCCCCAGCGCGTCCTTGCCCTGATCCGCGCGACGTTTCGCTCGCACCGCCCGCCGCCGCCGTATATCAGTTACACGATCACGCGCAAGCAGCTGACGGACCGCGGCGCGATCGACTATGCGGAGAGCTATTCCGATGAGCTCTGGGTGCGCAATCTCGATCGCGCCGCGCTCAAGCGCCGCGTTTTCCCCTACGGCGGCCTTGGCCCGCCGCAGTTCGAGCGTCCGGCTTTCAACGAAGAACGCGATCCCGGCCCGCCGACCGCCGACATCTTCGAGCCCGCCCCGAAGAAGCCGACGCTGGTCTCCGATGTGCCGACCCCTGAGCCCGCGGGCCAAGGGCTCAAGACGATCGGTACGATCCGGGTGAGTTCCGAATACGATTACTACGTCGATTCACTTGCCATCGAAGGCAATCTCGTCCACCTCATGCTGCGGCCGGTGCGCGACCCCGAACGCAATCGTTTGCGCGAAGTGTACGCGGATAAGACGACCTTCGAAGTCACGCGTCTCATCGCGCACGACCGGCTCTACGTCGGCCGCGAGATCTACGATACGACTTTCGACATTCACGTCAGCACGCTCGAAGGACACCCGATCGTCACCACGATCCACGGCGAAGTTGGCACAACGTCCAATGGTACCGAGTATGTGGGCGATGGAAAAAGCGTCGACTACACGTTCAAGAACATCAAACTTCCAAGCGCGATGCCGGAGTGGTATTTCAACGCGCGCATGTACGCCGGGCACGACAAAGAGCTGCCCAGTTAATCGACGCCCGATTGCGCGGAGAGGGATGAACCCTAGGCCGCTGATTTCCTAGTGAACATTTCACTGACCACGCTACCTCGACGGTTCGAGAAGAAACAAGCGCAAAATGCCGGCCTCGCCGTCGTCGCCTAAGCCCAACCCGTTCCGGCTACGTTGCGAGCGTTGGTTCGACGATGATCTCGACGTTGTTGCACGAGGCGTTGGAGACGGGGCACGTCTTTTGGGCTTCGTGCGCGTAGCTTGCGAAGCGTTACGGCGCTGCCGTCGCACCTAAGATGAGGTGCACGGTTTCTTCGGGTGAATCCCAATGCGGGAAGTGGCCGCAATTGGCAAACCAGTGCAGACGCGCGTTGGGAAACGCGCGCATCGCGCGCGCGGCCTGCGGGGGAAAGCAGACCAAGTCGCGACGACCCCAGCCGATCACGACGCGGCCCGGGGTGGAAACGCTGCCTTCTTGCGGCGGTCCGTGAACGAGTTGCTCGAGCAGCGGATCGAACGACGGTGCGCTGGCAAACGTGCGCAGTTCGGTGAGCGCGACGTCGGCCGGAATC
>JANLVI010000008.1:0-1534 GCA_031363915.1 Vulcanimicrobiota bacterium
GATTCCGGCCGACGTCGCGCTCACCGAACTGCGCACGTTTGCCAGCGCACCGTCGTTCGATCCGCTGCTCGAGCAACTCGTTCACGGACCGCCGCAAGAAGGCAGCGTTTCCACCCCGGGCCGCGTCGTGATCGGCTGGGGCCGTCGCGACTTGGTTTGCTTTCCCCCGCAGGCCGCGCGCGCGATGCGCGCGTTTCCCAACGCGCGTCTGCACTGGTTTGCGAATTGCGGCCACTTCCCACATTGGGATTCACCCGAAGAAACCGTGCACCTCATCCTCGGTGCGACGGCAGCGCCGTAAAGCTGGGTTTGTGACAGAATGGCGGCAACATCACGGCTGCAATGCGGAAAGCCCGCTGGTGGAGAATAGGGCCTGGCAAGGGGGCGTCTTGGATGACCAGCGACGAGAAAATCGATAAGGTAATTGGAATGATTGACGTCCTCGCGACGGAAGTCGCGAAGGTCGGCTCCGCCGTTGGGCAAACCGACAAAACGCTCGGAGCATTTGTTCTCGAAACGCGCAGCGGCTTTGCGCGCGTGGACCGTCGGCTTGGGAACATCGAGACACGAGTTGAGCGAATCGAGATACGAGTTGAGCGAATCGAGACACGAGTTGAGGGAATCGAGATACGAGTTGAGGGAATCGAGACGCATGTCGGACGCATCGACACCCGACTCGAAGCACTCGAAACACACGCCGCGCGTGTCGACACTCGCCTGCATTCGATTGAGGGACACGCCGCCCGCATCGACACGCGCCTGAACTCAATCGAGACGCACGTCGCGCGAACCGACACGCGCCTCAACTCGATCGAAACGCACGTCGCACATATCGATTCGACGATTCACCGCTTGCAGTAACGCGCGGTCGAAATTCGAAACTCGAGCGGCTTTGTGTCGGTTTGCGCTTGCGGGAGAGCCCCCCGGCCGCAAGCCGGACACCGAGCAAAGGATGACGACGATGATGTTTAACCGACGTGCGCAGGCCGTCTGGACGGGCGATATCCCGACCGGCGGCGGCACCATTACCTTCAACAGTAAGGCGATTCCGCCGGTCGGCTATAGCGCCGGCACGCGCTTTGGCGATCTGCCCGGCTCCAATCCCGAAGAGCTACTTGCGGGCGCTCATTCGGCGTGTTACAGCATGGCATTCACGGCGTTCCTTGGCACGAACGGCCACCCGTCCGCGAGCATCGACACCAAGGCCATCTGCACCGTCGAGCAAGTCGAGACCGGCTTTAAGATTACGAAGATCCGCTTGCAAGTCGTCGGCACCGTGCCCGGGCTCACGCAAGAACAATTCGCAAGCTACGCGCACGAAGCCGAAAAGACGTGCCCCGTCTCCAACGCCTTGCGCAACAACGTCGAGATCATCGTCGAACCAACGCTCGCAACGTAGCCCGACCGGGTTCGGTTTAGGGGCGGGGGCTAGTTGTTCGCGATACCTTGTCGCAAACTCGCTCTCCGTCACCTCGCCCGCTGCAAGCGCTTCGATTGGCTCGAACCGCAGCTCGTAGCCATTGTCCAAGAAAAC